>DKDI01000020.1 GCA_002449305.1 Treponema sp. UBA6852
AAAAAAACAACAGGCAGATTGCTGGCCTGATTGAAAACTGGCTCAAAGCCCGGAAACTGTAAAGGTTGTAGAAAATTGGAGGTACACATGAAAAAATCACTTTTGAATGTCGCGGTCTTTACTGCGGCAGTTATCGGCACAGCGGGTTTTTCTGCCTGCGCCACAACAAAATCAGCGGAAACGAAGGAGGTCTCTATGAAAAGTTTTAATGGAAATCCGTGGGAATTGGTTTACGACGGAGCGGTTACGGAAAATGTAAAGGGTAAGGTGAATATCCGCCCGGTTACTTACGATTTGAACGGAATTGCGATTTCGGCGAATCTTTATCTTCCGGCGGACTATGACGAATCTGACTCAAAGAAATATCCTGCACTTACGGTGGCCCATCCGAACGGCGGCTGCAAGGAGCAGGTTGCGGGATTGTATGCTCAAAAGCTTGCCGAGGCCGGCTACATCACGATTGCGGCGGACGCGAGCTATCAGGGGGCAAGCGGCGGTGAGCCTCGTCTTCGCGACTGGCCTGCGAACAGAATCAACGATGTAAGCGGAATGGTTGACTATCTTGTTCAGCTTCCGAAAGTTGACAGCGCAAGAATCGGCTCGCTTGGAATCTGCGGTGGCGGCGGCTACACTCTTGCTGCAAGCCAGACCGACAAGAGAATCCGCGCGGTGGCGACTCTTTCAATGTTCAACTCAGGCCGCGTAAGAAGAAACGGTTTTGGCGACAAGCAGATTGCCACAATTCAGGAGCGTCTTTTGAGGGCAAGCAACGCGCGCAACGAGGAGCTTAAGGGCAATGTTCTTTATGAAGGATTTTTGCCTCCGCACAAGGACGATGCCGAGCTTCGCAAGATTATGGAAAGCCAGCCGGAGGGACTTTACAAGGACGGAATCGACTACTACGGACTTTCTTACCGCCATCCGCGCGCGACCGGAAGCTACACGACCGAATCTTTCATCAAGCTCATGGCGTTCGACGTTGAGGACAGAATGGACTTGATAAACCAGCCGCTTTTGATGATTGCAGGCTCTGCCGCCGACACGCTCTATATGTCAGAGGACGCTTTCAAAAAGGCGACCGGAACAGCTGACAAGGAGCTTTACTTGATTGACGGCGCGTCCCACATCAAGACTTACTGGAAAAGTGAATACGTTGCCGAAGCGACAAGCAAGCTTTCAGAATTCTTTGGAAAAAGACTGTAGCGGAAGAGAGTAGAAAGTAGAAAACTCGGGCTGCCCTGTGGAATTAGATAAAGGCATGGGACGTCTGGATAATTTTATTGGAGGTATCAATGAAAAAAAATATTTTTTCAGCAACGGTTTTTGCCGGAATTCTTGCGATTTCGCTTGCCGCTTGCTCAAGCACAAAGAATGTTGCGAAAACTGACGTTTCTTCCGGCGGAAAAATCACATCAAAAAACGGCTTGACTTTTCCGCTTGGAGACGATGCCAGCGCGCGTTTTTTCGGAACTGTTTATTTCAAGAATCTGATTCAGAAAGATTCGCTCTACAATTTTCCGGTTACAAACAGCATAACTTTTGCGCCCGGCTCTCACAGCGGCTGGCACGTTCACGGCGGAATGGAGGTTCTTGTTACCGGCGGTCGCGGCTACTATCAGGCGGAAGGCGAGAAGGCGCAGATTATACAGAAGGGCGACGTTCTCCATATTCCGGCTGGCGTTAAGCACTGGCACGGTGCGGTTCCCGACAGCTGGTTTCAGCAGATTGTGATTTACGATGCGGACTGGAAGCCTGAAAGCGGAAAAGATGTTCACGAGGATGTGAGCGAGGAATGGTACGCGAATGTTGACGCGGAAGAATATAATGGAAGAAAACTGACTTCCGCCGGCAGATTCATGTTCGGAAACGGAACTCTTCTAAAATCTCCGAATTTTTCAGGACCGGCTTATCTTTCCGATGTGCTTGGAACACCGAACGAGGCAGGCGCGCCTGGAATCCATAACGTTGTGTTTGACGCAGGAACTTACAACGGCTGGCACACCCACGAGGGCGGACAGATTCTGATTGCGACGGACGGAATCGGCTTTCATCAGATTGAGGGCGAGAGCGTTCAGGTAATGCATCCGGGCGATGTTGCGTTCTGCCCTCCGAACGTAAGGCATTGGCACGGCGCGGCCGCCAATTCAAGTTTTGCCCACCTTGCTGTGAACACGAATCCTGAAAAAACTGGCGTGCAGTGGTTTGGGCGGATTTCAGAGAAGGAATATAAAAAACTTTCAGCTTCCCTTTCTTCCGGCGCAGTCGTAAAAACTGAAAGCGGCTTGGTTCGCGGAAGCGTTTCTGGCGGAATCTATTCCTTCAAGGGAATTCCTTATGCGCAGGTTGAAAAAAGGTTCACTGTCGGAAAGCCGGTTCAAAAGTGGGGCGGCATTTTAGACGCGACAAAATACGGTCCGATTGCCATACAGACAGGCTTCCGCCCGGGAACTGCCGGAACAGACAACATGAGCGAAAGTCCGCTGAATCTAAACATCTGGACTCCTTCTGCGGACAGAAAAAAACGCGCGGTAATCGTATGGCTTCACGGCGGCGGATTTATGGCAGGTTCTGCAATCGAGCAGCCTTTCTATGACGGCGAGAATCTTTCAAAAAGAGGCGACGTTGTTGTAGTCAGCGTGAACCACAGGCTCAACGTGCTTGGCCACTTGAATCTTGCTTCTTATTCGGACGAGTACAAGTATTCGGGCAACGTCGGAATCTACGACCTGGTTCAGGCTTTGCAGTGGATAAAAGCAAACATTGCAAATTTTGGCGGCGACAAGAACAACATGACAATTTTTGGAGAAAGCGGCGGCGGAGCAAAAGTCCTTGCGCTTATGGAAAGCCCTTACGCAAACGGACTTTTCAGGCGCGGAATTGTTGAAAGCGGCGCGACCGAGACAATGGGCGTTCTTTGGACTCCAAAGGCGGCGGCAGAGCGCGTTACCGAGCTTACGCTTGAAAATCTCGGGCTTAAAAAAGACGAATTTGAAAAGCTCCAGAGCGTTCCTTATTCCGACCTTGTTCAGGCTTCTGACAAGGCGCTTGACCAGATAGGAAAAGAATTCAAGATTCCTGCGGCTCTTGGAGAAGGCTATTCTCTTTCCTGGGAGCCTTATGTTGACGGCGACTTTATCCCGGACGACATCGCAGGCAAAAACGGATTCCCGAAAAACGGCGAAAAATACTCTCTTCTGATTGGCTCGAACCTTAACGAATGGGAGACAATGCAGAAGATGGGCGACGCCTCATGGAACAGCGGAAGCAAAATCACGCTGGGCGCGGACGAGACAAAATCTCTTCTTTCCCAAAAATACGGCGAAAAGGCGGCTGAGGTTCTTGCGGCTTTCAAGGCGGCATATCCTGAAAAGCAGGACTTTGAGGCGGCCTATGTTGACTCGCGCGTAATCAGAATCCCTATGCTGAAGATTATGAGGGCAAAGGCGCGGCAGAAATCCCCGGTGTACTCGTACATCTTTGCGCTTGACAGTCCGCTTTCAGTCCACACTGCGGAAATTCCGTTCGTGTTTGCAAACGCTGACATGGCTCTTGTAAAGACCACGGATTTGGAAATGGCAAAAAAAGTTCAGGACGAAATGTCCGGCTCATGGATTGCCTTCGCAAAAAACGGAGACCCTAGCACCGCAAACCTGAAATGGGAAGCGTACACAAACGCCGGTGGCGCAACAATGATTTTTGACGAGAACACCCGCCTTGCACGCAACCACGACAAAAAGCTGATTCAGCTCCTGGCCCCTGAATACAGCTGGGAATAGAAGCGGACGTTTTCTGAACGAATGCGAACGTTTCAAACTGCGGAAAGTGATTTCAATTCACAATACGCAATGAACAATGTGTAATGCGTGATTTTTATTGCGCATTGTATTTTTTCAGGCAGCTTCTGCTTTAATGGCAGGGGCTGTTTTTTTTATTTGGGCGTTACCACCGCAAGCGGCGGTCGGGCTTTTCGCACTTCGCTGACGCTCATTCCGCCGCAAAACTTCGTTTTGCAAAATCACTATGGAAGTTTTGCCAAAAAACGTGTATAGTGGTTTTACATTCTTTTTGGAGGATATTTTGAATAACATTATAACAGCAATCTGCAATTTGGTTGAAAATCCAAAGATAAAACTGATTCGTCAAGGCGACAGCACAAATAGAGCAAACAGTATGGGCGATGCACTTGAAGAATATATAAAAGATGTTTTTGCAGGAACTGTGGATTTTGAGGAAGGACAATCTCGAGCAGTTGCTATTTCTTCAACTTTTTCTTACTTAGGAAATAAAACAAATCCTCCTGACAGTATGCTGAAAGGCGGAAATGCTGGGGATGCAATCGAAGTAAAGAAAATTGAAAATCAAAATGCCGCTTTGGCTCTTAATTCAAGTTATCCAAAATGTAAACTCTATGCAGATAGCCAAATGATAAGCAAAGCCTGCCGTGAATGTGAGCAGTGGACTGTCCGGGATATGATTTATGCGGTTGGCGTTGTAAAAGGTGATTATCTAAAGTCATTGGCATTCGTTTATGGCGAAGATTATTGCGCTGAAAAGGAAACTTATGAAAGAATAAAAACGAAAATAAAAGAGGGTGTAGAAACTATCGAAGGAATAGAATTTTCTCCAAGCAAAGAATTAGGACATATAAATAAAGTTGACCCTCTTGGAATAACATATCTTCGTGTTCGCGGTATGTGGGGAATTGAAAATCCATTCAAAGTTTTCAACTATGTTTATGAACAGAATTTTTCAAATACTTTTAATTTTATGTGTATTATCAATGATGATAAGTTTAATTCATTTGAAAATATTTCAGAATTATATGAACTAGCAAGAAACAATACAAATCTTGAAATAAGAGATGTAAGAATCAAAAATCCAAACAATCCAGCTGAGTTGAAAGAAGCGAAACTCATAACTTTTTTTGTTGGAGAATCCAAATGAAAGTAATAAGTCTTTTCAGCGGCTGTGGCGGTCTTGATTTAGGATTTGAAAAAGCGGGATTTGAAATTCCGATTGCAAATGAATTTGACTCATCAATTTGGGCTACTTTTGAAAAAAATCATCCAAAAACAAAACTTATCCGCGGCGACATCAGAAATATAAAGGAAGAAGATTTTCCAGATGAGATTGACGGAATTATCGGAGGTCCGCCTTGTCAGTCCTGGTCAGAAGCCGGCTCTTTGCGCGGAATCGATGATCCTCGCGGAAAACTTTTTTATGAATATATCAGAATCCTAAAAAACAAAAGACCGAAATTTTTCCTTGCTGAAAATGTAAGCGGAATGTTGGCAAAGCGGCATTCGGAGGCCGTTCAGAATATTCTTACTCTTTTTAAAAGTGCCGGTTATGATGTTTCTTTGACAATGGTTAATGCAAAAGATTATGGCGTTGCTCAGGAACGCAAGCGTGTTTTCTACATTGGATTCAGAAGCGACTTGAATATCGATTTTCAGTTTCCAAAAGGCTCAACAGAAGATGATGACAAAAAAATCTGTCTTAAAGATATTATCTGGGATTTAAAAGATACCGCAGTTCCTGCTTTGCCTAAAAATCATAGAAATCCGGACGCTATAAACAATAACGAATATTTTACAGGAGCATACTCACCGATTTTTATGAGCCGAAACCGTGTAAAATCTTGGGACGAGCAGGCCTTTACAGTTCAGGCGAGCGGTCGTCAGTGCCAGCTGCATCCGCAGGCTCCAAAAATGCAGAAAGTCGGTTTGAATAAATGCGAATTCGTGAAAGAGAAAGAAAATCTTTACCGCAGAATGACAGTCCGCGAAGTTGCTAGGGTTCAGGGATTTCCAGATACATTTCAGTTTATCTATGAAAATGTTGACGACGCATACAAGATGATTGGAAATGCAGTGCCGGTAAACCTTGCCTTTGAAATCGCAACTGCAATAAAAAAGACACTGGAAAATCAATTTGAATTTGCAACAAATACTAATACTGAAAAAATATTGGTAACTGCATAATGTTGAAAATAAATGGATACCATTGATAAAGATATACTTTTAGACTTTTTTAATAATGGAGACGGTTATGTCTTTGATTTTTCAACGGATAGATTCAATAATTTTACAAGAGAAAGTATAGGCGAAGAATTATGCCGTAAATATAATTTATCAAAAGGAAAATCTTTGACTAAATATTTTTCAGAATGTTCTGATGAAAAAATCATAAAGTTAAGTACCAATTTGTTAAGGTACTATGAAGCTAAACTTTATGACAATTCAATTTATGGAACAGACAAAAAACACAAGCAATATGAAAAATGTAAATGTCTTTTGGAAAAATATAAAATTAATTCTATTGTGGATATTTCTACAATACAAAATATAAACCGTAAGTATATTATCAGCATAACAAAAAGAGCTAATGAAGATATTCAGAATGGCAATTTTGATAGCGCGATAACAAAAGCTAGAACTCTTATAGAAGAAATTTTCTGTTTTGCTATTGAAAAACAAAATCAAAAACCAACGGACAGTGGAAATATTATAAAACTCTATACCCAAGTAAAACTTTTATATAATATGCACCAAAATAAAGAAACTGATAAACGGATTAATGATTTACTTTCTGGACTTGATAAAATCATTATGTCTATTTCAGAGATGAGGAAAAAAAGCGGTGACTCTCATGGTGTTGGAAATAAACGTATTGCTATAAAAGAACATCATGCGCAATTATTTGTAAATTCGGCGATGACAGTTGCAGATTTTTTGATTTCGGTTGTTAATAATAAAATTTAATTCCGCACCCCGAACTGGAGTAATTTCTCAAAACGGAATAATTCCGCAATTCGTCCGCACGTGATTTCTGCCTGCGGAATTTTAAAATTCATCAAAAAATGCAAATCCGGCTTGTTATGTTTGTTTTTTCAGCCTGTCGTTTTTAGCCTTGCGTTAATATTAGTATTCCCTTTCTCTACTTACCATAATCAAAACTTATGCTCAGCAAAAAAACATTATATTTTAAATATTTTCCAGCGTGTTTTATATTCTAGGCATAAAGAG
>DKDI01000025.1 GCA_002449305.1 Treponema sp. UBA6852
TTTTTACATGCGTTTGCCCTGTAATTGCCGCCGATTTAAGTTTACATAAATTCTGTTTCTTACTATTATATATTCCATGATAAAAGCACAGATAAATGATAACGAGCTGAACAGCCATATTGATTCACTTGAAAAAGATGGACTTTCTATTTTTGTAATGGCGGACGGACGAGCAAGAGGCGCGCTTTTTCATGGAACACGTTTTGTAAACCAGCTTCGTTCTCAGCATAACCTTGGAATTCTTGAGACAATGGTTTTGGGGCAGGCATCAATCTGTGCCGCTCTTATGATTCCCACTATGAAAGGAAAGGAACATCTTACTTGGCATTATGACACAAACGGTCCTGCAAAAGGATTTTCTGTTGAAGCTGATTCTTCAGGCTATGTGCGCGGATTTTTGTATGAAAACCATATTCCTGTGGAAAAGCCTTTAGAAAGCTGGGATTTAAGTCCTTTTCTTGGGGATGGAACAATGACAATGTCAAAAGTTCATCCGGGCGACAAAACTGCGCAAACCAGCTCTGTGGAAATTCTTTATAAAAACATCACTAAGGATTTGGCTTGGTTTTTCCAGCAGTCTGACCAGATTCGCACGGCGTTCAACACAAGCATTTTTATGGACAAAAACGGACGCGTGATGGGCGCAGGCGGAATGTTTGTTCAAGTTATGCCTGAAACTGGCGGAACAAAAGATTCCGGCTCGAATACAGCAAGCGGCGCAGACCAGAAAGTGGATGAAGAGCTGATAGAAAAAATTGAAAACGCTTTTTCTGCCTGTCCTTCGCTTGGCAAGTGGTTTTCTGAAAAAGGCAAGGCAGAAGACATTGTGCACGGTCTTTTCCGCGAGTTTGAGCCTGCGATTGCAGTTGAGCGCGGCATAATTTTTGACTGTCCGTGCAGCAAGGAAAAATATATCGGCTATTTAAAGACACTTCCAAAAAATGAGCTTGCCGACATAAAGCAAAACGGCCCTGACCCGCTTGAAATTGTCTGCCGCAACTGCGGAAGTGTTTACAAAATCCCTGTAAGCGAGATTATTTAACAAGGAGTTTTTTAATAAGCTCTAAATGTCATTGAAGTACTTGATGTGGCAATCTTTTGATACAGATTTCCGGGGCAAGCCCGAAAATGACATAAAAAATACTTCATTAAAAAAGCCGGCTAGAGATTCTAGCTGGCTTTTTTGTTTTCTTCATCTATTTCAATTTAAAACAAAAAAACTGCCGAAGCCCACCCGCAACGACAGTGAAAACGTCTTTAAATCAATAAAAGTATTGTTCTTATTATATATCAGCTTTTAGTTAAAGTCTATTGTTATTTAAAAGCAGTTTGAATGTCGAATTTTGTTGTCATTATCGGGCTTGACCCGATAATCTGTTAAAAATTTACAGTAGATTGCCAACCGAGTTTGCTGTGCAAACTTCGCAGTGTCAAGCACGGCAATGACAAACTTTTTAGTGCTGGAATAAACACAGTTAAACAGTTACTTTTATCAAAAGTCAAATTGAATCAAGCACTTTTTTATTCAATATAAATATGCCCTTGAACAGTGCCTTAAAAGGGCTTAAAATGGAGCAATGAAAATCGCAAAGAAATTATTAAAAGCTACGCGGATTTTTTCAGCGTTTATATTGTTTTCTATTTTTGCCTCGCAGTGTTTTTCGCAGTCTAATTCTTCAAGCTCAGACATAGATTCAGCAAAGCAGCGTCAGTTTCTTAAAGTTATAGATCAATTGTATTATTTTATTCAGCAGAATTATGTGGAAGAAGTTGATCCGCAGATTTTGTATGAAGGCGCATTAAAGGGAATGCTTGGCGCGCTTGATGACCCTTATTCAGTTTATATGGCGCAGTCTGAATGGAGAAGCCTTACCGACACAACTGTTGGAAACTTTGGCGGCGTTGGACTTTCCATAACAAAGCCTCTTGTTTCCACAGAAGAAAAGCCCGCTTATGTTGAAGTTGCCGAGCCTATAGAAAATACTCCGGGCGCAAAGGCTGGAATTCAGTCAGGAGACTTGATTATTGAAGTTGACGGCGTGGACACTTCTACAATTACGATGGATGAAGTTTTGAGCATGCTGCGCGGAACTGTTGGCGAAAGCGTTACTGTAAAAATCCGCAGAAGAAATTCTCTTGAATTTGAGCGGACTCTTGTGCGTGCTGTTATCCAAAATCCGTCTGTAAAATACGGAATGATTGAAGGTGAAAAAATAGGCTACTTGCGTCTTACGGAATTTTCTGTGAACACTGCGGCAAAAGTTCAGGAAGCTTTGGATTCATTCAAAGAAGCTTCGTTTAACGGACTTATTATAGACTTGCGGAATAATGGCGGCGGACTTTTGGACAGCGCGGTGGACATTGCGGATAAATTTATTGATGAAGGCATAATAGTTTCCACAAAAAGCCGTCTTGCTTATGAAAATGCGGTTTATCATGCTGTAAAAAGAAAAACTGTTGTGCGCGGCATTCCGATTGTTGTTCTTATAAACAGGGCGACTGCAAGCGCAAGCGAAATATTAAGCGGAGCTTTAAAAGACACAAAGACCGCTTATCTTGTAGGCGAAAAGTCATTTGGAAAAGGAAGCGTTCAGGTTCCGCGCGGACTTGTAAACAACGACGGATTCAAAATCACCGTGGCAAAATATTATTCTCCGAGCGACACGAACATTGATAAGATTGGAATCAAGCCTGATTTGGAAGTTCTTTACCCGGACTTCACAGAAGAAGAGCAAAACGACTGGCACGCTCTTGAAGAATCTGGCGCAATAGCAGATTATGTGGATTCTCATCAGAACATGACAGAAGCGGAAATTGCTTCCTATGCTAAAACGTTGCGTAAAAAATACAAGCTTGAAGAGAGGCTTCTTAGAAAAATGATACGCAACGAGCTTGACAGGACGCGTCCGCCTCGCCTTTACGATCTTGACTATGACAGCCAGTTAAATGCAGCAATCGAAGTTATAAAAGGCGGAAACTTTGCTGAGCTTATGGCTTCGACAAAAACTTTAAAAGAACAGCAGGAACAATGAGGCAATTTATTGTAGAAACTCCGCTTGACTCTAATGGTTGCATTTGCATTGAAGGAAAAAAATATCATTACTTGAATTCCGTTTTAAGAGTTAAGTGCGGCGACATGATTTATGCAAGGCTTTTGAACGGTTCTCTTCAGCAGATGACCGTTGCAAAGATTGATTCTTGTGAAAAAAAAATAATTCTTCAGGTGGCGGGAAAGCTAAATTGCAACAATTCTGTCTTGCAGGCAATTCCTGTTTTAAAAAAGCCCAAGACGGAAATTTATCTTTTTCAGTTTGAGGCAAAGCCTCCAAAAATGGATTTGATTATAAGGCAGGCTACGGAATGCGGAGTCTGCGGAATAATTCCAGTGGAAGGTGAATTCTGCCAAAAAGGAAACATTGAGTCCGCGCGGAAAAAAGCCGAATCAAAAGATGAACGCTGGCAAAGAATAATAACGGAAGCAAGGCAGCAAAGCGGTTCTCCTGTTGAAACAAAAGTTTTTCCTTCAGTTTCTGTGGATGCGGCTTGCAGTTTTTGGAGAAATTTGCAGGCGGAACACAAGGCGGCGGTTGTCCTTTATGAGAGAAGCGATGGAACAAAGAGCATTTATAATGCGCTAAAAAATGCCGATGTTATAAAAAAGGAAAATGCAAAAATTGCAGTTGCGGTTGGCGCGGAAGGTGGAATTTCTGTGCAGGAAATCAGCATGATGAAAGAAAGCGGATTTATTCCCGTGCATTTTGACACAAATATATTGAGATGCGAAACTGCTTCTTTGTACGGAATTGCGGCTTTGCAGACTGCTTTAAGTGGAGAATAAAATGGCGGTTCAACGTATAGAACTACTCGGTGTTCCTGTGGACGTTTGTTCTAAGCAGGATTTGGAAGAAAAGATTTTGCAGCTTTTGGAAAAAAAAGGTCCTTCCCAAATTTCATTTATAACAATCTGGGACTTTATGAAAATCCGGCGCAAAAACGAATACGCAGAAAGCATAAGAAATGCCGACTTGATTCTGCCTATTTCAAAAAGCATTTTGTCTGGGGCAAAGTTTCTTAAAAAGGCTGTTCCTTTCAGGCATAATCCATTTGACGCGTTTATAAGCATTCTTTCTATTCTTGAAAGCCGCTACAAGTCGTTTTATATTTTCGGCGGAAGAAAAAAAGCTCTTGCCGCTGCGGAAAAAAATATGCGTTCTACTTTCCGCGGACTTCAGATTGTGGGAAGATGCGTGGGCTATTATCAAAAGCAGGACGAAGAAAATATTATTCAGGCGATTTCAAAAGCGTCTCCATCTTTGGTTCTTGTAAGCGAAGGAATTAAAAAGAAAGATTTTTGGAGCTATTCAAATAGAGAAAGATTTTCTTCTGGAATTTTTATGTATTACCGGGACGCAGTTGGAATTTTAAGTAAAAGAATCAAACGTGTAAATCCAAAAACTTTTGAAAAAGGACATGAAGTTTGGGGAGAAATTATCAGAAATCCGCTTAGAATTTTTTTGATTTTTCCATTCTTGTGGTATATAATTCTTCTTGTCTGGACAAAACTTTTTAAAAAGGATTAGAGGCTTTTGCCAAGGGAGAGAATTTTAATAGTTTCAAGTAGAAAAGAATTTATTTCTTTTTGCAAAGTTGTTTTTAGCCGGGACTTTGATTTCTTTTGTGTGCAAACAGAAGAAATTTCTTTTATTCGTCCGGAATTTTTTTTGGTTCTGGCAGTTTTAATAGACGGCTCTTGTTTTTCCTGCGGTGAATCTTCCTACATTTCTAAATTTTTCAAAAATACACTTGAGCGTCCAGTTTTTGTTTGCTTTAAAGAATCTGACTGCCTAAAATATATTTCTGAGCTGGTAAAACTTAAAGCCGAAGTTTCTTCGCCTTGCAAAGATTTGTTTTGTGAAGAAAAACTGGATGAATGTATTTGCGCAGAAAACAATTTGTGTCTTGGATTTAAAGCGCAGATTGAAATTGCCTGCAAGAGCGATTCCACGGTTTTGCTGCTTGGCGAAAGCGGTTCTGGAAAAAATCATACTGCCCGTTTTATTCACGAAAATTCAATAAGAAAAAACGGCAAATTTACTTCTTTTAATCTTGCTGAAATAAATCCAAATTTAATTGAAAGTTCGCTTTTTGGTTCTATAAAAGGCTCTTTTACTGGAGCGGAAGAAAATTCTGGAATTTTTGAAGAAGCTTCTGATGGAACTCTTTTCATTGATGAAATTTGCGAGCTTAGCCTTGAAAGCCAGGGAAAATTTCTTGGAGTTTTGGATTCAAAGGAATTCAGCAAAGTTGGGAGCAGCAAAAAGCTCAGTCTTGATGCGCGTCTTATTTTTGCAACAGATTCAAAAATTTCAGAGCTTGTTGAAAAAAATCTTTTTAAAAAACAGCTTTTTTACAGAATCAGTGTTCTAGTTATAAATGTTCCACCGCTAAGAGAACGCAAGGATGAGCTTTTAAAAATTGCAGAAGATTGCGCTGCTGTGTTTGAGAAAAAACTTTCTGCCTGTGCAATTAAAAAACTTATGGATTTTTCTTGGCCGGGAAATATCAGGCAGCTAAAAAACTGCATTGAACGTTCTTGTGTCAGCGCAAAAAAAGAAATTCTCTTTGCAGATGATATTATCTTTTTTTAGAAAGACCTGCTGCTTTGTCGAATATTTTTTCTATATATTGCGCTTCGCCTTCGCTTAAAGCCGAGCGGGACAAAATATCACGCCAGAAAATTTCCATGTCTTTGCGTCCTGTAACAGAAAAAAATCCGATTTTCTGAAGATTATCTGCGATTGTTGTTACAGTTTTTTTCAGCCTTTTTGAATCTATTGGCGTGTATCCAATTTTATTTTTTTCATTGTAGCGGAACAAAGTGTAGCACATAATCTGCACGGCATGGCTTAAGTTCAGCGAGCCGAATTCTTCGCTTGAAGGAATTGTAACGCCCATTTCGCATTCAAGGATTTCGTTGTCGTCAAGTCCGGTTCTTTCGTTGCCAAACACAACTGCGACTTTTCCGCCTTTTTTTTCTGTTCCTGAAATTCTATTGGCTACTTTTGCAAATTCTTCCGGCAGAAGAAGCTTGCCTTTGCGTTTTTTTCCCCGTCGGCGTGTTGTTCCGCATGAGCAGGCACAGTCAGAGCAGGCTTCGGTTATTGAAGAAAAATATTCGGCATTGTCAAAAATATATGACGCATGAATTGCAAGAACGTGGACTTTTTCCAAGTCGATTTCTTCTTTTTTTCCTACAATCCGCAGTTTATGGATTCCGTTGTTTGCCATTGCCCTGCAAGCGGCTCCAATGTTCCTAGGTTCTTCCGGGCGCGATAAAACTATAACGATATTGTCTAAATTCATAAAATCAAGTGGCTAGCCTAAAAAAACATTTCCGTTTTGGTCGATTACAATAATTGCCTTGCAGTCGGAGCATCTGAAACGTCCGCTTTTTACGGCTTTTAGTTTTTTGGAGCAGACAGGGCATTCAAAAATCTTTGGGAATGTGGAATCATTGCCGTCTTTTTCTTTTTTCAAATAGTCTTCCGCATCTTCCACAGATTCTTTAATGTTGAAAACCTGGCTGAATCCCAAGAGTTGAAAGACTTCAAAGACTTTTGGCTGAACTCCCGTAAAAACAATTTCGCCGCCGTTCGATTTTGCATTTTTTTCAATTGAAGTGAGCGAGCCGATTCCTGTTGAAGAAACATAAGTCAGATTCTGGCAGTTAAAAACAATGTTCTTAAATCCCGCTGAAATAATTTTTGCTGCCTGTTTTTGGAAATACGCTGAATTGTATGTATCGATGTATCCGCTAAGCGTTACAAGGATAGAATTTGAGGTTCCTTCAATCTTGCTAAGGAAAATCTCGAGGCTTCCGTCTTTTTCGTCATTAAAGCCTGGCACTAAGTCGTTATTATCCATGTCATGCGCTCCAGAAACAATATTTTTAGAGATACTCAAATACTATATCGAATTTCGTTAGCTGTCAAATTGCGCTGCGGATTTTGTCTTAATTGTAAAGTTCACGTCTTTTTGATATAATTGAATTCTATTTTTAGGCTTTGTTTTGAATTGCTGTAGAATTTGAATCAGTATTAGAAAGCAGCTAAAAATGGAGAGGAGGCTATTTTAATGATAAAAATTCAAAAGGCTGATGAAGTTGAAGAAGAGTTTTTTTGCACTCGCAATTTCGGAGAGTCTATAGAATCAGTCCGCGATATTTTAAGAAATGTAAAGCTAAGAAAAGATGAAGCCTTGCGCGAGTACAGCAAAAAATTCGATTTGGCTTCTCCACATAATTTAAAAATTCCAGAGGAAACTTTAAAAGCTGCTGCGGAAAAAATGCAGTCCGAAAATCCTAAGCTTTATGATTCGCTTTGCTATTCTAGGGATTTGGCTGTGCGTTTTGCAAAGAGACAAAGAGAATCTTTTGATGACTTTGAAATTGAGCTTGAGCCGGGAGTTTTTACAGGCCAGAAAAATATTCCTGTTGAAAAAGCCGGGCTTTATGTTCCTGCAGGAAGATTTCCGCTTGTTTCAACTGTTGTAATGACAAGTTCTCCTGCAATTGCTGCCGGTGTAAATGAAATTATTCTTTGTACTCCTCCGCGGAAAAATCCGGATGGAAGCGGTGAACCTTATGCTGACGAAAACATAATGGCGGCATCTTATATCTGCGGAATAAAAGAAGTGTTTGCTTGCGGCGGCTCTCAGGCTATTGCGGCAATGGCATTTGGAACAGAATCAATTCCTGCCGTTGATGTTATTGTTGGTCCTGGAAATAAATATGTTGCGGAAGCAAAAAGGCTTGTTTATGGAACTGTTGGAATCGACATGATTGCAGGTCCTACAGAAGTTTTTATAATCGCTGACAAAACTGCGAATCCTGTTTGGGTTGCGGCGGATCTTTTGGCGCAGGCAGAACATGATATTGTGGCTCAGCCTGTAATGGCAACAGACAGCATGGAGCTTGCAGAAAAAGTTTCCAAGGAAATTGAAAAGCAGCTTGAATCCTTGCCTACAAAAGCGACCGCGGAACAAAGCATAAATACTTTTGGGCGCATAATTGTTACAAAAAATCTTGAGCAGGCGGCGGAACTTGCAAATAAAAAAGCTCCTGAGCATTTGGAGCTTGCGCTTGATGCTAGCCTTGAGCGTGAAAAAATCCAGTCTCTGGTTCATAATTACGGCTCTCTTTTTATTGGCCACGGTGCTGCGGAAGTTTTTGGAGATTATGCTGCGGGCTTGAATCATACATTGCCGACTTCTGGAAGCGCAAGATTTACAGGCGGATTAAGCGTCCGTTCGTTTATAAAAACTGTTACAACTTTGCGCACAGACAATACAAAGTCCGGTGCAAAAAAATCTGCTGAATCTGCCGGTTTCTTGGGAGACGCGGAAGGACTTGCGGCTCATGCAAAAGCTGCAAGATTAAGACTTGAATAAAATTTAAGGCTGGAAAAAATGCGAATATGTAAACTTGGCGAAGATGTTTTAAGACAGAAATGCGTTCCTGTTGAACTTAATGAAATAAACGATGAATTGCGCGCCACTTTAAATGAAATGTTTGAGACAATGATTAGCGCAGACGGAGTTGGTCTTGCGGCTCCTCAAGTTGGAATTTCAAAAAGATTCTTTGTAGTTATTTCAGATGACAATGTGCGCCGTGTTTTTATCAATCCTGAAATTATAAAAACTTCCGCAGAAAATTCTGAATATGAAGAAGGCTGCCTTTCTCTTCCGGGTGTGTCTGAAAAGATTGTCCGCCCTGTAAAAATTTCTGTCAGCGCAATTGATGAAAATGGAAAACGCTTTGTTCTAGATGATGCTGACGGACTTCTTGCAAGAATTATTCAGCATGAAAATGACCATTTGGACGGAATTCTTTATATTGACAGAGGCGATGAAGAATTTAAAAATAAAACCGTAGAGCTTTTTAAGAAAAAAGCAGAACGCGCCCAAAAAAGGCTTGCAGAAAAAGAAGCAAAAAAACGCAGCCTGGAAGCAAAACTTGCGGCTAAAAATGCAAAAAAAGGAAAATAAATGCTGAAAGTTTTGTTTGGCGGAAGTCCGGCTTGTGCTGCAAAAGCACTGGAACTTATATTAAAAGACAGCGCAATGTCAAATTCGGTGCCAGAAGAAGAATATAAAATTGTCGGTGTTCTTACAAATCCGCCGTCTGCGCAAGGCAGGCACAAAGAGCTTATTCCAACTGAAGTTGAGCAGTATACGCTTATCTGGAACCGGGCAAGAAATGACAATATAGCGGTTTTTTCTCCAGAGCATATAAAACAGCCTGAACGCGAGCAAATTGCAAGCCTTGAGCCTGATATTTTTGTCTGCTTTGCCTATGGACATATTCTTGGCCCTAAGTTTTTTTCTTTGTTTAAATTCGGCGGAATAAATCTTCATCCGTCTTTGCTCCCAAAATACCGGGGCGCAACTCCTGTAAATGCCGCGATTTTAAATTGCGATGATGAAACAGGTTTTTCAATACAAAAGATGGCTTTGGGCATGGATGAAGGAGACATTTTATATCAGCAGAAAGAACGCCTGACCGGAACAGAAACAGCCGAGCAGGTTTTAAAGAACAGCGCGCTCTACGGAGGAATGAATATAACTCAAATTCTGCGCAAGATTGCAAAAACTGGAAAGCTCCCGGATTCATTTCCACAGGAAGGAAAGGCTTCTTATTGCTCCATAATAAAAAAAGAAGATGGAAAAATAAACTGGAACAACAGCGCGGAAAAAATAGATGCGCAGATAAGAGCTTATACACCTTGGCCGGGCTGTTTTACAACTTCTGGAAATCTTCAGCTTAGGATTCTAAAAGCCAGGGCGGCAAGCAAAGTCGCGGCACAAGATCCTTCTATTGTAAAGAATACTTCGGCAGTTCCAGGAACGGTTCTTGAGTACAATAAGCAGCGCGGAATTCTTATTCAGACAGGAAGCGGAGTTTTGATTGCTACAGAGCTTCAGTGGCAGGCAAAAAAAGCCATGGATTATAAATCTTTTATGAACGGAGCCAGAAATTTTATAGGCACTGTTTTGGAGTAAATGATGGACAAAAATAAATTCAAGGACATTCTTCAAAAGGCAAGAGTTCAATTTAACGGCCGGCTTGACGATTTAAGGAACGGCGGAAAAACTGTCGTGATAACAGTTCTTCTTGCTTTTGTTATAATGACGGCTTCTTGTCTTGTTGTTTTTTTTATGACGGTTCAGGGAGCGGAAAAAGTTCTTGTGCCAGATGTTACAGGAAAAAGCCTAACGGATGCTCTTTTGGAACTTCAGGCAAAGGAGCTTTACCCAAAAATTCTTTTGAAATATTCAGAGATTCCTGGCGACAAGGGAACTATTCTGGAACAGAATCCAGTTTCCGGGGCGATTGTAAAAGCTTACCGCAGAGTGAATTTGACAGTGAGCCGCGGAATTCCAATTGACTATATAGAAGATTATTCAGGAAAAAATGTTGACGAGGTTTTGAATACTCTGGAATTTTTGTTCAGCGGAAACGATTCTCTTGTGAAGCTCTCTCCTCCTGTTTACCAAAAGAGCGAATTTCCAGCCGGAACAATTCTTGCGCAGTATCCAGAAGCCGGAGCTCCAGTTTCAGAAAAAATCAACCTTCAGTTTGTTGTAAGCAGCGGAACGGAAATTCCAAAGACAGAAGTTCCTAACATTGAAGGACTTTCTATAAAGCAGCTTCTTTCAAAACTTGGAGAATATAAAGTTATTTTTGATTTTGAAGTTGAAGAAGATTCAAAAAGCCCTGCGGAAGGAATTATTTCTGATGAAGAAAAGCTTTCAGGTCAAGTTGAAGTTTTCTCAAGAGTGAAAGCCACGTTGAAAGTTCAGCCTGCAACTGAAAAAGCAAAAACAGCGCAAGGAATTTTTTCTGCGGAACTTCCAGAATATCCATACCCAGTCCCTGTAAAACTGGATTCTCAGGATCAGAACGGAAAACTTGTTACGCTAGCTGAATTCTGCCATCCGGGAAAGCATTTTACAGTTCCTTATGATGTAAAGAAAAACACAACGCTGATTTTGTATGTTCTTGATGAAGAATATGCGAAAGTTGTTGTGGAATAAAAAGTTGTCTTTATTTTTTTTCATGCAAAAATTCACTCAAAACTCACTGAGTTTTCACTCAAAAGTCAGTGAGTTTTTTTTAAAAGTTACTGACTTTTTACCCAAAAGTTACTGAGTTTTGACCCAAACCTCACTGACTTTTGACCTGTTTGCTTAAAAACCATGAAAATTCTTAAAAAAAAGAATCCCAAAAATTATCTTTAACTTTTGGGATTCAGTTTAAAAATGCCGGCAGATTGTTTTTGCTAGCTTTTATTTTTTTGGAGGACGAGCGATTACTTTTGCAATGTTCGGGCGTTTTACAAGGTCGCCTTTTAGTCCTTCTTCACGCGCTTTGTTTACATAGTCTGGAGACTGGAAGCTGTAAGTGAAGTTTGTGTGAACATCATAAGTTCCCTGCATAAGAGCGAATGCGTCTTCTGTCATAACAAGTTCTTCATCTGTTGGAATTACAAAAATCTTTGTCTTGCTGTCGTCTGCGGAAATGCAGGTTTCGGCGTTTCCAGTGAATGACCATTCATTTTTCTGCGCGTCGATTTTGATTCCGTAGTTTTCAAGTCCGCTCAAAGATTTTCCGCGTGTGATAGGTCCGCGCTCTCCAACTCCGGCAGTAAATACTATAGCGTCAACGTGTCCTAGCTCAGCCATGTATGCGCCTACATATTTTTTTATGCGGAGAGCTTCCATTTCAATGCAAAGCTGGCAAAGCTTGTCTCCGTTTGCGGCTGCAATTTCAATGTCGCGGCGGTCTGAGTATTTTTCTGTGATTCCAAGGCAGCCTGATTTTTTGTTCAAGGCTTTGTCCATTTCGTCAGCGGACATTCCAGTTTTGCGCATGATGTAGAACGGAAGAGCCGGATCAACGTCTCCGCTTCTTGTTCCCATTACAAGGCCTTCAAGCGGTGTGATTCCCATTGAAGTGTCGTAGCACTGTCCGTTTTTTATGGCGCACATTGAAGAGCCGTTTCCGATGTGGCAGATTATAAGGTTTGTGTCTTTTGGCTCTTTTCCGAGAAGGACAGCCGCTCTTTTTGCAGTGTAAAGGAAAGATGTTCCGTGAAAACCATAACGGCGTGCGGCATACTTTGTGTACCATTCACGTGGAACTGCATACATAAATGTTTCTTCTGGCATTGTCTGGTGCCATGCTGTGTCCATTACAGCGCAATGCGGAACATTTGGCATTACTTTTTGCGCGGCTTCAATTCCCATTATATTTGCCGGCATGTGCAAAGGTCCAAGGTCAACAACTGAACGGAATGTTTCAAGAACTTCTGGAGTTATAAGAACAGACTTTGTGAATTTGTCTCCGCCGTGAAGAACTCTGTGGCCTACAGCTTTTATTACAGACATATCAGGAATAACGCCGATTTCTTTGTCTGTGATTGTATTCAAAATAAGCTCGATTGCTTCCTTGTGCGTAGGGCAGGCGCTTTTGATTTCCGTCTTGTTTCCTTTTGCCTTGTGTGTGATACATGAGCCTTCAATTCCAATGCGCTCAACTACACCGTTTGCCAGAACTTCCTTGTTGTCCCAGTCATAAACTTGGTATTTTGCGGAAGAAGATCCGCAATTCAATGTAAGAATTACCATAGCCATAAAATGCCTCTAAATAAAAATAATACCAAATCATTATATTAACATGGAAGAAAAATTTCAACTTTGAAAAAGTGCTGCAAGAGCACATCTGTAAAAACGGTTTCTTAATTGTCATTCTCGTGCTTGACACGGGAATCTTTTACATTATATTAGATTATCCGGTCAAGCTGGATAATGACGTTAAATTATAAAAACTTACGCGCAATAGCATTTGGTTTGTGTTTGCGCTATAATTTTTGTCGTTTGGAATTTTAAAAATACAAGAGGAAAATATGTCTTTGTTTGGAAAAAAAGAAAAGACTCCGGCGCAGACCGTGATAGAAGATGTCTGCAAAATAAAAAAAGGCGAAAAGGTTTTGGTAATTGCGAATCCTGAAACAAGTGTTATAGCGCAGAATTTATTTACAGCTGCCCTTGATTCCGGCGCAAAGCCAACGCTTATTTATCAGACTAAAAAAACTTCCGCGGATTTTGCAGAAGAAACTGTTGTGGGCGCAATAAAATCTGAGCCGGATGTAATTTTTTCAATTTCGGAAATAAAGCTTGGAAAAGATGAAAAGGCGATTGCTTCTCCTTACAAAGCCGCAGACGGAAAACTTTACGACAACACTTTTGACTGGCTGCTTTCTGAAAAGAAATCAATCCGCGCGGTGTGGACTCCGGGACTTACAGAAGATATGTTCAATAGAACTGTAAATATTGACTACAAGCTGCTTGGCGAACGCTGCAAAAAACTTTGCGAAAAATATGAAAATGCAGTCTCTGTTCACGTTACATCTCCTGGCGGAACGGACATTGTTGTTGGACTAAAAGGACGCAAAGGCATGGTTGACGACGGGGATTTTAGCAAGCCTGGAAGCGGCGGAAACATTCCTGCTGGCGAAACTTTTATAAGTCCTGTTGTTGGGACTTGCGAGGGAACTATTGTCTTTGACGGAAGCATGACATTTAGCGACGGAGATTCAATTTTAAAAACTCCGATTTGCGTAAAAGTTGAAAAGGGCTTTGTTTCGGAAGTTAGCGGAGGCGAAGAGGCAAAAAGGCTTTTGAAGGATATTCAGCAGGCAGAAAAAGATGCGGTTTCTATGGAAAATTCAGGAAAGCTTCCAAAAGGTCAAGGCGAAATTTATGCGAAAAACGCAAGAAATATCGGAGAGCTTGGAGTTGGCTTGAATCCTGCCGCTGGAATTACCGGAAATATGCTTGAAGACGAAAAGGCTTTTAGAACCTGCCACTTTGCAATCGGGGAAAACTATGACGGAGATGCTCCTTCTTTGATTCACTTTGACGGAGTTGTAAAAGAACCTACTATTATAATCAAGTATGAGGACGGAACAGAATTTGCAGTCCTCAAAAATGGAGAACTGCAAATTTAAGTCTTTTATTTTGTCTTTGGAGACATGGCTTCGGATTGCTGCGAAAGGAATTCCCTTGTCATGTCTTCATTATGCTTGAGCATTGCCGCAGGAATTCCGTAGGCTTTTTCAAGATCGTCGTTTGTCATAACTTCTTCTGGAGTTCCGTAAGACATATCTTTGTTCGGATAAATCAAAAGGACTTTTTCTGCGTATTTGCGTGAAAGGTCAAGCTCGTGCATGGAAATAAACATTGGAGTTTTTGTTGCTTCAGAATATTCACGCAGGTATTTAAGGGCAGAATTCTTCTGGCGATCTTCCATTGCAAAAAGAGGCTCATCCATGAAAATTCCTGTGCTTCCGTAAAGCAGGCTGAATGCCAAAAGGACACGCTGGTTTTCTCCTTTGCTGATTTCTGTAAGTCCATGATTCATAACGGAAGAAAGTTCGAACTTGTCCACAACTTCGCTGAACAAATCTTCTGTTTTAATTCCTTTTGCATTTGCCTTGAGTTCCCCGTTTTTATAAACAAAAGAAAGCAGATTTTCAACTTTCTCGTTGCTTTCAAATTCCATGTTCTGATAAATTACAGAAGCCAGAAGGTTGCGCTTTTCTTCATCAAGGCTTGCAATGTCCTGCCCTAAAAGCTTTACTTTTCCTTGTGAAGGAATGAGCCTTCCGCTTGCAAGAAGCATAAAAGTTGATTTTCCGCAGCCGTTCGGTCCGATTATGCTTGTAAATGCTCCAGGAAATCCTCCTGAAAAATTTTCAAAAACTGGTGAAGGAACAATTTGTTTTCCGTTTTCGTCAAGGTCGCCTTCAACTGGCGGATATGAAAAAGAAACGTTTTCAAAGTCAATAAAATTCATGTGTCTAGGTTATTGTAATTTTGAAGAAAATGCAATGTAGAAATTTATCTATGACTGTGCTAGAATCTTTTGCATGAAATCTATTTGGTATAAAAATCCTGCTGAAAATTTTGGCGAAGCAATTTCTGTTGGAAACGGAAGAATCGGAGCGACTGTTTTTGGCGGAACAGGACACGAAAAAATATATTTAAATGAAGAATCTGTATGGTCTTGCCGCTATTCAGATAGAAATAATAAAAATGCAAAGGATTCTGTAAACGGAATAAGAGCTTTGCTTAATCAAGGACGCGAGCTTGAAGCTCAGGAACAAGTCTTTGAATGTTTTTCCGGCTCTCCAAGTTCTCAGGCTTCTTATAAAAGCGCAGGAATTGTTTCAATTGATTTTTACGACGCAGAGCATCAGGGGCTTTTAGGACCGGACTCTGGCGACAAGGGAACTTTTTCTTCATACGATTCTTACAGGCGCGAGCTTGATTTTTCCAGCGGAATTTGCTCTTCAAGTTTTTCTCTTGAATCTTCCGCGCCAAGCACAGCGGATCTTTCAAACGGAACTAACGGAAGCTATGTTACTTTTACGCGCGAATGTTTTGCTTCTGCTTCTTCCGATGTTTTGGTTTATCATATTTCAGCTTCCATGCCAAAAAGCATTTTCCTTAGGCTCAAGATTGAAGGCGAAACTTTTCCGAAGAAATATAATCTTACAGAAGACACTATTGTAGCTTTGTGCGATTCTGACATTCCTTTTGCGGCGATGGTTACTGCTGTTGCTTGCGGCGGAACAGTTTTTACTCATGGAGACAATCTGATTGTAGAAAAAGCCGATGATGTTACACTTTACATTGATGTTGAAAGTGCGTACAGAAAAATGCGTTTTAGAAAAAAAGGCGGAAACAATTTTAGAAATCCGATGGTTTTTGCGTCTAAGTGCGCGGACATTGCATTGAAGAAAGTCTGCTTTGCTTCTGGCACTTCCTACGAAAATTTAAAGAGTGACCAGACTTTGGAATTTTCTGCATGGAATCAGCGTTCTATTCTTTCCTTGGAAGGCCTTGAAACTGACGGAAAATCAGTTGACGAAATTTGCCAAGATAAAAAATCCGCAAAATTCCTTGAATGGATTTATTCGAAATATAAGCTTATTTCTAGCTGCAAGGAACAGGCATCTCTTCCTTCTGTGGCAAACGGAATTTGGACAGACAAAAAATCCGCAGGAAATTTCAGTTTGCAGGACAAAAGTTTTTACAGATACAGTTCGGGAATTCTTGGACTTGAAAAAATAAATTTGCCTTTGTTCAAACTTGCAAAAAGAATTTACAAGCGCGGAAAGGCAACAGCAAAAAAAATGTACGGTTGCCCGGGATTTGTTGTGCACAATTCAACTGATATTTGGGGCGACACTGTTCCATGTGGCACTGATTTTAGAACTTCGTATTCCTCTCTTGGAGCCTGTGCAATTGCAAAAGCCGCATTGGATTACTATGAATACTCTCTTGACCGAAAATTTTTAAAGAGACATTTTTATCTTTTTAAGAAAGCTTGCGATTTTTTTGCGGAATATCTTGTTCCTGTTGATGACAAAAAATTCCTTTCGCTTAGTCCTGCTTTTACAAATGGATACGAAACAAGAAGCGGTTCTGTTGCATATATTGCTTTGGAAAATATTTCTGAAAACAAAATTGTAAAGGAACTTTTTGAAAACACATTAGCGGCAATGAAATATCTTGGATTCAAAAATTCAGAAAAGCTTTTTATAAAGTACAGTTCGATTATGCAGAAAATAAAATGCGCGGAAGAAGAAAGTTCTGCGGAAAATACAGCAAGTACTTTTGACAGCTTTCTTTTGGATTCTGCGGATTCAATTATTTCAAGCAAAATTAAAAATGGCCGTGTGGAAATTTCTTTGCTTTCTAATTTACCATCTGAATGGCAAAGCGGTTCTCTTACAAAAGTTTGCCTTAAAGGAAATATTCTTGCGGACATAAAATGGCGCGACGGAAAATTTGAAGATGCCCGGCTTTATACTGAGCAAGGAACTGTCTTTATGAAGGAGTTGACTATTTGTTACGGCGGAAAAAAATACAGCTCGCAGCTTTCAGACGGTTCGCTTGATATAAGAAACGTTTTGCCAACGACTGTATAATCTATTTGCATAAAGTTTCCCCTTGTGATATGATAGCGAAAATTTCAGGGGGCTTGAATGTTAAAAGGAAGACATCTTATTGAACCGGCGGATTTGACCGTCAGTGAAATTGATGAAATTTGTTCTTTGGCAGAACAGATGATTGTAGATCCAGCTTCTTTTCAGGATGTGTGTCGCGGGAAAATTCTTGCGACACTTTTTTTTGAGCCGAGCACAAGAACTAGGCTTTCTTTTGAAGCTGCGATGCTTCATTTAGGTGGAACTGTCGAAGGCTTTGCTGATGCGAGCTACACTTCTTCTACAAAAGGCGAAACTTTGGCAGACACAATAAGAGTTGTAAGTTCCTATGTTGATGTTATTGCGATGCGTTCTCCAAAAGAAGGCGCAGCATTGCTTGCTTCAAGATACAGCCCTGTTCCTGTAATCAATGCGGGCGACGGCGGACATTCTCATCCAACGCAAACTCTTACAGACCTTGTTACAATCCGTGCGCTTCAAGGCGGATTTGAAGGACATACGATTGGCTTTTGCGGAGATTTGAAATTCGGAAGAACAGTACATTCTCTTACTCAGGCAATGAGCCGCTACAAGAATAACAAATTTGTTTTTATCAGCCCGGAAGAATTGAAAATTCCTTCTTACATAACAGAAGATTTGCTTAAGCCTGCCGGAATAGAATTTGAAACTGCTGAACGTTTGGAAGATGTTATTGGCGAGCTTGATATTCTTTACATGACTCGTGTTCAAAAAGAAAGATTTTTTAACGAGCAGGATTATATCCGCCTTAAAGACAGTTATATTCTGAACAAAGAAAAAATGAAACTTGCAAAACAGGACATGATAGTTCTTCACCCTCTTCCACGTGTAAACGAAATTGCTCCGGAAGTAGATGATGATCCGCGCGCTGCTTATTTTAAGCAAGTGAAATACGGAATGTTTGCGCGCATGGCTCTTATTGCAAAACTTACAGGAGCGCTCTAATGATTAATATTGCTGAAATTAAAAACGGACTTGTAATCGACCATATTCAGGCTGGAACTGGCTGGAAAGTTTTCAAGTGGCTTGGCTTGGACAAAGTGAGTTTTTCCACCGCATTGATTATGAATGCCTCTTCTAAAAAAACAGGCAAGAAAGACATAATAAAAATCGACAACATTATAAATATAGATTACAGCGTTCTTGGCTTTATAGATTCCAACATAACTGTAAATGTAATTCAGGATTCAAAGATAACAAGAAAAATAAAAATGGAACTTCCTGAAAAAATTGAAAATGTGATTGAATGTAAAAACCCTCGTTGCATTACAATTACAGAACACTATGTTCCGCAGGAATTTAAACTCGTCAACAGAGAAAAGAAAGAGTACCGATGCGTTTATTGCGATGCTCTCCATAAGGGAACTCTTTCAGTTGAGTGATTTTTCTGCTAACTTTCCCACACTGAAGTTAATTGATATTCAATAAGTTCTAAATGTTATAGAGTTGTCCAACAAGTTTAAAATGTTATTCCCGTACCTTGATACGGGAATCTTTTTTTGCTACACACAAATTTCCGTGTTGTAGCACGGCAATGACAACTTTTTAACTTTCGATTTTGTAGCCGAGTTTTTTCAGCATTGAAATATCTTCGTCATTGGTTGAGCCGGGCGTTGTTAAAAAATCTCCGGAAATGAGCGCGTTTGCTCCTGCTAAAAATGCATCTTCTCCGTTGTTGCCCAAGCTTTTTCTTCCGGCGGCGCATCGTATTGTCTGGCTTGGCATTATAAATCTGAAAACTGAAATTGTTCTTAACGCTTCTTCCTGCGAAATTTTTTCAGCGTTTTCAAGCGGAGTTCCTTTTATCGGAGTTAAAATATTTATTGGAACAGACTGAACTTTAAGCTCTCGAAGTTCAAGCGCAAGATCGATTCTGTCTTCCCTTGATTCTCCCAGTCCGATTATTCCGCCGCTGCAAATTTCAAGTCCTGCTTTTTTTGCATTTAAAATTGTCTGAATTCTGTCGTTGTAAGAATGCGTTGTGCAGATGTTTGCAAAATAATTTTTTCCGGTTTCAATGTTGTGGTGGTAGCGTTCAACTCCGGCAAGCTTCAGTTTCTGCATTTGCTCAAAAGAAAGAATTCCAAGCGAAGCGCAAAGTTTGATTTTGTCTTTGAGTTTTTCTTTTATCGCCTGGAAATTTTCTATTGCGGTTTCAAAATCTTTTCCTGAAAGTCCGCGCCCCGAAGTTACAAGTGAAATTCTTGAAACGTGATTTTCCAATGCACGCTCGCAGATTTTTATTGATTCTTGTGGCTGAATGACTGGAGTTGCTTGGCATGAAGTTTTCCAGTGTACGGACTGGGCGCAATATTTGCAGTTTTCTCCGCATTTGCCCATCTTTGCATTTATAATGGAACAGACGCTGCTTGAGTTTGTGCAGCAATTTTTTCTGATTCTGTCTGCCGCTTCAAAAAGTTCAGATGCTTGTTCTATTTGGTAAAGTTGAACGGCTTCTTCTTTTGTAACTTTGTGATTTTCGTTTATAATTGCGCTTTCCAATTCTTGTAAAAAATTATTCATTTGAAATTTTGCTCCTGTTTAAAACTGCCATTCTTTTTGTTTCCGCATTGTAAAGAAGACAGGAAAAAAATGTTGAAAATTTTTGTATTAAAATTTCTGTTTTCCATTTTGAATTTTTCTGTGTCCGCGCTTTTACCGCAAGCTCCACTTTGTTCCAAGTTTCAAAAATTTCTGGAATGAAATTTATTGCAAGCGAAATTGTGAGCGCAGGATTCCATTTTTTTACAGGCGGAATTATTTTTGAAATTCCTTCTTGAATAACTTCTAGCGCGTTTTGTATTTGCAACGGTGAAGTTGTTTCAAAAATAACTTGGGCTGCAAGCGATGTTATAAAAAATCTGACTGTATACAAAATTCCGTAGGCAAGCGAATCTTTATCCAGCCAGAACGGAATGTGAATCAGTTTTACCAAAGTTACAAATCCGCCGATTACAAAAACAAATTTCAACTGTCTTATAGAATTCCATTTTGCGCCGGAAAGAAAAAAAAGCGTTAGGCTTGCAAAAAAGCACCCGGAAATTTTTATAACAATCTTCCAAGAAAAAAGTTCATCCCAAGAAATAGACATTCCGCCGCTGTAAGTAAAAATGCACAGCACAAAAAGAAATGAAAGTTTTGCAATTGAAGGAATTTTGTGCAAAACGGAATTTCCTTTTCGATAAGCGAACAAACTTAAAGCCATAATAAATCCTTTAGACTTGAATATTGCGCGATTGGATTTTTTATGCTCCACTGCTCAAGATTTTGCGACAAGCCGTCCTGCGGTGAACCGTTAAATCTAATTTTTCCTTTATCTAAAACAATGAATCGATCTGCAAGCGCAAGAATTTTTTCAAGCTCGTGAGTCAGCACGATAATTGTTTTCTTTTCTTCTTTTAATTTTTTTAGAATTATGCAGACTTGCTTTACGCCAGGCCAGTCTAAGTTTGCAAACGGCTCATCAAAAATTATAACGCTTCTGTTGATTGCAAGAATTCCTGCAACTGCAAGCCTCCGTTTTTCTCCGCCAGATAAACTTCTTGCATAGGCATTTTTTTTGTGGAGAAGTCTAACTTGCTCAAGCGAAGATTCAACGCATTGCTTGAGTTCAACTTTTTTCAGTCCGTAATTTTTTGCGCCGAATGAAACATCTTCTTCTGGAGTTTCGCCTAAAATCTGCGAATCGGCATCTTGAAAAACAAGCCCTGCGGAATTTCCAAATAAGTCAATTGTTCCGATAGTCGGCTCGTCAAGTCCTGCAATCAGCGACATTAGAACGCTTTTCCCTGAACCGTTTGAGCCTGCGATTACACAGAATTCTCCCTGTTCAATTGAAAATGAAATATTTTCAAGCGCTTTTGTTTTGTCTGGAAATATTTTTGAAACGTTTTTTATTTCGAGAGCTTTCATTTTTTATGAATGTGTGTAGCGGAAAATTACCGGGCGGAATTTGTAAGTGAGTGGAACCATTAAAATTATTTTTATGATGTTGCCCGGAATAAACGGAATCAAAACTGTTGTCAAAGTTGTTTCAAGTCCGCTTTGTGTTACGTGCATGAATCCAAGAATTCCGCCTGCAAAAATAATTACAGTCGCAGCAATTGCCGCAAGCGATATAACAATCAACGATTTTATTTTTGAGTGTTCTTTTTTATTTGAAAGGAAAATCGCAAGAATCAGTCCGCCTGCAAAAGCTCCGATTGCATAGGAAAAAAGAAATCCGCCGGTTGGTCCTGAAATCAAATGCTGGATTCCACCCTTGCCGGAAAAAACAGGCAGTCCCAAGCTTCCGAGAATTAAAAAAATTACAACGGACAAAGCTCCGTAAACAGGACCGAGCAGCATCCCGGAAAGCATACACATCATGTCTTGGATGATAATTGGAATGCCAACCGGCAATGGAATTTGTATAAAGCATGAGGCGGAAATAAGAGCTGCAAATAAAGCCGTAAGAATAATGTTTGTTCCTGATTTTTGTGATTCCATAATTTACCTTTTTTTCGTTACCCAAGTTTTTTATTAGGTTAACTAAATATATGCTTGTAGTCAAGGCATAGTTTTTCAATATTTATCTCTTTTGTTCTTGGTTCAGAAAAATAAATTTTTACTTTATAAAAGTATCTTGACCGGGAATTAAAATGCGTTTTTGATTTTTTGATTCTAGCAATGCAAAGCCAAATGCGTTTATTCCTTTGAATGTGTAAATGTTTTTGTCGGATTCAAGGCGAATTTTTTTTCCGTTGTCAAAGCAAAGCTTGTTCCATTCACAAACGAGAGAAGAATTTTCTTGCTGCAATTCTTCTTCCGCGGATTTAAACTCTTTTAAAAATGCAGAAAGAAATTCCTTGCGTGAAAACTTTGCATCTGATTTTACTGCGCAGTCTGTGTTTGGAATTTTTGGGCACGAAGTTAAATTTATTCCGATTCCTATGTTTAGCCAGTTGCATTTTCCGCCGGTTGCAGAAAGCTCATCAAGAATACCGCCGACTTTTCCGTTTTCGCTCCAGATGTCGTTCGGCCACCTTGCGTAGAATTTTTTTCCTGTCATTTTAGTTAAAGTTTTTACGATTGCAATTTGTGCTGCCATTGTTGCGCGGTGTGAATAGGACACGGCGATTCCGCTTCTTGTAATTAGTGTGCAGGCGAGACTTCCTTTTGTTGTTGTCCATTTGTGGCTTGAATGCCCCTGCCCTTTTGTCTGCTTGTCCGCGGTTATGATTTCCATTTTCTTGCTGAAAGAATTTTCCTGCGCAATTTTTCTTGCTTCTGTCATCGTGGATTCAGTTTCCGGAAAATGAAAGAAAAGCTCTTCTTCTGCGCCGAATTCCCAAGGAAACAAACTGTCCTTTAAATCTTTTTCAAGAAAATATCCTGCGCGAGTTGAAGAAATTCCGTAGCCGGAAAGTTGCAATGATTGAATCGCTTTCCAAACTGAAACTCTGGAAATACCAGCGAGCTTTGCGGCTTCTTCCCCGGAAACAGGAAGCTTTGCTTCCCGCAGAATTTTTAAGACTACATATTTTGTTGAAAGATTTTTGTTACCCATTTGTATTTATAGGTTAACAAAAAAATATTACTGCGGTCAAGAGAGCTGTTCAAGGCTAGCTTTTTCTTTTGAAGATACATATTCTGTTAAGAACTTGTAAAACTTTTCAACTTGCGAGCAGTCTAGTTTATTTTTTTTGTAGGAAATTAAAATGTCGCGGCTGCACACAGGATCGCTTATTTCAAGGAGCAAGACTTTTTTTGTGTCAAGTTTTCCCCAGGAATATTGCGGCCAGAATCCGATTCCTAAGTTTGCTCCGATTGTATTTTTTACAGCTGAAATATTATCGCTTTCAAAAATAATATTCGGATGGATTCCTGCTTCGTGGCAGTATTTATCGCAAATTGTTCGCAAATGCTTTGAGCCGGACAGCGCGATAAAATTTTCGTTTTTTACTTCTTCAAGTGAAATCGATTTTAAATTGGAAAAGCGCGGAATGTTTGGAACTGCAAGAAAAATTTTTTCAGAGCAAACAAAAACGCTGTCCTTTTCATTTTCATTCTGCTGGTAAAAAAGTTTTGTTGTAACGCAAATATCGTAAAGATCTGTCTGGTCGTTTTGATTCAGTTGAATGTGAATCTTTTTGTTTGTTTTTTTGTATTCGATAATCGCATTTGTTATAAGTGTGGAAGCCGCCAGAATATTTAAATGTATTGTCGAGTCTTCAAGGTTTGCCATTGTCTTTAGCTGCTCAGGAATTTCATCTATTTCTTTTATTATTGGCATAAGTTTTTTATACAGCCACAATCCGTAAGTTGTAAGCTTTATGTTTCTTCCGTCATGCTTGAACAAAGGAATTTCCAATTCTTCTTCCAGCTTATGAATTGACTGTGTGAGCGCAGGCTGAGCTACATGAAGATTTTCCGCGCTTTTTGTAACGTGTTCATTTTTTGCAACTTCTAAGAAGTATTTTATTTGATTCAGTTCCATTTTTTATTCATAAGTATAACTTATTAATTTAATAAAAACAATATATTAGTAATTATAAAAAAAATTTGCTATCTTTTTCTCAGTTTGGAGGTTTGATATGCCAGAGATTTTGGAAACAGCGATGCTTGTTTGTTTTGGACTTTCATGGCCGATTTCAGTTGTGAAAAATATAAAGTCGAAGACAGCAAAGAACATGAGCTTGCGTTTTATACTTTTGATTATCGTAGGTTACATTGCAGGAATTTCCGCAAAAATAATTCTTGGAAGTTTCAACTATGTTTTGGCGGTTTATGTTTTGAATCTTGCAATCGTAAGCATAAATATTCCGGTTTATTTTATAAACAAAAAGTACGATAAAAAATTTGCTTTGTATAGGAAGGTAGCGGCATGATTAACGTAGTAGAAAAAATTGATGATTTTAAGACACTGAATGAAATGGGAAAAAGCGGCGGCGTTGTATTTTTTGGCTCAACTTATTTTTCAAGAATGAATATAAATGAGCTTGCAAACAATGAGGAAATGGGCGGAAAAATCTACGACAGAAGCGTGCAGGGACTTAAGCTAGTTGATTCGTTTAAGCTTCTCGATAGCGGAGTTTATGAATTGAATCCTGCGAAAGTTTTTGTTAACTTTGGAGAAGAAGAGTGCGCATCTGAAAATTTCAATGCAGATGAATTTATAAACAAATACGAATGGCTTTTGCTGAACTTGCACCGTAACTGTAAAAATTCAAAAACTTATATCGTATCTGTAGTTGCCTCTGGAAAAAATGCATCAGATGTAAATAGTCGTCTTGAATCCCTTGCAAAAGAAACTGGCTGCACATTTATAAATGTAACAAAAGAAGCCTTTGAAAACTTGGGATTTGAAAAAGTTTTTAATGTGCTAAAACCTTACATGAGAGTTTTCCCGGTAAGTTTTGCACAGGCAATGCAGATGGCTTAACGCTGGATTCTTCCGCTTGAATCTCCGTGGGCAAGACGTTCAACTTCTTCCACGGAGACCATATTGAAGTCCCCTTCAATTGAATGCTTTAAGCACGAAGCCGCGCTTGCAAATTCAACAGTCCGCTGTCCGTTTTCATTTCTTAAAATAGAATAAATAAGCCCTGCGCAAAAACTGTCTCCGCCGCCAAGTCTGTCCACAATAGCAATGTCATATTCGTGGCTAAAAAAATAATCAGTTCCATCGTAAAAAAGAGCCGCCCATTTATTTCTGCTTGCGTTTATAGAAGAGCGCAGAGTTATTGCGACTTTTTTGAATCCATATTTTTCTGAAAGCTTGCGGGCTACATTTTTATAGCCTTCTTTGCTAAGTTTTCCATTTTCAATATCTGTGTTGTCCGCGCTTATTCCAAAAACATCCATTGCGTCTTCTTCATTTGAAATGCAGATGTCAATGTATGGAGCTATTTTTTCCATTGTTTCTTTTGCTTGCTGTTTTGACCAAAGTTTGCTTCTGTAGTTCAGGTCGCAGCTTACAGGAATTCCCTTTGTGTTTGCAGCTTTGCAGGCTTCGATGCAGATTTCAGGAAGTTCTCCGCCAAGAGCTGGAGTTACGCCTGTAAAATGAAACCAGTCTGCTCCTTCAAGAATTTTGTTCCAGTCAAAATCTGATTTTTGGCTTAATGCGATTGCCGAACCTGCTCTGTCATAAATGCATTTTGACGGACGCTGGCTTGCTCCCCGTTCATTAAAATATATTCCGACTCTGTTTCCGCCGCGCACAATATATTCAGTTCTTACACCGAATCTTCTAAGGCTGTTGACTGCGCTTTGTCCTATTTCGTGGGAAGGAAGCTTTGTAACAAAAAAAGAATCTTCGCCAAAGTTTGCAAGTGAAACCGCGACATTTGCCTCAGCTCCGCCAAACGTTGAAGTCATTTTGTCTACTTGAACAAATCTGTAGTAACCTTCCGGCTGCAAGCGAAGAAGAAGTTCCCCAAAAGTAACTATTTTCATACTGTTATATTATTCCTTGGATAAAAGCTCGGCGAACGGAGTGTCATGCAGAATCAGATAGCGGCTTGCGTATCCGTTGAAATAATCATCTTCTGTAAGCGTGTAAGATTTTATGTTTCTTTTGCTCGTGTCGGCTTCTGCAACTTTTCCGCCTTTCAAAGCTATTTTTGAATTGTACTCCCTGATTCCGCATTTTGCATTTCCACGCGGATAAACTTCAAGGCTCATGTCGTCGTCCCACAAAAGTTCCGGCGCATACGTGTCGGAAAAAATGCAGTTTACAAATGCGATGCTGTCCCAGTCTTTTTTGCTTTCTGAGCTTCCAGCTCCATCTGTTCTGCAGGCATACACTAAATTCTTTTTTCTTTTTTCTCCAAGGAAGCGGCAATTTGTAAATACAAATCCGTTTTTTTCGGCTATTGCATGGCTGTTGATTGCGAATCCGTCAAAGTCGCCTCTGTTGTCTGCAACTACTTCAATTGCGCAGTTTTCAAAAAGGCAGGTATCTGGCTCTCCGTAAATAAAGTCAACATCGCCTGAAATGCTTGAATTCAAAAACCAGCTGAATCCTTTTACAAAAAGCGTGTTCTGGTGTCCTTCAAGTTTGATTCCTTCGCAAAACAATGTTCCGGTTGTGTTGTTCCAGGCAAGAGCTTCAGCAGAATCCGCTGCGGAATAAAGTTCCTCGGAAGTTTTTACGTGCGTGTTTGAAATTGTAAAATTTTTAAGAGAAACATTTGTCGCGTTTGGTCCAAAAGAAAAAACAGCTCTGTTTTGCTGGCCTTTATTGTAAGCCTCGCAGTTGTCGGCAAGAATTACGCAGTCTTCAGTTTTTGTTCCAGGAACACTTTCTATTGCCAGCGGATTTGAAAGATTGTACCGCACTGTTTCTCTGTAAGAACCCGGCTCAAGAATCAGATGAATTGCTGTGTCTTTTGCGACAGTTCCAGTGGAAATCATTTCCTTTATTTTTTTTAGGGCAGCAGTTATTGCCGCAGGTGATTTTGTGTTTACATTCAGTTCTAGCATAAAACGTCCCGCTCTTAATAATTTTCTATTTAATGATTATATATTGAAAGCTCAAAAATTGCAATTTTTCCCACATAAAAGTTATTTTATTCAGCTAGAAAATTCGATATAATCAGCGCATGAAAAAAATAAGTGCGGCTTCGGCGTTTGGAATTTTTTTGGCTTGCGTTTCGGTTTTTATATGGGGAATAACTTTTGTTTCTACAAAATCGCTTTTAAATGATTTTTCTGCATTTGAAATTCTGGTTGTCCGTTTTTTAGCGGCGTATATTGGACTTTGGGCTATGCGTCCTAAAAAGCTTGTTTTAAAAAGTAAAAAGGAAAATATTTCATTTGCGCTGGCGGGACTTACCGGCGTTACGCTTTATCAGTTTTTTGAAAACATTGCGATTTCTTTTACAACAGCTTCAAATGTAAGCATTATAGTTTCTATTTGTCCTATGTTTACGGCGATTGTCGCGCGGATTTTCTTGAAGGAAAAATGCATCACGAAAAACTTTGTTGCGGGATTTGTGCTTGCAATTTCGGGAGTTTCCCTTGTGAGCTTTAACGGAAATGCGGAATTTCATTTTAGTCCCAAGGGTGACTTGCTTGCTCTTCTTGCTGGAATTTGCTGGGGATTTTATTCGCTTTTTGTTTCAAAAATAAATTCCATGAAATACGACATTGTTTGCAGCACGCGCAGGATTTTTTTCTTTGCGCTGGTTTTTATGATTCCGCTTGCATTGGCTGGAACTGGGGCAGAAAAAGCTTCTTCTGTTTTTATTAACACTGATTTGGCTTTTAACATAAAAAGGTTTTCAAGTTTTGCAAACTGGGGAAATTTGCTTTTCCTTGGAATTATAGCTTCGGCTGGATGCTTTGCTTTGTGGAATAAATCCTGCAAAATTTTAGGAACAGTGAAAGTTTCTGCCGGGCTTTACATGATTCCAGTTGTTACAGTTATTTTTGCATTTATATTTCTTGGGGAAAAACTTAGCCTGATGGGAATTTGCGGCGCGGCGATGACAATCTGCGGACTTTTTATTTCAAGCTGGAAAAAATAAAGATTGCCGTGTCGAGCACGGCAATGACAAGTCAATCTAATGTCATGGCTGTCCAATAAATTCAAAATGTCATTGTCATGCTTGATACTGCGATGTTTGCATAGCAAACTCGGTTAGCAATCTCTAATAGTTAGATTTCCGGGACAAGCCCGAAAATGACAAAAAGATACTTTTGGAACATCTCCCATTAATTTTTACTTTGCAAGATATTCGTTTATGCTTGCGGCGGCTTTTCTTCCTTCGCCCATTGCAAGAATAACTGTGGCGGCTCCTAGAACAATGTCTCCTCCTGCCCACACTTTTGTCATGCTTGTTTCCTGGCTTTCGTCAACCGTGATGTGTCCGCGGTCGTCCACGTTGATTTCTGGAGTTGTCGCAGGAATAAGCGGATTTGAATTGTTTCCGAGCGCAACAATCACAGCGTCGCAAGGAATTTCATGTTCGCTTCCTTTTATTTCAACTGGACGGCGTCTTCCTTTTTCATCCGGTTCTCCAAGCTCATAGGACAAGGCTTTTATTCCTGTTACTTTTCCTGTTTCGCTGCTTCCAAGAATTTCAACTGGATTTTCAAGGAATTTGAAGATTACGCCTTCTTCTTCCGCATGGTCAACTTCTTCACGACGCGCTGGCATTTCAACACGGGAACGGCGATAAACAACGTAGACTTTTTCTGCTCCAAGCCTTAATGCCATTCTTGCCGCATCCATTGCGACGTTTCCGCCTCCGCAGACAACAACAGTTTTTGCATGGTAATAAGGGGTGTCGGCGTGTTCTGTGTCGTAAGCCTTCATCAAGTTTGCGCGTGTAAGATATTCATTTGCGCTGAATACACCGATGTAGTTTTCGCCAGGAATTCCGAAGAATTTTGGAAGACCGGCTCCAGTTCCTATAAATGCGGCATCGAATCCTTTTTCAGTGAGAATCTGCTGAACTGTCATTGTGCGTCCAACAAGAGTGCTCATTTCAAATTTTACGCCCATTCTTTTTAGATTTTCAACTTCATTCTGAACAATTGACTTTGGCAAACGGAATTCTGGAATTCCATAGACCATTACACCGCCAGCTTTGTGGAATGCTTCAAAAACTGTAACATCGTGTCCTGCGCGCCGGCAGTCTGCTGCAACTGTTAATCCTGCAGGTCCTGAGCCTACAACTGCGACTTTTTTTCCTGTTGAAGGAGCGATTGCCGGGGAAGTTACAAGGTTGTTTGTGCGTTCCCAGTCAGCTACAAAGCGTTCAAGGCGTCCTATGCTAACTGATTTTTCTGCGTTCTTGTAAACTTTTCCGACTGTACATTGTCCTTGGCACTGTTTTTCCTGAGGACATACGCGTCCGCAGATTGCAGGAAGAAGATTTGTTTCTTTTATAATGTCAACAGCCGCTTTGAATTCGCCCTTTGCAACCTGCTCAATAAATTTTGGAATCTGAACATTTACAGGGCAGCCTGAAACACAAGGCTGGTTCTTGCACTGAAGACAGCGGTTTGCTTCAACAATTGCCTGTTCCGCTGTGTAGCCAAGCGCAACTTCTGTCATCTGCCTTGCGCGCACCAAAGGTTCTCCTGAAGGCATTTCCATCTGCGGAATCGCCATGCGGTCTTTGTTTGTAAGAGTTTTTCCTTTTATTTTGTTGTATTCATTTGCAGCAATTTCGTTTAGCTGCTCTATTGTTTTGTGTTCGCTCATATTTTTCTCCGTCCAGTTTACATTCCGAGTCTGCACTTGTGCTTTTCTTCTTCATCTTTAAAGCTTTTCATGCGCGTCATCATATTTGCCCAGTCCACCTGATGACCATCAAAATCAGGTCCGTCAACACAAACGAATTTTATTTTTCCGCCTACGCTTACACGGCAGCCACCGCACATTCCAGTTCCGTCAATCATAATTGTGTTGAGCGAAACTGTAGTTTTTACATTGTATTTTGCAGTTGCGGCGCATACGAATTTCATCATTATTGGAGGACCGATTGCAATTACTTCTGCTGGAGGAGTCTGCGACTGGCAAAGCTCTTCGACTGGAACTGTGGAAACTCCTTGGCGTCCTGCGCTTCCGTCGTCAGTCATAATTATAACTTCATCCGCAATCGCTTTCATTTCATCAACAAAAATCAGAAGGTCTTTTGTGCGGGCGCAGATTACAACAATTACTTTGTTTCCGGCTGCCTTTAAAGCCTGAACGATTGGATAAAGAGGAGCTGTTCCAATTCCGCCGCCAACACAGAGAACCGGAGCGTTGTATTTTTCTATTTTAGACGGAGTTCCCAAAGGACCAAGAACCGCCGCAAGATAGTCGCCCGGATTAAGGCGCGCTATTTTCATTGTGCCTGCTCCAACTGCCTGAAAAACAATTGCAACCCAGCCTTCTTCTGCGTTTGCATCTGCGATTGTAAGCGGAATCCTTTCTCCCATTTCATCGTCATATTGAACAATCAGGAACTGTCCTGCCTTGCGGTTTTTTGCAATGTCCGCGGCTTCAAACTTCATGTAGTAAACGGTTTCTGAAAGCTGCCGTTTTTCTAGAATCTTGTTCATCTTGTAATCCTTACACACACTGAATTTTTTGAATAGTTTTACAATTTTAGCACAAATCTGATTTTTAGTGAAGTGTTAGACATAAAATGCAAAAGTGTCATAATGAAAAAAAGGCTCCCGGAATACGGAAGCCTTTTTTTACTGTCATTCCCGCACTTGATTTGCGATGTTTGAGTAGCAAACTCGGTTAGAAATCTGTTGCAGGAGATCTTCGGGTCAAGCCCGAAGATGACAAGAATTTACTTTATAGAAACAAGGTCGCTTTCAAGTGTTACTGTGCGCCACTGTGATACTTGCGGGCAGTCAGGAACTTCAAAAGTAAAAGCGTACTGTGCAAAGAATGTGCTTGAAAGACTTTGTATTGATTGAAGACCAAAATCATTTTTCAATTCAAATGAAACATTTTTTTCAACAGTATCGGGATTTTCATAGAGACAGTACCAGTCAGTTTCTCCGCTTATCCATTCTTTGTTGCCATAGAAAATGTCGATATAAGTTCCTACATTTTTTACAACGCTGTCTTGCGGAGGAATTACATTTTCAGTCCAGACAGTTGCTTTGTTGTCGCTGTAAGATGCAAATGCCCATTCGCCGTTTTTAAGGTTTGAATAGTCAATGTCGCCGATTCCGCCCTTTGCAGTTAATGTAAGATAATGAAAATAACCATTTTCACGTACAAGGCTTTCACCTTCTTTTTTTAAAGGTTCAATCTGAACTTTGAATTTATACTGTTCACCGGCTTCGCATAATGGATAGATAAAATTTATTTCTTTGGCTGGTTCTTGGTTTATCCAAGTTCCATTATTCCAGTATCCAGGCTCAAAAGGTGATTTGTCTACAACTGCTAATGTTGTTTGGATTTCTTCACCGCCGATAGTTTCCAAGCGGTAAACTCCAATCCAGTTACAGCCTTCTTTGTAATTTTCGTCTTCTAATGCGGTTGCAGGGTTTTTAATTGTAAAGTGCATTCCGTCAGATTCTGCGGTTACTTCTACAAGGTCTGTTTTTGCCTCGTAAGTTCCAGATGCGGAATTTTCAATCCAGCGGGCAACTCCGCCGTTTTGAATTCTCAAATCAAGAACACGGTTTTCAGTTCCACTGTCGCCATCGCTTCCGCTGCTTCCAGAATCTGAACAGGAGCAGAGAGCCAAAGAGATTGCCGCCAAAGCAAAAAATAATTTTACAGCCTTTTTCATGGATAATGCCTCCGATAAAATAGTTTCGAGGCATAATACCACGGGGGGGGGTACTGTCAACTGGTTCGGCGGAATTTATGGGTTATTCTGCTTCTAATAAAGCAAAAATTTTTTCTTTTGTCCAAAGTTTATTTGGAAAAATGGAAAATTGATTTTTGTGCTTTCGTATTATACGGACTGGTTTGTCTGTTGAATTGTCATATACATGTAAAATGTCACAGAGTTTTATTAATTCTTTTATATTGGCTAAAGATTTGTAATATCGTTTTTTTATTGTTTCTGAATCTACATTGTGTCCGCCATTTGCAACTCTAGCTTCTACTCGCGCAATATTTATCATAGGATCTATGGTAAGGACAAATATACATTTTATAAAATAGCCAGAATCTCTAGCTTTCTTTAAAATATCTATTTTATAATTAGATGATAAAACTGTTTCAAAATGTAAAATCCTCTTTTTTATTTATAGATAAATATCGTTTTTCATCGACTTGCTGAGCAGCTTTTATGTTGGAAATTCCAGTTGCAGCTACAATGTCGTCTGCATTTGTATAAGTTCCTATAGTTTCAAAGAATTCTGTAATTGTGCTTTTACCGGAGCCATTCGGTCCCGCAAAAATAAGAACCATAGTTTTTTTATTAAAGATATTTTTTTGTTCCATTTGCATATTCGATGTAAGCTTTTTTTTGAGCGGCATCATATTTTGCCACAGGTTTTTTGCAAATCTTTGCTTTTTTTATTGCAGTTTTTACCGCATAAGCAGCCCTTTTGTCCATTTCTGAATCATTTTCAGAGATTGATTTTTTTGAATTTCGAGAAATAATATTAACAATTCTCTTAATATTTCCTATTTTTATTTCTACTTTATTCATAAAATATTCTCCATATTTGGGGTTATTTTTATTGCCCGTCTATTGTATTTGCGGAGCCGTCCTGCACGTATTTTTCTAGCTGAAGTTCGGCCTGCTTTACAGTTGTGATTACAGAAGGTCCTGCTATGCATCCGCCTTCGCATGACATTACTTCAATAAGGTTCGGAGTATCTGGTTTTGCAGGAATTTTTCCCGAATTTATAAGGCCATAAGCATTTAAGACTTTCATTCCGGCTTTGCTAAGTCCGTTGATTTTTGCGGGGCGCAGAATGGATTTGTCTTTTAAACGTAGAGCGACAGCTTCCATTACGCCGCCTGAACGCGCAAAGTTTCTTCCGCTGGCTGTAGGAATTATTGTTTCGTGACGCTTGTCCATTTCTGCAACATTTATTTCACGCGCTTCAAACAAGGCCGCAATTTCTTCAACAGTAATTACATAGTCAACAAGGTCATCGTCAAAGCCTTCGCGTTTTTTGGCAAGGCAGGGACCAATAAATACCGTTATGCAGTCCGGGTCAGCTTTTTTTGCGATTTCAGCAGTATAGTGCATTGGGCTTCTTGTTTCAGAAACGCATGGAATAAGAGCCGGAACGTGTTTGTGAACTGCGCGGACGTAAGCGGAACAGCATGAAGTTGTCATCATTTTGTCTCCGCGTGCCATGCGCTCTTCAAATTCACGGGCTTCGTTGTCGGCGCAGATGTCAGCTCCGATTGCAACTTCCCATACACGGTTGAATCCCGCCGCAATCAAAGAAGATTCAAGTTGACCTGGCGTAACCTTGAACTGGGATGCAATTGAAGGCGCGTAAAGGGCAACAACTTTCTTGCAGTTCATTATGTGCTTTATTACATCTACAAGCTGGCTTTTGTCCATCATCGCGCCGAACGGACATTCTCGCATACAGTTTCCGCAGAAAATGCATTTGTGGTAGTCGATTTTTTCGTGTCCTTTTTCGTCTTTTGAAATTGCTCCAACTGGGCAGGCTTCTTCACAAGGAACTGGAATTTTTATAATTGAATGGTAAGGGCAGTTTTCCATGCATTTTCCGCAGTTGATGCAGAGTTTTTCGTCTATAGTCGCCCTTCTGTCTACGGTGATTGCCTTGCGCGGGCAGTTCACCATGCAGGGGCGCGCGTAGCACCCTTGGCAGGCATTTGTAACCATATAATGCGCTTTTACACAGCCGTTGCAAGCTTCGTCAAGAACAGTAAGCATTGGCCAGGTTGGTTTTTCGCGTTCCAAAGCCTGTTTTGCAAAAGAGCCGAGAGTCGCTTCCTCGTCGATGTTTTCAACTGAAATTCCCATGCGGGCAAGAACTCTCATGCGCAGAATTTCACGGTCATGGAAAATGCAGCATCTTAGCGGCGGTTTGTCTCTGGGAGCCATTTCTCGCGGAATAAAATGCACGCCTTCTTCCAGTTTGCCCTGGAGTTGAAGCTTTGCGATTCTAACAAGGATTTCGCGCTTTATGTTTGATGTGTTATTGTTTATGTTAAGCATTTTGTCTCCCATAAAAAGTCAAGATTAAAACTTCAGTTTTAGGATTGACTTATCTGATTTTATTTTATAGTTAATCTTATGCAATTTCAACGATTATTGAAGGAATACTTCCTAACTGCCTGAGTAAGTATTCCTAAGGCTCTTAGGAAGTATCGCTCAGGACCTTAGGAAGTATCGCTCAGGACCTTAGGAAGTATTCCTCAGCCTCTTAGGAAGTATTCCTTCAGTCTGTTATTGAAAATTCACTTAAATTTCCAAGTTCTTCAAGAGATTTTATCAGCTCGGAAAAATCATATTCTGTGGGCGACTTTACAAGGTAGTGCAGAATTATCTGCTTTGTTTTTATAATGCGGCTCATGTTCATGTCTGCCACAATCAATCCGTGCGCAGTTATTGTCTTGCGCAGTTTTTCCATGTCCAAAGAGTCGTTTTCAAAGCATAAATGAAGGCTTTTTGTTTTTTCAGCCGGAAACCATTTTGTTTCAAGCTTTTCAAGACGCATAAGAAGAAACAGAACCATTGCAAGTGCGATTCCCACTTGAATGTAAAGTCCTGCTCCGATTGCAAGCCCGAATGCTGATGCAGTCCAGATTATCGCCGCGGAAGTAAGGCCTTTTATGTTCAGTCCTTGCTTCATTATTGCTCCACCGCCAAGAAAACCGATTCCGCTTACAACTCCTGCCGCAATTCTTGTGGGATCTCCTTTTGCAGCTGCAATAAAGCCTTCCGCCTTTGCCATATAAACAGAAAGAATCGAAAGCAATGTTGAAGAAACGCAGATTAGAATCAAAGTTCTCATTCCGATTACCTGATTATGGCTTTTGCGCTCAAGTCCAAGGAGTCCGCCGCACACAGCGCCTGCGACAACTTTTATAATGCTTTCTGTTAAAAAATCAAGTTCCATCTATTAATATGCTTACCTTTTAAAGAATTTGAATCCGCTTGAAGGCTTTGCTCCCGGTTTTACCCACTGAGCTTTTTTGCCTGATTTTGAAGCGTCCATTGAGTTTAAATATGTGCATAGCCATCTGCCAGTTTCGTCATCGCGCCGGAATCCTTCCATTGAATTATCTCCGCGGATTAAAACAATATTTACAAAAATTGAATCGTTGCAAACTGCCGCAAGGTTTTCTGCAAACGAAGCGAATGCGGCTTTTCCTGCTGAAACCAAAGGGGAAGCAATTGCGCTAAGTCCATCTTTTAATGCCGGGGAATGAAGCACGTCTATTCTTGAAGGAGTTTCCTTTAAAAGGAAGACAAGTGTTCCGGGGCCTTCTGAGGCTTCTCTTTTTTGAAAAGTCGAAAGTATTTCCAGCGCAAGATACTGGTAGCCTGCAATCATTTCATCGCAGCCACGCGCAATTTCCTCGCTGTCCATTTTTTCAGCCTTGGAAGCAAACCATTCCTCGTCAAAGTAAAGAACTGCTTCGTCCATTCTGTTGAATATTGTGAGCGTTTGAAGCACAAGCGAGCGTGCCGAAAGCGGAGACGATTTGTTCCATTCAATTGTGCAGATTCCGGATTTTGCCTCAAGGTTTTTTTCTTCTTCGTAAGCTGCCTGATTTGCCTTGCGTTCTGCAATTGTAAGTTTTTTTACAGGCTGAACTTCATCTGTCTGCGGACCTGTTATTATTATATTTCTGCCAGAAAAAGCAACTCCGTCCGTAAAGCTTCCTGCGTCCGGCATATTTTTTCCAGCAATAAGAATCGTTTTTTCCATGCGCAGATTATAGCATAAAAAGTAAGAATAAATAAAGGTTGAAATTAAACCTACTGTTTTTTATTTTTAGCACGTTCGTTAAGAAAGAATAAACTTTGATTCATGCGAAGTGTGCATGCAATACCCAATTCCGCAAAGACTATAAAAAGAAAATATGATACAATCACGGCCAAGGTAACCAAAGATGACATCTGAGAATAGAACGCTTACGCCGG
>DKDI01000013.1 GCA_002449305.1 Treponema sp. UBA6852
CGACATAAAAATTTTATAATTAAAAACAAGGAATTTTTTGTTTATTCTGTAGGGGCGAACTGTGTTCGCCCGTTGGATTTACCATAATTTCAGGCGGGCGAACACAGTTCGCCCCTACAAACCAACATCATCAAATTTACGTTAATTAATGCCGGTTCAAAACGAATTTTCTTTTATTCTGTTTTAAAACACAGTGAAATCACTTAAAGGATAATATCTTAAAATAACCTTTCCGACAACCTCATCAACCGGAACAAATCCGACCTGCCAGTGTCTGCTGTCCTTTGAATTCTGTCTGTTGTCGCCCATGACGAAAATACAGTCATCAGGAACGGTAAGCGGATAATCATCATCTTCAAACGCACCTGTATTATTGACAGTTGCATTATTTATGTATGGTTCATCAAGAACCTCACCGTCAACTGAAACAGTACCTGTTTCAAAATCTATATCAATAGTCTGACCTTCCGTGGCGATTACTCTTTTAACAATAGTCTTGTCAAGTGATTTGCTGTTTACAATAACAATATCTCCGTCCTCAGGCTGATAGAAAAGATGGAAATATATAAGCTTCTCAGTATCCTGAAGTGTCGGAACCATTGAATGCCCGTCCACCTGAGCAATACCTATTATAAATATGAATACAAGTCTTAAAATGAATATCCAGTAAAGCAATGTTTCAACTGTTTCAAGGATATCAGCAAGCAGAGTACTTTTTTTGCGTGTATCTTCCATTTTACCGCCTCATCTCTTTTTAATATACAAAGCCGAAATTATCGAAAGGAGAAATTCTGAGTATTACATGACCCATAACATCATCATTGCTTATAAGACCGACTTCCGGGTGACGGCTGTCCTTTGACCATAATCTGTTGTCGCCCATAACGAACATATAACCCTCAGGAATGGTTATCGGATAATCGAAAGCACCTTCATTTCTTGTAGTAAGGTCGGCGATATAGCTTTCATAAATCTGAACTCCGTCAACGTACACTATGCCGAGGTCGAAATCGATATCAACAGTCTGACCCTCCATGGCAATAATTCTTTTGACTATGCGTTTTCCAAGGCCGGGAGCTTCTGTGACTTCTGTCTGTGAATCATCAGTAAAAAGGTGTGAATTAACGCTGTTTATAATAATTATATCACCCTGTTCCGGTTTATACAGCAGATTTGAAACAATGAGCCTGTCATCTTCCTGGAGAGTCGGAACCATTGAAGTTCCTTCAACTGTAGCGATACGGAAAAGGAATGTAAATATAAGCAGCACGAGGAATACGGCATATATGACTGATTCTGCCATATCAGCCAAATCATCGAGGAAATTTTGTTTAGCAGTGCCATGTTTTTCAGAACTCATCAAATCATCTCCGTCATTTATCAGTATAGCAAAAAAGGGACTTTGCGTCCCTTTGTTCGCTGTTATGCGTTTTAAGACAAAAGAACAAGATGTCTTTCATCAGACTAACGAATAGCTTCTTTAACCTTTGCAGCTTTACCAACTCTGTCACGGAGATAATAGAGTTTAGCTCTGCGAACTTTACCTGTTCTGATAGTTTCAACCTTGTCGATAACAGGTGAATGGAGTGGGAAAACTCTTTCGATTCCGCAGCCGTGAGCAACACGTCTTACAGTGAATGTTTCATTGATACCGCCATGTTTCTTTGCGATAACAGTGCCTTCAAAAATCTGAATACGGAACTTGTCGCCTTCCTTGATTTTAACGTGAACCTTTACAGTATCACCGATATTAACTGAAGGAACATCTTTCTTCAAGCTGTCCTGACTGATAAGTTTAAGAGCGTCCATTTTAAAAATCCTCCTTAAAAATTTCCGAACATTCATGTATAAATTGTATACAGCGGACTGTCCGACTTAATGTCATTTACGGCATTAACTCTCACTGAATATAATTCAGCGGATTTCAAATGCTTTTATATAATAACATATTAAATAAAAAAATGCAATAGTTTTCAGGAAAAATCTTTTCCGTCACTGCAAATAATTCTTTCACGTTCAATTCTCACAGCATTTGAAGGAATATCAGCATATTTGCAGAAAACATCTGTTAAAAGAGTCGGATTATAATTTTTCTGAGTACCTGCGGGAAGTCTTAACATAATTTCAAGATATTCATCTTTTGCTGACGAGTCAAGAACATTTATAACAGGTTTTATATCTGTTTCAATCATCTGTTTCTTTTTATTTCGTTTAAGTACAATAATTTTTTCCTGAGATACAAATTCAATAAATTTTTCCCTGAGATTTACAGGATTATCATTAAATATTTTTATTTTAAAATCAGCGAATGCTATTTCAGTATGTTTGAGTTTCGGAGCTGAAACGCTGATTATTCTTATTCCGTCAGGGAGAACGCTGTTGAGGGAATTTTTTATCTGTTCATAAGGGATATCCTCCGTGAGAGTAAAATCCATTATCTCACAGCTGCTTTCAAATCCGAGTGACAGAGCAAGTGCAAACATCACATAGACATGAGGATTGAACCCCTCTGTATACCATACAGGGAGCTTTGAGCGTCTGAAAGCTCTCTGCATACATCTGTTGAGGTCAAGATGTGATATATATACCGCACTGTCTTTTTTTTCAAATACAGCTCTTATATCATTCAAAGCATTCACCTCCGACAGCCTTGTTTACGCCGCAGCCGGCACATTTTATGCGGCAGTTGGGAGTAGTTTTCTGGTCATATACAGCTTTTTTATGTTCTCTTATAAAAAAGTTCTTTGATACAAGATAATCGAGATGTTCCCATGGCAGAATCTCATCATAATCTCTTTTTCTGTTTGCATAGAATGAAATATCAATACCTGTTTCCTCAAAAGCCTCAAGCCATAAATCGAATCTGAAAAACTCCTCCCAGCCATCGAATTTGCAGCCTTTTTTCCATGCTGTATAGATAGCTTTTCCGAGTTTTCTGTCACCTTTTGCGAGAACGGCTTCAAGTATGCTTACATCAGGATTATGCCAGCTTACCTTAATTTTTCTGGTCTTTACGGAATCAATAAGAACTTTCTGTTTATGTTCTATCTGTTCACGGGTAGCCTGCGGTTCAAACTGGAAAGGAGTAAAAGGCTTCGGGACGAATGTTGCAGTACTTATTGAAACCTGAACACCTTTTCCTTTCGGGCGGTTCGGAATGGTATAATAGAGGTCAACTACTTTCTGGGCAAGTTCAGCTATTCCGGCAACGTCCTCATCTGTTTCAGTCGGGAGTCCGAGCATAAAATAAAGCTTTACATTTGTATAGCCGCCCTCAAAAGCGATACGGCAGGTTGACATTACCTCATCTTCTGAAACATTTTTATTGATAACGTCACGCAGACGCTGAGTTCCGGCTTCCGGAGCAAATGTAAGACCGCTTTTTCTGATTTTCGAAAGCTTTTCAAGAATATCAAGTGAAAACGCATTCACTTTTAAGGATGGAAGCTGAAACGAAACATTAAAGCCTTTGTAGCGTTCATTTAAAATATCAAGAAGACTTGAAACTTCAGGAAAATCCGCGCTGCTTAATGAATTAAGGCTGACTTCTCTGTAGCCTGCGTCAAAAACAAGATGGTCAATTTCTTCAATTATTAAGTTTTTGTTTTTTACACGCATAGGCCGATAATAAATTCCAGCATGGCAAAAACGACATCCGTTTGGACATCCGCGCATAATTTCAACAACGCCATGATCCTGCACAGGCTTGCTGGATGGAAGCGGAAACCATCCGGGCACAGATGGAACAAGCCCAAAATCAGACTGCACTACTCTTCTTGCAACTTTTTTTTCAAGATGCTTTTTTTTAGTCCAAATAAAATTTTTTGATTCTATAAATTCAATCAGTTCTTTTCTTGACGCGCCGTTTTTTTTCAGTTTGGACAAATCTTCAACTAAGTTAAAAAGCGCAGGCTCGGCTTCGCCTATAAAAAACGCATCAAAAAAATCGCTGAAAGGAGCTGGATTTGTAACACCACAGCCGCCAGCAATAACGATTGGCTCATCTTCATTTCTTTCGCTTGCAAGAAGATGAACTTTTCCGGAATCAAGCATTGCCAAAACTTCCGTTATTCCAAGCTCGTATCCAATTGAAAAGCCAATCATATCTGTTTTAAACAACGGAATTCCAGTTTCAATTGTGTAAAGCGGTACATTGCTTTCTTTTAAAAGATTTTCAAAATCAACATCAGGAGCAAAAACACGCTCGCATCTTACATCTGGAAGAAGATTCAGTCCATTATAAATAATTTTTACTGCAAGATTTGACATTGCAATTTCGTACAAATCAGGAAATGCAACTGCAAAATTAAAATATTCATCTGACCCGGAATGTGGCTTAACAGTGATTCCAAATTCTCCGCCAACATAACGCGATGGCGACTGAACAGTATTCAGCTTAGAACCAAAAATTTTCAGAGGATCAATTAAATCAGAAGTTTTCATAAAGTCGTTTTAAAATCAAGACGGCGGCTGTTAATGCTCATCAAAAGACCGATAGCAAGCATATTTGTAAGAAGAGCTGAACCGCCATAAGAAAGGAACGGAAGAGGAATTCCCGTGATTGGCATTATTCCCATAACCATTCCAACATTTACAATAAAATGAAAAAAGAACATACCAAGAATTCCTGAAGCAATGTAACAGCTATAGGAATTATTAGTCTGCCTTATTATGTGCGTAATTCGAAGCAAGATTGCAAAAAATGCGCAGAATAAAATAATTCCGCCTGAAAATCCCATTTCCTCTGAAAAAATGCTGAATATAAAGTCAGTACTTTGCTGAGGGAGAAAACGCAAATGGCTTTGAGATCCCTGCATAAATCCGCGGCCAAAAAGAGTTCCGGCGCCTATTGCGGTTTTGGACTGAATTATATTCCAGCCGGCTCCACGAGGGTCGCTGTTTGGATCTATAAAAACTATAAGCCTTGCAATTTGATAAGGTTTCAAAACTTTTCCGCAAGCCCAAGAACCAGCAATTGAACATGAAAAAATTCCAAAGAAATACGTAATCCAGTAATAGTATTTTTTCTTAAAAAACATATTTCCCAAAATTCCAATTATACAGATTCCAAGAGAAGCTGAAAAAACAAGAATTCTAAGTTTTATATTTGAAAGAACATGAATAACAGGAACAGATTTCCGTAAAATTTCAGTTTCCCAAATTGGAAGAACCGCAAAAACAATGGTAAACATTCCTGTCAGAAAAACAATCATAAGATAGCGGACAGGAACATCAGCCATGAAGCACATAAAAAGAAAGATAGGAAGAAAAACACTTGCAGTTCCCAAGTCAGGCTGAAGAAGTATAAGTCCCATTGGAACCATCATAATGCAAATTGCAAGCGCAAAACGCTTCATCGGCTTTTCTGCAGACGACTTGTCAAGGAAACGCGCTAAAAAAAGTATAAATGCAATCTTCATAAGCTCGGAAGGCTGAATTCCCAAATCCCCAATTCCAAGCCAGCTTCTAGCTCCATTTACATATCTTCCAAAAAATCTTGTATATACAAGAATTGCCGCTATAAAAATAAAAAAGTAATGGGAATATCGTTCCAGTCTTCTGTAATCCAGCAAAGCCATTATGGTCATTACAGAAAATCCAATGCAAAACCAGATAATCTGCTTTATATATTCATTGGAAACAAGAACGCCTTCAGAATTTATTCCAGAAGAATATATAAACGCAATGCCGACAGTTATTAAAAACAGAACACACAAAAGAAGAATATAGTCAATTGAACTAAAAAATCTGATTTTCATTCGCGTCTTCCTCCGGCTGCTCTTTGCCTGTTCAGTAAATAGCGGAATTTCAAAGCATCCACAGATTCTTCAAAAGTCTGATTATTGAAAATTCCCTGGATAATTATATTTGTAGCATAAGGCGCCCACCATTCCCAAGTGTTTACAGCTTCAACTAAAACTGCGACAACGACTTGCTCTTCAGGCGGAGCATCAAAAGGCGCATAGGCAACCATCCAAGAATGCCAGTGATTTTTTCCAACACCATTAACTTCCGCAGTTCCAGTTTTTCCCGCAATCTGAACAGAAGTATTGTGCATAGGATAAACCGCTGTTCCATCTGTAATTGTGTACCTCAAATTCCTTTGAATTTCTTTCCAGATTTCAGGAGCTACAGTTGACTCACGCATTACTTCTGGGTTTATTTCTTGAACTGAATCATTTGAAGAATCACGAATTTCTTTGAGCAGATGCGGCCTATAAATTTTTCCACTGTTGCAAACCATCGCCATCATATTCGCAACATGAAGAGGCGTTGCAAGAGTATAGCCCTGCCCGATTGACATATTCATTGTATCGCCACCAAGCCATTTTTCATGGTAACGGCGTTCTTTCCATTGCGGCGTAGGAACAAAACCATTGCTTTGAGCAGGCAAATCAATTCCAAGGCTCTGACCGAATCCAAATTCCTTGGAATAACTTGCAATTCGCTCTACTCCAAGATGATCAGTTCCTATGACCCAGAAATAAACATCACAACTCTGGGCAAGCGCATTTTTTAAATCAAGCCAGCCATGACCAGGAAGCCCGATATGGCAACGGAAAACACGGTCTCCATAAGTAATTCTTCCTGGACATTCTATCTTCTTTTCCGCAGGAAAAACTTTTTCCGAAAGAACCGCAGTGCTCATAATAATTTTAAAAGTTGAAGCCGGAGGATACTCTGCATTTACAACTCTATTCAGCATTGGCTTATTTTTGTCCGCAGCAAGTTTTGCATATTGGACAGAAGCGTCATCTTTTGAAAATATATTGGCATCAAAATACGGATATGAAACCATGGCAAGAATTTCCCCGGAAGCAGGCTTTAAAACAACCGCAGCCCCTACCCGCTCTCCAAGGGCTTTTTCTGCCAAAGTCTGAATTTCACTGTCAATTGTAAGAACAAGATTTTTTCCACTTACAGGCGGAACTACAACAGGATCTTCATTCAAGATTCTCCCGTGAACATCAACTGTGCGGCTTATGCTTCCTTCTTTTCCCTGAAGCAAACTGTCATACTGCCTTTCAATTCCAGTTTTTCCAACGATTGAATTTGAAGTGTAGCCTTTATTGTACATCAGCTTAAGTTCTTCATTTGTAATATCGCCTACGTATCCCAAGACATGGCTCATAGAACCAGTTTCAGCATAATAGCGGACAGGCTTGTTTCTCCAGGAAACTCCAGGCAAATCAGTCAGATTTTCGGCAATATTCGAAATAATTTCAAAGGGAACGTTCGTCTTTATTTCAATAGGCGAAAAGCTTCTTCTAAGCCGCTGCGGAATTTTTGCGTCAATATTCGATTTTGAAATTCCAAGAAATTTAGCAAGTTTCGTTGCAACAGTATCAAAATATCCCTGCGGAATTTCGCCTGGAATCAAATCAACAGCAAAAGAATCTGTATTAATAACCATCGGCAGTTTTGCTTTTCTGTCAAAAATTTCTCCACGCTGAGCCGCAATTGTTGTTATAGTTCTTGAAATTCGAACAGAGCGGGTTTGATACTGCGCACCTTCCAAAATCTGAAGACTAAAAAGTTTCAGCGCATAAACAGCAAAAAAAACAGAAATAATTCCAAGTAAAAATGAAACTTTATAATTTTTTTTAAGCGAGCCGCTTTTGTTTTTTGAATCTTCAAAAGCTGAATCAAAACGATTTTTTCCGCTCATTGAAAAATGTTCTCCGGTTTTAAAATAATGCTGTTTCTGAACAGCCTCAAAAATTTAAAAACAAAAGGACTTAGAAATCCATTCAATAAAATTTCAAATAAAAAACTGAAAGAAAAAATTTTATACGAAGCGACAATAAGAGGAAAAAAAACGGAAATGAGATAAATAAAAAGAACTTTCAATACCGTAGCACAAATTCCAAGAAAAAGCGGAACAAAAAATCCCTCTGTATTCAAGGACTTGTTGAAAATTCCGCCCAAATATCCAAGCACAGATCTAAGAAGGCAGTTCAGTCCAAGCGGACATGCGCTCAAAAAGTCCAAGAACAAGCCGGAAACAAAACCTGTAGTTTCACCGATTAACTTTCCGTTATTTATAGAAAAAAACAAAACGCAAATCAAAGACAAGTCTGGCAAAGCCGGAAGAAAAACAATATTCGAAAGAACTGCGGCTTCAAAAACAGAAACAAAAAGCAGAATGGCAGAACTTGAAAAAAAAGCTCGTAACATTTTTTCTCCAAACAATAAAAGCGCTAATTCTTTGCAAGCGGCGGCTTGTCATTTAAATTTTTTTGGTCAACAACAAGCACGTTTTCCAGACGCAAAAAATCTATAACAGGCTCAAGCTCAATGCTAAGCGATGAATCGTAATCAAGAATTTTGATTTTAGAAATACGGCCAATAGGAATATCTTTGACATAGTTTCCATTTTCTCCGCTAGTAACGACAATATCGCCATGATTCAAGCTGTCAAAAACTCTTTTCCGTATATACTGAAGATTTAACGGACTTCCATATGAACCATTTCCTGAAACAATTCCAATATCTCGAGTATTTTGAACCCGCGCGGAAATATTGCATTTTGTGTCGTAAACAGGCATTACAAGACTTGTATCAATACCAGCTGTAACAACTTTGCCTACAACGCCGACATTTCCATTTTGAATCGCAATAACAGGAAAACCTTTTTTTATTCCGCTTCTAGCACCTTTGTTTATTGTAATTCCAGAATAAAGATTGTCTGGGTCACGTCCGATTATTTGTGCAGGAATATTTTTATATTCAATTTCAGAGGCAAACTGAAGCTGTTCACGCAGGCGTTCATTTTCTTTTCTGATTTCGACATTGTTGCGCTGCATGAATTCATAGTCTTTAAGTTTTTCTGAAAGCTCATTGTATTCTTTTTGAAGAACTGTAATATCTCTTATTGATGTAACAATTCCAGCTACAGCACTTATCGCAGAACTGCTTCCTTTTTGAATTAAAGAAACTACAGAAAAACCAACTTTATTAAAATTGACAACAAATCCGCCACCAGAAAAACCTAAAAGCACTCCGCTGAAAACAACAAGAAATGCCAAAAGAATTTCCGCAGTTTTTATGCGGATAGAAGCTTTAAATTTTCCCGCCATGAGCAAACAACCCGATGTTTTTAGTCATTCAAATTTTCATAAATTGAACGACGAGTAGACATATCCTTGAACAATTCAAATGCTTCGCCTGCGCCTTTTGCAACGCATTCAAGAGGCTTTTCTACGAGGAACACAGGAACACCAGTTTCTTTCTTTATCAAATCTTTCAAGCCTTTTAGCATTGAGCCGCCGCCAGACATAACAATTCCACGCTCAACAATATCAGCTGCAAGTTCAGGAGGAGTGCGTCCCAAAGTTTTCTTTATTTCTTCAATGATTTTTGAAACCGGCTCTTTCAAAGCTTCACGCACTTCTACAGAATCAACTTCAAGGCGGCGTGGAAGACCTGTAATCGCATCTCCTCCGCGGATTTCCATTTTCCGGATTTTATCATCATCGATATTTTTTTCGGCAATTGCATTTCCAATTTCAATCTTAAGACGCTCCGCAGTCTGCTGTCCAATAATCAGGTTATGAACAGAACGAATATGCTTTATAATCGCCTCATCAAAAGCATTTCCTCCGATTCTAATTGAACTTGTAACAACCATTCCGCCCAAAGAAATAACTGAAACTTCTGTAGTTCCACCGCCAATATCGCAAACCATGTGTCCGGCTGGCTCGTAAATCGGAATTTCAGCGCCAATTGCAGCGGCAAGACTTTCCTCAATCAACTTTACTTCTTTTGCACCAGCCTTCAAAGCGGCAGCCATTACCGCATCCTGCTGAACCTGAGTAATGCAAGAAGGAATTCCGATTTTCATTCTTATAGACTTAAAAAGATTGTGCCGCGGAATTACTTTTGAAATAAAATACTTAAGCATTTTTTCAGTCGAATCACTGTCTGAAATAACACCGTCCGCCAAAGGTCTTATAGCGACAATATTTCCAGGTGTCTTCCAAAGCATTCTTTTTGCCTCAACACCAACAGCTTCAATTCTTCCAGTTCCTTTTTCAACTGCCACAACTGAAGGCTCGTCAATAACAATTCCCTGCCCACGGACATAAATCAGTGTATTGCAAGTCCCCAAATCAATTCCTATATCAGTTGTAAAATTATCAAGAAAGCTCATTTTTCCTCCTCCAAGCTTTTCTGTAAAATTCAAATTTCTATAGACCTGACATTTTTTTCAGCGCGCCTTTATGGTTGAACTGAATTTTCAGGCATTTGCGCCATTCAGACCGAGCTTTTATATTATCGCCTTTTTTCTCATATAATACACCAAGTCCGTAATGCGCGTCAGCAGAATTTTGATTTTTTTCAAGAATTGAATTAAATTCTTTTTCCGCATCCGAAAAATTACCTTCACTTGTATATATCTGCCCAAGAAGAATATGGCTGTCGTCCAAAAGCTCTTCATTCTGGCTTGTTTCCATAACGCGGACAAGATACTGCTTTGCAACAGATTCCTGCCCACTATTGCAATACTGTTTCGCAATGTTGAACAAAAGCGTGTCAGTTTCACGCACAAGAAGCGCCTCTGTAAAAGCCGCAATGCTTTCATCAGTTTCACCAAGAGACGCATAGCTTAAACCAAGCAAAAGCGGAATATCAACTGATTTATATCCATTTGAAACCGCAAGCAAAAGATATTTTACAACCAAGTCAGCATAATAATGGTAAGCTGAAACTTTGTTCTTATAAAAATACGCTCGGCCAAGCATATATTGAATCTGCGGAAGCGTGTCTTTTTTACATCCATGCATTGCTTTTCTAAGGCTGAAAATCGATTTATCCAAAAGCTCTTGAGACTTTATATTGTCAGTCTCTGATTCAGCCAGCATAAATGAACTGTAGCCCAAAAAAGTAAGAGCAGCATTATGATAAGGATTTTCATCAAGAATTTTTGAAGCTGAACTATAAACAGATTTATAACCATCTTCCGTGTGAAGCGACCAGTTTTTGTACATCGAATCAACTGAATCAAGCTTAAAAAATTTGTTTCCGATAAATTTTATAAAAATAAAAGAAAGCAACGTTACAAAAACAATTGCAAAAGACGCGATTATAAACTTAATGACAAAGGTTTTCCTTTTATGATAGAATAAGTCTAAACCGTATCTAGCTTTCATTTTCCCCACCCGAAAAATGCAATAAACAAAATCAAATCCGCTTTCAGAAAAACTGAAGCAAACAAAAATAAAAAAAAGGATATGGTAAGCCGGGTTCTGGAACGTTTTATTAAAAAACGTGTTGACCATCTATCTGCAATGCCAGTTGCCCGGCATTTCCAGCAATCTACCCGCAGCATAAGGCCGGAAAACCAAACTGCTATATGATTTTGCTCCTAATGAGGTTTACTTATGCCGTTTCTGTTGCCAAAAACGCGGTAGGCTCTTACCCTGCCTTTTCACCCTTACCCATTACAGGCGGTAATTTTCTGTAGCACTTTCTGTCGGCAAAGAAACTTTACTGAAAACCAGCAGTTTTTCTTTTCCGCCCGGTTATTGCCCGGCATCTTTTCCGGAGGAGCCCGGACTTTACCTCACTAAAAAGAAATCATCATCTCTTTTAGCGCGATCAACATATCCTTATTTTTTTAATTTTCATAATCAAGGGATTTGATAGAAGAATCTGAATCTTCTGAATCATCGCCCTCAATATCAATAAGATCCTCATCATCAAGAAGATCTTCATCCATGTCATCAGCTGAAATGTCATCATGAATTGAAACATAGTTTTCATCCAAATCAGCGGCTTCTTCATAGAAAAGAATTCTGCTGCAATAAGGACAGAAAAGTATTTTTTCTCCATGGTGAACTTCATTTGCAAACTGCGCCGGCAAAATCATGTGGCAGCCATCGCAAACTTTTCCTTTTACAGCGACAATTCCTTTGCGGTTTCTTTTTATTATTCTCTGAAACTTCATAATTGTTTCAGAATCAATGCCTTCTGACCATTTTGCTTCTTCTGATTTTAAAGCCTCAAGTTTTTCATTGCAAGAAGCAATTTCCTTGTCAAGATTTTCCCGGGCCTCATTTACATCTTTTTCTGTTGAAGCAATCAAATCTTCTTCGCTCTTAAGCAAATCGTTAAGCTCAGCCATGCTTTTTTCTTCACGCTGAAGCTCTTTTCTTTTTGAATCTTCCAAAGCCTGCGCTTCTGAAATTTGCTTTTCAAGAATTTCATATTCACGGTGTGTGGAAATCGAATCCATTCCCTTTTCGCCTTCTTCACGCTTTCTTTGGGCTTCATCGAGTTCAACTCTTAAACGAGCGACAATATCTTTTTTTTCTTCGTAAAGCTTATTTTTTTCGATATATTCTCTTTTGAAACGGTCAAGGCTTTCCGTGCTGCCATCAAGAGTTTTCGGCAATTCCTCAACTTTTGCTTCAATTTCATATTTTTCAGCAAGCACGTCCTGCAAGTTTTTTAATCTTTCTAATTCTTCTGTCATTTGCATAGATGGCAACCTCTTGTAAATTCTATATATAGGTGCAGTATTTTACACAATTTCGACTTTTATGTCTACACGATTTCCTTTAAGAATCAATGTAGTCCCTAAGACCGCTTGAACGGCGCGGATGTCTAAGTCTTCTTAAAGCCTTTGCTTCAATCTGGCGGATTCTTTCCCTTGTTACATTGAAATAAAGACCTACTTCTTCAAGCGTAAGAGAATATCCGTCATCAAGTCCGAATCTCATTTTTAAAACTTCCTGCTCACGCTGCGGCAATGTGCTTAAAACAGAACGAAGCTGTTCCTGAAGCAATGTATACGCAGTCTGGTTAGCAGGATTTTCAATTTCCTTGTCCTCAATAAAATCTCCCAAAGAAGAATCTTCTTCCTCTCCAATCGGAGTTTCAAGAGAAATAGGCTCTCTAGCAACATTTTTAACTTGCTTTACACGCGCAAGAGGCCATGAAAGCTGCGCTGCAATTTCTTCATCAGTCGGTTCTCTTCCATATTTTTGCATAAGCTGTCGGCTCTCGCGGACAACTTTGTTTATCTGCTCAATCATGTGAACCGGAACACGGATTGTTCTTGCCTGATCAGAAATAGACCTTGTAATCGCCTGCCGAATCCACCAAGTCGCATAAGTTGAAAATTTATAGCCTTTGCGATATTCAAATTTTTCAACAGCCTTTATAAGACCAATATTTCCTTCCTGAATCAAGTCAAAAAGCTGAAGTCCGCGGTTTGTGTATTTTTTTGCAATTGAAACAACAAGTCGAAGGTTTGCATTTATAAGCCGGTTTTTTGCCTGTTCAAGCTGCAATCTTCCGCGCTCGATTTCCTTCTTCATTTCAAGAATTTCATCAACGGAATTTTCAAAATCGTATTCAAGTTCGCGGAGTTTTCGGTCAATTTTCTGAATTTCAGTATAATCAGAACGAATTTCATCAGCAGTCATAGCAAGCTCTTTTTCAAGCTTTGCGGATTCAGTTCTGATTGCAAGACGACGGCCAATTGAACGAAGACCAACAGCATCCGTAATCCGCAGTTTTTTCATGCGGCGCTCTTGAATCAAGTGGTACTCGTCAATTTTTTTTGAAGCCGTAATAAATTTTGCGCTGAAAGTTTCAATTTCTTCAGTTTGGAGATCTGCATTTAAAAGCGATTCTTTTATAAAATCTCTTACTCGCTTTAAATTTTCATCAGAAAAAATATTTATTGTAGGATCTTCAGAATGAAGCTGTTTTTTCAATGCCATGTATTCAGACATTTGCTCGCGAATCGGCTTAACATATTCAACATAGCAGCTTCTCAAGCGGCGACGTTCAGCCATAAGCTCGTTAATTTCTTTTCTGGCTTTTCCAGGCTCATGAGGATCTATTTTTTTATAAATTGTGTGGCAAATCTGATAAAATTCAGGAATAATCATGCCGGAATTTCTTATGACATTTTTTATTATATTCTGACCGTCTTCCATTTGCTTTGAAAGAATGACTTCCTGCTCTGCCGTAAGAAGATTTTCTTTTCCAATTTCACGCAGATAAAGCCTGATTGGATCATCAATTCCAGATTCCTTGTCATTTGAAACAAGACGGTGCTTTTCGTCAAACTTAGAATCATCTTCGGAATCAGAAAGAGAATCCTCGTCGTCCTCATCTTCCTCCTCTTCATCGTCCAGAAGATTGTCCTCTTCCATAACCTGAATATTGTTTTTTGTAAGAAGCTGAAGAACCTCCTCCATTTTTGGAGAATTCACAAATTCAGGCGTTAAAATTTCAGTGATTTCGTCCCATGAAATAATCTGCTTGCTGCACGCATAGTCCAAAAGTTTTTTTACATTTGGATCAAGAACTTCTTCTGAATCCTGCTCGGAATCCGCAGACTCTTCCTCATCTTCTGAATTTTCTTCTTGATCAGAGTCATTTTCTTCTGATTCATCAAATTCGGTTAAATCCGCAGTTTTTTTGTTTTTTTCTGATTTTGATTCAAGTGATTTTTTTTCTTTTTTAACTGATTCAGATTTTTTTTCAGGTGACTTTCTAGCCATTGATTAATCCTTCAAATTTTCAATTTGGAAATCAAGTTCCATTTTTTGTTTTGCAAGTTCCGCTAAAAGAGCCTTGTCTTCCGGCAAAATACTCCTCGACAAAGAGGAAATTTTTTCCATAAGATACATTTTTTTTCGCTTGTAAGCATTTCTTTTCAAGTAATTTATACAACTTTCGGCAGATTCTTGAATTCGCCCAGTATTTTTGCTTATAGCTTCAATTATAAGCTTTCTGAAATTTTCCTGATCTATCCGGTTAAGTATATTGCTTACTGAAAAAGAACCGTTTTTCTGGCACTCTTGCATAACAGCAAAAAGTTGCTTGGAATAACTGTCCGACAAATCATCAACAGAAACACATTCACGCATTTTTTGGAAAAGACTGACATCTTCAGTTACGGCTGTCATAACAGCTTGCAGTTCAGCGGTTACTTTAATTTTTTCAGAATCCGCCTGGTTTTTCTGCTCCGTAATTACATTTCTAAAACGGTATGAAACCTTGTCCCGGTTGAAATAATCCCTTCGAGCAGCCTCCTTTTCTATACCGTATGTCTGGCACAACTGATCCAGACAGGCATCTTTCTGAACATCCGACTGCAAAGAATCTATGTACTCAAAAAAATCTAACGACGCCTTAGACTTGCCCATAGGGGTATCTTTAGGATAGAGTTCTTGCAGTTTAGACAACAGATAATCAGAATCAAATATAGCATTATTGACTTCATTCGTCAAGTATTCAGCCCCGAAATTCAGCATAATTTCAGCAGGATCTTTTCCGCCGGAAAGCCTTATCACTTTTACAGCCACATCTTGTTTTCTGCACATAAGAATTGCGCGTCTTGTAGCTTTTTGTCCAGCCCCGTCAGAATCAAAAGAAAGATAAATTTCTTCAACAAAATGCTTTACAAGTGAAATTTGCTCATCAGTAAGAGATGTTCCCAAAGGAGCGACCGCCCAAGTAATTCCGCACTGATGATAAGCAATGCAGTCCATGTAGCCTTCGCAAAATATTACTTTGCGCTTTTCTCGTATTGAAGATTTTGCAAAATTAAATGCATAAAGAGTGCTTCCCTTTTTATATTGAATCAAATCGCCGGAATTAAGATATTTAGGAGACTTTTGAGCATCGCCGCGCAAAAAACGTCCGCCCATAGCTACAATATCTCCGTCCTTGTCAAAAATCGGAAACATCAGCCTGTCTGAAAAAAAAGCGCAGTCCGGATAATTTTTACTAAAAAGACCTGAATTATTCAAAAAGTCTTCGGAATAATTTTTTTTCAAAAGGAACTGCTTTAGCCATTTTCGGTCTGAAGGACTGTAACCAATTTTGAATTTTTCAAGTGTTTCCTGAGAAAGTCCTCGCTTTAAAATGTAGTCAAGTGCAAATTTTCCGGCTGGAGTTTCCATAAGCATATAGTGAAACATTCCGGCAACTCTTGTATACAAATTCTTATATTCATCCTTGATTTTTGAAGCTGAAGAATCAAAACTTTTTGCAGAACCACTTGAATATGAAAGCTGAACCCCTGCTTTTTTTGCAAGAAACTCCACTGATTCAACAAAAGAAATCTTTTCCATCTCCTTTACAAAATCAAAGACATTTCCAGAAGCTCCGCAACCAAAGCAATGGTAAAATTTTTTATCTTGTGAAACACTGAACGAAGGAGTTTTTTCATTATGAAAAGGACAGCAGCCCCACCAGTTTGAGCCGCGCTGTTCAAGAGAAACGTACTCGGAAACAAGGCTGACAATATCAGTTTTTTCCGCAACTTCGTCAATTGATTCTTTAGCTATCAGACCGGGCATTTGATTTTAAAAACCTTTTGAATAGTAATTTGTATTTTCCGCCGCCTTATGCTGGTCAAAATTCTTTGAAAATGTATGGCGTCCAGTCGCAGGGTCTGTGAGAACAAAAAAGTAATAGTCGGTTTTAGCAGGATTAAATGCAGCTGTCAACGCGACAAGCCCGGGATTTGAAATAGGCCCTGCAGGAAGTCCTGCCCACTTGTAAGTGTTGTAAGGACTGTCAATCTTTAAATCATCGTAAGTTATGCGCTCTGGATGCGGCTTTCCTTGAATTTCAGTCAAAATATACTCAATTGTGGCGCAGGAATAAAGTCCGATTCCATGCTTAAGTCTGTTTGTAAAAACACTGGAAATAATAGGAGCTTCAGACTTGACTCGGTACTCGCGCTCAACAACCGAAGCCAAAGTAACAAGCTCATGCAGTTCCAAAGGAGAGAGCTCTTTAGCTTCTAAAATTTCTGCGGTTTTAGAAAAAAAGTTGTCAGCCATAATGCAAAGAACATCCTGCGCTTTCATTTGAGCTATAAAAAAATAAGTGTCAGGAAAAAGATAGCCTTCAAAATTCTCGGCTGGAATTTTATATTTTTCCAAAAGTTCTGAATTCTTGCAGTAAAACAAAAAATCTTCAGCGGAACAAATATTTTTATCCTCAAGAATTCTTGCAATTTTTGACATTGTAAGGCCTTCTGGAATAACAACAGAAATATATTCGCTTGCACCAGACTGCAAAATCAAGTAAATTTCTTTTAACCCCATCGAAGTGCTTAAAGTATATGAGCCGCTTTTCAAGCTGAATGGCTTTGTTCTGTCAAAAACACTGAACCTTGCGGCATAATAAAAAGCATCAGCCGATTTCACAAGCCCTTTTTCCTTTAAAAGAAGCGAGATTTTTCTTACAGAAGCTCCAGAAGGCACGCTGATTTTTTCAACACGGCTATTTTCCACGGAATCAACAGGCTTGACAACATAAGCCCACATTCCAAAAGCTGCAACAAAAAGAATTGAAAGCGCCGCCAGAATCCATGTAAAAAAAACAACAATCTTATATAAAATCCGTTTCAAAGCTGAATTTCCTGACCTTCTTTTGAAATATAAAGATTTAAATTTCCATTCGACTTATATTTTTTGTAGTTGTTTCCAGCATCAAGAATTGAATCAAGTTTTTTATCATCGTAATTCGGCTCATGGTGAAAAAAGTAAAGGTTCTTGATATTCCAGTTAGAAGCAAAATCTATTGCGGAACTAAAAGAGTTGTGCCCCCAGTTCACTTTTTTTGCAGCCTCCGGATTTGTATACTGGCTGTCAAAAACCAAAACATCAGCATTTTCAAAAAATTTATTTCTTGTGCAATTCTTGTCAAAATCTGAAGTCTGAAGCTCAACATCCGTGCTGTAAATAAAGCGTTTTCCGTCCTCTTCAAATGAATAAGAATATGAATCTCCCGGATGAAACATTCTGTGGCATTCTATTTTAAGACCGCCGATTTCTATTGGAGTTCCTTCTTGCATAAAATGAAACGAAAGCTGATTTTTCACAGATTCAAAGCAAGCATTTATTGGAAAATACGGAAGGCTGCTCTGACGCTCAAGATATTCCTCGGCATTAGCAAAAGGTGTATAAATGTCGATTTTTGAATTAGGCGAAAAAGACTGTCCGAAAAACGGAAATCCTTGAATATGATCCCAGTGAAAATGCGAAAGAAAAATATTATAATGCCTACTTTCCGGCTGACGGCCAGCAACAGAAAATTCCCTTAGACCAGTTCCGCAGTCAAGCAAAAAAAGCTCGTCTGATTTTGACCTAAGTTCTATGCAAGGAGTGTTTCCGCCTATAGTTCCATAAATCCATTCAGGCAGAGATGAAAGGAATTTCATTTTTGACTCGGCGCTTTCCAAATCCTTTGGGGAAATACGGGAAACAACGGCTGCAATTTTTGCCTGTACCTGAGCATTTTTCAGCGGCGTAGGCAAAGACCCCCGAACTCCCCAGAAATGAATCAGCACTTTCATCCTCCATAAAATTCCGTAGAATTTTTGAGATTATAGTATACAGAAATTGAAACAAACTGTAAACAGATTATTCCTTGCTTTTGTTTTCAAATTTCGTATAGCTTGAAAGGAAAATAACATCAACATCGCCAATCGGACCGTTGCGCTGTTTTGCCACAATCAGCTTTCGCTCTTGAACCGGATTATAGCCTTCATTGGTTTCCTTATTGTCGTTCCGCTTTCCGTGAATAAACATTACCATGTCGGCATCCTGTTCAATCGAGCCAGAGCCTCTAAGCTGTGCAAGATTCGGCTCTTCTCCTTCTGCTGCTCTTGCAACTTGGCACAAAACAACAATCGGAATTTCAAGTTCGCGCGCAAGGCTTTTCAAGGACTTTGAAATTGCAGACTGCTGTTCAAAAAGCTGGGCATCAGGATTTTCGCTAGTAATAAGTCCAATATAGTCGATAAAAATAATCTGAACTTTCTGATTGACTTTCATGCGCCTTGCCATCGCCCGCAGATCAAGAAGCTTCATGTTCGGCGTGTCAACAATATAAAGAGGCGCATTGTAACATTCTCCCGCCGCATCCTGAAGTTTTTTAAAATCTTCTATTTTAAGCATTCCGTTTCTAAGCTTTGTTCCAGGAATTCTCGCAATCTGAGAAAGAAGACGCTGAGCAATCTGATCCGCAGACATTTCCAAGCTGAAAAATCCGCACGGAATTCCACGGTCAATCGCAATGTTTTGCATCATGCTCAATGCAAGGGCAGTTTTTCCCATTGAAGGGCGCGCGCCAATTATAATCATTTCGCTGTTTTGAAAACCGCTTGTCATGCTGTCAAGATCGTTAAGTCCAGATGGAATTCCGGAAAACGCATTTTTATTTTTGTATCTCGTATCGATTATCTGAATAACTTTAGGCACAACATCTTTCATTGCAAGAACTTGCGCAGATTGATTTATATCAGTGAGCTTGAAAATCTTCTGCTCTGCATCTTCAAGAATAGAGCGGCTTTCTTTTGTTTCATCAAAACTGGATGCTTTTATTTCAGAGGAAATTTTTATAAGATTCCGCCTAGTAGACTGGTCAAGAACAATCTTAGCGTAATAGTCAACATTCGCGCTTGTGGGAACAATATCCGTTAAAGAGGAAATATACGCTACTCCGCCGGCAGCCTCAAGTTTTCCATTTTTTGTAAGGTCATCAACAAGAGTCAGTAAGTCGCCTTTTATTCCAGCTGAAAAAAGATGCATCAAGGATTCATAAATAAGCTGATTCTGCTGACTGTAAAAATTTTCGCTTCGCAAATATGTTACAACATCGCTTACAGAGCTCCAGTCCAGCAAAAGAGCTCCAAGAACAGCCTGTTCTGCCTCAACATTATGAGGAGGTATCTTATCTTTTAAATCCATTTTTCCTCTTTGCAATAGCACGGTCAAGGCAAAATAACGACAAAAACCTCGACTCGTCCATTTTTACGGTTTCAGTAAACCCTAAATAAAAAAAACCGCAAGAAAAATCTCACGGTTTTATTTTTCCTAAGCAATTTTAGACATTACTCAGACTTTGCCTCTTCAGCTGGAGCCTCATCCTTTTTTGCAGGAGCTTCTTCCTTCTTAGCAGTTACATCATCCTGTGATTTTACTGTAACTTTTACTTCAGCTACTGTAGTTTCATAAAGATGAACTTTTACAGAATAAGAGCCTGTATTTTTGATTGTGTGTCCAGGAATTTCAACTTTCTTGCGCTCAATCTCAAATCCACTCTTCTTGTAAAAGTCAGAAACTGTCTGATTTGTAACAGCTCCGTACAATTTGCCATTGTTTCCAGCAGGCATAGAAATAACAACTTCAAGAGCCTCAAGTTTTTCCTTCAAGCTCATGCTGTCCTTGCGCTTCTGTTCCTTGCGAGCTTCAATTTCAGCCTTTTTTGTAGCAAAATAAGCTTCTGTTTCTGGCGTGCATGGAACTGCAAGCATACGAGGGAAAAGATAGTTGCGGAAATATCCATTTGCAACATTCTTTACATCACCCATTTCTCCAAGGTGTTTTACATCTTCATTAAGAATTACTTTCATTTTTTCAAGCTCCTATAAAATTTTAGTTTTACGCAGCTCCACCAGGAGTTGGTTTCACTGCTAAAAAATTAGTCTGCAACAAAAGGAAGAAGACAAATTGCACGCGCACGTTTAATTGCAGCTGCAACTTCTTTTTGGTGTCTTGCACAAGTTCCAGTTATGCGGCGCGGAAGAATCTTGCCACGTTCTGTTGTAAAGCGGCGAAGTCCATCTGCATCTTTGTAATCAATTTTTCCCTTGTTTGCGCAAAAGCGGCATACTTTCTTGTGTGAGAAAAATTTTCCTTTTCCACGAGCCCCACGAACTTCATCTTCACGTCCTGAATCCTGAAGCTGCTCCTGTGTTACATTTGTATTTTCGTTTACTTCTTTTTCGTCTGCCATAATATAGCTCCTGTTTTTAAGAGTTTTTTTTAAACTGCGGAAACCGAATTAAAACGGAATATCTTCAGGGAAACCAGCGTTGTCTCCGCCAAAAGCTTCTGAAGAAGGCTCATATCCGCCGCCGGAAGACTGATTTTGAGAATAAGAAGCGCGCTGCTGATAACCCCCGAATGAATCAGAGCCGCCGTTATTCTGACTTCCAGAAGACCTTGAGCCCAAAAGCTCAACTGAGTCAGCAAGAATATTTACCCTGCTGAATTTCTGTCCGTCTTTTTCCCATCTGTCCTGACGCAAAGAACCTTGAACCGCAATTTGTGTTCCTTTAGTAAGATACGGCTTGATACCTTCCGCGCCTTTTCCGAAATATGAAACATCGAAAAAGTTTGCCTCGCTGACCCACTGGTCTCCATCTTTTTTGCTGCGGTTTACAGCAATAGAAATAGAAGCTACAGCAGTTCCGCTGTTAAGATACCTTAATTCTGCGTCTCTTGTAAGTCTTCCTACAATAACAACGCTGTTTATATCAGAAGTCGCCATAATCTACTCCGGAATTTTTTGTCTTATACGTTCTTTGATTCAATTAAAACAAAAAGATATTTCAAAAGATTGTTGTTGAATTTGAATTTACCGTCAAGCTCAATAATTTTAGCAGGATTCAATTTCAGTGTAAAAAGAACAAAGTGTCCGCGTTTCTGTTTTTTTACTTCGTATGTAAGATCACGGTCGCCGAAAACTTCCTCTTTTTCGATTTCTGCGCCGAAACTTGCAAGGTCAGCTCTAAGAGTTTCAAGACCGGCCTTAGATTTTTCTTCCTCTAAAGGAAAGATTGTCATAAGTTCATACTTTCTCATCGTATGTTTCTCCTTATGGTCAGAATGGGAGCCGCATACGCAACTCCAAGGGGTAATTGATATTAGCAGTTTTTATATGGATAGTCAACGAAACTTCAAAAAAGTTCAGTATTTTTTAGAAAAATTTAATTTTGCACTAGAGTTTTTATAAATATTCAAGTATACTCTTGTCTATTGCATTTTGAAAAATACCAAGATCTTATTTTTTTAAGTTCGATGTGATTTCAAAAGTTTTTACATTAGGAGAGTGCAATAAAAACTTCGTCTGAAATAGCGTCAAAGTTTTTATTCACAAGTTTGCGTTGCAAACTTCCTTATCAACTGCATATTCTCATTTCATTGCGAATATGCTCAAAAAAGCCAAATCGGAAATTGAAATTTCCTCATTGACTTTTTATGGGAGAAAAAAAAATGAACAAAGCTGAACTTATTGAAAAAATGGCAAAATCGACAGGGTTGCCAAAAAAAGACACAGAAAGCGCGCTCAAATCATTTCTTGAGATTGTTTCAAAGGAACTTGAAAAAGGACATGACGTACAGCTCATCGGATTCGGAACATTTTCAGTTGGAAAAAGAGCGGCAAGAGAAGGACGCAATCCTGCAACTGGAGAAACTATCAAAATCGCAGCTTCAAAAACACCAAAATTCAAGCCTGGAAAAGCACTCAAAGACCGCTTGAACAAAAAATAAAAAATCAGTTTCAAAAGTTTTTGCAATTCATAGAATAAATTTCAATGTTTTGCAAAAACAATCTTTCCTTTCAAATATCAGCAATAAAAAAACATATTACTTAAACTGACAATTTAATCAGCACTTAATTTTGCAATTGCAGATTTCTTCTTTTCACTTAAACTGCAAGTATAAAATTGCCTCATGGACAAACCTAGGGATTTATGCAAAATTTTGGGCTCAAACATCCGCTGTTACAGAATAAAATTAAAAATGACGCAAGAGGAACTGGCAGAAAAATCAGGAATAACATCGGTAGGAATTTCAAAAATTGAAACAGGAAAAACCTGGCCTAAAAAAGAAACTATAGAAAAGTTTTTGGAAATTTTAGAAGTAAAGCCGTTTCAGTTATTCACGGAAACAAAAGAAGACTTTATAAAATACAAAAACATCGTTACAGAAACAATATCCGAGCTAGTTGACAAAACTTTTTCCGAGCAGAAAAACACATCCAAGCGAAACAGAAAAAATTTCAAGTTAAAGCATTAATTTTTTTTGAGTTTTTCATATTTTTCTATTGACAAAAAAGTGATGACTTGTTAATATAGCGACACTTGAAACGGGCTCTTAGCTCAGCTGGTACGAGCGTCTGGTTTACACCCAGAATGTCGGGGGTTCGATCCCCTCAGAGCCCATTTCGTTTCGGGACGTAGCGCAGCTGGTAGCGCATCTGGTTTGGGACCAGAGGGTCGCAGGTTCAAATCCTGTCATCCCGATTTAAAAGACTTGTCTTATTTGGGCAAGTCTTTTTTTTTATTTTAAATTATTTTTTTTGGGTTGACTGGAATTTTTCATGTCTTAGAAAAGTTTTATTTTATAATCCCAAAATAAAAATAATTTTTGAAATTTTTCAGGTTTTTCTATTGACATAAATAATAAAAAACAATATAGTCGTATACATCAATTGCCGGTGTAGCTCAGCTGGTAGAGCGGAGGACTGAAAATCCTTATGTCGTCAGTTCGATTCTGACCGCTGGCAATTTCAAGCACTCTTTTAAAAGGGTGCTTTTTTTATTTTTACGGAAATTCACAATGGATGATGAAGAATATTATTCAGCAATGAAAAGACAATACTCACCTGTTTTTCATAAGTCAAAAAAGCAAAAATTTTCAGAATGGAATTCATTGCATGGAAGAGAAGATGCAGAAATGCTGAACGAGCGTGAACGGGAAAAAGAAGCACCGCCTGAAAACAATGCAGAAAACTAGAAAATTTCTCAGAAAAAAGAATTTATTTTTTTTTGCGTAAATTATATAATCGCAGAATGAACATAAGAATTCCGCCTTCAATAAAAAAAGGCTGCACAATCGCCGTAACAGCTCCTTCATTTGGATGCACAACAGAACCCTACACTTCCCGCTTTAATTTTGCAAAGAAAAAATTTGAATCTCTTGGCTACAAAATTTTTGCAGGAGAAACTGTATTTAAAAGCGACGGAAAAGGAATTTCAACAGATCCAAAAAAAGCAGCAAAAGAACTCGAAGATTTTTATTGTTCTGATGAAAATTCCGCAGTTATTTCTGCAGGCGGCGGAGAAATGATGTGCGAAACAGCCGGCTTCATTGACTTTGAAAAAATTTCAGTTGCACAACCAAAATGGTTCATGGGATATTCCGACAACACAAATTTTACATTTCCTTTAGTAACAAAATGCAAAGTCGCGGCAATTTACGGACCGACAATCACAGGTTTTGGAAAAAAATGGCAAACACCTGAACTTTATTCTCTTGGACTTTTGGAAGGAAAAATAAAAGAAATTTCTGGATTTGAAAAATTTCAGCTTCCGAAGAACGACAGCGATTCTACAGAAAATCTTGAAAATTTAACTTACAATCTTACAGAAAAAAAAACACTCAAAATCTTTCCAGGAAAAAATGATTCAGTAAAAATGGAAGGAGTCCTTTTAGGAGGCTGCCTTGATGTTCTTGCAAATTTGTGCGGAACAAAACTTGACAGCGTAAAAGAATTTAACCGCGGCGCAGAAAAAATTATCTGGGTTCTTGAAAGCTGCGACGGAAATCCAGCGGAAATTAGGAGGCAAGTATGGCAATTAAAAAATGCCGGCTGGTTTGAAAAAGCTTCAGGATTTATAATCGGACGTCCGCTCGCTTCTCTTGGAAAAGAAATTTTTGGAATAAATCAGCACAATGCAGTTACAGACATACTTTCAGAATTTAATCTTCCGATAATAATGGACGCTGACATTGGGCACGTAGATCCTGCTGTTCCTATTGCAATGGGAATTCCTGCGGAAGTTTTTGCGAACAGAAAAAATTTCACGATAAAATACAAATGGAGCTGAATTATCATGGAAAATTTTTCAATCAGAATCGCAGAAGAAAAAGATGCAAAAGAAATTCACGACATTTATGATTACTACGTAAAAAATACAGTTGTAACTTTTTCAACTGAAAATCCGTCAATCGAAGAATACAAAAAGCAAATTGCTGAAACAAAAAAAAATTATCCGTATTTTGTCGCGCAAGATTCAAACGGAAGAATTTGTGGATTTATCTACGGACATCAGTTAAGACCTCACGAATCATATAAATGGAATGTTGAATCCACTGTTTATCTTTCCCCAGACGCTCCAAAAAGATGCGGAATTGGAACTGCGCTCTATAAAAAATTTATGGAAACTCTTTCACGCCAAGGATTTAAATATGTCTACGGCGTAATAACTTCAGAAAACAAAATAAGCATTTCAATGCACAAAAAACTTGGGTTTAAGGAAATCGGAAACTTTCCAAATGCAGGAAACAAAAATGGAAAATGGTACGGAATTTCATGGATGCAAATGCAGCTAAGCGAAATCTCTGAAAATCCAAAAGAACCTATTCCGTTTTCAGAATTTAAAATTTAACTGGAGAAACTACTATTTATGGAAGAAAACAAAAACCGTTACCAAGGCGAACTTTTTTTCAACAGAATTTCAAAAAATCAGAAGCACCTGAAAAAATGGGCAAGAAAAAATAGAATTTCATGCTATAGAATTTACGACAAGGACATTCCAGAAATTCCGCTATGCCTTGACGTTTACACATTTCTTCCAGAATTCGTTGAAAACAAAATCGACGCGGCAAAATATAATTCCGAGCTGAATTCTGCAATAAGTGAAAACGGGCAAAAAGCGAGGGAACTTTTAGCGCAGGAAAAGCAAAGAACTTACGCAAGACTTTATCTTTATGAACGTCCTTACGAAAAACCTTTTGAAGAGGAAGAACTATGGCTGAAGGAAATGAGCCTTCAAACTTCAAAGGCGCTGGAAATTCCAGAATCCAATGTAATAGTAAAAATGAGGAAAAGACAGCGTGAAGACGACAGCGGAAAACGAAGCCAGTACAAAAAGGCAGAAGAATCAAACAGCATAAAGGGAATTATTTTTGAGCAAGGCCAGCTCTTTTTTGTAAATCTGACAGACTATATAGATACAGGTATTTTTTTCGATCATAGACCGCTCAGGCTAAAAGTACGCGAAAACTGCAAAGGAAAACGTGTATTAAACCTTTTTTGCTACACAGGAAGTTTTTCAGTTTATGCTGCTGAAGGAGGAGCATCTTTTGTTGAAAGCGTTGACATGAGCAACACTTACACTGAATGGACTAAAAACAACCTTAAGATGAATGATTTTTTGGACACACCGAGCTACAAAACTACACGAATGGACGTTATTCATTATCTTGAAGAAAAATCAAAACAAATAAAAGAAAATGAAAAATTCGATATAATAATTCTTGATCCGCCGACTTTCAGCAATTCAAAAAATACAGACACCACGCTTGATTTAAATAGGGACTGGCCAAAGCTAATAGAAAACTGCTCAAAGCTTTTAAGCTCAAAAGGAATTCTTTATTTCAGCACAAACAGCCGCAAGTTAAAAATGGATGAAAAACTTCTTCCGCCTAAAATGTCAGCAGAAGAAATAACAAGCTCAACAATCCCCGAGGATTACAGAAATTCTAAAATCCACAGGGCTTGGAAAATCACATCAATTTGAATCGTGCATAAAAGTTGACTGCGTTCAAAACTGAAAAAACATTTTCAACATTATCGTAGTCAGCATATTTTATATAGAAATCATCAGAGAGTCCCAGTGAAACTTTCTTAGAGACAGGAAACTCTACAGCGGCTTGAGAAAAAGCAAAATATTCCCAGCCAGTGTCATCGCAATCCTGCTTTTGTGCTTTATACTTGTACATTGCATATCCGTGAACAGTCCAGTCAAAAACGAAGCCAGAATGCGCATTATAAGCAATCTTTTCAACAATCTCAGCACCAGTTGTATATCCGTAATCGCAGGAAACATAATCAGGCTTAGGAACAATTCCACGGCGCAAGTAATAATAATCAGCTGTTCCCATTATAATTCCTGCCAAATGGGACTGCCAGACAAAAGCTCCGTTTTCTGTGTTTATCCTCTGCTTTATGGCGAAACCAGGCGCAAGTGAAGAAAATTCCATGAACGAATGCCACATAAAATCATACTCAAGGACAAGCCCGATAGTTGTATCTCGGTTTTCCCCAAAATCAGGATTTCTAGCAAAAAGCATTCCGTTGCTGAAAATATTTATGCTGTACATGATTTTTTCTTCTGTGGAATCCGCGCCTTCACCAGAACCAAGACCTGCAGAACCTTGCATTGAAAGCTCAAACTGGCTGTACGGAGTATTTGAGTCGTGCCCATAAGGGTCGTCATACACAACATCAAGTCCAACAGTTCCATAAGCCGGGAAAAATTCAGAACAATTGTCGTAAGGGTCTTTTAGCCAAGTATTTGCAAAAGCAAGTCCAAATCCAGTTTTTAAAGAAAAACTTTGCAAAAGTCCGCTCGGTCCTTGCGGGGCTCTTTTAAAAACCGGATCAGTATAAAGTCTAAGCGGGTTCGCAACGTAGCCAAGAAATTTGTGTCCTTTGGCATTTGCTTCAAGACCAAGCCTGTAAACCATTTCTCCTGTAGCAAAACCACCAATTGGAGTATATGTAAGATCGTTTGTTGACGGGGAATTTGTTTCAAAAAAGTATTCCCACATAAAAGAGCCTGCCGCTGAAACAAGCAAAGACTCAAACCAATTCAAATTTGAATTTCTCGCAGCCAGATAATAAAGTCCGCCCTGATAAGGATGCAGAACAAAATTTGTCCAGTACCAGTCGCGGTCAAACTTTATTTTCCTATTCCAAGGCTCTTTTATATCGTCCCAGTAAACTTGAGCCCAGCTAGCTCTTGCAGGACCAAAACGGTTCCATCCGGCAATAACAATATTTGAAAGCAACATTCCACCAGCAGCGACAAAATAGTGTTTTTTTGAATCGAACTCGACAGTCTCACTTGAAAAATCCACGGAAACATCTGTCTTTTCTGCACTTTCAGCAGTCTGCGCAAAAACATTAAAGGCAAAAACAAAAGAACACAAAGTTAGAATTATTTTTTTTAACTTCATAATAACATTCTCCAGTAAGCTTTGGATAAACCTAAAAAAAAAGCAGGCTTATTGCAGCCTGCTTCAAAATGTAAAAGAACAAACTTATTTTGTTTCTGTAGCTTTTACACCGTAGCGCTTGTTAAAGCGGTCAATGCGTCCAGCTGTATCAACAAGCTTCTGCTTTCCTGTATAGAAAGGATGGCAGGCAGAGCAAATTTCAACATGAATATCTGATACTGTTGAGCGAGTCTCAATCACATTGCCACATACACAAGTGATTTTTGTAAGTTTGTAGTCTGGGTGAATTCCCTTTTTCATAACAACTCCTGTTCTTGCCCGGCATTAAAGAAAGACCGGTCAGCACTACATACACTTAAAAAAGTAGTGTTGTATCATTCCCTTACCGTTATCTAACAAATTAACGCCACAAGATAATTTTATTGTTCATCTAGTATATAAAAACAACATCTCATGGTCAATATTCAAATTGAAATTTCGCTAGAATTTTCCTATAATCTCCACATGAAAAAAATAGAAGCATTTGTATTTGATATGGACGGAATTCTTCTTGACACGGAAAGCATCTGTGAAAAAACTTGGATAAAGGCAGGAAAAGAATTTGGAATTCAAGACGAAAAAGCCATGGAACTGTTCAAAAAATGCATCGGAACAAACAAAAACGACACATTCAATATTCTAAAAACTTCTCTCGGAGCTGATTTTTCGGTTCAAAACTTTATGGAGCAAACTTCAATTTTTTTCTCAGAAATTGAAAAATCAGAAGGAATCGCGCTTATGCCTTTTGCAAAACAAACGCTTGAATATTTAAAAGGCAAAGGTTACAGACTTGCACTCGCATCTTCAACCAGAGGTCCAGTCGTAACAAGGCAGCTGAAAAACGCAAGCCTGCTTTCATTTTTTGAGTCACTGTCAACAGGAGATAAAGTTTCACATTCAAAGCCAGATCCTGAAATATACAAACTTGCCTGCAAAAGTTTAAATCTTCCGCCTGAAAAATGCGCGGCAGTAGAAGACAGCCCAAACGGAATAAAAAGCGCAAAATCCGCTGGACTTTTTACAATCATGGTTCCAGACAGAATAGAGCCAGATGAAGAGCTTTTAAAGAAAGTTGATTTTGTTTGCTCAAGTTTAAATGAAATTAAACTGAAGTTTTAAAATTGTGAGCTTTGCTAATAGAAAAAGAAAATTTATTGTAAAAACCATTGCCAAAAAGAACTAAAATGCAACCATTGTAAACTATATTTTTTTTAGATATAATCTCAGCATGTTGTCAATGGAAGTAATTGTAGGAAAAATGGTCTTTGGCGGAGACTGCATAGCGGAAAACAGCGGCGAAAAGAAAATATTTATTCCATATACAATTCCCGGCGAAAAAGTCGAAATTGAAATTGAAAAAGATTTTAAAGATTATAGCATTGCAAAAAATCTAAAAATAATAGAAAAATCCAGATACAGAACTGTCCCCTTCTGCCCTTATTATGGAAAATGTGGAGGCTGTAACCTTCAACACATAGAGCCAGAATTTCAAAGACAGCTAAGAGTTCAGACTTTAAAAGATGCATTTTTTCGAGAAGGAATTGAAGTTCCGCAAATCCAGATTGTTTCGGGTGCAGACAAAGGTTACAGAGCAAGGTTTCAGTTGCACAACGGCGGACTTATGGGAAAAAAAAGCAATGAAATTGTTCAAATTGACCAGTGCCCTTGCGCAACAGAAGAAGTAAATAAATATTTAAAGGAAATTCCATTCAGCGAGCGCCCAAAAGGAAGAATTCATATTTTCGGAAGCAAAAACATAGTTTCAATTCCCGCAGGATTCGATAAAATTGTGGTTGCAGAACAATCAGAAAAAAAGCAAATTGCAACAAAGCGATGTAATGGAAGAAAACAGAAAAAAGCAAAAGCGCGCTACGAAGGAACATCTTCAGAATCAAAAACCGCCTGCACAGTAAATCTCCTTGGAAAAAGCATATCTTTTGACGCTCTAGGATTTTTTCAGTCCAACTTAGAAGTGCTAGAAAAGTCAATTCCTCTTATCACTGGCGGAATTTCTGGAAAAAATGTGCTGGATATGTATTCCGGGGCTGGCACATTTTCTGTTTTTCTTGCAGACACTTTTGAAAACGTTATTTTAGTGGAACACAACAAAAGTGCAGTTGTCTACGCAGAGCAAAATCTTGCTGGAAAAAAGCACAAAAGTTTTGGCGTAAGTGGAGATGTCTGGGTAAAATATCATGCGGAAACTTGCACAAAGGAATGTGGGAATTTTGATGCGGTTGTAATTGACCCTCCAAGAAGCGGAATGGAAAAATCTGTGCAGAAATGGCTTCAAAATTCTCAAATTCCGCAGATAAGAAGCCTTTCTTGTGATCCTTCGACACATGCGCGTGATGCAAAGGCTCTCATAAATTCAGGTTACAGATTGGAAAAACTGTTCCTTTTAGACTTTTATCCGCAAACTGGGCATATCGAAAGCCTTGGAAATTTTGAAAAATGAAAAATCTGTCTAAAAAAACATACATCATAATATTTTTTATAGCAAAAATTTTGATCTTATCTGCTCAAAATTCCTTTACGTCTCAAGAAATTGATTTTACAAATGAAAAGCCTTCTTTTGTATCTGTGCTTGGCGGAAATATCCTCTGTCAGCCTGTAAAAACAAGCTATGGTTACATTGCCGCAGGAGATGGGAAACAAATTTTGGGCTTTTCAAAACTCGGTAAACTTTTGTGGCAAAGAGCCGCTCCAGGAAGACTAAAGCCATTTATTACAGAAGGTCCTGCCGATTTAATTTACGGCGCAACAACAGATTCTACACTTTTTATGATGAATTCCTCGGGGCTTGTCTTGTGGACACAGAAATCAGATTTCAACATAGAAGAAGCTCCTTTGTGCGGAAGAGACGGCAGAATTTTTATTCGCGGAACAAATGGAATTTCCTGCTACGGCTTAAAGGGCGTAAAAAGATGGCAGATTGAAACCGAAATGCAAAATATTTCAATTCCGCTTGTAACTTTAAATGACGGCACAATTTTAGTTTTTCTTTCAAGAACTCACGACGGAAAATCAATTGCAAAAAGGATTTCGCCATTTGGAACAGAAAAAGAAGAAATTATTTTTGCAGGACAAGTTTTACAGGCAGTTTCATGCAAAGAAGGTGTCGCGCTTGCATTTTCAGACGGAAGCATAGGACTTTGCTCTGTAAACGAAAACGGCTCTTATTCAAAATGGACTTTTCTAAAAAAAGATTCAGGTTCTGCAAAACTTTTAGAAGTTTCCGGAAAAATAGCGGCAATATACAAAAATTCAGTTTACTATTTAAACGAAAAAACTGGTGGAAAAATTTCAGAATTTCAAAATGGCGTGCAAAATTTTTTCTATTCAGAGAACACGTCCCAAGGCCTTGTAATTTGCAGCGCGCATAACGGAGCTTGCTACAAAGAAGATGGAAAAGTTTCATGGAAGGCAAAATTCAATCCGCAAAAAAAATGGAATTTTATGTTTGCTTCAGATTCAGGCTATCTTGTTTTCTGCATGAGCAACTGGGCTTTAGAGGTTTTTCAAACCAGGCTGAATTTATCAAAATCACAAGATTCATTTATAGAAAAAAAAGTTTCGCCGTACAACTATAAATATTCCGGAATAAAGTCTGACGATTTTTCAGGGCGCGCGATAAATGAAAACCTTGAAGCTCAAATGAAAGAAAAATTTTCACAAGGAAATTTCGGAGCGGAAGAAGAAAATTGGAATTCCTTAATCCAAAGCGAACTGGGATTTCTTTACGAGGACTGGACAAAAACCGAAAACCTTTTTTATAACGAAAAACCCTATTTTAAAAGAAATATTGATTATTGCCAAAGACTTATAGAACTAGAAAGCGAAAGCGGAATTTACTTTGGAAAACTTTCTTCGCTTTTAAAAAAAACAGACGACCCTTCACTATTGCTTTGTCTTGTCAGGGCTGCCGGAAAAAGCTCATTCGATCCGCAAGGTGAACTTCTTTCTTCTATTGAAATCATTTTAAAAACAAAAACAAGCAAAAATGACAAAAAACTTTTGCAGGAAATTGCTGACTCAACATACGAAATATGCCATTTTATGGGCCGCCCTTCATTTTTCAGAAAAGGCCAGGAAATTTTAAAATACATGCTTTACCCTCAGTTCGATAAAGAAACAAAAGACTATGCTCTAAAAACTCTCGATAAAATTATTGAATCTCAGCTTTAACTTTAAACGCATTTTCGTAGAATTTTTTCAGAAACCATGATAAAATATTTCAGTCTGGAGGAAATATGAACAGAAAGTTTTTAGCCTCGCTGATTTTTGCGGCAGGCTCAGTATTTTTCGTTTCGGCGCAAAATGTAAACGAAAGAGAACTTAGAAGCGCAGGAGACGCAAGCACAATCGTCTTTGAAAACTACGAAGGTCCTCATTCTGTAATTGAAACAGCGGCTGCTATAAGTTCAATTGGCGCAGGACTTGGAAATCAGCTAAAAAATGCAGGAACACAGTCAAGCGGAACATTCGGCGCAAATGGAAAGTATACAGTTATTCATGCAGTCGATCCTTCCGAGCAAGGAAAACTTGACGCAGACATTATTCTTATAAATCCGAACGCAACAGTTGACCACATCAGAAACTTGCGAAGAATCATTGCGTCCTACTTGAGCGCGGCTTACGGATATTCCCAGCAGGACGCTTCGACAGTCGCAACGTTCGTTACTGTATACAACGCAGTTTATAGAAATCAGCTCGACACATTCAAATCAAAATACAAAAACATTGTAATCAGCAATCTTACTGAAAAAAAATGCGGGCTTTCAATAAAATGGAGCGACTGGCCAGGAAATTCACAGATTGTGATTCCGCTTGGAGAATATGCAGAAGGCGGTCTTTCTTCTGTAGACACTTCTGTTATCAGCGACAAAAAAGTTGTTGAATCCATGAAGGAAGATGATGACAAAGGCGTTGACGAGCGCAAAAACATGGTTGACATAAAAGAGCGTGAGGCTGAAAACGCAGAAGCAAAAGCTCAGGAAGCAGCAAAAGAAGCAGCTCAGGACAAGCAGGCTTTAGACGAGCAGAAAAAAAATCAGGCACAGGCTGAAAAAAAAGCGCAGACAAAGCAAAACGAAGCGGACAAAGCAAAAAAAGATGCTGAAAGTGCCAAGAAAGAAGCCGCCGCAGATCCACAGAACAAAGCAAAGCAAGCTGAAGCAAAGCAGGCTGAGCAAAAAGCTGAAAACGCTCAAAAAGAAGCTGACCAAGCAAAATCAAATGCCGATCAGGAACAGCAGAAAACTCAGCAGCAGCAGCAGAAAGCTGATGAATCTGCAAAAAAAGCCGAAGAGCAGCAGCAGAAAGCCGACAAAAAACTTGACGAAGCTCAAAATGAAAGAATGGAAATTGCAAAAGATCAGCAGGAAATTCTTGAATCGGAACTTAAGCAACTTGAAGACGGCACTGTAATCGGACTAAAAGTTGTAAAAGAAGCAGATTACTTAAGTACGCTTGTAAAGGTAAACTCAAAAACTGGAAAAGTCGTAAAAGAATCTCCTGTAAAAGTTATCCGCGGAAGAACAATAATCGCAGTTCAAGATGCAGTTGTCGGAGTTGCAACTGGCGCATCATTCCCAAAAACTTCTGGAGACTCAATATTCTACATGGCTATTTGCGGTGAAAATTCAGGAAAAGGCGCTATAAAACTTTGCCTGATTGACGCATTCAAAATGGAGATTCAAAAAGAATCAGAAGAAAATGTTTCAGAGCATTCAGTTCTTGTAAACAATGGAAGCAATTTTTACTGTGTAATTCAAGACAAATCAGGATGGGTTCTTGGCCGCTATGACAAATCCCTTAACTTGATTCAAAAAAGCGCAGTAAACATTTCAGAAAGCACTCCGATTACAGTTACGGGAAAAGGAATTGTTGTTACAAATTCAAATAATATTCCAGTGCTTCTTTCAGTTTCTGATTTGTCAGTTATAGAACAGTAAAATTAACAAGAAAATGGCTGATCAAAAAATTTACGTTTTTTGGTCAGCCGTTTTTCTTTCAAAAATAAATTTCAGCAGGCAAGAAGTTTTTTATAAAGTTCTTCATAAATCAGCGCAACTTTGTTCCAGGAATATTTTTCATGAATATACCTTGAAGCATAAGAAATCATGCCTTTAAAAATATCACGCCCAGCGTAACGCATTATATTCACCAAAGATGTAAGTTCGGTTTGCAAAGATTCTGATGTATTAGGAAAATAAAGCCAGCCAGTTTCATCATCGACAATTTTGCAAAGTCCGCCAGTCGCATGGGCAACAGGCAAAGTTCCAAAAGTCTGCGCAATAAAATCTTCAAGTCCGCATGGCTCAAAATAGCTTGGATGCAATGAAAAATCAACAGCGGCAACTGCAAGCCGGGCAATGGATTTATTGTATCCTTTTATGTAGACACATTTTCCACTCCATTTTTCAGAAAAAGCAATCAAAGAATTTTCAAGCTCAACAGAACCTTGACCTGCAAAAATAAATCTCACAGGCAAATTTGACTCAAACATTTTTTCAGCGGAATCAAGCATAACTTCAATTCCTTTCTGATGAACAACCCGTCCATGATAAGCAATATAAGTAAAACTAGAATTTTTTTCAGCAGAATCAATAAAGCCAAACTGCAAAGTTCCATCCGCAAAGTTTTTGGAAGCAAGGCTTTGTTTTGAAGCAAATTTTTCCAAGAAGAAATCGCGGCATTTGTATTTTCCTTCCAAGTCGTTTTTTAAAGGATCAAAGGCAAAAGGTAAAAGCGACTTATTTTTGTCAGAAGGTTCGTATTTTGAAAAATCGATTCCGTTTGTAATGCCAATCACCTCAATTCTTTTTTTCTTAAAACCTTCCGAAAGACCTGCAGTGTCGGTTTTTCCTGAAATAATTTCATTAGCATATTCAGGGGAAACAGTAGTAACACAGGCATTTTCTGAAGCCAATAGGAAAGGCTCTATGCATAAACCGTTTTTTCCTTTTTCAAGAATTTTCTTTGGAAGACCTGAAAAACGCTCGGCTTCTTCAATATTTTTAAATTCATGATGATACCCAGGGCCAGCGTTGTGAATCGTTACAACAAATTTTGTCTTTGAAAAAAATCCGGCTACAGCAGGCATAAAGCGAGCAAAAACCGGAATCATTGCAGCAGGAGCATCTTGGCAATGCACAATGTCTGGAATTTCATCATTAAGACAATTTTTTGAATAGCACACAACAGCTTTTTGGAAAAGCATATTCAGAAAATCGTTATCAATATGCCCTTCCCCTTGCCGATGTTCAGGATTATATTTTTGCTCATCAAAAGTATAAGTGTAAACAGCTTTTTTTTCAGAGAAAGAATTATGACGAATAAAAATTATTTCAACACCATTGAAAATTCCGCGCGAGAAAAAAACTTCAGTAGGCTTTCCATTTATATCAAAAGCAACAGAATCCCGCCAAGTTTCAGAAAAATTTTCAACATGCGATAAATCAGTGCAGTCATAAAGCGGAATGAAAACACAAAGTTTGTGTCCTAAATGCAAAAGACTTTCAGCCAAAGAACAGGCAACATTTTTTACACCGCCCGCCTCCGCAATCCCGGCATATTCCCTTGAAACAAGCCAAATGTTCAATTTATTTTCCTTATTGAAAAATCAGGCCGAAGTTTTTCTGCCCCGTTAATATAAACATGGATAGGCTTTTTTTCAGTAGGAAGATAAGCTGTAACTAGAACTCTTATAGCACGAGGCAACATTCCGTCTATAGAAGCTTCCTGAGAAACAAAAAGCGCGAGCAAAGACGTATCAATTCCAACATCGCTTTTTCTAAGCGCAGCGGCGGCATTCATACATTTCAAATCCTGCGTCATCGTAAAATGAACAGAAACAATATCATCGGGCTGCAAATTATTTTCTTTAAAAATCAAATGGCACATTTCACCGACATTTTCTTTTATTGACTCTGGAGTATTTTCAGCGCAAACAGCACCACGGATTCCAAAAATTCTTTTTTCCATTTTTTATCCTCAAAATTTTAGCGCATTGATTTTACAGCATTTATAATTTGAGCGGCATCTCCAGTTTTAAACATTTCCTCAAGCTGCGGAAATTTCTGAAGCATTGAACCAAGTTTTTCAAGCTGCGCCAAAGTTCTGTCCTGCTCAACAAAAAATTCCGCCTGAGACTCAGCCTTTTGCGCCATTTTTGAATTCAAAAGTTCAAGATAAGATGCATAGTTTGCCTTTGCAAGGTTGTAAAGTTCAACATCTGGAATTTTTGCATCAAGAAGTTCAACTGACGAAATTAAAATTCCATCAAACTCGAAAGCTTTTTTTTCAACTATTTCTTGAATTTCTTTTTGGCTTAAAGCGGAAGGTTTTACCAAGGCTGAAGATGAAACAAGATATTCTGCTACAAGAGAAGCCGCAAGTTTTGCCTTCGCATCGTAGAATCCCTGCAAATCTTCATTTGAAGTTATTTTATTTTCAGAAACCAGCTTGTAAATTCCTTCAGGAGAAAGGCTCATCGAAACTGAAATCTCAACATTGTATGAAAAATCAACTTTTTTATCAGAAAAGCGGGAACTATAAAAAGATGCGCTCGGAAGTTCTCCAGAAACAGACTGGGTTGCCTTGTAAACTGAAAGGTCGAAAATTTCCAGCGAAACATTTGTTGGAAGAAGCCGCTCCCATCTCCAAGTAAAAACTCCAGGAACGACCGCAGAATGATACAATCCGCCAGTTTTTGATTTCATTATAGCGCAAGTTCCAGGGCGCACATAAAACTGAATCCATCCAATAAAAAAAACTACCGCTGAAAAAATCAGCAAAACTATAAAATTAGCAAAAAACTTCTTTACTTTCATTTTGCCCCACTCGATAAATTATGCTTTTTCCATTATACTGATTTATATAAATATTTTAAAGCAAATTCACAAAAAATGGATTCCTTAAATAGATTAAAAAAAATCAACCGTTCTTTTCTCTTTAAACTTACAGGGCGCACTTCCCTTTTTTTATTTCTGTTTTCTGTATTTCTTATAGTTCTTTATGTGAGCGGCTCTTACCAAGATTTTCTTGACAGCACACTGAACTTTGTTTTAACTTCATGCTCAGCAACAATTCTAGGACTTTTTGTTTTTTCCGCAGCAGGAATTCTCCAAAGCGTTGTTCTTTTTTTTATATCGAAAAGAAAATCATACTGGATTTATTTTTTTGTATATATATTTTCGTGCGTTTTTTCAGCGGGAATTTTTTTTCTTGCAAGAACAATTTCAATTATTGCAAAAGGAATTTAAATTTTTACTTCGCAATGATACGGAGCAAAAATTAAAAAAGAGCCTTTTGAAGCAAAAAGTTTCGCAGGATTTTTATGAGCAAAGTTTTCCTCTGAAATTCTATTTGAAACACTTGCCATTCCTTTTTTTCTAAAGCAGTTCCATTCAAATCCTTCTGCTTCAATAAAAGAATTGTCAAAATTATTTGTCAGACGCGAAACTGAAATTCTGTCTTCAAGCTGCAAATTATAAACTTCCGCCGATTTTTTTTCAGCAAGAAAATAAACAGCCTGATTCACACAAAGCCAAACGTCAGCATGAAAATCTTCAGAAAAAGAATCATAAATTGAAATAAGGTGATCCAAACAGCCGCCGTTTCCGCCCACAAGAACAACCGACGATGTTTTGCAAATTTGCCTTGCTGTAGAAAGAGCAAGTTCTGTGTCAGTAAAATCCTTGTCGCTCGGAAAAACTTCCCGCTTTGCATTTTTATATTTTTCAAGCAAAGACAAATTTTTCAAACTGTCCATGTCGCCAAGAATTAAATCCGGCCCAAAAACCTTACCAAAAAATTCCGCATACAAATCCAAAGTTTCAAGTCCAGAATCAGCGGCAATAACATAGTCCGGCTGGCATTTTTCCAAAAAAGGCTTTGCAGTTTCTGGAGACGGAGCTTCTCCACCGGTAAAAATAAAAATGTTCATAGATAGAAATTCCGTTCAAAATTTGATATTGTATATTATCATGTTTTCATCAAAAAGTGTAAAAATTCCAGAAAAACTAATCAAAGTAAGCAAAATTTTTTCAGACAACGGATTCAAGTCATATCTTGTTGGCGGAGCTGTCCGCGATATGCTGATGGGAAAAACTTGCCACGATTACGACATTGCGACAAATGCAACACCTGAGCAAGTAATGAAAATTTTCAAGAATGTAATCCCAACTGGAATAGCGCACGGAACTGTAACAATTCATATTTTCGGACTTGAGCTTGAAACAACAACATTTAGAACAGAAACAGAATATTCAGACGGAAGGCATCCGGACAAAGTAAAATACGCAGACACAATCGAAGAAGATCTTTCACGGCGCGACTTTACAATGAATGCGATTGCCGCGGAGCTTTCAACAGGAAAAATCACAGATCCATTTGGCGGGCAAAAAGACATTCAAAAAAAAATAATCAGAACAGTCGGAAATCCATTCGAACGTTTTTCAGAAGACGGGCTTCGTCCTGTAAGAGCAATAAGATTTTCAGGGCAGCTCGGATTTAAAATTGAAGAAAAAACATTTGATGCAATCTCGCAAGAAGAAATTCTAAAAAAAGTCGAAGGCATTTCCACAGAAAGATTCCGTGACGAATTCTGCAAAATCCTTCAGACAGAAAAACCTAGCTTTGGATTAAAACTATTGGAGCAGACAGGAATATTAAAAATATTTATTCCGCAGTTTTCTGTTTGCAGAAATTGTCTCCAGCAGGATGAAAGAGGCTTCCATGAATTTGATGTTGCGGATCATATTTTATACGCCTGCGATGGATGTCCAAAAGAAAATCTTACAGTCCGGCTTGCGGCTTTTTATCATGATATAGGAAAGCCAGAATCTAAAACAATTGAAACAGTCAACGGAAAAGAAAGAATTCATTTTCACGGGCATGAACAGATTTCAGCTGAAAAAGCAAAAAAATCAATGACTTCCTTAAAATTTTCAAATGATGAAATAAAAAAAGTAAGCCACCTTGTAAAAGAGCACATGTTCCACTATGAAAGCAGCTGGACAGATTCAGCGGTGCGCAGATTTATAATAAGAGTTGGCGCAGAAAATCTTGACGACCTTTTTCTCTTGCGGCTCGCAGACATTTACGGAATGCACAGAATTCCGCTTCAGCAAAAAACTCCGTCGTGGAACCTTCTTGTTGAATTAAAAAAACGGATTGAAAAACTTATGGCTGAAAATTCCGCGCTAAGCCTGAAAGATTTAAAAGTGAACGGAAAAGATTTAATATCGGAAGGAATTCCAAGCGGAAAAGTAATGGGAAAAATTCTAAATGAGCTTTTCGAAACCGTAACCGACTCTCCAGAAATGAACACAAAAGAAAAACTGATCGAACTTTCAAAAAAACTATTCAGTGAAAAATATTCTGTTTAAATAGCTTATTCAATTCCAAGAGCCTTGCAAGCAACTCCAGCTGCCGCCTGTTCCGCTGACTTTTTATTTTTTCCGCTAGCAGGTCCATAAACAACATCTCCAAGTTTTACAGAGACATAAAAAACTCTGTCATGGTCTGGTCCTGTTGTCTTTACAAGCGAATAAGAAGGACAAGCGTTTGTTTTTTTCTGATAAAATTCCTGAAGCAAAGTTTTATAATCCTTGCTTCCATGATCATTTTGAACTTTTCTTATTTCAGGAATAATCAATTCAAGAACAAGCTTTTCTGCGCTTTCATATCCAGAGTCAATATACAAAGCTCCAATAACTGCCTCAACAGCATCGGCCAAAATCGCCTTTTTTGATCTTCCACCTGAAAGCTCCTCGCCTTTTCCAAGCACAAGATATTTATCAATGTGCATTTTTTCAACAGCAATCGGCGCAAGAGACTGCTCGCTTACAACATTCGCCTTTATTTTTGCAAGATCACCTTCTTTGTTCTGCGACATATCATTATACAAAAATGCAGCAGTCGCAAGTCCAAGCACGCTGTCCCCAAGAAATTCAAGACGCTCATTATTATATCTTTTGTAGGAAGAATTTTCGTTTGAATAAGATCTGTGATGAAACGCCAAATCTAGCAAGGAATAGTTTTTAAAATGAAGCTTTAAATGCCTGCAAAATTCATCAAGCTCCTTTTTTCTTTCTCTTGTTAAACTTTTCTCTGGATAAAAAAGACTTTTAAAACCCATTGTATAATCCGAATAAAATTATAAAAACACAACAAAAAAAACAAGCCAAACAAAATGACTTAAATCTGCTGATTTTTCATTTTGTGTAAAACTAAAATAAACAAAAAAAGCACAGCCAACAGACTGTGCCTTGCTAAAACTGAAAAACAGAAATTACTGCTGCTGAGACTTGATATAGTCGTAAGCATCTTTTACAGTCTCAAATTCATTAGCCTTGTCATCAGGAATAGAAACACCCATTTCCTCTTCAATAGCATAAACAAGCTCATAAGTGTCAAGGCTGTCTGCTCCAAGGTCGCCACGGAAAGATGCATCCATTGTAACTTTTGACTCATCAATTCCGAGTTTTTCAGCGATAAGCTTCTGAATCTTTACAAACAATTCGTCCATTTTAGTCTCCTGATTTAGCCATTAACTTCTGGAGTAAGAACCTGACGGCCCTTGTAGAAACCGCATTTCTTGCATACATGGTGTGGAAGAACTAAGTTTCCGCAGTTTCCACATGCCACAAGATTCGGTGTGTCAAGATGCATATTAACGCCACGTCTTCTCTTGGTTACAGCTTTTGAAGTTTTCGATCTAGGTACTGCCATAATATATCCTCGCTATAATTTTTAGTCGTCTGTATAACGGTTTTTGATATTACTACAGATTCCTATTTCTTGTCAAGAATTATACTTGCATTATGAAACATTTGTCAATGAATTTTGACACCTTTTTATGACATTTTGACGATTTTTGTTATTTTGAAGCCGAATTTTGCTCAAAAAATTTCTTTTTCATCTCAATTTCAACAAGTTTTGGAACCATTGTGCTTATGTCTCCTCCAAACCTTGCAACTTCCTTTATGCTGCTTGATCGCACAAGAAAATATTTCTGCGCAGTCGGAATTAGAAGAGTTTCAACATCGCTGTTCAAATGTTTATTCATAAGGGAAAGATCAAACTCATGCGAAAAGTCCATAGCGTTCCGCACCCCCCTAATCAGCACATTTGCGCCGGATTTTCTGCAGTAGTCGGCAACAAGAGTATTCCATATATGAACGGTAACATTCTTGTAATTCTCAGTAAGCTTTATAAGCAAATCATAGCGTTCCTTGTCAGAAAAAAGGCACTTTTTGTCAGGATTTACAGAAATCAAAACATCAATCTTATCAAAAAGGCGGCTCGCTCTTTCTATTATATTTAAATGTCCGTAAGTCGGAGGGTCAAAAGAGCCCGGAAAAACAGCTGTAGTCATGTCTCTATTTTAGCAGATTTCAAAATTTTTAACAATGAAAACAAAATTAGTTAAATGCTGAAAATTTTTTTTAATCAATATATATTGCAATAAAATTACATTTGTTATATAACATACATTATAAAACACAACTATTAAAGTTAGTTAGGAGATTTTTATGAAAAAATTCACAACACTTTTTGCCGCACTTGTATTAGGATTGTCTGTTTCTGCAAAAACTTGGACAAACTACGCAGGATTTGGATGGAGACTTCCGACATCAACAACTGTAAAAGCAGACGAAGACGGAATGGACGACATCAAATTCAAGAACCAGACAGGACTTTCAATTGACTATGCAGGAACACACGAAAGCGGATTTTCTGTGCGCGGAATTTTTGACATCAATTATTCAAGCTCAAATCTTACAGTCGAAGATGATGATGACGAACTTAATGGACTAAACGGACTTTTTCTTATCGGAGCTGGATATGCGCCAATTTGCACAGACAAGATGTTTCTTGGACTATACGGTGTTCTTGGAGCAGATGTAACCGTGCTTTTCCGCGAGTATACTAAATCTTCATATTATTATGAGTCAGAATCCAAATACAGCATGACACATGCGGCCTCTGTTCTTGGAGCAAACGCAACATTTGTTTACACTCCTGCAAAGCATTTTTCAGTTTTTGCTTCAGTGTGCGCAAATTATATGTTCCCTGCAAAAGTAGAAGCTGAAATAACACAAAAAGTAAATGGAACAAAAATTTTTGATGGCGATGAAAAATTTGACTACAAAGGCGCTTTTAAATTTGTTCCTACAATAGGAATATGCTGGAAATTCTAGTTTCCCGCAAAAGGGTGCCGGCAGCAATGCAAGCGCCCTTAATTTTTGCCGCTTCTTTTAATTGACCAAACAAGATAAAGATATTAAAATTGTTCCCATGGAAAAATTCTTTACAAAACTAAGCTTAATTTCAGTATTTGCATTTTTATCCTGCGCCTCTGCGCCTGTAGAAAAAACTCCACAGATAGAAGAGCAGCTAACAGAACCAATAGTAATAGAAGAACCAGAGCCAGTTCAAGAAATTGAAGAAGAGCCGGTTGTTATTGAAAAAACAGACGATGAATACACAAGATCAACATCGGCAGTTTCTGTTTCAAAGGAAGTTTTCAATGAAGACAAGTCAAGAATCCTCAATATAATCAAAGACCTTGACACTTATATGAAAAACATGGACTACCGCGGATGGATTTCATATCTTGATGCAGACAGCCTGAACTATTGGTCAAAAAGACAGAACCTTCAGAAAGCAGCGAACAGGCTACCAAAAAAAGGACTTCGGCTAAATACAATCGAAGACTATTTCAAATTTGTTTTTATTCCAGCAAGAGCTGGACACACAGTTGACGAAATCCGTTACGAAACAAAGTCGCTTGTAAAAGCTGTCCAAGTTCAGAACAACACAGACGTAGTTTACTACAACTTCCATAAAGTCAATGACCAGTGGAAACTTGTACTTCCAAAGAACCCGGACTAAATTACATTTTTCTTGCTTTTTTGTGAAATATATTCTAAACTTGAAAAGATTCCATAAGGAGGAATAGTTATGAAAGTATCAAAGCTGATTGCAGGTGCCTGTTGTATTTTTATTTGTCAGGCAGTTTTTGCACAGGAACAGCAGAATGGAAAAGACCAGACTTCAAGAAACGAAACGACTGTAGAAGATGAATACTTAAGCAGCGTGCAAGATGTAATAATTGGAGAGCTTGCTGCTTCTGATGAATATGACAATAAGATTGTAGCCTTGCAGTACTTGGAAGAAGCTGTTGGAGCTGGAAGAAGTTCTCCAGACATGACAGCAGCTCTTTCCCGCCTTGCAGGTGAAGGAATAAAAAGCCAATCGCGCACAAACGGCCGCATAATGAACAACTTCCCAGACATCCGCGCAAAAGCCTGCGACCTTCTTGGAGAAATTCCTACAGTTGAATCGAAAAACATGCTTATTTCAATTGCCACAGAAGACAAAGAACCTATGGTTGTTACAGCAGCTATCCGTTCATTGGGAAATATCGGCATGAACGACAATGACGAAGTTGTAAACATGATTGAATTCGTGCACAAAAAGTATGCAGCCCTCAATCCTACAAGCTCGCTTGCACTTGAAGTTCTTAATGCTTACGAAAAGCTTGCTCCTACAGTTCAGAATAAAAACGAAATGATTCAGTCAATTTCTTCAATTGGAACAAACTACAAATATGTAAGACCTGTAAGACAAAAGGCATTGCAGCTTTTAAAGTCCATTCAGGGCAGCAATAATTCAAACAAAGATAAAGAGGGAAAATAAAAGACTGCGGGCATTTTCCGCCTGCAAGTTTTACAAAAGCGGCTGAAATATTCAAACGCAGTCGCTTTACTACAATTACTCTTAATTTTTCTATTCGGATTTTTCTACACAATCAGTTTTGTTTTTGAAAAGAAATTTATTTTTAGAAAATTAACTGAGAGATACGGGATTCGAACCCACAACCTTCGGCTCCGGAGGCCGACGCTCTATCCAGTTGAGCTAATCTCCCGAAAAGCATGAATAGATTATATTTTTGCTTTTAAAATGTCAACTGAAAAAACATTATGGAACCAATAATATTAGCATCCTCTTCTCCTAGGCGGCAAGAGATTTTAAAATTCCTAAACATTCCTTTTATTGTAAATCCTGCGGATATTGACGAAGCAATTCCTGCCGACATAAAGCCAGAGGAAGCCGCAGAATTTTTAGCAGCAAGAAAAATAGACGCTGTCGCAAGAAAGATTCCAGCGGAAAATGAAATCGGATGGATTTTGGCAGCGGACACAGTAATTCTCCACAAAAACAGAATTTTCGGCAAACCAAAAAATCAGGATGAAGCAAGAGACTTTCTAAATTCACTGCAAGGAACAACCCACAAAGTAATCACCGGAATCGCGCTTTTTAACGGAAGTGCTCACTACATGACAACAAGAACAAGCGTAAACAAAGTAACTTTCGCCGCAATGTCAGAAGCCGAAATTGAATCTTATCTTGAAACAAGCGAATGGCACGGAGCGGCAGGAGCATATAGAATTCAGGGAAAAGCATCTTGTTTTATAAAAAAAATCGAAGGAACTGAAAGCTCTGTAATGGGCTTGCCTATCTTCGAGCTATATGATATGCTTAAAGAGCAAAATTATAAGTTTACAGTTTGATAAACGATTTTGCCGGACATTTTTTCATAAGAAAATATGTTACGAAATCATCCGGGCTGATTAGTCAGCTACGAGAAACAAAGCCGGTGGAAAATTTTAAACATTAAGAAGAATTTTCCGGTGAAGGAGTTAATCATGGCAGTTGTAACCATGAAAAGTCTTCTTGAGTCTGGAGTTCATTTCGGACATCAAGTAAAACGCTGGGATCCACGTATGAAGAAGTACATCTTCGCAGAACGCAATGGAATCCACATTATCGACCTGCAGAAAACAATCACTGCAATCAAAGACAGCTATGATGTTGTACGCAAAGTTGCATCATCAGGAAAATCAGTTCTTTTCGTAGGAACAAAAAAACAGGCTCAGCAGGCTATTGCAAAAGAAGCAGAACGCTGCGGAATGTACTATGTAAACAACCGCTGGCTTGGTGGAACACTTACAAACTTTACAACAATCAAAAAATCGCTTCTCCGTCTTAAGAAAATCGAAAAGATGGAAGTTGACGGAACTTTCGACAAGCTCACAAAAAAAGAAGTCGCCGCATACATGAAAGAGAAAGAAACTCTCACAAAGAACTATGGCGGAATGAAAGACATGAAGGAGCTTCCTGGCGCAGTATTTATTATTGACACACACAAAGAGCAGATTGCTGTTGCAGAAGCACGCCGCATGGGAATTCCTATCATTGCTATTGTTGATACAAACTGCAATCCAGAAGGAATCAATTACCCTATTCCTGGCAATGATGACGCAATTCGCGCAATCAGCCTCTTTACTTCTATTATTGCAAACGCTGTAATCGAAGCAGACAATGAGCAGGGACTTAAAATCATCGACACTCTTGGAGACGAGGATGACATCACAACAGATGCAACAACCAAAAAAGAAGATGAAGAAATTGTTGATTATTCAAACTACACTCCTACAGAGCCAAAAGAAGAAGATGCAGAAGCTGACAAAAGAGAAAGCGAGCTTTTGGACGAGGACAATTATACAAAATAAAAATATCTCGGAGTAGAAAATGGCAGATATTACAGCCGCTATGGTAAAAGACTTGCGCGAAACAACAGGCGCAGGAATGATGGACTGCAAAAAAGCTCTTGTTGATACAAACGGAGACTTTGACGCAGCAGTAAAACTCTTGAAAGAAAAAGGACTTGCCGCAGTTGCAAAACGCGCAGAACGCGCAACTTCTGAAGGACGCATTTTTATTCGTCAGAACGGAAACAAAGTTGCTGTTGTTGAACTTGTATGTGAAACTGACTTTGTTGCAAAGAATGCAGAATTCATTGCATGCGGTGAAAAAATCCTTGATGAAATTTTTGCAAAGGGATACACAGAAATCAACAAAGAACTTTCTGATGTTCTTTTGGATTTTGCAACACGCACACGCGAGAATATGTCTTTGTCAAAGATTCAGGTTATTGATGTTCCTGAAAATTCAGTTGCAGGAATTTACATCCACTCTGACTTCAAGACAGCCGCTGTTACAGTTATCAAAGGTTCTACAGACGAAAAAGTAAAGGAATTTGCACGCGACTGCTGTATGCACCTTGCTGCATTTACTCCTGCTTACAACAGACCAGAAGATGTTCCAGCTGAATACATCAATGAGCAGAAAGAAATTTTTGCAAAACAGATGGAAGATGATCCAAAAATGGCATCAAAGCCACAGAATGTAAAAGATGGAATTCTTCAGGGCAAAATCAACAAGCACCTTGCTGAAATCTGTTTTGTTGATCAGATGTTTGTAAAAGACGACAAAAAGTCTGTAAAAGCAAAGCTTGATGAAGTTGGAAAATCAGTGGGCGCAACCCTTGAATTTGCCAGCATAAATCTTTTGCTCTTAGGAAAATAAAATATTGCGGCAGGCATTTTCAAAGCAAAGTGCTTGCCGTAGTTCTTTTTAATGAACTTAAAAAAGTTACAGACTTAATTATTTGGAGAAATTATGGCAGACAATGAAAGCCGAATGGAAAAAACGGTCAATTCACTGAAAGAAGAATACAAATCAATCAGAACAGGAAGAGCTAGCGCAGCAATTTTTGACAAAGTACGTGTTGACTATTATGGAACACCTACTCCTCTGAATCAAGTTGGAAACATTTCAATTCCGGAAGCTCGCACAATTGTAATTTCTCCTTTTGACAAGTCAATTATGGGCGACATTGAAAAAGCTATCCAGAAAGCAGAGCTCGGATTAAACCCAAACAATGATGGAAAGGTAATTCGTATCGCAATTCCGCCGCTTACAGCAGACAGAAGAAAAGAACTTGTAAAGCAGGCAAAAGCCACAGCAGAAAACTACCGCACAACAATCAGAAATATCCGCCGCGACGGAAATGAAGATTTGAAAAAACAGCAGAAAGCAGGAGAACTTACAGAAGATCAGCTCAAGACAGAAACTGAAAAGCTTCAGAAGCTCACTGATAAGTATATCGAAGAAATCAACGGAATTTATGAAGCTAAAGAAAAGGAAATAATGGAATAAATTCAATGTCTGATTTATTCAACAAAGATGCATTGCCGGTTCATGTAGGAATAATTATGGACGGCAATGGTCGCTGGGCAAAAAAGCGGAATCTACTCAGAACTAATGGCCACACGGAAGGCTTAAAAAGAGCAAAGGAAATTGCAAAAGCATCTTCTGACATCGGCTTGAAATTCCTTACATTTTATGTTTTTTCGACAGAAAACTGGAAACGCACAGAGCAGGAAGTTGGATTTTTGATGAATCTTATACATTCCTATCTTTTAAAGGAATTCGATTTCTGCAAATACAACAACGTTAGAGTCCGTATGCTCGGCGACAAGTCAAGACTGCCGGAAAATGTAAGAAAAGACATTGATAAAATTGAAAAAGATACAGAAAATCTTACAGGGCTTACAATTTGTCTTGCAATAAACTATGGTGGACGGGACGAAATTATCCGTGGTGTAAAAAAACTTGTTGCGGAAGGAAAAACGGCCTTGGATATTTCAGAAGAATCTATTTCAAGAAGTTTTGATGTTCCAGAGCTTCCTGATGTGGATTTGCTTATAAGAACTGGCGGAGAAAAAAGACTAAGTAATTTTCTGATGTGGCACTCGGCTTATGCTGAATTGCTTTTTTCAGACACACTTTGGCCTGATTATTATAAGGAAGAATTTTTCAAAGATATAGGAGAGTTTCAAAAAAGAACTAGAAGATTTGGAGCTGTTCCAGTATGAATAAAATTGCTTCCCGTTTATTGATTTTTTTTATCGGAATTCCTATTGTCATAGCCTTTATAGTTGCGCCATTTTATAATCATATTTTGCTTCATATTTTGGTCTGCTTGATTTCTGCGCTTGGTGCATCTGAGCTTTATGATATTTTTTCTGTAAAATACAAGCTTCTGAATAAAAAACTTATTATAGCTGAAAGCATCTTCATTCCACTTGTGGCGGCTCTTTACGCCATTTTGCCATCTTTGGGAATCAACTTTTATTCCGGGCAAGAAATTATAACATTCGCGTATATCGTAACAATTTTGATTTTATTTACAGTCGAAGTTTTTTCCCAAAAAGAATTTGAAGATTCGAATGCGCGGCTCGCTTCCTCTATTTTCATAATAACTTATACAGGATTTTTGCTTACATTTATTTCAAGAATGACAACTTGGACTTTAAACGGAAAAAACATAACTGTTCCAGTCGTTTGCGTATTTATCCTGATGGTATTTTTGTGCGACAGCATAGCATGGTTTTTGGGTGTTTTATTCGGAAAAAGCAACCGGGGAATTGTAAAAGCAAGCCCAAACAAAAGCTGCATTGGATTCATAGGCGGATTCATTGGTTCTGTTGGAGCTGGAATTTTAGGCTATTATTTATGGCCGCAAATTTTTTCAGGCTCGCCTCTTAAGATTGTCTTTACAGGACTTTGCATGGCACTTTCCTCAATTGTCGGCGACTTAACAGAATCTGTATTCAAGCGTTCATCTGGAATAAAAGATTCAGGCAAAATAATTCCTGGACGTGGAGGAATTTTGGACTCCATTGATTCCATAGTTGTTTCCGCTCCTATTTTCTATCTTTTAGTTTCAATTTTATTCGGACCGTTCAACTGATGAAAAAAAGAATTCTTGTTTTAGGCTGTACCGGATCAATCGGAAGCCAGACTCTTGATATTGCACGCAAAATGAGCGGCACTTTTGAAGTATGCGGAATTTCAGCTGGAAAAAATGAAGAAAAAGTAAAAGAATTATGCTGCGAATTCAATTGCAAAGGAACTGTTTTTTCAAAAGATGGAATAGAAGGTCTTAAAAAACTCATAAAAGAAAGCAAAGCCGATATTGCAGTAAATGGAATCGCTGGAGCTGCCGGTCTCAAGCCTTCAGTTCTTGTTTTGGAAAACGGAATTGACTTGGCTCTTGCAAACAAAGAAACAGTTGTAATGGCGTGGAATCTTGTAAAGGAAATTGCAAAAAAAAATGGAGCAAAAATAATTCCCGTAGACAGTGAGCATTCGGCAATATTCAACTTGGTGCAGAAAATCGGCTCGGAAAATATAAGCGAAATAATAATAACTGCAAGCGGCGGTCCGTTCAAGAATCTTTCAGATGAAGAGCTAAAAACAGTTTCAATTGAAGATGCATTAAAACATCCGACTTGGTCAATGGGACCAAAAATCACAATCGATAGCGCAAGTCTTGCAAACAAAGGTCTTGAAGTTATTGAAGCGTGCAGACTTTTTGACTTTCCGCCTGAAAAAGTGAGCGTTGTAGTTCATCCGCAAAGCCTGATTCATTCACTTGTAAGAACAAAGGACGGAATGTTGTACGCGCAGATTTCAAATCCCGATATGCGCCATCCAATATTCGGAGCTTTAGTCTGGCCGAAAATTTCAGAAAATTACCTTGAAAAATTTGACCTTGCATCTTGCAAAGAAATGACATTTTCCGCTCCAAGATTTGGCTCGTTTCCGCTTTTAAAAACAGCATTCAGCTGTGCAAAAAAAGGCGCAGGCTACACAATCGCATTCAATGCCGCAAACGAAATTGCAGTTCAGGCTTTTCTTGAAAAAAAATGTGGCTTTACCGATATTGCAAAAATTGTAATCAATACTCTTGAGCTTGACTGGAGCACGCAGCCAGCTTCAATTGAAGAAATTTTCAGCATTGACCAAAAAGTCCGCCTTGAAGCAGAACGTCAGCTTGCTTTGCTGTCAGGAGGAATCCGTTGACATTTGTCTTGGGAATTCTAGGACTAGGTTTTCTTGTATTTTTTCATGAACTAGGGCATTTTGTAGCCGCAAGAATTTTCGGAGTAAAAGTTGAAGCCTTTTCAATTGGAATGGGACCGGTTTTACTTCATAGCACTTGGAAAGAAACTGACTACAGAATTTCCCTTATTCCTTTGGGCGGATACTGCGCAATGAAAGGCGAAAAGGATTTCCAAGAAGCAATGGAAAAAAATCTCAAGGAAATTCAAGGCGAAAAGGATTCATTATACGGTATTCATCCTTTAAAAAGACTCGCAATAGCATTTGCAGGTCCGTTTGCAAATTTTTTGTTCGGATTTTTTGCATTTTTTACAATTGCCATTATCGGCTATACATACTACAGCGCAGGCACAAAAGTTTCCATGGCAGACGAAATTTATCCGGAACTTTCTTCCCCAGCCCACGATGTCGGAATGAAAAGCGGAGACAAAATTTTAAGTTTAAACGGAACAGCGGTAAATGACTTCAGCGAAATCGCAGCATTTATTTCAACTCATCCAGATGAAAATATAAAAATTGAAGTTGAGCGCGAAGGCAAAATCTTTTTCTTTGATGTGAAAACGGAACTGGACAAAGAAACTGGAGCTGGAAAACTTGGAATTGTTTCAGACCCGGAATCAATTGTTGAACACGAATATCCAAGGCACGGATTTTTCGGCGCATGCAAAGAAGGATTCACACAAAGCGCAAAAATTATCGCATTGACTGGAAAAAGCATAAGAATTCTATTTAAAGGCGTAAATCTTACAAATGCAGTTTCAGGACCGGTAAGAATCACTTCGATTTTGGGTACAACTGTAAAACATGGATTTGCGGCAGGATTTAAAGAAGGTGTAGTTTCCACGCTGGAATTTCTTGCGCTTATAAGCATTTCACTTTTTTTAACGAACCTGCTTCCTATTCCAGTTCTGGACGGCGGACTTATTCTTTTTGCGCTAATCGAATTTTTGGCACGCAAGAAAATGAATCCAAAAGTTTTGTATTACATTCAGTTTGTCGGAATATTTTTTATAGCTCTCCTTTTTATATTTGCCATGACAGGCGACATAATTTATTTTCTAAAAAAATAGAGGTTTTACATGAAAAAATTCATAAATATCGTTCTGCTATTTTTATCTTTCAGCCTTTATTCGCAGACAATAGCTTCAACTCAGTCGCATGAAGGAAAAGTCAACGCCCTGCTCTCTTCGGAAACAGAATCTTCTTCTGACGATTCATTTTATTCAGTGGGAAATGACGGATTTATTATAAAATGGACTTCGGACGGAATGGGAGAACACTACCAAGTTTCCGACTTGCAAGTGCGGCTTGTGGCAAAAAATTCAGTTTATGGGGACATCGCAGTTTACGAAACAGATGGAATTTCAAATCACAGGCTGACTGTAATAGATTCAAAGACTTACACAAAAAAGTTTTCCAAGAAATTCGCAAATTCAATAGTTTCAGTTTCGTTTTCAGCAAAGGGAAAATATCTTTTTGCGGGAACAACGGCAGTAAACGGAACTTTTGTTTTAAATGCAAGAACCGGAACTGTAATAAAAAAAGCGGCTGATGTTTCAGGAATTGTGCCGCTTATTCTCACAGGCGATTCAGAAAAAACTGCCGTTATGTACTCAAAGTCCGGAACTCTCTATTATTATGATTTGATTGGAATGAAAGTCAAGGCGAAATTTTCCGCGCCAAGTTCATTGAATCAGCTTACACTTTTTGGCACAGGAAATTTCAAAAATAGATTTATTGCAGGAGAAAAAAATAATACAATATTTATAATTGATGCAACTTCAGGAAAGACACTTGCTCAGTACCAGGCAAATTCGCCACTCATTTTCGCTTCAAAATCCAGCCATGAAGACAAGCAGGGGCTTTACTTTATAGCTGACGGCGGAAAAAATTTTTCGTTGCAGCTTGTAGACCAAGAATCATTGAAAAAACTTTTTACAGGAAAATCAGCAGCCTCACCTCTTATCATTAAGAATTTTACAGGGCTAAAAAGCCGCGACAAATTTACCTGCGCCGCAAAAAATGCAGAGACAGTAATGCTAGGAACACAAAATGGCGCGCTCTATTCCATGACAGATATTCCAGAATCAGAACTTTACAGCATTTTTTCAATCACAGAAAATATGTACCAGAAAATCTACGATATTGATTCCGATGAAAGCATTTTCTATCTTTTGACGCAAAACGCAATATTTAAAACTTCTTACGACACAAAAGCCATGTATAGACTGGGCTCTAGTTTTTCGCATACAAATATTTTAAAGCACAGTGATTCTCTCATTTTGTGGTCAAAAAACACACAGCGTCCAGTTCAGCAGATATCTTTGGACGGAAGTGAAAATACAAAAACTTTGTTCACGCCATCTGCTCAGCTTAGAAACTTAAGAGTATTCAAAAACAAAATTGTCTATATTCTGGGAACTTCCATAGTCGCAATCTATGACATGGAAACAGGAGCAAATTCAACTGTATACACAGGAACTTCGGTTCAAGATGCGGTTCTTGTAAATGAAAATCTTGTTGTCGTGGCAAAAACTTCCACAGGAAAAGGAGATTCCGCATTCGTTTCTGTAAACACCCAGACAAAAGAAACCGTTCCTCTCAAATTCAATGGAGATGTTGCTTTTTCCTTAAGCTATGATGAAAACAAGGAAAATTCTCCTGTATACGGAATTTCAATTGACTCTATAAACGGCACATCAAAAACACTTGTATTTTCTTTCTATCCAAAGTCTGGAATCCAGAATTCGCTGTTCACATTGCAGGCAGAAGACGCTACTGCATTTACAGAACTTGAATATCCTTTTGTGTTCACAAACATAGGCAAAAATCAAGTGCGCTCATACAACATTTCAGCAGGAAAAACAACTGTTTTCCGCCGCTCCGCTTCTATGCCGCTAAAAGCTGCCGCATCAAAAGACAGAGTCGCTGTTCTTAACTACAACGGAAGCATTTCCTGGTACAATCCAAGCTCGCAGATTCTTCTTGCGGACTGGTACTTAACAACAGACGGCGACTGGATTGAATTTTAGTTAACTGCAAAAAAAATCCGCGCAATGCAAACAAAACAATGCACGGATTCTGGATAAAATGTCAGCTTTATGAAATATTAGATTCTAATTTTTTTATTCAAGCCTGCATAATATTCTTTTCTAAGCTGCTTAACCTGATCGTCCTTGAGATAATCATCAAAATTCATCATGCGGTCAATTATTCCTTTAGGAGTGATTTCGATAATTCTGTTTGCAATTGTCGAAATAAATTCGTGGTCATGGCTTGAGAACATTACAACGCCAGGAAACTTCACAAGGCCTTCGTTTAAGCTTTCAATTGACTCAAGATCAAGATGGTTTGTAGGATCGTCAAGAATCAAAACATTTGCGCCGCTAAGCATCATTTTTGAAAGCATACAGCGCACTTTTTCGCCTCCAGAAAGAACCTTTACTTTTTTAAGCCCATCATCACCGGAAAAAAGCATGCGTCCCAAAAATCCGCGGACATAAGCATCATCCTGATCAGGAGAATACTGCTTGAGCCAGTCAGTTATTGTAAGCTCATTGTTAAAATAAGATGAATTGTCGCGACCCATGTAGCTGTGGCTTGTAGTCTGTCCCCAGCTATATGTTCCGCTGTCAGGCTTTTTTGTTTCTGAAACAATATCAAAAAATGAAGTTATTGAGTTATGTTCCATTCCGACAAAAGCAACTTTTTCGCCAGGATGAATTGTAATGCTAAAGTCATTGAGCAGAACATTTCCATCGTCGTCCTTTGAATTCAATTTTTCAGCGGTAAGAACAAAATTTCCAATCTCGCGTTCAGGCTGAAATCCAACATAAGGGAATTTTCGGCTCGTAACAGGAATATCTTCAAGCTCCATTTTTTCAAGCATTTTCTTGCGGCTCGAAGCCTGTCCTGACTTTGAAACATTGCTTGCAAACCGCTGTATAAACTGCTTAAGGTCTGCCATTTTGTCTTCGCGTTTTTTCTGCTGATCTTTTGCCTGCTTTTGAAGAATCTGGCTCATCTGATACCAGAAGTCATAGTTTCCGGTAAACTGAGTAATTTTTCCGTAGTCAATATCGCAAGTAAATGTGCAGACTGCATTCAAAAAGTGGCGGTCATGCGAAACAACAATAACGCAGTTCTCAAATTCCAAAAGAAATTCCTCAAGCCAAATAATGGACTCAAGGTCAAGACCGTTTGTAGGCTCATCGAGAATAAGATAATCAGGATTTCCAAAAAGAGCCTGGGCAAGAAGCACTCGTACCTTTTGGCTTTCGTCCAGCTCGCTCATCATTCTGTCGTGGAATTCCTCTTCAAGACCAAGACCAGAAAGCATCTGCTCAATCTGATTTTCTGCCTCGTAGCCTCCAAGCTCGCCAAATTCCGCCTGCATATCCGCAGCCTTCATTCCGTCTTCATCAGAAAAATCTTCTTTTGCGTAAATTGCATCGATGTCCTTTTCCAACTGATAAAGCTTCGGATAGCCCATCTTTACAGTTTCTTTTACTGAATATCCGTCATATTTAAAGTGATCCTGGCTTAAAACCGACATACGTTCGCCGGGAGTAATTGTAATTGTTCCCGTGTCATGCTCTATTTCACCGGAAAGAATTTTCAAGAAAGTTGACTTGCCTGCTCCGTTTGCACCAATAATTCCGTAGCAGTTTCCTTTCATAAATTTTATGTTCACATCTTTGAACAAAGGTTTTTCACTGAATTTTAGACTTACATCTGTTACTGTAATCAATTTTTTTTCTCCGATTTATTTTTTTCCAAAGAAGGATTTTATTCTAGCTAATACGCTTTTCTTTTGAGGCGATTTTTTAGATTCCGCAGGCTTTGAAGAATAACTCTTTTTGCCCGAAGCATTTTTTTGCATTGAAGAATTTTTCTTTGCAACGCTTTGTTTTTTTGAAGAATACTTTTGCTTATTTGAAGACGAAGAAGTAAGGGATGCGTATTTTTCCTTATAAACTTTCATGCGCTCTTCTGTTGACATTGTGGCAAGCTTGTCTTCATCAATATAAACACGTCTGTCGCGCTTGTATTCTTTTTTAGCTTCTTCGTTGCGTGAAGAATAACGGCCTCTTCCTTTTTTTGAAGAACGTCTTCTATCTGAACTGCCATTTTTTCTATTGTATTCAGCTGCACGGCGGCGTCCAAATTCGCTTTTGTCATTGTAATCTTCGTGATAACTGTCAAGTTTTATATATACACCGGCGCTTTTGTCTTGAACAAACATGGATTCATCTGCGACACAGCTAGGAATGGGCTTTTCAATATAACGCTCAATCGGCGGTAAGGAATAAACGTCCTGCTCACTGCAAAATGTAAATGCCTTTCCTGATTTTCCGGCACGTGCAGTTCTTCCAATGCGATGCACGTAGTTTTCAGCCTCATTCGGCAAGTCGTAGTTTATAACCATCGCAAGGTCGTTTACATCAATTCCACGGGCGGCAACATCTGTAGCAACGAGACATTTTATAGCTCCGGCTTTAAATTTATCCATTATGGCAAGGCGTTTTTTCTGCGGAAGGTCTCCGATTATAAACTCGCTTTCAAATCCGTTCATTCTAAGACGCTTTGCAACAATCTCGCAGCTTTTTTTTGTATTGCAGAAAACAATCAGGCTTTCAGGCTTTTCACGCGAAATAATTCCAAGCAAAAGTTTCATTTTGTCATCGCTTGAAACATGAAAAAGCTCCTGGGCAATTTCGTCAACAGTTATATTTTCCGCAGCAATTGTAATTTCTGCCGGATTGCGGGTATATTCCCAAGCGAGATTTTTTACATAGGAATTTAAGGTCGCGCTAAAAAGCATTGTCTGCCGCTGCTCGCTTGAAGGCAAAACTTTTATAAGTGTTCTTAAATCCGGATAAAATCCCATGTCAAACATTCTGTCGGCTTCGTCAATCACAAGAAAAGCAACAGAACTCAAATCCATTTGATTTCCATGGTTTAAGTCAATTACACGTCCCGGAGTTCCAATCATAATGTCCACACCTTTTTTTAAGGACGCAACCTGCTTGTCATATCCAACGCCGCCGTAGAAACTAGCGCATTTTAGAGAAGTGAACTTTGCAAGTTTTTGAGCTTCTTCCTGAACTTGAACAGCAAGCTCCCTTGTAGGAACCATAATCAAAGCTTTTTTTCCTGCCGCCTCTCCGCGTGTCAAAAGCTCCTGAATAACGCTTGTTAAATACGCCGCAGTTTTTCCAGTTCCTGTCTGCGACTGAACATACAAATCTCTTCCTTCCAAAGAAGACTTTAAAACCTGCTCCTGAACAGGAGTGCAATCCACGTAGCCTGCATCTTCAATTCCCTGCAAAAGGCTTTCGTGTAAAGAAAATTCTGTAAATTTCATTGCTAAATCCTAAAAATATAATTACATCTTTGCGATAAAAGTCAATTTCTTTCTATAATATAAATAGTTAGCTTAGTATACAAGTTTTTTCAGATAGTATCAATTGAAATAAGATAAATGAATTTTTATTCACACAAAAAAAATCCCGAGGAAAATTCCCCGGGAAAAATCGCTCACTTCTTGAGTTCTTATTTTATTCTATTTGAATATCTGAAACTTCATAGCTTCCTTTATCCAACGGCTCAAAGAAAACTTGCAGATTTTTTATTCCAGAAACAGGAGACAAAATCTCAAATTCTGTTTCGCTTCCTGTGCAGAATTTATCGTAACCTATGCCCAAAGAACTATTTTCCTTCTCAAATTTTATTCCTATGTGAATCATATTTCCAGAATCGCTTTTTATCTTGTATTTCACAGATTTGACAGAATCATATCCATCTAAAGTTTTTGTGAACATTAAAACTGAAAGATTTTTATTGATTGAAAAAAAAAGCGTTTAAAATAAAAATACGGCAGCTTCCTACTTTCCCGCGTTAGCAGTATCATCGGCGTAGAAGAGCTTGACTTCCGTGTTCGGTATGGGAACGGGTATTGCCTCTTCACTTTGGCTACCGTGATTAAGAATATATACTTTCCAAAAAAAAATGTCAATATGAATTTGCAAAAACTATTATTTTTTTTAGAAAAATTTTGAATTTTTCAGTATGAAAACAGTTAGCTTACGGTTTCAAGCACACAAATTTTGTTAAAGCGGCTTAAAATCTGAAGCTGGATGCTTACATACAGGGCAAATAAAATCGTCCGGCAAAGTTTCGCCTTCGTAAATATATCCGCATACAGTGCAAATAAATCCCTTTTTCTTTTCCGTGGAAGCCGGCTTTGGCTTTATATTATTCTGATAAAATGAATACGTTGCTGAAGGAACTTGCGACAAAACTTCACCGTCTGTAACATCAGCAATAAAAAGAGTGTGCGTTCCCAAATCCAAAGTAGAAACAACTTTCGCACTCAAAAATGCGTTTGTTTCCTCCGCAATATAAACAAGACCGTTTGCAGATCTTTTAAAAGAAATTGACTCCAGTTTGTCTGTATTTCTGCCGCTTTGAAAGCCCCAGTGCTTGTAAGTTCCAAATTTTGAATTTTCTGCTAGAACTGAAACATTGAATTCTTTTGTTTTCAGAATCATGTCGTGCGTATAATTCGCTTTGTTTACCGTCAAAGAAATTCTGTTAGGCTGGGAAGTAACCTGCCCTACAGTATTCACAATGCAGCCGTTGTCTTTTTCGCCGTCTTTTGCAGTCAAAATAAAAAGACCGTAAGACAAATTGAACATAGCCTTGTTATCCATAAAGAACCTCCGTTAAGAAAGTGAATTACTTTAAATATAACAAAAGCTATAAAATATGCAAAGTTATTTTAATTTTTTTTCGATTTCCTGAATTTTTTCAAGAATAACCGGCTTGTTTTTTTTGTTATAGAATTCCGCAAGTTTTCCAAGTGCAAAAAGTTCATCTTTTAAGGCAAGAAGTTTTTCCATGGGTAAATTTTCTGGAATATATTCAACAAGCACGCTGCCCGTTTTTTCATTGCGCTCAACTTTTTTTACGGCAGAATGGCTTCCCACCGCTGAATACAATGCGGAAAATATATCATCATCTTTAAAAACTTCATTGCGTAAACGGATTCTTCCTGGAAAAAAACTTGAAACAATCATTTTTTAATCCAATGAGCTCATTGCATTTACGCTGATTGCAACTGTGGAGCTATTATGAAGCAAGGCTGCCATTTGCGGTGTTATGGAACCAGCAAGTCCGCCGGCAATAAGCGCAGAATTTATTCCAATTATAGCACGGTTGTTTCCGTGAATTCTTGAAATTAAGTTTCGGCTTATTTTCCGCAGAACTGGAAGAGAATCCAAGCCGTCATCAGGAAGAAGAATATCCGCAGTTTCGCTTGCAATTGAGCTTGCTTTTCCCATTGCAATTCCAACATTTGCCGCAGAAAGAGCTGGAGAATCATTGATTCCGTCTCCAACCATAACAACTTTGTGTCCTTCTTTCTTAAGCTTTTCAATCCAAGATACTTTTGTGTCTGGAAGAGCTTCAGCAACAAAATCTGTTACGCCAGTTTTTTCCGCAACTTCTTTTGCAGTATGCTTATTATCGCCTGTAATCATAATAACATTCTTAAAACCAGACTCTTTCAATTTTTTTATTACAGCGCAAGATTCTTTTCTGATTGGATCTTCAATTATGATTATAGCGGCAAGTTCTCCGTCAATTGCAAAATAAAGCTGAGAGCAGCCAGTTATTGTATTTATGCAGTCTTCAACTTCTTTTGTAAGCGGAATTTTTTCATCATCAAAAATAAAATGCGCGCTTCCTATGCGGAGTTTTTTTCCATCAAGGCTAGAAGCAATTCCATGCGCAAGAATATATTCTACTTTTGTGTGCTCTTCCTTGTGGTTCAATCCTCTGGACGCAGCTTCATTTACAACCGCCCGCGCCAAAGAATGAGGGAAATGCTCTTCAAGGCAAGCAGCAAGCTTTAAAACTTCATTTTCGTTTCTAGTGCCAAAAACAACAATCTTTTTTACAACAGGGTTTGATTCTGTCAATGTTCCTGTCTTGTCAAAAACAATTGTGTCAGCTTCAGCGAATTCCTCAAGAAATTTTCCGCCTTTCGCAAGAATTCCGTTCCGGGCGCAATCTCTCATTGCAGAAAGAACTGAAATCGGAGCAGAAAGCTTCATAGCGCATGAATAATCCACAAGCAATGTTGAAGCCGCCTTTGTAAAGTTGCGTGTAAAGAAATACGCAAGACCTGCAATTAAAAAGTTGTATTTTACAAGATTGTCAGCAACACGTTCCGCTTTTTCCTGGCTTGCAGCCTTAAGCGAATTTGAGCGGTCAATCATATTTGCAATTTTGCTTACTTTGGTTTCTCCGCCGCAAGCCTTCACTTTTATTTTTATTTCGCCTTCTTCAAGAATTGTGGAAGCAAAAACAGACGAGCCTTTTTCACGCTGCACAGGCAAAGCTTCTCCAGTCATTGAAGATTGGTTCACCATTCCAACTCCGTCCACAACAGTTCCGTCAACAGGAATTACAGAGCCAGCGCGAACAATAACAATGTCGCCAGCCTTTAAAAGCTGTGTAGAAATCTCTTTTTCTTCTCCGTCCTGAACAATTGTAACGGTTTCATCAGTTATAAGAAGCGACTGAGTCAAATTGTCGTGGGACTTTCGCTTTGTGTAATCTTCGAGAGTATCGCCGATATTCAAAAGGAAATTTATAGTTCCAGCTGTATCTATGTCGCCAGTTAAATATGAAAGAGAAATTGCAGCCGCATCAAGAGTTTCCGCACAGAACGGCTTACCTCTCACTACGCTTGCAATACCCTTTTGAACACGAGGAACAATTGAAACAAGAGAAATGATTTTTCTCAATGGAAGAGGAAGAAGTTTTTTTAGAAAATGCTCAACTGTAAGGGACAGCAACGACTCCAAAAGACTTTCCTGCACAGAAGGCATAGAAACGCTTGAAAGCAGATTTTCATCATTGAGATACTTTCCATCAAGAGCCTTTACATAGGAAAGAACTGTTTCCAAGGAAGTATCTTTATATTCAATAAGAATGCTTCCTGAAACTATATTAACAGAAACAGAAATTATTCCTTCTTGAAGACCAACAAGCATCTGAACAAGCATTGCCTGACGCAAAGACAGAATGTGACGCTCATATCTAAGCCTTACTCTGCCTGGAAGACTGTGAGAAATCTGAAAATCCATTGCAATCCCTTTTTAAAAATATATTTTTAAATATTTCAAGAATTGATTTTTAAGCGTTGGCTTTTGCTGCGTTTTTATTGTAAGCGGCCTCTGCCTTTATATCTTCCGCGTCTTCTTTTACAGTTTCAACAAAAGAAGCAGCATCATCTTTAAGCTGCATTCCCGCACTGATAACTTTAGAGCAGACTTTCTTGAATCCAGCTGTTTTTACCAAGGCAAGAGTTACTCCGCCAACCGCAACACCAATAGCAAATGCACCTAATTTTGTCATAAAAACACCTCGCAAGTATTATATTTTCTTTCATTATATAAACTGAATAAATTTTTTCAAGTCTACATTGCACTCAATAAAGATAATCATTTTCAAAATAAAAGCAACTTTTTCACAAAATTTTAATAAAAAAGCAGAAATTAATGCAAATTAAACAAAAAAATTGTATATTTAAATTGAAACTTTTTACCGGAGGATTTTTTATGGAAAACAAGGAATTGAAAATTGCGTTTTATGATGCCTGCAGCTATGACAAGGAATCTTTTTCAGAAGAAAACAAGAACTTTTTATTCAATATTGATTTTTTTGACTTTCATCTGACAGAAAAAACTGCATTGACTGCATCTGGCTATGACATTGTATGCACATTTGTAAACGACACAATAAACAGAACCGTTATTTCCATACTGAAAAAATGCGGTGTAAAAATGATTGCATTGAGATGCGCTGGCTTTAACAACGTGGACCTTGAAGCCGCAAAAGAATTCGGCATAAAAGTTGCAAGAGTTCCAGCGTACTCGCCTCATTCTGTAGCAGAACACGCTCTTTCACTTTTGCTTTCTCTTACACGAAAAATTCCTCAGGCATATTTAAGAACTCGCTCTGGAAATTTCACATTGAACGGACTCACAGGCCGGGATTTGTGCGGACTTACAGCAGGAATCATAGGAACTGGAAAAATCGGAAAAGTAATGGCAGAATGCCTTTCTGGAATTGGAATGAAAATCGTAATGTACGATGCCTATCCAGACAATGACTGGGCTGAAAAAAAAGGATTCACATATATTCCGCTTATTGAATTATTCCAAAAAAGCGATGTAATCAGCCTGCACTGTCCTTTAACAGACGACACAAAGCATCTTGTAAACGAAAAGTCGCTTTCCATGATGAAAAATGATGCGGTCATAATAAATACAGGACGCGGTGCTTTAATCGATACTCATGCGTTAGTAAAAGCCTTAAAGAAAAGAACTATTGGAGGAGCGGCACTTGACGTTTACGAAGAAGAAAGCCGATATTTCTTTGCAGACTGGTCCGCAGACGTTATAAAAGACGATATGCTTGCACGCCTCTTAACTTTCCCAAATGTAATTATAACTGGACATCAGGCATTTCTTACAAAGAATGCGCTTAAAGCAATCGCAGACACAACGCTTCAAAATATTCTGGACTTTACAGAAGGAAAAGAACTTAAAAATGAAGTTAAATAAAAAACAATAGGCTTTCATTATTCCTGACGCCTCCTTTTTTGGAGGCATTTTTTTTTGTTAATTTTTAGGAATTTCAGTCAAAAGGAATACTTCCTAAGCCCCTTAGGAATACTTACTTCAGCTCTTAGGAATACTTCCTAAGCCCCTTAGGAATACTTACTCCAGCTCTTAGGAATATTCGCTCCAGCTCTTAGGAATACTTACTCCAGCTCTTAGGAATATTGGCTCAAGGTCTTAGGAATATTGGTTTTAGTATAAATTAACTATTCTACATATTCTACAAAACACATTGTATAAGTCATTTTAAAGTGATATAATTATTGGAATATATTTTTTATAGAGGTAAAAAAATGCTTACTTATCTTGCCGGGCTGTGTTCCTCCACACTGTCGGTCATTTTCATTATTTTTATTATTGGCGCGCTAGGTTTTATGCTAGGCGGAATCAATGTAAAAGGAATTTCGCTGGGAACAGCAGGTGTTCTTATTGTTGCGCTTGCCTATGGTGTACTAATCCATTATTTTCCAGAATTTTCAATTGAAGCAAAAAAAATCACTTTATGGAACAATTCAATAAAATCAAGTTTCAGCTTAGTTTCAAATATCGGAACAGCTTTATTTGTTACAGCAGTTGGACTCATTGCAGGTCCAAAGTTTTTCCGCACTTTTAATAAGAAGTCAATTGCATACCTTTTGCTTGGCGTAATAATAATTGCAATCGGCGGCGTTACAGCTGCAATTTTTGTTAAACTCGACAACACACTTTCTCCTGAAATGGCAGCAGGACTTTTGACAGGAGGACTTACAAGCACACCGGGATTTTCAGCGGCAAAAGAAGTTCCTAATGTAAACCAAGACGCAATCAGCGCAGGCTACGGAATCGCATATCTTTACGGAGTTCTTGGAGTTGTTCTTTTTGTTCAGCTTGTTCCAAAAATCTTAAAAGTTGACATGGCAAAGGAAAGAGAATCATTTGTTGCGGCAAATTCTGTAGTAATTCCAGAGCCAAAGGCAAAGCTTATTCAATTGGAAGAATTCGGATTTTTCCCATTTTTTCTTGCAGTTGCATTTGGCTGCATAATCGGCGCAATTGAAATTCCAAAAGTCAACTTTTCTCTCGGAAATTCCGGTGGAACTCTCGTTGCAGGACTTATAATCGGCCATTTCGGAAGAATAGGAAAACTTGACTGCAGAATCAGCAAGCAAACATTGAATTTTATGCGTGAACTTGGACTTGTCCTGTTCCTTATAGGAGCTGGAGTCCCAGGCGGTGTAAACTTCGTTTCAAATGTAAAATTCTCATTCTTTATTTACGGCGCAGTTATGACAACCGTTCCAATGGTAGTGGGCTACATAATCGCACGCTATGTATTCAAGCTAAGCCTTTTCAACAACCTTGGTTCTATAACAGGCGGAATGACAAGCACACCGGCGCTGGGCTCATTGATTGCAACAGCAGGAACAGATGAAGTTTCTTCTGCCTATGCTGCGACATACCCGCTCGCGCTTGTTTCTGTTGTTTTGACAGCAAAAATAATCGTAATGATTTTATAAAGAACTAAAGTTTTTAAACAGTATAACTTCTCTGCTTAGCATAATTTTTTTTATACCCCAGCACACAGCTGGGGTATTTTTTTGTCTAAAAAAGTTTCTATTTAGTTTGCTTTAAATAAAAAAAAAGACCTTGAAACTATCAAGGTCTTTAGCATCTCCCACGGGAATTGAACCCATGTTGTCGGGATGAAAACCCGATGTCCTAACCACTAGACGAGGGAGACATACACAAGAGCTATTGCTCATTGCGATAATCAGAATATATCATATATTAGCATTTTATGTCAATAGCAAAATACCAAAAAACTCATTTTTTTTTACATATTCATATCAAATTTCTTTATAAGTTTTAGTTTCAAGGTGTTTAAATCATCATCTTCAAGACCAAGTTTCAATGCATTGTTTACATCTTCCATTGCCTTTGTGTAGTTTCCTAGATTAAAAAGCGCCAATGCTCTTCTGTAATAAACATGGCTCTGAAATGCATCAATTGCAAGCGAACGGTCAAAACATTCAATAGCTTCTTTTTCTTTTCCTTGAACAGAATAGACAATGCCTTCATAATAAATCGATCTAAAGCATTGTGGATCATGTTCAACACTTTTCTTAAAATCATTCAATGCTTCTTCGTAAAGATTTTGCGCAAAATAAGCCATTCCTCTATGCTTGTAAATTACACTCAAAACCATTGCAGGAGGAACCGGCTCAGAATTAATTATCTGTGTATAAATTTCAATTGCCTTCTTGAAATTTCCTGTATTATGCTCGTGCAATGCTGTAAGAACCAGATCATCTATGCTGCCTTTAGAAAACGGACTTTCAATGGAAGAAGATTCTGCCGCCTGATGATGAGACTGCCCAAGCATTTCTTCTGAAAATTCATCAGCTTTCTCATAAAAGGAATTCCGGCGTTCACCAAGCTCGTTCTGAAGTTTTTTCTGATAATCCCTGATTTCTTGGAAAATAATATCAGCCAAAGTAAGACTTGCGTTTATAGAAGCCAGTTTTCGTCGCAAAGGCTTGTCAAAAGGATTGAATTCAGACTTATAAATGAGCTCATGCTCAACTTCCGCCCAAGCATCCTGTAAAATTGTACGAACCTGTATTTCGCATACAAGATTTTTTCTAAGCTCAGGGGAAATTCCTAATTCCGGCAAGCAGTTTTCTGGTATTGAAACAAGAATGTGAACTGACTCATATCCAAATTCTTTAAATGACTGGTCTGCTCCTTTACGCTCAATTTCTTTTACATCAAAAAATTCCACAACCTGTTTTTCAACAAGAGCAAGATCTTCCACAAAGGCGCAAATTACACGGATGCCTATCATATCTGTAAGCGTAACAAGCTCATTGCTTTCCGAAGACTCCTTAGCTTTTTGCCTAAGTATTTTCTTATAATAACTAGGAAAAGATTTTATTCTGGCTTTATAAGTAGGATTTGAAGGCAAATTGATTTTCTGTTTTAAAAGATTTTCAATTTTACCCAAAATTTCATTGAATGCAGGTCTATAGCTTTCATAGCGTTGTTCAATTTCAAGTTTATTAGGAAGTGTAAAATTCTTTTCAGACATAAGCAAAATATAACAAGTTTACCATTTTTATATTCAATTTCATAAAAAAAGACCGTCCCGTAAGGACGGTCTTTGACAAAACACAAGTTTCAGAAATTACTGAACTGTAGCTGATGAATCCTGTGTTGAAGACTGTGCGTTGGAATCAGAATTTTCCTCAAGAGAAGATGTGAATTCTGCTTCTGTAGCCATCTTAGACTTTTCGAGATAGCGGTTAACCTGCTTGTTTCCAAAGCGAGCCATTTCACCATTCTGGCGGTCTCTTTCTTTCTTTGTAATGATGCCCCAAAGATCTTCGTCATCAATGTCGCGATCAGAAGTAAGGATTGCGAGGTCATAAATAACCTTTACATCTTTGAAGTAACCAATGAAGTTGTCTCCAATGTGAGAAGCATCACGAGCAACCTGGAATCCAGAGAATTTTACAAATGGAATTCCGCGTGGATAGATTGGGTAAACTCTGATTTCACGAGTGCGAACTTCTGAAATGTAATCTGGGTTGTTCCAAATAAGAGTTTTCCAGCCGTCAAAATAGAGATTTCCCATAAGATAGCGGCGTTCTACTCCATCATTGTCCTTAAGAAGAACATAAAGAGCATGTGGATAGTTCATACCCATTGTTGTAACAGCAATTGATTTCAATGTACCAACGTTTCTTACAACACCGTATCCATCTTCAAAAAGGTATTTTCCTTTCTGCTCATCTGTTGGCTGCTGGCGTTCACCGTTCTCATCAGCGTCAGAAAGAGGTTCGTAAGCTGGAATGTCAAATGCAGGAACAATTTTTGCATTTGCATTGTTTGCCCAAGTTGGGAAAATAACGCGAACGCCCATTACATTTTTTCCAGCGAAAGGAACATCTGCTGATTCTTTTACAGGAGCAGCAACTACCTGAGAAAGAGCAACAGAAACCGGGTTCTTGGCAGAAGAATTAAGTACAACTTCCCATTCAGGAAGAGCCAGTGAAGTCTTCATAAGTGTTTTCTGGTCACTTGTGAAAGTCGCACCGGCAGCAACAGAATAATCCATTACAGTTCTGCTGTTCTGTGTTGGATTTCCGTTCTCGTCTGCTACAGTGTCTGCATCGAGCTGTGAAAAATCAATAAGAACTGATTCTCTTGCAACAGCAACTGAACCTGCCAAAATCATTGCAGCAACGGTTAAAAATAAAGTCCTCTTCATTAGAAGCTCCTTTTAATACATATATGATGTAGCCTTGTTATAATAGTATCTATTAAGAAAACATTTTTGTCAACTTCTTTTATTTTTTTTTGGATAAAACACCGCAAAATAAAACAGGTAAACAAAAGCTAATTTTCCGCAAAAACAGGCTTTCCATCGATATATATATAAATTTTATTGATATTTGTGAAATTCTTCACAATATTTTTTCTTAGCAATGAAACATTTTTTCTCATATTAAATGTTTCTGAATTGACAAAGAGAGCCTGCTTTGAAAGTCCAATGTAAAGCTCTTTTCCATTTGAAAAACAAAATTCAGTTCTCGTTCCCGGAGAAAAAAGAAATTTAAAGCGGTTTGTCATTGGTCCAAGCAAAAGATCATCAACAAAAGCTCTTATTTCCTCATCTCCTCCCTTTTTTTCTGAATAACGCGTTTCTGTGCAGATCCGGCTTGAATCATAAGACTCAAAGTAAAAAATCTGCCTGCAATGGTACTTGTAAAAATAAAAAGCCGCGCCCGAAACAATCAGCGAGCCAAAGAAAACACCTGCAAAAACAAGCGCGAAAATATTTATTTTTGATTTTCTGTTCAATTTTAGTTTCCTGTAAATCCGCGGGTCCGCTCAAAATTTGTCACAAATTCTTGAAGCCCATTATATATTCCAAGCGACAATTTCTGCAAGTACTTGTCATCGTTCAAAAGCAAGCCTTCTTTTTTGTTTGTAAGGAAACCAAGCTCTATAAGGACACTCGGCATTTTTGAATTCCTAACTACAAACCATTCCTCTTCCTTTATTCCGCGGGAGTTGCTCAAATTTCCGACCTGAGCTGAAATTCCGTTCATTATAAACTTCGCCATTAAAATTGATTCAGTTGTGTATTCCTCTTCAGTCATGCTGTTCAAAATCGGAAGAATCGAAGCGTCCTCATTCACCGACTTTGAATTTAGAACTTGGCGGCGGTATCCTGGAGAAAGATACCAGACTTCATATCCGGTAACTTTTTCGCTAAGGCTGGAATTTACATGAACTGAAACATACAGGATTGCTTCGTTTTCTTTTAGCTTTACAGAATTTGCAATTTCTGTGCGCTGAGAAAGTGTAAGGAAAACATCCGTGCTGCGAGTCATAAGAATATTTTTTTCAGGATAAGCTTTTTTAAGATAATCACGGAGCTTAAGTCCAACTTTTAAATTTATGTCTTTTTCAACAACCTTGATTTTTTTTCCGTTTGAAACATGGCTTGAACTTGCTCCCGGATCTTTTCCGCCGTGCCCCGGATCAATGAGAATCGCGCCGATTTTATAAGGAGCTTCTGAATTCTGCAATTTAAAGAAATTTTCAGCTAGGTTAAAAAATGACTGGGAAGAAACAAGCTTTCCGTTTTCAAATGAAGGCGCATCTTCCTGCACAAGAGTTTTGTAATCCTGAAGAAAAAAAGAGTCGCCTGCCCTAAATGAAATTCTATGCCCGTTTTTTTCAAGAAGTCCGCAAGAAGTCAAAGGATCCCAATAAAAAGAAATTCCTGATTTTTGCACATTCTGAAGAAAATCAACTTTTGCGCCTTGAGAAAAAATTGAAAACGAAAAAAATACAAGCAGAAAAAAAACAAAACTTTTTACCTTCATTTTTCCTCCAGCTGAACAGAATCTGAATAATACAAAATTCCTTGAATGCCGGCGCGCAAAAGACAATTCCAGAATTTTTTGGAATCAAGCCGCGGATGTTCAGGTGAAATTTTATCAAAAAGAAAAAGAGTTTCCTTTACAGTTCTGAAATTCCAATCGCGCATTTCCATGATTTTTTTTATGCTTTCAGGAACACAATTTTGCACAGGTTGATTTTTTTCAATGAACGGAACCTGCTCAAGCTCGGCTAGAAATTTTTCATCTTTTGCATTGAAGTCAAATGCGCTGAACGGAAATCCTTTTTCCTGCGGAAGTTCAACACTGGAAAGAAAATTTTTAGTCTGCGGATTTTTCGGCTCCAAGCGAAGAACAATCTGAGCAATGGCGGATTCAGCGCTTTTTTTTGACAGTTCGCGTTCTTTTGAAGACGATATTACGTTTCCGCATTTTTCAACATTATTCCGCGGAAAATCAACAAAGCAGCCCTCTTTTACTCTGAAAAAAATATTTTTTACAAAAGGAGAAGCCCAGGCTTTTTCCTCGCCATAGATTTTTTTTATTTTCCCGGGAATTGAAATGAACGCTCTTTCATGGCTGAAATTTTTAGAAGGGATTTCTTTAGTGCTTGAAAAATCAGACGGAATTCCCAACGCAATTTTCATTGCTTCTTTTGTAAGCTCAAATCCTGATGAATAAGGAAAAGTCCAGCCCGACATATATCCGCCAGAAAGTCTTGCAGCAATTTCACCAATCATCGGACCTTGCTTTGTATATTTTACATCTCCCTTTGCAACTCCGTTTGTAAGCCCTAGCGCATTAACCGCATCTGTAAAAACTTTTACAATTTCCTGCTTTTGATTTTCTGAAATTTCAGAAGGCATTGAATGACCAAGTTCAACAAAATACGGCTCAAAAAAAATATGGCGGTCAGCAAATCCTGCGATAACAACTTTTCCATTTACAACAAGCGCATCAATTGAAAACTCAGGTCCTTCCATAAAATCTTCAACAATAGCTTTTTTTGTGCGAGAAAAACAAACCGCATCTTTTAAGGCTGGAAGAAATTCATCTCTGTTCCTAACAAGACGGCAGCCTCGTGCTCCCATATTGTCTACAGGCTTTACAACTTTTGGAAAATGAATTTCTGAAGTTTTGTTTTTCTGAAATAGCTCTATATAACTTTCATCGGCTTCAAAAAAATCAGGAGAAGGAATTTTATTTTTCTTAAAGCATTCACGCATAAGAATTTTATTGCTGGCATTCATTGCCGCTTCAAAACTGTGAGAAGTAAATCCACACTTTTGGCAAGCAAGAGAAACTGGAACTGAAAAATCTGTTCCTGCTGTAAAAACCGCGCAAAGTTTTTTTCCTAAAGACAAAGCAAAATCTACAATTGCATCTGTGTCTTTTAAATCTATTTTTTCAAAGCGATCTGCAAACGGAACACAAACTGCGTCAGGATTCGCATCTATAACAAGAGCCTTATAACCAAGTTCTTTTGCTGCTTCTATTGAAGGACGCTGCATTAATCCTGCGCCTAAAATCAAAATATAACGGTCATTCATTTACTTATTATTTTCGACATAAAAGCAAACCGATTTTAGGATTTAATTTTCTTACAATAAACTTCAAATGTATCGCCTAGTTTTAAAACTTTGCACAAGTCAGCTAAGACTTTCATTGGCAAAGACTTTGAACTCCATTTCATTTTTTTTGCAAGCGGGAAACGCTCCGGATGAATTCCTGTTGAAACAACTTTCACAACTTTGAACCCATACTTTCTCAAAATTTTTTTTGCGCATTTTGTTTCCCAAATCGTATAATGGTCGGCCGGACTTTTTTCATAGAAATCGTCACTAGAATATTTTCCGCTGACTCCAGAAGCAGACGGAGTGCTAAACGCAAAAATTCCGCCGTCTTTTACAATTTCAGAAACTTTTTTCAGCACGGAATCAAGATTTTTAAAATGTTCTATAACGTACCACATTGTAACAGCGTCAAATTTTTCAATTCCGAATTCTGAAACAAAATCTGCATCTGGAAAACTTACGCAGCTAGCCGGGAAATTTAAAGTCTGCTGAACATACTCAACTGCGCTTTGAGAAATATCTGCGCCAAAAACCTGCCATCCAGAATCGTTTGCAGCAGAAAGAAAAGGTCCCATCGCGCACCCAATGTCCAAGACAGAAGGAATATTTTTTGAGATTCTATTTGTAAGCCTGTAGAAAAAATCTATAATTGAAATCCGCCTCAAGCAAACAGATTTTATTGAATTGAAATCATCAAGATAAGTTTTTCCGTATTGCTTTTTATAATCTTCAAAAAAATACGCATGATTATATTCAGTTTGAAATTCCGACAAAGTCCAAGACATATAAATCATTCCGCAGTTTGAGCATTTTCTGTAAGTTCTATTTTTGTTTCTCGCAATAACTTTGTTTCTAAAGCCTTCGCCAGTTTTGCAAACAGGACACTCAAAATGGCTTCCAAGCGAAAGTTTTTTTGTAAAGGAAGCAAGATTTTCCGAAGACTCAACTTTATTTTTTATTAAAAGATTTTCAGGTTGAATCAAAAGACTTTTGAAATTTTTCTGATTTATTTTTTTAGGAGCAAGACATTTAAATCCATTTGCAACTGAAAGACGAATATGCAAAGGTGTCGTTCCCAAAAGAATTACAGCGCATCCTGCCCCAGCGGCTTCAAAAGCAGTAAACCCAAAATGAGTAACAACAAGATCATATTTAAATAGTTCTTCTTTTAAATTTTCAATTGGAGAAGAAATGCTTATGTATTTTTTTAAATCGTCTGGAATATTTTTTTCTGCCTCAAAAACTTTTTCTTTTGAAGATGCAACAGCCAAAACATGAACATTATTTTTTGCAAGCGCAACAGCGGATTTTAAAAGAAGATTTGCCGGATCTTCTCCGCCAATGCAAATCAGTGCATTATTTATTTTTATAGGAAAAGAACTGCGTTTTTTTTCGGGCAAAGGAATAAAAGCTGGATTGTAGTAATTTACATTTCGATTTGACTTTAAAGAAGGAATTATATCAAAAAGATACTCAGCATAGTCATTGTCGCAGTTTCCTTCATCAAGACTTGCAACTGGAATTTTTGCTGCTATAGAACGAATAAAATTATTATCAGCTAAAAATAAATCCGTAATCGCAAGACAATATTCAGACAAATCTAGAATCTCATTCACAATCTGAAAAGCATCAAGTCCATTTTTTTGCGCATCTCCAATTAAATCCAATCGTTGGGTTAAATCAGCGTCATTTGGAATATAAACATCCCAACTATTTGCAATTGCAAGATCAAGGCATCTTCTTAAATGTCCGGTTCCATGGCCTTTCTTTACAGAGGGAATTAAAAGAACAGGATTTTTTACAGCAGGAAACGAAAGCGCACTTAAAATTTCATTTGTAGAATAAGGCTCTGATGGAATTTTATTATTGGAAACTTTTTTTACAATTCTTAAAGCCCGTTTATAATCAGACAAAGTATCAACTGTAGTTCTATAATCTGGATAGTAAAATTCCTGCGGAGCTTTTACAAAAGCGCAAATATATTTTTCAGAATGATTATAAAGCGCAGGACCTACATGCTCATGGTCATAAGGCAAATCTGTTTCTAGTGCGGCTTCAAGCAAAGAATCTGCATTAAATACTTCAACTCCAGAGCCATGCGGAAGTCCAGAAAATGTAATGTAGTCAACTGGAGAATTTTTTTCTTTTAAAAAATATTCATCAACAAGTTTTTGTGCAGCCTCATAAAATAAAAATGGATTGTCGGCTGTTGCTCTTAAAACAACATCGGCTTTGGAAATTTTTATAACGTTGCAAAATCTGTCAAGAACATCAGATTGAGAGCCAGCGTAAAAATCCCAGCCGCATTTCTTTGCAATAGGTTCTAGTTCTTCCCTGCTTTCCTCATCAACAGCAAGAAAGTATTTTGAAGCTTCAACCTTTTTCATTGAAGCCAAAGTCCATTCAAGAATTGTTTTTCCGCCAAGAGGCAAAAGAGCTTTTCTAGGAAGTCTTGTTGAAGACAGGCGGCACTGGACAATTACAACAACACGTTTTCTTCCGATAACAATTTTTTTTATTCCTTCTTTTATTTTTTTTAAATTCATCTTTTACCTCGGAATTATTTTCCCCAGTTTTCAATAAGAGCAACAGCGTCTGTTTTAAATCTATACTGATTTTCCTTTGTCCAGCGCATGGCATCTTTAAATTGCCGCATAGACTCAACAAATCCGCAAGAACTTTTTAATTTAAAAGCAAAATATGAAATCCATGGAATTTTTGCATGATCTGATAAAAAAACAGGCAAAAGATTCTTCAAGTAAAATCTAAGATACGAAATATCTACCGTTAGGTTTTCTTCAGGAATTGCGCCTGTATATTTAAACTCAAATCCTGTTGACAAATTTATTTTCTCTCCCCAAAGCCAAGCTCTAAAAAAGAAATCGATTTTTTGCCAGTATTCAGAAAAAATCGTATAGTCAATTCCGCCAAGCAGAATAAATTTCTCACGATTATAAAAACCCGCATAATCAGCAGGATACAAAGTTGGCTGTCCGTCTAAAAATACAGAATCTGCCTCAACTTCAAAAACAGATTTTCTTGCTGAAGGAAAAAGCGCAACTGGAAGTTTTGTAGAGCTGTCAGAAAAAAGCCTTGGAGCAATGCAGAACTGATTTTTCTTAATAAATTTAGAAACCATAGAAGCGTCAAAAGAAAATTTTTCAAGGCACATTTCCTCTTGAACAACCAAAACATACTGAGTTTCAGCTTCAGAAAAAGCAATATTCAAAAGTTCTCCCTGTGATACATTTTCCAATGCAACTAAAAATTTTACAGTAGGAAAATGCCTCGCAAAAGAATCTATGGATTTCCGTTCATTTTCAGAATTCACGCTTATAATTTTTTCAAATCCTTTCTGCAATAAGTTTTCAAGAACCCTTGTTCTATAATGTCTTCCCGACCTGCTAAGAACTATGCACGTAACAGGCATAAGAATTTGCTTGGGATTTTCAGTTCCGCCGATAACAGTGTAAGAAATTTTATGCTGATTAAAAATTGAAGGTATAGTATTCATCGCAATCCTTGCATTTTTCTCCATATTTTTTTTCAAGCTGATTTTGAACTTCACCAAAATATTTTTTCCATATATTCTCTACACCTTCATCAAAAACATTTCCTATTGAAGAAAACACAAACTGTCTGCAAAGAGGAACTTCACCAGTGCAAAGAATTGTCATGTCGCGTTTTAAATGCCAACAGACATTTCTTTCAAGCGGAGACAAATCGGCAGGTTTTCTCGAAGGCAAGAGTTTGCAAAAATCATTGTACTTTTGAATTATAACTTTTCCGCCGGAAGGAGAATCTTTTGAGTGCCAAAAACGATAAAATTTTTCAAGTTCATCTTCGTTTTCATTCATTCTTGTAAACTGCGGATAAACAGAAGATGGGAAAAATTTATTTAAAGCAAGAATTGAATTCACAGCAGAATTAAAGTTTCCATTTGAAAAAATTTTGTTGTACATATCTTCGCTAAAAGAATCAATTGAAACTATCCAAGTTACAGATTCAGCTCCATTTTTTCTTTTTCCAGCTCGTTCTGAAATTTCAAAAACTTTTGAAACAAGCTGCTCAGTAACTAAAACTCCGTCAGTTTCTACAAGAACAGAAAGATTTTTATGGCGCAAAACAATTTCAATAAATTCCGCAAATTTTTTGTTAAGCAACGGTTCTCCCCAGGCACTCAAATCAATTACGGCATCTTCTGAAAAACTGGAAATCTGTTCAATAAGAAAATTGAATTTTTCCAAAGTCATGTCTTTGGGATTTTGATTTTCTTTTTCAAATGGGAAAAAACCGAATTTATTTTTAAAAGCTTCTGGATAAGGATTGTAAAACGGCATTGCAAGACAGTTTTCTGAAATCTGAATATTATAGAATGCTGGCAAAGTTTGCTGGACATCAGCGCAAGTTTCAGCAAGTTCAGAAAGATTTTCAGCGGTAAACGGAATTTCTTTTTTCAGAGCATTCGAATAAAGTCTTTGGCAGGCAACGAAATTTCTTTTTTGCGAACACGAAAAATCAAGACGCAGCATTCTAAAATCTTTAGGAGCAATCACGGATTCAATTTCAAAAGAATTTATGTCAGCTTTCATAACATTGAAAATGCATTCATTTGAAACCTGAAACTCCCCAAGCCCTTTGTGAGTTTTAGATGCAAAAGTGGAAAGAATTTTTAAAGTTCCAGAATTTATAATTTCCGGCGAAAAACCGTAAGGATAGCCGTCTGCAAATGTATATTCAGAAATATATTTTCTGTGGTTTTCAAGAAGTTCACTCGTAAGCTTTTTGTCAAGAAAGGGTCTGTCTGCTGAAGAATAAACAACGTCATCTGCTGAAAAAATAGAAACTTGAGCAGACATTTCTTCTATTAATATTGCCGTATTCCAAAAATTCCTTGAAACAATTTTTGCTTTTACTTTATCAAATGAAGATACAAAAGATTCCACAATATTTTTATTTTCTTCAAAGCAGGCAACAACAATTCCGCACAAACTTGAAACATCAGCCGCCCATTCAAGGCACTTTTCAAAAGCTGATTTTCCAGAAAAAACTTTTTCAAAACTATGAGCCGAATTTTCATCTATGTATAAAAAAACTAAATTCTTCATCATTTCATTATCGGAAAATATCTTGTCTAAATTAAACGGAATGTTTACAATCGGAACAAAATGGAAATGCAAAACGAATCAAAAAAAGACAATGCCCTAACAGTCTCACAGCTGACAGAACTTATAAAAACAATGCTTGAAGGTTCTTTTCAAAATATAATTTTAAAAGGAGAAATTTCAAACTACAAGCCAAGTTCATCCGGGCATCTTTACTTTTCACTTAAAGATTCAGACAGCCAGATTTCAGCGGTAATGTTCAGAGGAGCAGCTTCTGCTCTGAATTTCATTCCAAAGGACGGAATGCTTGTTCAAGTAAGAGGAAAAATAACAGTTTACTGTCCGCGCGGAAATTACCAGATTCAAGTTTCATCAATGATTGAAGCTGGAGCCGGAAACATAATGGAAATGATTGAAATGCGGAAAAGAAAACTTGCCGCGGAAGGACTTTTTGATTCAGCAAGAAAACGCACAATTCCATTTTTTCCAAAAACAGTCGGAGTTGTTACAAGCCCAAACGGAGCGGCACTGCGTGATATTTTAAATATAAGACGCCGCAGAAATGACAAAGTAAGCATCGTTGTTTTTCCTGCAATCGTGCAAGGTGAAAATGCCGCGGATACAATCGAGTACATGATAAAAATTGCAAACGAATACAACATGTGCGATGTTTTGATTGTCGGAAGAGGCGGAGGATCTTTGGAAGATTTGCTTCCGTTCAGCGAAGAAAAAGTTGTCCGTACAATTGCCAACTCAAAGATTCCTGTAATCTCTGCAGTTGGACATGAAATTGACTGGGCACTAAGCGACTTTGCGGCGGACGTAAGAGCTCCAACACCAAGCGCGGCGGCGGAAATTGCAATTCCAAGAAAGTCCGACATAGAAAATAATATTAAAAATTTCAAATCCGTTTTATTTTCTGAAATTCAAAACAAAACAAATTCCCTGCGACTTATGCTAAGAAATTTCAATCCTGAAAATATGCGGACCAGATTGCAAAACATTGAGCAAAAATATTCAGAAAGATTTGACAAAGCATTTGACTCAATGAAAGACGCAATGGAAAACATAATAAAAGATAAAAGAATAAAAATAAAACTGTGCCTGCAAAATTTAGAAAACTGCAATCCACAGAACATTTTTGACAGAGGATATTCTATGGTTTGCGATGAAAATGGAAAAATAATAAGAAAATCATCTGAACTTTCCAATGGCGCAAAAATAAAAATTAGGCCGGCGGAAGGATTGATTTTCGCAACTGTTGATAAAATAAATTAACGGAGAACAAAATGACAAACTTTGAAGAAAAACTAAAAAGACTTGAAGAGCTTTCTGCTTCCATAAAAAAAAGTGACATCAGCCTGGAAGACGCGCTAAAAGATTTTGAGGAAGGAATAAAACTTGCAAAATCCATGGAAAAGTCCCTTGATGAAATGGAAAGCAAAATTCAAATATTAATGAACAATCCTGATATTTCAGAAGAAGATGAAAAATCCGCACAAGTTAAAAAACAAAAGGCAAAAACTGAAAATGCTCCTGTGCTCGGTCTTTTTGATGAATCTTCTGAAATCACTGGAACAAGAGCATGACAGAACAAAGACGCGTAAAAATTCTAAATGCGGAAGTTGCAAGAAAAATTGCCGCCGGTGAAGTCATAGACAAGCCTTGCGCTATTGTCCGCGAGTTTATGGATAATGCAGTTGACAGTGGCGCAACAAGAATCAGAGTTGAAATTGCTAGTGGCGGAATTGAAAAAATCAGAGTCATAGACAATGGCTGCGGAATGTCAAAAGAAGATTTGATTCAATGCGCGCATCCACATGCGACAAGCAAAATTTCAACAGAAACAGACTTGCTTAGCCTTTCAACATTGGGATTCAGAGGCGAAGCACTTTCTTCAATTGCAGCAGTAAGCCGTCTGGAAATAAAAAGCGGCGGATGGAAAATGAACGCTTCTGTAACAGAAGATCACGTCATCGAGCCTTGTGCTTCAACAGAAGGAACCATAGCACAGTCATCAGGACTTTTTGAAAATTTTCCTGCCAGAAGACAGTTTCTAAAAAGACCGGCTTCAGAAGGAATTCAGTGCAGGACAATTTTTGAAGAAAAAATTCTTCCGCGCCCTGACATTGCTTTTACTTTTGTAAATGACGGCGAAGAAAAACTTTCACTTCCCGCAGGACAATCTTTAAAAGAAAGATTTGTTCAGACAAATGATTTTTTTGAAAGCAGCGATTTATTTTATGAACTGAAGTATGAGGATTCCGAAAAAAATTTTTCATTTACTCTGATTATTGGAGAACCTTCTGTTGCAAGAAATTCCAGAAAAGATATTTTCATTTACGTGAACGGAAGAAAAATACAGGAGTACTCTCTCGTGCAAGCCATTGCTTACGGAACACAGGGATATTTTCCAAATGGAACATTTCCAGTCGCCTGTCTTTTTGTAGAAATGAATCCAGCGCTTGTAGACTTCAACATTCATCCTGCAAAACGAGAAGCTAGATTCAAAGACATAAATGCGCTTCATCATGCAGTAAGCTCAACAACAAGAAATTTTTTCAAGCAGTATACTGTAAAATCAATGCTCACCCAAAATGCAGAAGATAAAACAGAAGCTGAACTTTCAAATGAATTTTCTTTTAATTCCACCGGTATTGAAAAAAATAATTTTGTTGAAGAAAATTTCACTCACCAAAACAAAAGTCCAAAAATAAATTCAATTTATTCAGATGTGAAGCGTGGAAATCCTAGAACAAGTTTTTCATCAGGCGGAACAAGACAATCTTTCTTTAAAACGAAAACTTCACAAGATTTTTTTCATCCAATGAAACCGAATTATGTTCCAGAAATAAATAGTGAAAAGCTTTCAGAATATGAAAAAGGATTTCATTTTGCAGGCTGTGTTCTTGGAACTTTTATTATCGCAGAAAAAAATGAAACGCTTTACATAATAGATCAACACGCCGCCCATGAAAGAATGATTTATAATCAAATAATGGCAGAGGCAGGACAAAAACAATCTCTTCTTGTTCCATATATTGTGCAGACAGATTCCGTCGCTGATGACAATTTTATCCGAGCAATAAAAGACAAACTTGAAGAAGCTGGATTTTCATGTAAAGACTGCGGAAATGGAAAATGGGAATTTTCAACAGTTCCAATAAGATGGAAAGGCACAGAAGCAGATTTAAAAAAAGATGTGCTTGACCGGCGAGTAAATCCAGCAGATATGATAAATGCAGCAGCCGCATCCACAGCATGCAGAAGCGCAGTTATGGACGGAACAGTTTTAGACGAAGAGACTGCAAAAAAAATTGCAAAAGGTGCTCTTGAATTGCCAGATCCGCATTGCCCGCATGGACGCCCGGTATACACAACAATAACAAGACAGCAACTTTTTGCACTTGTAAAGCGGACATAAAATCCGCTCTGAAAAATAAGTTACTGCAGTTCAGCAAGCAATCCATTTACTTCTGAAGATTTAAAATCTGGAGCTTTGGATTGCAAGTAAAGCAAATATTTTTCCGCGCTGTTTCCATCACCTTGAGCAAGACAGACTTTTGCAAGTTCAAAAAACAAAGGCCATTCAGTCTGCTGTTTTTTTACAAGCTCTTCATAAACAGCCCTTGCATTTTTATAATCTTTTGCAGATGTATATGACTTTGCAAGATTTTCTTTTACTGTCAAATTTTCAGGTTCTATGCCCAAAGCATTTTTATAAAATTTTACAGAGTTTGCAAAGTCATCAATATCTCTATATGCGCTTCCAAGATTGTTGTTTACTTCAAAATTCTTAGAATCATTTTTGTAAGCTTTTAATAAAAGAGCAATCGCAGCATCAGGTTCATTTTTTGAAAGAAGAATCATTCCTAAATTTGTATTTGCTTTTACATGATTTGAATCAAGCTTTAAAGTTTCTTGATAAAATTTTATAGCTTCAGTTTCGTTTCCTAATTCTTGATTTAAAAGTCCTAGGTTATATGAGATATTTGTCTTTACATCCGACGTAGTTTTGTCTTTATTATCATAAGCTTTTTTTGCAAAATCAAATGCATCGTTCTTTTTATCCTGCGCAAACATCACAGTAGAAAGATTGTAATAAGTGAGCGCATTTTTTTCTGCAGTAGAATCTGGACAAGAAAGAGCCTTTAAAAAATTTTGTTCAGCCAGAATATAGTTTTTTAATTCTGAATAACAAGAGCCAAGTTCCTGATAAGTTTGCGCTCTTGATGGATTTATTCTTACCGCCTCTGAATATGATTTTACTGCCTCTGAATAATTCTTTTCTTCAGCTAAAACATGGCCTGCTCCCATAAATGCATTTTCATAGTCAGGTTTTATTTTTGTTGCATTTCTGTATGAAGCAAGAGCCTCTTTATTTTTTCCAAGTTTTTCACAAACAAAGCCAGAATTATAATGGGCAGGAGCAAAATTTCCATTTATTTTTATTGAAGTTTGGAAAGCAGCAAGCGATTCATTGTACTTTTTCTGCATCGCAAGAACTCTTCCAAGCTGATAAAAATAAGTGCTATTGGCAGGATCTTTTTTTGTGGCATTACGTAAAAAATTTTCAGCAGAAGCATAATTATGTTTTTCAAGAGCATCCATTCCAAGGATAAACATAACGTTAGGTTCTTCTTTAGAATTTTCAAAGGATTTCTCTGCAAATTTTACAGCTTCATCACGAAGAAATTTCTTTTCAGTTCCTGATTTTTTTTCAGAGCTATCAAACAAAGCTGTCGCAGCCTCTCCAAGTTTTTTTGCGGCAAAAGCATTTTCTTCTTCAGGAAGATTTTTTTCAGCATTATAAAATTCAACAACAGCTTCTTTATTTTTATTTTCAGACAAAAGCTGCTTTCCATTTGAAATATAATTTTCAACAAGCTGCTTTTGACGTGCAATAGCAGCCTCTTTAGCTTTTTGCTCTGCAAGAGCTTTTTCTCTTGCCTTTCTTTCCGCTTCAGCTTTTTTAGCGGCGGCTTCCCTTGCCAATTTTTCTTCTTGTGCTTTCTTTGCAGCGGCAGCTTTTCTTTGCCTTTCTGCTTCCAAGGCTTTTTGTTCTTTCGCTTTCTTTTCTTCAAGAGCTTTTCGTTCAGCTTCTTTTTTTGCATCTTGAATTTTCTGTTCTTCTATTTCGCGCTTATTCTTTGCTTCGTTTCTATGACGAAGAATTTCCTCTTCAGAAAGAATTGGGTTTCCACTCTCATCAAAACCAAACTCGCCTAAATCAATTCCAGACTGCATTGCTTTTTCTACAGCTTCTTTTTTTAGAGCATTTATTTTTTCTTGATTTTTTTCATTTGGATTTAAACTGTTCAAAAGAATAAGGGCTTCTTCAAATTTTCCTTCGTCAATAAGTTTTTGTGCAAGCGCAAGTTTTTCTTCATCAGAAAGATTTTCAGCGGACCGTAAAACCAAGGCCTGTTTTTTCATGCGCTCAATTTTATTTTTCAGCATATCAGAAATTTCATCATCGCCATCAATAGAAATTGCATTCAAAAGTTCAAGCGCATCTGAAAAATTTCCATCATCTATCATCTGTTGAATCAAAGATAAAAGTTCGGAAGTTTTTCCATCTGCAATAGCTTTATCAACAGCAGCCTTTTTCAAACTGTCCAGTTTTTCTTTTAAAGAACTTCCCTGCTCTGCTTTTATTGCATTTAAAATTTTCAACGCAGATTCAATTTCGTCATTATCAATAAGCGACTGTATAAAATCTAAAATTTCCTGTTCACGTCCATTTTCTAAAGCCTTTGAAAAAGCTTCATTTATTAAAGCGGAAATTTTATTTCTAAGTTCTTTTGCAGCCTCGGTATTTCCTGAAGCATCAATTCCCAAAAGAATTTTTAAAGCCTCTTCATAATTTCCCTGCTCAATTAATTTTTGAGCCAATGCAAGTTTTTCTTCAAGGTTCAATTCTGAAACAACATTGTCTTTGGCACCAAAAAAATTGTTATTATTTAAAACAAAAAATCCACCTCCAGCTAAAACAGCAAGCAAGAAAAACAACATAGCCACTATTTTCTTATTTGATTTTTTATCTTTCTTTTTTTCAAGCTCAATATTTTTTTGCGCAGACTTTTTTTCTACATCAAAACTTGAAGCCAAAACCGGCTCAGTCTTTTTTATTACAACTCCAGTTTCTTCTTTTTTTTCAACTAGAGATTTTTTAGAAGGCAAACTAGAAGCAGCAACAGTTTTTTGTAAAGGAACTTTTTGTGCTGACAATTTTTTTTCTTCTGTAAAAATTTTTGGTTCAACTGTTTTCTTTACAGCGACAGTTTTGACAGCCGAAGCCATTTTTGTTTTTTCCGAAGCAACAGAAGCCTTGCTAGCTACAGGCTTTTTTTCCGCAGAAGAAACAGCAGTTTTTCTTGAAACTGATTTTGTTTCCGCAGAGGAAGCAGCAGTTTTTTTGGCTTCAGGCAAAGAGGATTTTTTTTCAACAGAAGTTTTTTTCACAGCGGTAGTTTTAGGTTCAACTGATTTTTCAGAAACAGAAGAAGCTCTTACAGCTTTTGACTTTTCTAAAAGTCCTGAAGTTTTTTTTGGAGCTGTAGTTTTAGATTCTGTTGTTTTTTTTGAAGCAGAACTTTTTGAAACTGCAGCCACTTTTGTTTTTTCCGAAGAAACTGAAGCCTTTTTTGCTGTCGGCTTTTTTTCCGCAGAAGAAGCCACTGTTTTTTTTGAAGCTGTATTTTTTTTTACCGCAGTAGTTTTTTTCTTATCTAAATCTTTATTCGAGTTCTGATTCGTAGCCATAATCAACCGTTCCTTCTGCACCAGCAGTCATATTTGATGTTTCTGAATTCTGCAGCGAAGCCGCCACATCTTCAAGCAATTTTCTTCTTCTTGCAGCATCTTCTTCTGCTTTTTTCGCAGCCTCTTCTCTTTGGGCTTTTAGAGCCGCTTCCTGATAAGCCTTTTGATCTTGAAGCATTCGTTCAATTTCCGCGCGCTGCTGTTCAAGCCTAGATTCCTGTTCCGCCATCTTCGCTTCAAGTTCCGCAGCTTTTTCTTCATCTCTAGCTTTCTTTTCTGCGGCTGCCTGTTCCTCAACAAGCTGTTTTTCCTTTGAAATCCGTTCAATTTCCGCACGTTGCTGCTCAAGAAGTGCCTGCTGTTCCGCCATTTTAGCTTCTAACTCCGCAGCCTTATCTTTTTCATCCTGAATTTGCTTTTGTGCCGCAGCTTGTTGTTCTGCAAAAATCTGTTTTTCCTGCGCCGCCTGAATCAAAGCAGCCTCTTCTTTTAAACGTTTTTCTTCAGCAAGCCGCTCTTCTTCTGCCTTCTTGAAACCTTCAAGCAAAGCAATCAGCTGCTCAATTTCCGCTTTCTGCCTGTCATTCGGCGACAAATCAAGATAAAGCTTGTAATCCTCAAGGCTTGCAATATATTTTTCCTGCTTAAGCTCGGCATTTGCACGGTTTAAAACGGGAGGCGCATAAAGTCTGTTCGCGGCAATCGCAAGTGAATACCATTTTTCAGCTGAATAAAAATCTTCCATTGCAAAGCAGACGTTTCCTGCGTTAAAAGCAAGAACCTTTTTATCAGTTCCAGAAACTTTCATTCCTTCTGTGCAGACTTCAAGACTTTCCTTCAAAAGCCCCATTTTTTCGTAGCAAAGCGCAAGATAATTGTAAGCCTTAGGAAATTTTCCAGTGCTGATGGCTAACTTTAAAAACGGAACAGCTTCCTCAACGCGGTTTTCCTTGAACAGATTTTCACCTTGCAAAAAATCGTCATTCTGCGCAAAAGAACTGAACACAAAAAGCAAAAAAGAGAAACAAAAAAATTTCTTAAATTTTCTATAAATCGACATCATTTTATTATCTGTAGATTTCAGCAAATTTCTTAGGAAAACAGCAAAATTTTTAAGTCTTCCATATAAATTGACATATTCAGTGAAAAAAGGTAACCTTTTTAACAAAAAACTAAACAAACAGGCGGAATTTCAATGGGTTCACTGACATCTGTAATTATAATAGGTGTTTTAATCGCATTTGTCGCTACAGCGTTGATTTTTATAGTAAAAAATATCATAGCTCCTTCAAAAATTGACGGAATTCCAAAGCTTATAAAAGACGGAAGATTTCAAGCTGCCCAAAGATGCGCAAAATCTGTTATCTCAAAAAATCCGCGAAACTATTTAGCCCATTATTTTTTGGGAAAAGCCTATCTAAAAGATGGAAAGCCTGAACTTGCTTTCATTGAATACAAAGCCGTAAACCAAAACGCGCTTTTTAACGGAGAAATTCCAGAAGCTGAATTCAGAAAAGAAATGGCGGAACTTTACAAACGGTTCAATCAGCCTGATGAAGCTTTAAAAGAATATCTTTTGCTGACAAAACTCGAGCCAAACAATCCAGAAAACACATTTAAAGCCGCGGAAATTCTTGAAACCCAGGGAAACGCAAAACTTGCTATGGGATTTTACCAAAAAACTATTCTTCTAAACAAACGGAATCCCAAAGCCTACACTTCAATCGGCCGTCTTCTTCTTAGGGCAAAAAATTACACACAGGCAAAACAAGCCTTGGAAACTTCAATAAAACTGAATCCAGAATCCTACGAAAATTATTATTACCTTGGAAAAGTCTGCAAAGAAAACAAAGATTTGTCCACAGCAGTAAAACTTCTGGAAAAAGCTGAACGCTCGCAAGAATACAGGCAAAAAGCTCTTGTTGAAAAAGGAACTTGCCTTATGATGGCGGATCAACTTGAAAAAGCAACGGACGCATTTGAACGCGCGGTTTCAAACGCTAAAATTCCAAATTCGCAGGAAACTTTATACGCAAGATACTTTCTCGGAATCTGCTACGAAAAAAGCAGAAAAATTGAAAAAGCAATAGAACAATGGGAAACCGTCTACAAATGCAACAGCAAATTCAAGGATGTGACATCAAAATTAAATCAATATAAAGAGCTTGAGACAAATGACGGAATAAAAGAATATTTAACAGCAAACAACCAGCAATTCATGGAGCTTTGCAAAAAAATTTTATTGGCAGGATACAATCTTCAAAGTCAAAAAACTGATTTTACTCCTTACGGCTGCCAGATTCTTGCCACAGAAAAAAAACAGGAAGCATTCTTAAATGCAAAGCAACAGTTTTTCCTAGCGCAGTTCTACCGTTCCACAGATACAATAGAAGAAACTCCAGTTAGGAAACTCGCTGACACAATAAAAACAAAAGGCTATGTAAAAGGACTTCTTTTTGCAAGCTCTGATTTTTCACACACAGCACAAGTTTTTGCAGACAGCCGTCCGCTTGCCCTAATATCCAAAGACACTCTTGAATCGCTTTTCAGAAAGGCTGGCATTCAATGAAATTTCTTTGCGTTTCCGACCAAATCGACCCTTTAGTCTACTCTTCCACAGTAAAAGAAAGATATGGAGATGTTGACGCTGTTTTTTGCGCCGGAGACCTTTCCATGGAATACGTTGATTTTATAGTAGACGCCTTAGGAAAACCGACTTTTTTTGTTTTCGGAAACCACGATTTAAAGGAATACAAATATTATAAAAATAAAATGTTTTCTGATTCATTATTTTCAGGCTCGCCGTTTAAATTTGAAGGAACTGGAGTTGAACATGCGCACGGAGCAGATTACGCAAGCAACAAAAATATAAGGTGCAAGAATCTTACATTTAAAACTTCAGACGGAAAAACAACGCCCCTGCTCATTTCTGGAGTTACAGGAAGCATAAGATACAACAACGGACAAGCTCAGTTCACGGACAAGCAGATGAAAAGGCAGCTTGTAGCGATGATTCCGGGCTTGCTTTGGAACAAAATCAAATACGGAAGATACTGCGATATTTTTTTGACGCACGCATCTCCAAGGCACATACATGACAAAGAAGATCAGTGCCACAAAGGATTTGACTGTTTTAACTGGTTTATTAAAAAATTTTCACCAGGGCTTATGATTCACGGTCATATACATTTGTACGACCTTCAGGCTACAAGATGCACTGTATCACAAAACACAACAGTCATAAATGCTTACAGTCACATAGTAGTAGAATTCGAGCCGAACCTAAAAAAAGGAGCAAATTTTGGAGCAGACGTTTCTATCCTCGCAGACAGATGAAGATTTTTCAAAAGCGCGCAACAAAGCCTTCTTCAACGAAATACAGCATCTTTTAAATCCAGAGGAAGCAAAGCTTATTTCATTTACCGACATAAAAAAAATGCTCAAGCCAAGCAACGAAGTTTACAAAGGAATGCAAGTTGTTCCAATCAAACTGATTGTAGGCAGCGAAGGACGTTATAAAGATTTTGATAATCATTTCTTGCCAAAAAACAATTTTTTAAAATCACGCTGGGAACACGTTGATATGGCGCATTACCAGGACATCACGCTTCCGCCGGTAAGCCTTTATGAACTTGGAGGACTTTATTTTGTAAGAGACGGAAATCACCGCGTTTCTGTTGCAAAAATGAAAGGCATAGAAAACATCGATGCTGAAGTCGTAAGCCTTCAAAGTGAAATCAAGCTTAAGCCCGGAAGCACAAAAGAACAAATGGAAAAGCAAGTAATAGAATACGAAAAACGAGTATTTTATGCGGAAACCTGTTTTGGCGACATAACTGACTATTGGTGTCTGAATTTCAGCACGCCCGGCCAGTACGACCTTATTTACAACCACATTCTCTGCCACAAATACTACATAAATTCCGGAAAAAAAGAAGAAGTTTCTATGGAGGAAGCGATTCTTTCTTGGTTCAACAACGTCTATCTTCCTGTAATCAGGGCAATCGAAAGCCGCAAAATTTTAAAAAGTTTCAAAGGCAGAACTTTGTCCGACCTTTACGTTTTTCTTATAAAATACTGGGACGAATTGAAGCAGCGGTTTGGAAACGACTTTCCACTTGAAGACGCCGCAGAAGACTTTTCAAAAAAATACAAAAAACTCTCTATTTACCGGCGTATTAAAAATTTTCTCGCAAGGTCAAAGATGAAAAAAGATTTAAAAAACAACTGATAATAAAAATTTTTTACTGATTTTTGACTGTTAATTTTACAGTTTTGTGCCGATAATATTTAATGAAAAACTTGACGGTACAATATTTCAATGCTAGAATAATAAAAATATTTTGCGGTTTATTTTTATAATCGGCAAAAAATTTAAAATTATTTAGTTAAAATTGAAAATTGTACAAGGAGCAGACACCTTGATTTTAGATGACAAATTTGCATACATTCCTCTTTTCGCGGTTTCTGTGATTTGCGCATTTTTATTCGTGCTATTTCTTTTAATCCGCAAGAAAAAAACTGCCAGAGTAAGTTTTATAGCTCTTCTTTCAGACTTGATTCTTGGAGCAGGAAGCCTTATCGCGGCAATAAAAGAAATAACTGGCGAAGGAGATCCTTTTGCATATTTTGCAGTCGCAGCTTCAATCGCAGCATTAATTCTGATTCCATACTGCATAATTTTGTATACTTTTGAGCCAAAGAAAATTGAAAAACTCGTTCCGCATTATGTGAACGTGGCAGAAGAAAAATCTTATGCGGAGGCGCTTCAGCAGACTTCATCTCAGCAGCAAAAGTCAATTCAGCCTGGTGAAAATGAATCGAGAGCACTTGAAATCAGTTATTCATTTGCCGCAAAAGCATCAGAAGCATTTTCAGAGAAAAACGGAATGAACGCGCTTCTTGACTATGTAAATAAAACTATAAGAGAAGAAATAAACGCAGATGGCGGCGCGATCCTCATGGTTGACGACTTTGAAGATGTGATTACAGTCCGTTCTTTTGACGGGGATTTTCCTCCTCCATACAAGCTTCCAAGCGATATGCCACACAAGCCTATCCGCATTGCCACAAATTTCAAATTCGCATCATTTCCGCTTAGAGAAAACATATTTGGCGAAATTGCAACAGCAGGCAAACCAGAACTTATTACAAAGCCTGAAAACGACGCAAGAATTTATCAGAACGGACCTGAAGAATTCCTTGAATGCGGAAGTTATATAATGGTTCCTATAAAAATTCAGGATTCAGTAATTGGCGTTGCGGCATTTGCAAGAACAAAGAAAAATTCTGTCTTTACTGAAGAAAATTTAAAGACTGCATCAATGATTACAGATTTTGCGGCAACTTCTATAAAAAGCGTTGTTTCAGTAAAGGATATTATAGAGCATAACGACCTTATGAAAGAAGCCGAGATAGCTTCAAAAATTCAAGAAATGCTTCATCCTGCAAAACTCCCTGCTCTCCCTGGAATTCAGCTTGGAACAATATGGAATCCAGAAGAAGGAGTTTGCGGAGACTATTATGATGTAATTGTTTCCAGAAGAGACCGTGTTTCATTTGTAATGAGCGATGTTGCAGGAAAAGGAATCAACAGCGTAATTGTAATGTCAATGCTTCGGGCGATGATTCGACTTGTTGTAAATACAAAGAAAACAGCAGGAACTATTCTTGAATGGGTAAACCATGGAATCGCAGCGGAAAGTTTCAGTACAGATCACTTTGCATCTTGCGCACTTATAAACTATGATCCAGTTAAAAAGGTCGCTGAAATTGCAACAGGCGGAACAACTCCTGTTTTCTACTATAATAAGGAAAAAAATGAGATAAAACAGATTTCAACACCAAGCGAGCCAATTGGAGTTGACAAAGAATCTCAGTATAAAGATATCTTGCAAGATATTAAAACTGGTGATATTCTTATTACATATACAGACGGACTTGTTGAAGCTTTAAATGAGCAAGGAATTCAATATCCTAAGGAATCTTTGCTAAAAATAGTTTCTTCAAATGCAAATTCAACTGGAAAAGACATTGCAAATCTTGTAAAGTCTGATATTAAGAAGTTTATAGGCAACAGTAGTCTTCATGATGACCAGTCGTTGCTAGTAATAAAATTTTAAGTAAATTTGAGCAGTAAGGAGACATCTTATGGAACTTAAAATAAGGAAGAATGGAGAAGTCTACATCATTGATGTAAATGGTGAAATGGACTTGTACAATTCTTACAAACTCAAGGAACTTGTAATGAAGATGCTTGAGAAAAATGTAAAATCGTTTGTAATCAATCTTGAGCAGGTTGATTATATCGACTCGTCTGGAATTGGAGCTCTCATTTACATCTGTTCTACAATCAAAAAGATGAACTTGAAGCTCTATATTTCAAATGTTCACGGCTCTGTAAAAAAAGTTATTGAACTCACCAAGTTGATGGGCTACTTCCCTATTGCAAATAGTGTTGAAGAAGCGTTGCTTATGATTAACGAATAAGAGGTACTTTAATGGAAGAATTCAAAGAGCTTCGTTCAGATGGCAATGACCCATTATTTGACAAAACAAATATGCTTTACAAAGCATTTCCCTCAAATTTTAGACAGATACGCTACTTTACACTTTTGATTGTACAGTCAGCTCCTCTTGAAATCAAAGAAATAAACCTTCTTGAGCAGCAGATAAGTGAAGTTATAAAAAATGCAGTAAAACATGGAAATAACTGCGATTTAAATAAGCAGGTACACGTTTGGTATTCTTTTAGCCCATCGCATGCTCACATAATCGTTGAAGATGAAGGCGAAGGATTTAAGGACTTGGAAAAATGGAATGAATTCAACAAAAAACGTTTGGATTGTCTTCATAATTCAAATTTTGAAGAGCTTTCAAACTATGTTTCATTCCGTACAAAAAAATCTGATGAACAGGACGGCGGAAATGCTCTTTTCGCAGCCTTGGAATACTGGAACGGCGGATTCGTATACAATGACAAACGTAATGGCGTTGCAATGCTTAAGAGATTTCAGCAGAAACGTCATGGTGTTGCTGTAGACGGAGAATAATTTTTTGATTATATTTAAAGAGGTTGAAATTTTCAGCCTCTTTATAAAACCGGGGATGTACCGGTTTCGACAAGCAAGAGAAATCTTGTGTTGCAGGTAGGTGTGAAGGTGCCTCAAACTGACAAAAAAATAACTGCAAAACGTAGAGAAGACGAACAGTCTGAAAACGAACAGTTTGCACTTGCTGCTTAAGCAGTGCCGGAACTTTTAGTATGCTGTTCCTAATGCTGAAATGTTCTGTTGCTGACAGGGACTTGTTGAGCTAATTTCTTGAGGTTAGTTCAAGACTTTTATCAAGATACGGAAGAGACGCCTTTGAAGCCGCTACCTTTTCCCGACAACCACCTCGCTTCAATAAACCTGTAGAGATGCTTGGTTTGCTTGCATGGACGCGGGTTCAACTCCCGCCATCTCCAAAGCACTTGGAAACTTTTTAGTTTCGGGTGCTTTTTTTATTTTCTTACTCTTTTTGCAGATGTAGAAAAACCTTCTTCCGGCGCATCAAAAGCAATCTCAACTCTTTCAATAATATCAAGCTTTAAAAAGTCAAGGTCTTTTGAAAAATCTATAAAAAGCTGGTAAGGATGAATTTTTAGAACATCAACAAGATTTGCTAAATTTTGACGTGAGGGCCACATTTCTCCAGTTTCATAATTTGAAATTGTCGCAGGGGAAACATCTATAAGCTCAGCAAGTTTTTCCTGTGAATAATTGCATTTTTGCCTGAAAAACTTTAAATTTTTTGCAAACGTAGCAGCTATATTTCTTTCAGTTTTTTTCATAAGCTCTTTTTGCAGCAGCCTCTGCTTTTAATTTAGTATCATAAACAGCCACAAGTGAACCGTCTATCCAGCCCTGCTCTACTTTGTACCAGACTAAATAATCTTTGCTGGATTTTTTTTCTTCCGCATTAATAACTTGAACTTTTTGTTTTCCGCAGATTAGAAAAATATCTCCGCTCCTTGCATGAAAGCAAATTTCACTTGAAAAATCAGCGGAAACTCTAAAAGCCGCATAAGGAACAGTTACAACAAGCCATTCATGATCAGGGGCAATAAAAGATTCATCTTGAAAATTGAGGTCGATTTTTTTTTGAATGCAGCTAGAAAAAATTACAGTAAAAAAAACAACAAGAACTGCAAAAAACTTTTTCACTTTTTCAGTTCCTCAAGAATGTAAGATTTTACTTTTGGGTAAAGAAGCATGTCGCTATCTACAAAATTCAAATTTGCAACATCTTCAACCTGAATCCAGTTGTATTCTGTATGTTCCGTTAAACTGTATTTTTTTTCAATTCCATCATGAGGAACAAAAATTCTATATGCATGCAAAAGAACATTTTCTGCATTATGAATAAAAGAGGCTTCTGCAATTTTTTCTCCAACAGCTACAGCAATTCCAAACTCTTCTTTTATTTCCCGAACAACGGCTTCTTGGTCAGTTTCACCCACCTCAACTTTTCCGCCTGGAAATTCCCAGCGTCCGCCCATTTGACCTGTAGGATTTCTATGGGCCACAAGAATTTTCCCGTTTAATAAAGCTATACATGCTATGGAAACTTTTGACATAAAAACCTCTACAAAAGCATGACTTGAGGAAAGACGAAATGCAAAATGCCAGCCGTTATGCAGACAATTCCAATATATTTTCTTGACTCAATAAAAACTTTATAAACCGCAGGAGGAACGGAATCACTTTCTGAACTGCTGAAAATATAATATTCCAAAAGAATTGAAGCTCCAGAAAGAAAACCTGCGACAACAGGAAACAAATCTCCAATCACAGGAATATCATTTCGAAAAACAGAAAGAATTTTCATAACTGCTACAAAAACGCACAAGACACCAACAACAAGCCTGAATCCAGAACTGTCAAAATTCAGTCCGCCGAAAGAAATTTTTTGACTAGATTCAGAATCATCATCAGAAGACTTTAAGTCAACAAGATTTTTTCCATAAATCAAAATTAGTCCGGCAAGGATATTTAGCAAAACGGAAAGAAAATAAAACTGAGCCATAATTATTCCTCTATAAAAGAATAAATGAAAATTTGAAAATTGTAAATGGTAAATTTATCTATTTGAAATCCTGCATTCCAAAACAGTAGACTCATTTTCATAGATTAAATGGCATTTTACAGAAACCAAATCATAATCACTGAAAACTGCGTAAATCGGCTTTGGGGATTTTGGAACAAAATTGAAAACTGTTTCAAATTTATCAGCAACAGAGTCTTCCTCATTAAAGCATTCAAATAGAACATTTAATGAAATGGAATCAGTATTTTCTAGTTTTTCAAAGTTGGAAAATTCAACAGAAGCATAAACTTTTTCATCAAATGAAAATGCAGAAAGTTTCGCTGTCATTCCTGCAATTGAATTTTTGTCTGTTCCGCCATTTATAATTCCAAGAACAAAGAATAAAACAATGCACATCACCATTGTAAAAAATGCGATTTTATTTCCCTTTGTTGAAAAAAGAACTTTTATAAGCCCTTTTTTTGGAGCGTTTTTTCCAGTTGCAAGATCGCGATAAATTGCTTGCTCATGCTGGCGAAACGAGCCTCTTTTGTAATGAAAAACTAAATCGTTCTCATCGTAGCGAATTTCAGGCTGGCTTTCATCATCAAAAATTTCCATTTATAGTTCCAAAATTAATTTTTTATAACAGCCTGAATCAAAGAATCGATTCGCCACCAGCACACAGAAGCTTTTTCATTTTTTACAATCAACGCTGAAATTATTCCTTCGCGGCTCAAATTGAAAGAATAATAAAGGCAGGATTCCCTATCAAGTGAAATTTTTCGCTTTAGAATTCTCTGTCCGTTTGACTGAACCATTTGCAAGCTAAAACCGTTGTCTGTGCTTACAATAAAATAAAACCAGCCGCTATCAGTAATTCCCAAGAAATCATAAGGAATTTCAAAAGTTTCCTTAGAGAATCCTTCAGAAATAGGCTCATCATAAGGCGGAACAGTTATAGGAAAATCATAAGAATTATTTTCAACATCAAAAGGATGAATCAGCGTAGTTATATATTCCACTCCAGACTGAACGCGGCTTGACTCATCGATATAGCTTGAAAAATAATCAACTTTTAAATACAACTTGCGTTCTTTGTAATCTGGAACAATATTTTCAAGAGAAAAAAAAGTTTCAGTTTTTTCCTCTGCAAAAGGATTCGGAACATTTTCTTTTTCAATTGGAATTGTGTACATTAAAAATCCATCCATAGAAAACCAATAAACAACTGCGCCGGATGAAGTTGTGCATAAAACAACAAGCTCATTTTTGTCTGTCGTAAAAATATTTTTTATATACGGAAAAGGAGTTCCTCCAGGACCTTGCTGACCTATATAGTTCATGTATTTTTTTGAATCGTCAAACCTTACAATAATTTGGCTCAAAACTTGATTTGTCTTTGAATCTGTTTCCTGACGATTTAATGGAAGCTTGTCAACCACATAAAGATATTTTCTTGAATCAACAGCAATTTTTGAAACTTCATTAAATGAATACGGAACAGCAGCGCGCGTAGAATTAATATCACTTGTATTTTCAGAAAATGAAGGACGTGGATTTTCCTGCGGATTGTAATACAAGGCAAGCAAATCTCCGTAACTGTTCATTTCCATTATTTTTTTTGACTCGCCGTTCAAAATATAAAAAAATCCATCCTGCATAGAAATTGAAGTGTTGATATTTCCAGCCGATGACATATTAAAAACATTAAGCTCATCTTCAAAAGTTCCATAGTTCAATTCAAAAAGATTTTCTTTTTCAACAGAAGAAACTATCTTTCCCTTTCTGCATCCACAAAAAACAGAAATAAAAACAAATGCAACCAGAAGGTTCTTAAAAATTTTCATAGTACAAAAAGAATAAAAGATTTAGCAAATTTCATCAAGAAGCAACGCAATTAAACATGGCGGCGGATTCCATCAAATTTTACTTCCCACAAAAAAAGTCCTGTTGGCGGCGCTGTAATTCCAGCTTTAGTTCTGTCGCAGCATTCAAGAATTTTTTTAAATTCATCGGGGCTGCATTTTTTCTGCGCAAGCTGGATAAGAGTGCCTGTAATGGATCTGACCATTTTCCAAAGAAAAGCATTTGCTTCAATTTGAAAAACAAGCAAATCAGGATTTTCCTTGTTCCAGAAAAAAAACGCATTGTCAATATATCTTTTTGTAGAAAGGCTTGAATCTCCAGAAGCGGCAAAAGAAGCGCAGTCAATTTCACCGCGAAGACAAGAACACATTTCATTCAATAAATCAATTTCCGGACGAAACGAAATAAACCATCTGTAACGGCTTTCACTTGCAAAGGGCGGATTTTTTGTCTGGATAAAATATCTGTATAATCTTGAAGTCGCGCAAAATCTTGAGCTGAAACCTTTTTCAACTTTCCGTGCTTTTAAGATTCTTATGTCCTGCGGAAGAATTCCATTTAAAGCCCTAACATAGTTTTCGCAAGGAATTGTATCGATTGGAGATTCAAAATTTGCAGCCTGCCCCGCCGCATGAACTCCGCTGTCAGTTCTTCCGCTGCCAGAAAGTTTTACAGGAACTTTCAGCATTTTAAAAAGCGCGTTTTCAATTTCGCCCTGAACTGTACGGACCGGACTTCCGTTGTCAGATTTGTCCTGTCTTTGCCAGCCGCAAAAATCAGTTCCGTCATAAGAAACTGTAAGAAGAATATTAGTCATCTTCGCTGAAAATATTGTTAGAGGAAAGCTCGGAAGTCATTTTATCGTAAAGCGATTTTGCAACTTCAAGAAGAGGACCTGGCTTTGCCTTGCTGGATTTTCCTAAGCCGAAAATTCTTGCAATTGCCTTTTTGCTTTCATCAAGTTTTTTCAGTCTAAGCTCTTGATTTTCTCGCTGACCGTACTTGTATTCCAAAAGTCCGCTTAAATAAATCACGCCATCGTAGCCATAGTTTTTATCAGTGTCAGGACCAAAGTTTGCAACAGATTCTATTGATTCAATTCGTCCAGTTTCATTAATCAAAGTCTGCTGATAAAAAAACAAAGCTTTTCTATAAAAAACCTGAGCGACATAGTCATAATTATGATCCGGGCAAACATGTTCAATTTCATTGCAAAGCCAGGCAAGACGCAAAGAAATTTCAGCGCGTTTAAAAGTTGGGGCATAAGCAATATCCGCCTTTTCATAGCAAAGGAGCGCAAGATAATACATTGCAGTTCCATCGTACAAAGTCCGCTCGTCATTTAAGTCGTAATGCGGAAAAATCGCTTCAACTTCTTTTATTCTATGCTGCTCATCCTGCATAATTCTATCAAAAGTTTCTGGATCTTTTATATCCTTGAAATCTTTCCAAAACAAAGCTGTGTGGCAATGAGGACAACAGCCAATTTCGTAAATAAGAGGATAAACTCTTCCGTATTTTTTGGAAGGCTCATAATTTCTATGAAGCTCGTCAGTAAGATTTCCTGCGATAGTACGGCCACCACCTTGATGCATAAGCTCTTGCCTGAATTTTTTGCGGCAGACTGGACACAAAGCATCTTCTTTTGCCCAATAAGAAACTGCGGGCTTTTTTTCTGCTTCTGTTAAAAAAGTTTTTCTATTAAATTGAGTTGCCATTTTTTCCTCCGCAAAATTTATTTTTCCATTATGAAAGTATTTCGATTGCAACGAACGCTAAAGCATATTCTTTTTCGTGGCTAAGCGAAACATGGATTTTATATTTTTCACCGCATTTTTCTTCAAGCAATTTTTTTGCATTTCCTAAAACTTTTATTTCAGGCTTTTTATTATCGTCTTTTGAAATAAAAACTTCATTTAAATTGAATCCGCGAATTCCAGTTCCAAGAGCTTTTGAAAATGCTTCTTTCGCTGCAAAACGGCTCGCATAAAATTCGCATTTACGCTGAAGACTTGCGCTTTCAGAAATACATTCACTTTCATTATAAAATCGTTTTATCATATCTTTGGACAAAACCCATTTTTCAAATCGAGAAACTTTTGTTATATCGCAGCCAACACCAAAAATCATGCAAACCTTTATGACAAAACCGGAACTTTAAAAACTGAGCTCGTTGACTTTTTTTCAGTCTCAGTCTCTTCTATAGGGATTTCTCCTTCTTGCTCTGATTTTACAACATTCAGCACAAAGACAGTGAAGCTTTGCGAAGAAATATTCAGGTTTCCCGGAGCGTCAATTTGAACTGGAACTTCATAAATTCCTGGCTCTGTAATAAAAGCGCAGTCGGCAAAAACATTAAAGTCTGCCGGGGAAACTTTTTCAATATCTAGCAAATTTCCTTCCACAGAAAAATCAATTTTAACATCTTCTCCAGAAACTGCAAGACTGGACGAAAGATTTACGAGCACAACAGGAACACTCTTGAATTCTTTTACAGTTCCCTCAATCACAATCGGAACAGAAACTCTAATAGAATTTTTTTCTCCAAGAATCGAAATATACGAATTTGTATTCACGGGACTTACAATTTTTGAGATGCTTCCGTCCGCGCCTTCAATCGAAACAGCTCCAACCGGCAGTTTATTTATTGAATCCACCATTGACGCAGGTCCGCACAAGGTTACAAACGAAGGCTCCAACTCAGCAGAAAGCGCCTTGTATCCATGCGCAGGCTTTCCCACAACAGAAGCATAAAGAGGAACAGCTTTTGTTGTTTTCTTTTGAATCTGAATTTTCACATTGTCAGGCTGATTGTAAATTTCAAGCGGCTCTAAATCCAGCTGCACAATTTTTTCATCAAGGTCAACATAAACAGGAAAATCGTAAATTCCTTCTTTTGTTTGGGAAGAAACATCTATAAACGCTGTCAAATCTTTTTCAACTATAGAAGCAATCTGATCTCGTTTTGTCCTGACTTTTACCCTTATATATTTCACCTGTTCAAGCCCGGAAACAGGAATCATATTTCCTTCAGCACGGACTTCAAGAGGCACAGAAAAAGTCTTTACATCAAGAAGTGAAATTTGATGAAAAAAATAAATCATTGCAGCCAGAACAAAGCAGATTGCTTTTACAGGCCAGTTTTTAGTTATCTTTGCCAGTAATTGGTTTATGCTCATCGATTGTATCCTCTATAATCTGCTGATCTGGAGTAATATCCAGCTGACGTTCAAGAATTCTTGTAACTTGATCCATTGTAAGGTCATAATGAAGCTTTGAGTCATAGGCAAGACTGTATGCGCCAGTTTCTTCACTAACAACAAGCACAACGCAGTCGCTTACCTCGCAAAGACCAAGAGCCGCCCTATGACGTGTTCCAAAAGTCTTTTTTATGTCGTATTGCTCGCTTACTGGAAGAAAACAGCCCGCCGCAAGAATTTTTCCGCCCTGAATAAAACAAGCGCCATCATGCAAAGGCGTATTATGTCCGAAAATTGTTACAAGCAAGCTTGAAGAAAGATCTGCATTAAGTCTTGTTCCCGTGGAAAGAATATTGTCAAGCTTTGTGCGCCGCATAAAAACAGCAAGCATTCCGCGCTTCTGCTTTGAAAGCATTTCAGCTGCAATAAGAACAGAATCCACATAAGAATGCTTCGCCCTGCTTCCAAAAGTGAACCATTCAGCCTGTCCAAGTTTAAGAAAAACTTTTCTTAATTCCGGCTGAAAAACAATCGCAAAAGCCATCATAAGTCCCGGCGCAATAACCGAAAAAATCCAAAGCAAAGTTCTAAGCTGAAGGATAACTGCAACCGCATAAGAAAGAACCACAACCACCGCAGCTCTTATAAGCTGAATCGCATTGGTTTTTGTTATAAGCTGATAAGCCTTGTACAGAAGAAATGTAATAATTCCTATATCAAGGACAGGCCTGATAAAATCATATATTTTTATTAAAGTCTCAAACTGATTCATACTTTAAAAGCGATTTTAACACAGCAAGGGTATCTTTACAAGGAGCAACGTCATGCACGCGAACCATAAAAGCTCCTTTTAAAACTGAAATCAAATCAGCGGCAAGAGTTCCATAAAGCCTTTCTTGAACTTCTCGCCCCGTAACTTGTCCTATGCAAGATTTTCTTGAAAGCGCCATAAGCACAGGAAATTTTCCGCCGCAAAGAGAGCCGCAGTTTGAAATAAGATTCAAATTTCCTTCAAGATTTTTCCCAAATCCAATTCCAGGATCTACGATTATTTTTTCTTTTTCAATTCCGCTTTTTATGGCAAATTCCGCTCTTTGCTCAAGATACGAGCTCACTTCATTAAAAATATTTTTATATTCTGTGTCTGCCTGCATTGTAGAAGGAATTCCGCGCTTGTGCATCAAAACCACAGGAATTTTCTTTTCCGCTGCAAAAAAAGCCAGTTCAGGGTCATCTTCCAATGCTGAAATGTCATTTAAAATGTCCGCTCCAGAATCAAACGCAGCCTGCATAACAATTTTTTTTCTTGTGTCAACTGAAATCGGAATATCGCTTTTTCTGCGGATTTCTTCTATGACAGGAACAATGCGCTTTATTTCTTCTTCCGCGCTCACATAATCTGAACCTGGACGAGTAGATTCTCCGCCCAAATCAAGAATGTCTGCGCCTTCATCAATCAACTCAAAAGCACGTTCTGCGCCGCCTCTGCTTGCGCTGAAAAAACTATCTGGAGTGCAGTTTACAATTCCCATCACAAACGCCGGAAAATCTGTTGAAACTTTTCTTGAAGCCAAATTTAAATTTTTCATATCCGCATTAGTTCCTTAGCCGCAGTTGCAATTTTTTCAGAAGAAAGTCCAGCTTCATCCAGAATCTGTTCGCGGTTTCCATTTGCAACAAATTTGTCAGGAAAAGCAAGAACCGCAGTTTTTAAAAATGAAGTTTCAGGAGAGCCTCGCACAAAACTTTCAAGCCACTCTGAAATTCCGCCCATTTTTACTCCGTCTTCTATAAAAACAATTCCGTAATAAAGCTTTGCGATTCCAGCAAAATATTTTTCATCAAAAGGCTTTATAAATCTAAGAGAATAAATATCAGCATCGATTCCGTCCAAAACAAGCGCGCGGGCGGCTCTCAATGTTTCTGAAAAAACGCTTCCAGTGCAAACCAAAAGCACTTTTTTTCTCCAAGAATCTTCGCCCTGCCCAAAAGAAGAAATGGAAGGCGCAAAATCCGTAGTCTGCAAAAGCACACCTTTCCCAGGTTCTACAGGAGCTGAAAAAGGCTCAAGCTCAGAAGGACAAGCCATTTTTGGCCAGCGCATTACAACAGGACCTTGAGCTTTGTTTACTGCCCAATCAAGGCAAAGCTCCATGTCTTTTTTTCCTGCTACGGAAATCATAGAAAGATTCGGCACAGGTCTAAAAAGCGCAATATCAAAAATTCCCTGATGAGTTTCTCCATCAGAAGGGACTGCTCCAGCGCGGTCAAGGGCAATTATAACGTGCCTGTTTTGCAGAGCAATATCTTCTATAATCTGGTCAACGCTTCTTTGAATAAAAGTTGAATAAATTGCAACAACAGGAATCAAACCTCCAGCGGCAATTCCTCCTGCGAAAGTTACAGCGTGCTCCTCTGCAATCCCAACATCAAAAAATCTATCTTTAAATTTTCTTGAAAAAGCATCAAGTCCAGTTCCCTTTGACATTGCCGCAGTAATTGCAACAATCCTATTGTCCGCCTGAGCCATTTCCACAATTTTATTGCTGAAATTTTCTGTAAAACTCAAATTGTCAAATTTTTCAACAATTCCGTCAGTTATATTAAAAGGCCCGACTCCATGAAAGACAGAAGGATTGTTCTCAGCAGGACTATAGCCTTTTCCTTTTTTTGTAACAACGTGAATTACAACAGGCCGCGGAATTTTTTTCGCACGGTTAAAGACACGCTCCATCTCGTCAATGCTGTGTCCGTTCAAAGGTCCTGTGTATTCAAATCCAAGATCAACAAACAGATTATTTGTAAAAAAAAGCCCTTTAAGTCCGCGTTTCAGCCTGAAAACAACTTTTCCAAGCCAGCGGTTAAAATAAGGAATTTTATCGATAAGACGGTCAACTTTATAGCGGAATCCGTGATAGCTGTCAGAAAAAGCAAGACTGGAAAGATAACGCGAAATTGAGCCGACATTCTTGTCAATCGACATCTGGTTGTCATTTACAACAACAATCAAATTTTTAGCAAGCTGACCTGCGTGACTCAATCCTTCAAAAGCCATTCCGCCGGTAAGAGCTCCATCGCCAATTACAACAACAACTTTGTCTTTTCTTCCTTCAAGTTCCCAGGCAGACAAAAGTCCCAACGCAGATGAAATGGAAGAAGAAGCGTGTCCTGCATCAAAATAATCGTGAGGACTTTCCTTGATTTTTGTAAAGCCAGAAATTCCGTTCTTCATTCTTATTGACGAAAACAGCTCGTAGCGACCAGTAAGAATTTTATGCGGATAGCACTGATGGCTTACATCCCAGATAATGGCATCTTGCGGACTAGAAAAACTTCTGTGCAGGGCAATTGAAAGCTCCACAACGCCAAGGTTGCTTGCAAGATGTCCGCCATTATGCCCTACAACTTCTATAATCTTACTGCGGATTTCTTTTGCCAGTGAAGGAAGAAGCTTTTTTGGAATAAGCTTTAAATCTTCAGGCGAATGAATATCATTTAAAATCAAGTTAAAGCTCCAAAAACACAAAAAAGACCGCAGTCAAATAAAAATAACCGCGGTCTCCATGAAAAAAGGCCTTTTGAAATAATCCAATAACCTTGCAAAAAATTACAAAGCTATTTTACTTACTCTTATGGCGATTTCTTCTAAGCTTCTTCTTACGCTTATGTGTCGCTATTTTTGCGCGCTTTCTTTTCTTTCCACAAGGCACAGTAGAACTCCTTACTATAATAAGTTCTTTTATTATGCGGAATTTCATATTTTAAGTCAAGAGAAAATATCAATTATTGCTAAAGCTCAAGCAGAATTTTGTTCAAAAACAAGATTGAATCTTCTGTAAGTGAAAAATTCTTAGAGCTGTCTGAATTTTCCGTAGTTTTAATACCGAATTTCTTTACAGGCTCAAGACGTTTTTCCAAGTCGCCATTCCACGGCTCAACGGAACAAAAGTTTTTTCTATATTGGGCTGAATTCAAGCCTTCAAAAGTCCTAAGTCCCATCATCAAGAACTCAAACTCCCGAGTTTCAAGGCTGAATTCTTCTATGCTTCTTGGAATTTCTGATTCAAGAGGAAACTGCTTGCTCCAGAAATTTTCGTACTCCAAAATATTTTCCGTATCTATCCAGCGAAAACTCTTGTTCCCATAAAAAGTTCCGCAGGCAGAGCATCCAATGCCAACATAATCTTTTTGCGCCCAGTAAGAACTATTATGAACACTTTTTTTTCCATTTTGGCAAAAGTTTGAAACTTCATACTGAAAAAAACCGTTTTTTAAAAGCAAATCGCGTCCGGAAAGCCACTGGGAATCAGCCTCGTCAAAGTCAAAACTTATTTTTCCAGATGAAATATTCCTTGCTAGCGGAGTTTTTTCTTCAACAGTAAGCGTATAAAGAGAAATATGCCCCGGATTGTACGAAATTATTTTTTCAAGCGACAAAAGAAAGTCCTCTTCGGACTGGCAAGGAAGACCTGCAATCGCATCCAAGTTAAGTTCACCCTTCCAGCAGGATTTTACAGTTTCCAAAGCCGCAAAAGCCTTTTCCGCACTGCAATGACGCTCGACAGACTTCAGCGCGTTTTTATTTAGCGACTGAATTCCAAGGGAAAGGCGCGTAATGCCATTTTTCCATGCTGAATCAAGCTTTTCTTTTGAAACTGACTCAGGATTCATTTCTATTGTAAATTCCAAAGGCGGAATATTCTTGCAAAGGCAGGTATTTTTCAAGTAAACTGCAAGTTTTTCAATTTGGCTAGCAGACAAAAGGCTTGGAGTGCCGCCCCCGATATAAATGGTGCTCCAAAAATCAATTTTGTACTTTTCTGCATAAAAAGCGGCTTCATTTTTCAAGCATTCAAGATACAAGTCGTCTATGCGCCCGAAATTTTCCACACTGAAAAAGTCGCAGTAGCTGCATTTCTTTAGGCAGAACGGAATATGGACATATAAAGCCGCACTTTTCATCAAAAATCAGTAGAGCCTCATTTCTCCAAACGGAAAGCACTGCCAGATTACGCGCCCTTTTATTCTTGACGAAGGAATTTTTCCGTAGACGCGGGAATCCAAGCCTTCTATGCGGTTGTCTGCAAGCACAAAATACTCGTTTTTTCCCAAGGTTGCTTCTTCCAGTTGGCCGGAGCATCCCATTCCGTCCCATTCGACAGGAACTGAATAAATGCTTATATTATAAGGCTTTGAAGCAAGTTCAAATTCAGTAAGATAATGCGATTGTCCTGCAGGCTTAACATAAAGCACATAGTCTTTCATGTAGTACGAATCTCCAGGAAGAGCCACAACGCGTCTTACAGTGTTTTTTCCAGTCATGCGCGAATTTCTTCCAAACGGTGAATACTTTTGCAATGTAAAAAATTTCACTGCGGCATTAAGAAATTTCTGTCCGGCCGAAAGTTTTTCTCCGTCCATGCGCGAAAGATACACAACCTGCCCGCGCGAAGGGCTTCGCAAAAACGGACACACAAAAACAATTCCGCCCTTAGAAACATCAGTTTCCATTGACGATGAATTTATAAAAGTTGAAAATAAAATGCAGTTCAAAAAAACTGAAATAAAAACAAAGACTGAAACCACAAAGACAACAGCGTGCATGAACTTGACCTGCTGCTTTTTCTTATATTCAAATGAATAATCTCCGACATTCTGTTTCATGCACAAACAATAGCAAAAAAGAACTTTATTATCAAGCAACATATTTTTAAGCAGTTTGCCGAAGAGCAGTTTCAAAAAAAACTCTTGTTGAAACTATTTGAAAAAAAATATACTATTTATAGATATGGAAGAAGCACGGAAAACTGTCGCGCAGAACAGAAAGGCACATTTCAACTATATTGTAACAGACTCTATTGAATGTGGAATCGCGCTTGAAGGCTCGGAAGTAAAATCCATAAAAGCCGGAAACATTTCATTTGGCGACAGTTTTGCCTTTATAGAAAACGGAGAAGTCTGGCTTCAGAATTTTCATATTTCGGAGTATACATTTTCTTCTGTGTTCAACCACGAGCCGGACAGAAAGAAAAAATTGCTTCTTCACAAAGACGAAATAAAAAGGCTTCAGAGAAAAACAGAGGAAAAAGGATTCACTCTTGTTCCGCTCGAAGTCTATCTGAAAAAAGGGCTTGTAAAAATAAATCTCGGACTTTGCAAAGGAAAGAAAGAATTCGACAAGCGTGCCGCAATAAAAGACAGAGATGTAAAGCGCGACATTGCAAGGGAATTCAGAAACAGGCTGGACGGATAAAGGGAGAAATAGTTGCAGAGCAAAAAAAATCCTGCATTAAAAATAATTATCCTCTTTTTGGCAACTTTTGCATTTTCTGCAGAAACGGTGGATTTTTTTGCGACCGTATCATCTTCAAAAGATTCCAACATGATAAAAATGACCACGGATCTTTTTTTTGCGCAGTTTCAGACGGTTGACGGATATTCCGTTAACGACAGAAGAAACGAAAACTACTACCCAGGCGCAGAAACTAGAAACATTTCATTTTATGCGGAAATCCAGGAAGACACGGACGGTGGCTGGCTATGCACATTAAACGCAATAAAAGCTGACGGCAAGCAGAATGTAAGCTCCACAAAGAAATACGACACATACTATAAAATTCTTCTTGATGCAAAGCCTTCGCTGGAAAATCTTCTGCAAAATCTTTCGGGAAACATTCAGCTTCCTTCACAGCCAGAACCACAGAATCAGGAAAGTCAAGAACCTCAAATCTCTTCTGCAAATGAAAATTCAATCGAAGCAATCGCAGGGACTTGGACAGGAGAGCCGCTAATAGAAAAAATTTTAATTTTAAGAGGCGGACGCGGCTTTGTTATCTTTAAAAACGGAGCAAGCATGAATATTTCGATAACGGTTCAAGGAAATTCTATAAAGATAAAGCAGAACGGAAAGCCAAACGCTTCATTTTTCCCGGAAATTCCGCGCCAAGAAGCATTGAAAAACGCAGCAAATGCAGCTCCGGTTGAATGGAACATGAAACTTTCAGGCAACACTCTTTCTGGCAAAAAGACAACTCTTGTAGAAAACAAAAATTCCCCGGGAGGAATTTCACAGGGAGAAGTTGAAGTCAGCTGGACTAAACGATAACGCTTCCCTGCCTTAAAACTTTCCAGCCGTCATTTTCTAAAAGCACAATCGTTGAAGGCAAAGAGCCTTTTTTGTCGCCGTCGTCAATAATCAAATCAACTTCATTTGTGAATTCTTTTTCAATTCCGCAAACTGAATCCAAAACAGGACTGCCGCTTCGGTTCACGCTTGTGCTGTAAATAGGAAATCCGCATTCAGCAATTACATTTCTAAGCCACAAATCTCCCGGACAGCGGAAAGCAACAGTTGCATTTTTTTCAGAAAAAGGAAATTTTAGCGGAACTATAACAGTCAAAGCTCCTGGCCATTTTTGCGTAAGCGGCTTTGGAATTTTAAAGTCAGAATATTTTGATATTTCATCTGGAGAAGAAACGAGCTGGATAAAAGGCTTTTTTTCTTCCCTGCCCTTTATTTTTCTTATTTTTGCGTCTGTATCAAATTTTGACTGCAATGAATTTTCGGCAATTCCGCTGAATCCGTAAACTGTGTCTGTTGGAAGAACGCAAATTTTTCCGCGCTTCAAAAAATCCGCCGCAATATGAGCTGAATTTTCATTTTTATTGCATATCATAAACCGCAATCCCGCCGCTTGTGATTTTTTTTCTTGAAGGAAAATGAATGCAGCCTTTCTGCAAGTCAGCTAAAAACAAAACAAAATAAGCCAGAACCATTATAGTCAATGCAGAAGACTTGCAAAGCCATTCTGGAATATACTTTACTTCATGGTGGCGGATTAAAGTTCCGGGATCAAAAATGTGAGTTTCCCGTGAAGCAAGCCCTGAAATTTTTACAAGTTTTTCACTTTCAGAGACATAGCCCAGTTTTTTCGCGTAAGAGGCAATAACATCAAGGTCTTTTTGAAGCGCAATCTGCTCAAGAGAAAGCTCGTCATAAGTTTTTTCAATTGCAGCCGTATGCGCACTCAAAAGTTGTTTCTGCTCCTGAAGCTGTTTCATAGCCCAAATTCCATCGCTTCCACCGATAAAAGCCATGACGGTATAAAAAAAAGTGCCTATGAAAAATGCCGAAAGCAGTCTGAATCTTTCCATTATGAATTGAATTTCGGCAGTTTCAAGGCAAAACTGAACAGCGCATATAATTTTTTTCTATGGAATTTTTTTTCAATATATAGTAAAATATCTATGCTGATTTATAATAATAAAGCCGATAATTTAATAAGATTTTTTTAATGCAAATTTCTTAAAAGGGGATTCTACATGAGCGAAACACCAGAAAACAAAAGTGAACTCGATGAATACGGTGTATGGATAAAAAGCCCTGCGCCAGCTGAAAAAAATGACAAAACACAAGCGCAGAATCCAGTAGAACTGCCAGATGATTTTTCACTAGACAACATAGAAATTTCAGAAATTCCCCTTGAACAGAGCATTGGAGAAGACTTAGAAAAATCCGTGGACATAGAGCCAGAAGAAACTCCAGCTGTAGAAGATACGGAACTTCCAACAAACGAAGAAACTGCCATTGCAGATGAAATTTCCAAGTTAAACAGCTTTGACAATTTTGACATAGACCTTCCAGAAGAACAAAAGACATCTGAAACAGAAGAAATTCCAACAGAGCCAAAAGCAGAAGAAGCTGAAAAAGCTCCCGAGCCATCCGCAGAAATCCCAGACGGTGAAATAGACTTAGATTCATTTTTAGACAGCAGTTCAGACGCTCCAGCACAGGATGACGAAGTTGATTTAAGCGCGTTCATGGGAGGAGATTCAGGAAGCTCACCAGACTTTGGAGATGGAGACATTGACCTTGACGCTTTTATGGACGGAGCATCTTTTGAAGGCGAAAAAGAGGAACAGGCAGAAATTGAAGAAGCTGATCCGCTTGACATTGACTTAGACTTTGAAGAGCCAGTTCTTGAAGGAAGCGACGCAGAAGCCCAGGAAAACGAAGCTGAAGATAATACAGAAGATTTCGATTCCCTTTTTGAGAATTTATCTGATGAAACTCCTGAGTTGCAAGAACTTCCAGAAATCGAGCAAGAAACAGCCCCTTCCCCTGCAACAGCTTCAACTGTGGATTCAGAAGAAATCGACCTTTCGGACTTTGGATTTGAAGACAATTCTGAAAACTTGAATCCTATTTTAGGCGATGAAAAAGAGAAAAAAGAGCCAACTGGTCCAGTTGACTATGAAATGAACGTTGATATTGAAGATGACAATGAAACTCAGCCTGAAAAAGCAGAAACATCCGAATCGGAATCTTCTGACGATGATGACATTCAGGTTGACATTTCACAAGATTCAGAAAAAGCAGTTCAAAAGGAACAAGAAACTGACCTTTCTTCTCCAGACGACAGTTTTGATATTGATTCAATTTTTAACAATATTGAAGATGAAAACGGACAGACTGTAGACTTTTCAGCAAGCGAAACTCCTAAAGAAGAACAAAACGAGCCAGTTGCACTCGAAGAAATTCCAGCAGAACCAAACGCAGATGATTTTCCAGCAGTAGAAACTTTTCAAGAACCTAAGCAAGAAATTGCGCAGCCAGAATTAGAAGAACCGCAAGTAGAAAACGTTTCCACAGATTCATCTGACACTGAAATTTCTTTGGACGATTTTATGGGCGAAGAAGGCTTTACTGACGGAGGTCCTGGCGTTACAGGACCTTACAACGAAGACGGAACTTTGATTCAGCGTGAAGAAAAAAAAGAGCCGGCCGCGGAAGAACCTGAAACTGTAGAAG
>DKDI01000014.1:0-2510 GCA_002449305.1 Treponema sp. UBA6852
ATTATCAACCGAGTTTCTTTCAAAAACATCGCAGGGTCAAGCCAGATAATGACATTAAATTATAAAACTCGAAGTTAAGGGTAAATAAAATACCTAATTGGCTGAAACGCAAATTTTATAAAAAGCACTTCATTCTCAGATTGCAAAGAAGCGGAATCAAGTTTAAGATTGGAAATAGCATTTTCACTGTCATTTCCGTGCACCGACACGAAAATCCACCGCAAGAGATTATCAAACGAGTTTCTTTCAGAAACGTCGCAGGGTCAAGCCAGATAATGATAAAGAAACCAGATAATGGCAAAAGAATTTTAGGAGATAGCATGAAAATAAACATTCTTCTTTTTGACAAATTTGAAACGCTCGATGCGTTCGGACCTGCCGAAATTTTCGGAAAAGCGCAGGAATTTGAACTTGACTATTTTTCAGTTGAAGGCAGAACCGTAACAAGCTCGCAAAATGTTTCCGTTATAACAAAACCAATCACAGAAGCAAAAGAAGATTCCGTATGGCTTATTCCCGGTGGCGAAGGAACTAGAAGCCTTGTTCACGATGAAGATTTTCTTTTAAAACTGAAGCAACTTGCCCAAAAATCAAAGTTCTGTCTTTCAGTATGTACCGGCTCTGCCCTTCTTGCAAAATGCGGCGCGCTTGATGGAATCCGGGCGACTTCAAACAAAAGGGCATTCGAATGGGTTAAAACAGTCTCGCAAAAAACACTTTGGATTGAAAAAGCTCGCTGGGTCGTATGCGAAAAATTCTATACGTCTTCCGGAATCAGCGCAGGAATGGACATGGCATTGGGCTTTGTTTCCGACACCCTTGGAAAAAACAGGGCGACGGAAATTGCCAGGCGGATTGAATACGTATGGAACGACAACCCGGAAAAAGACGACTTTTCAGTAAATTAAAAAAGGAAGCAAAAACATGATTCAAATCAGAAAAGCAACGGACGCAGACATAGACGCACTGATAAAATCCCGCTGCCGGACGATGCGTGAAGTATGTGGCTTCAGTGAAGACTATGAATTTTCCACCGAGTTCATGGAAGCCACAAAAGAATATTTTCTGCACGGAGACGGAACTACCGTAATCGCAACTGACGATTCCACCGGAGCACCGCAAATCGTGGGAAACGCAACGCTCTGCTACACAAACATGATGCCGACATTTTCTCACCCAAGCGGAAAGCGCGCGCACCTGATGAACGTACACGTTGAAAAAGAATTCCGCCGAAAGGGAATCGCTCGCAGAATGATTGAGCTACTTGCTGACGAAGCGAAAGAGCATGGAGTTACAGAAATCAGCCTTGACGCAACCGATGACGGCAGAAAGCTCTACGAGACAATGGGCTGGCGCACAAACAATGAGGCGATGGTGAAGGATTTATAGGAGAACCAGATTTGTCTGAAATTTTACATTCAAAAAAGCTCACGAACGAACAGATTCTAAAAACCGCAATGAGGCAGTCGGCAATTGACCTAAACTGCAACGAAATTGATTTTCTTCTGGACAAAAGCAAAGTCGTCATCTCAAAGGAAAATGCCGACGCACGCCGCTACCTCAAGCTTCCGTTCGCCGCAAATCTTGTTAGCTACGGAAACAACATCGTCGCATCCTGCTCACCCGAACTTTGCGCAATCGTTGAAGAATACATTTCGTTCTTTGTGTGGTACCACTGCTTTGAAACGCCGAATATGCACGTACTTTCCCGAAAACTGCGTCCGCTCGGATTCGACGTGTGCTTCATGGCGGAATATTGGCTGCCCGACGTGAACAAACTTTTTTCGGAAAATGAATCCGGAAAAAAATCATTCACCACAAAAATCCTTGAGCCGTGCGATTTCCAGAACCTTTACGTTGACGAATGGAGCAACGCTCTCTGCGCGGACAGAAAAAATCTTGACGTGCTGGCGGTCGCCGCATTCGATTCGGATTCACAAAAACTCGTTGGACTTGCCGGCTGCTCCGCGGACTGCGACACGATGTGGCAGATTGGCGTTGACGTTCTTCCCGAATATCGCCGAAAGGAAATCGCATCCACTCTCACAAGGGAACTTGCGAAAGAAACTCTGCGGCGCGGAAAAATTCCTTTCTACTGCTGCGCATGGTCGAACATAGTTTCCGCCCGCAACGCAATCAGAAGCGGCTTCCGTCCCGCTTGGTGCGAGCTGACCGTAAAACCGATTGAAGAAATTGAAAAGCTGAATGGGGAAAGGTGAAAATTGATGTTGGAATCACCGTAAAATTTGCGGCATCCGCTGGTTTTTAGCACTTGTTTTTCTCCTTGCATCAGGAATTTCTATCTAAAACCGGGCTTTTTCCAACGGAGGCTTGCCTGATTCTGTGTCATTCTACAGCCTGCCTAAGCAAATCGCAATTTGTAGGGGGAAAATTATATATAATATTTTAACTAGCCCAAACTTCGAGTTTTATGATTTAATGTCATTATCGGGCCTGACCCTGCGATGTTTCTGAAAGAAACTCGGTTGATAATCTATTGAAAATTTCCA
>DKDI01000014.1:2545-17996 GCA_002449305.1 Treponema sp. UBA6852
TGTCGTAGCACGGGAATGACAGCAAATTTACAAGGCTCGGCATTCGCCCTAATAAAAATCCGTGCCGCGGATATGTGCAAGTCCGCATCGCGGATATGGCTACGTCCGTGCCGCGGATATGTGCAAGTCCGCATCGCGGATATGGCTACGTCCGTGCCACGGATATGTACGTGTCCGCTATGCGGATGTGTAAATGTCCGTGCTGCGGACGGATTTTTTGTTTGCTTTTTTTAACAAGATTGTTAACCGAGTTTGCTATGCAAACATCGCGGTGTTAAGCACGGCAATGACACTTAAATTGCTGTTCTTATCAAAACTCGAAATTAAGGCAAATACAATTTCTTCATTGCTAAAACTACTTTTTTATAAGCAGTCATAGTTTATGATAAAGTAAATTTATAGATGCAAAAAAATTCATCACTTTATCCCCTTTACAAAACTAGAAAGTTGCTTTAGACTAACGAGCGTTAGTAGTTAAGCGAGGCTTATATGTCGGAAAAAATCACAAAGGAAAACGTTATAAAATCTCTTTTGGACACATCATTTTACAAGTCTGCGGGCGGAACAAGTCTTTCTGACATAGCCGAATCGCTTGGAATAAAAAAAGCGTCACTTTACAATCACTTTGAAAGCCGCAACGACATAATAGAGCAGACAACATCTTCCTGCGATGAATATTTAAAAAGCATTTCATTTATTCCCGCCGAAATTGAAAGCGTGGCAAAAAAATATCCTGTTGAAACTGTCCTAAAAGGAATCGTAAGCCGCTACGTAAAAATGCACGAAAAATCTCCGCTGTTCCAAATTTACACTTTTGTGGAAAGCCAAAAATATTTCGACATAAAAACCGCGCAGATTATAAGGGAAGAAAATGAAAAGCTTGAATCTCAGACTGAAATCGTTCTTGAATGCCTTTTGAATTTGGGAAAAATAAAAATTTCAAAAGAGCAGATTCCGGGAATTTCAAAATGGTTCTGCGCCGGAATAAACGACTTTTTAAACCGAAGACTTTTGGAACGCAAGCAGGCTGTAGTGCAGAATCCCAAGAGCGGCGAAGGGGAACTTTTTACGCTTCAGTCTGACGACAAGGGAATTGACGAAATCAACAGGCTTGTGGAGCAGTTCAGCAAACTTTTGTGCGCATAAAATTTTCAAAATTTCTTGAGGAAAAAATGAATCAGATAAATATGCCTTTGATTGACAGCCAGCATCTTTTTTTGCTTTTTATTTTTTATTCTTTTGTCGGATGGATTTGCGAGGAAATCTGGGTTTCTTCACTTTACAGAAAAATCGAAAAACGCGGAATGCTGCATGGCCCTATTTGTCCTATTTATGGATTCGGTGCGCTTATAATTCTTTTTGGAATTTATCCTTGGCGCGAAACTTGGTTCAGGCTTTTTGTGGCATCCGCAATTTTAGCTTCAATTCTGGAATATTTTTCAAGCTGGCTTTTGGAAACTATTTTCCACACAAAATGGTGGGACTATTCAGGACATAAATTCAATTTAAATGGAAGAATCTGCCTTTTGAATTCCTGCGCATTCGGACTTGGCGGAGTTGCGCTTGAGCATTTTCTGCATCCAATCGCTGTAAATCTGATTTTTGCTACAGAAATTCAGCCGTTCATTCCTTCAATTTACTATGCGTTCAGTACAATTCTCGGAATCGATTTGATTTTCACGGTAAAGCGGCTTGTAAGATTCAGCGAGACAATGGAAAAACTCAAGATGTTCGGTGAACAGCTCAAGGAAAAATATGGAAGCGAATCTTGGTTCCGGGACACAAACTTGCATACGATGATTCAGTCTGTAAAAGCAAGAATCGAATCCGGCTCAATTCAGGCAAGTGAAAAAATGAAAGAACGGCTTGAAAAATTCTCACGAAGGCAGCGCAACGAAGAAAGCCTTTTCAGAAAATTTCCTACAATGTCCAGCCGTGAATACAAACTTCCGCTTGACCACATAAAACAGACGCTCAAGGAAAGCATCGAAAAAAAACGCAACGAGCGCCTGAGCAAAATCCGAAAGTAACCTAAATTCCACAAGTTTATCATTGCCGTGTCAAGCGCGGCAATGACAAACTGTTTACCAAGCAAAAAACACCAAAATATTGTGATTTTTCTCACATAAAGACAATTTTCAAGGTAAAATCAGCAAATTCTAGCATTTTTTATAAGCCTAGGCTAAATTTCAATGGAAACGCCCTTATTTTTTTTATAAAATTAGTTAAATTATAGCAAATTTATTGTGATTTTTCTCACAAATCAAAAGGGGTACAGAATGTCAAGAGTATACAATTTTAGCGCAGGTCCATCTTGCTTGCCGGAAGAAGTTTTAAAAGAATGCGCATCAGAAATGCTTGACTACAACGGAAGCGGACAGTCAGTAATGGAAATGAGCCACCGCTCAAGCACATATCAGGCAATAATTGACCACGCAGAATCACAAGTACGCAAACTTATGAAAGTTCCAGAAAACTACAAAATCCTTTTTTTGCAGGGAGGCGGTTCAACACAGTTTGCAATGGTCGCAGAAAATCTTGGCATTCACACAGGAAAAGCCGCATACATTCAAACTGGAGTTTGGGCAAAAAAGGCGGCGGCAGAAGCAAAGCATCTTGGAATAAAAGTTGACATCATAGCTTCAAGTGAAGACAAAAATTATTCTTATATTCCGCATGTTGAAAAAATTGAAGGCGACTACGACTATGCGTATATATGCTTCAACAACACAATAATGGGAACCCACTACGAGTATATTCCAGACACAGGAAAAATTCCTCTTGTTGCAGACATTTCATCTTGCGTTTTAAGCGAAGAGCTTGACGTTTCAAAGTTCGGGCTTCTTTTTGCAGGCGCGCAGAAAAACCTTGCTCCGGCTGGAGTTACTCTTGTTATAATCCGCGAGGATTTGATTACAGAAACTCCACGCGAAGGAACGCCGACAATGCTTTGCTACAAAACTCACGCAGACAACGGAAGCATGTACAACACTCCGCCTTGCTACACAATTTACGTTCTTGGAAAAGTTCTTGACTGGATTGAAAAAAACGGAGGAGCTGCAGGAATCAACAAGCTGAATGTTGAAAAAGCAAATTACCTTTACGACTATCTTGACTCAAGCGATTTCTATCATGCCACAGCAGAAAAAGGAAGCCGCTCTCTCATGAATGTTCCGTTCCTCACAAAATATTCAACAGGTTCAAAAGACGAAACCGACATTGCAAAAGAAAAAGAAATCAACGCAAAGTTCGTAAAAGAAGCTGAAGCCGCAGGACTTGTAAATCTTAAAGGACACAGACTTGTAGGCGGAATGAGGGCTTCAATTTACAATGCGATGCCGCTAGCCGGAGTTAAAGCTCTTGTTGAGTTCATGAAAAAGTTCGCAGAAGAAAATAAATAAAAACGGAGAAAAAAATGTTTAAGATTCAGACACTAGACAGAATCAGCGCAGTTGGACTCGATAACTTTCCACGCGATGAATATGAAATTGCAAGCGAAATCGTAAAACCTGACGCAATTCTTGTTCGCAGCCACGATATGCTTTCAATGGAAATCGACCCGAACATAAAAGCTGTTGCCCGCGCAGGAGCCGGCGTAAACAATATTCCAGTAAAAGACCTTGCGCAAAAAGGCGTTGTAGTTTTCAACACGCCGGGAGCAAACGCAAACGCTGTAAAAGAGCTTGTAATCCTCGGACTACTTATGGCAAGCCGTCCTGTAATCGCCGCAAATCAGTGGGTAAATTCCCTCGCCGGAAAAGGAGCAGAAATTGCAACTCTTGCTGAAAAAGGAAAGAAAAATTTCATTGGACAGGAAGTAAAAGGAAAAACTTTAGGCGTAATCGGGCTTGGAGCAATCGGAGCGCAGGTCGCAAATACAGCTGTAGAGCTTGGAATGAATGTAATCGGCTACGATCCGTTCCTTTCTGTAGATGCCGCTTGGAGCTTGAATCATCAGGTTAAGCACGCTGAAACATTAGACACTCTTCTTGCAAAAGCTGACTATCTTACTTTCCATGTTCCAGAAACTCCAGACACAAAAGGCTTTGTTAATGCAAATACAATCAAGAACATGAAAAACGGCGTAAAGCTCATAAACATTGCGCGTGGCGGACTTGTAAACAACGAAGATGTTCTTGCAGCAATCAGAGCCGGAAAAATTTCATGCATGGTTACAGACTTTGCAGCAGAAGAACTAATTGCTTGCGACAAAGTAATTTGCCTTCCGCATTTGGGCGCTTCAACTCCAGAAGCAGAAGACAACTGCGCAGTAATGGCTGTAAAAGAGCTCCGTGACTTCCTTGAGCGCGGAATTATCAAGAACAGCGTAAACTTTCCAAAGACAACAACAGACAACCCTATTCCATGCGGCGGAACAAGACTTTGCATTAGCCACAAAAACGAGCCGGGACTTGTTGCGCAGTTCACGACAATTCTTGGAGAAGCAAATCTCAACATCGAAGGAATGGTCAACCAAAACCGCGGTGAAGTTGCCTACAACATTATTGATGTGGCAGGAAAAGTTACCGAGCAAACTTTGGAAAATCTTGCTGCCATAAAAGACGTTACAAAAGTAAGACCAATCTACAACTAAAAATCTTCTATATAAAAATATTTCCCTGCAGAATAAATTTTTTATTTTCTTTCGCAGGGATTTTTTATTTTAAATTGCCGAAAAAAATTTCATTTTCACGCTGAAAAATAATTTGCAATGCTTTCCCTATATATTGACATATACAGTAGCGTGGTATAGTATAATAAAAAATTTATTAATGGAGAAAACTATGGAAATGGAAGAAAAAAAATCTTGCTGCGCAAACAAAACAACAAAACGCCCAGAAGAAGAATTAAGAAAACTTGTAAACAGGCTCAGCAGAATTGAAGGTCAGGTCAATGGAGTAAAAAAAATGCTCCAGAACGATGCGTACTGCACGGACATTCTTATTCAAGTTTCTGCATGCCAAGCCGCATTTAACTCGTTCACAAAGGAGCTCCTTGCAAGCCACATAAAAGGCTGTGTTGCAGAAGGAATAAAAAAAGGCGATGAAGAGATTGTTGATGAGCTTGTCCGCACACTTCAAAAACTTATGAAATAAATTTTCTCTTTAGGAGGAAAAAATGATAAACATTATTTTAGTTTTATTTATAATTGTAATCTTTGCGTTTGCACTTAAAAATTCTATAAAGCATTTTAAAGGTGAAGGTTCTTGCTGCGGAGGAGGTGGCGGAACTTTAGTTGAAAAAAAACAGCTTACAAATCCTGTTGTTGAAAAAAGGGTAATTTTTACAGAAGGAATGAAATGTTCTGAGTGCGCAAAAAAGCTATGGAACTCGCTGAATAAAATCGAAGAGCTTTCTGTAAAAAAAGTAAACTTTAAAAATGGAACTGTAGTTTTTGAAGCAAGCAGAAATATTTCAGACGAAGAAATCAAATCTGCTGTTGAAAATGCAGGATATAAATTTATAAAAACTATTCCATAATAAAAAGGAAATTTCATTCTTGGCTTTTGTCCACAAGCTATGGAGGTTCGAATGGAAAAATTTCTTATTTCAGGAATGAGTTGCGCCGCTTGTTCAGCTAGAATTGAAAAAGCAGTAACAAAAGTAAAAGGCGTGGAATCTTGCGCTGTAAGCCTTCTTACAAATTCAATGTCCGTGGAAGGAACGGCTTCCGCAAAAAGCATAATTCAGGCTGTTGAAAAAGCAGGATATGGCGCAAAAATTTCTGGCAGTGAAAAACCAAGCAAATCAGAAGAGCAGGAACTTTTGCTAGAAAACTCAGAATTAAAAAATCTAAAAACACGCTTAGTAGCTTCATTAATTTTTCTTTTGATTCTCATGTATTTTAGCATGGGCCACATGATGCTAAACTTTCCTCTTCCTGCTTGGTTCAACGGAAACCACGTTGCAATGGGTCTTGTTCAGCTTTTGCTTACAATTATAATCTTATTCATCAATAGAAAATTTTTTATAAGCGGAACTAAAGGGCTTCTCCACGGAACTCCAAATATGGACACACTCGTTGCGCTTGGAAGTGGAGTTTCATTTGCATACAGTCTTGTGGTTCTTTTTAATATGACCGATGCGGTTTTAAAAGGCGACGAGCAACGTGTAATGAAATGCATGGACAATTTCTATTTTGAAGGAGCTGCAATGATTGTAACTCTCATCACTGTAGGAAAAATGCTTGAGTCCATTTCAAAAGGAAAAACTACAAACGCTCTAAAAAATCTTATAAAGTTAAAGCCTGAAAATGCAACAGTCATACGTGAAGGAAAGGAAATTGTAATTCCAATAAGCGAAGTAAAAAAAGATGATATTTTCATTGTAAAGCCCGGAGAAAATATTCCTGTCGATGGAATTGTAATTGAAGGAGAATCATCTGTAAACGAATCTGCATTGACAGGCGAAAGCATTCCAGTCGACAAATCTGCAAAAAGCGAAGTGTATTCGGCAACTATAAATTTAAATGGTTTTTTAAAATGCAAGGCATTGCGCATCGGAGAAGAAACTGCGCTTTCACAAATAATAAAACTTGTAAGCGATGCCTCTGCAACAAAAGCTCCGATTGCAAAAACAGCAGACAAAGTTTCAGGAATTTTTGTGCCGTCCGTACTTTTAATTTCAGCAATAACATTTTTTACCTGGTTGATTTGTGGCGCGGAATTCAACTTCGCATTGTCCAGAGCAATCGCCGTTCTTGTTATAAGCTGTCCGTGCGCATTGGGGCTCGCAACTCCAGTTGCCATCATGGTCGGAAACGGAGTCGGAGCAAAGAACGGAATTCTTTTTAAAACTGCGACTTCACTTGAAGAAACTGGAAAAATAAAAATTGTTGCACTAGACAAAACAGGAACAATAACAAAAGGTGAGCCGGAAGTAACTGACATTATCGCAGCAGATAATGTTTCAGAAAAAGACTTAGTGAAAATTGCAGCGTCGCTTGAATCAAAAAGTTCACATCCGCTTGCAAAAGCTGTTGTAAAATTTTATAGCAATTCCACTTTTGCCAATGAAGAAGTTTTTGAAACACAAAATTTTGTTTCGCTTCCGGGAAATGGAATTTCATGCACAATCAAAGGAGAAAAATTTTTTGCAGGCAATTTAGTCTTTATAGAAAAAAATGCAGATATTTTATCAATAAAAGAAAAAGCAACTTTGTTTGCTTCCGAAGGAAAAACACCGCTCGTATTCGCAAAGGAAAATAAAATTCTTGGAATGATTTGCGTTGCGGACAAAATAAAAGACGACAGTGCGCAGGCGGTTTCGCAGCTAAAGGCAATGTCTGTAACTCCGGTTATGATTACAGGCGACAATGAAAAAACAGCGCAGGCAATCGCAAAGAATGCCGGCATAGAAAAAGTTATCGCAGGCGTTCTTCCAGACGGAAAAGCAAAGACAATTGCAACTTTAAAATCAAAAGGAAAAACTGCAATGGCTGGAGACGGAATTAATGATGCTCCGGCACTTGCAAGCGCAGACATTGGAATCGCACTTGGAGCAGGTAGCGACATTGCAATAGATTCCGCACAAGTTGTTCTTATGAAAAATTCGTTGCTAGATGTTCCAGCGGCAATCCGGCTTAGCAAGGCAACATTGAAAAATATTCATGAAAATTTATTCTGGGCATTTTTCTATAACATTGCAGGAATTCCACTTGCAGCCGGAATTTATTACAAGGCATTCGGGCTTCTTTTAAATCCAATGTTTGCAGCAGCGGCAATGAGTCTTTCAAGTTTTTGTGTTGTAACAAATGCGCTCAGGCTGAATTTCTTTAAGCCGTATAAATTTTCCAAATCAGAAAATAAATTTCAATCTTTAAAAAGGCAAGAGGAGGTTACTATGTCAACGATTGAAAAAACTATAAAAGTAGAAGGAATGATGTGCGGACATTGTGAGGCGCACGTAAAAGAAGCTCTTGAAAAAATCAAGGGAGTTGAAGAAGCCACAGCAGATCATGAAACAGGAAAAGTTGTCTTAAAACTTTCAAAAGATGTTGATGACAAAAAAATTTCAGATGCAGTAAAAAAAGCTGGATACACAGTGGTTTAAAACAAAAACGCCGTGGTAATAAAAATGTTGCCACGGCATTTTTATTTCATAATAAAAAATTATTCTGCGCAAAATAAAACACCCTTGAAAATCTAGCAAAAATTCAGTGAAATAAACTTATGAAGCAAAACAAAAAATTTATTAAGATTATTTCATTATTTGTATTTTTATTTACACTGAATTTTATTCACGCCGAAAAAACTCCAGTCGAAAATTTATATGAATACAAAATGGAAAACGGCCTTACAGTTTTTGCCGCAGAAAATCACACAGTTCCACTGGTCTATATTGAGATTGCAATACGCGCAGGAGCTATAACACAAACTCCGCAGACCGCAGGACTTTTCCATTTGTATGAGCACATGATGTTTAAAGGAAACAAACTTTACAAAGATGCTGCATCAGTGAACAGGGCTCTTTCTAATCTTGGAGTTGCAAGCTGGAACGGAACAACAGGAATAAACCATGTAAATTATTTTTTCACAGTGCCTTCAAACAAACTTGAAGAAGGACTTGCATTTTGGAATGCGGCGGTTCGCTCACCTCTTCTTGATGAGCAGGAACTTGAAAATGAAAAAAAAGTTGTGCTTTCTGAAATTGAAGGCGGAAAATCAGATCCATCAAAAATTTTTTATAGCTACTTAAATAAAAAACTTTTCCCTGATGCGCCATACAAACTTGATTCAGGCGGTTCATTTGATGCTGTAAGAAATGCGACTTCAACTCAGCTAAAAGAAATAAAAGGAAAATACTACATTCCAAAAAACGCCGCTCTTTTTATTGGCGGAGACATTCAGCCTGAAGAAACTTTCAAGCTTGCAGAAAAAATATTCGGTACTTGGAGCAACAACAATTCAAAAATAGAACCTTCAGTTCAGCAAAAAAAAGAGCCTTTTGCAAGCACACAATTTTGTGTAATGCCTTTTGACAAAATCACAAAGGAACTTGCGCAGGTTATGATCCAGTTCAGAGGTCCAGACGCAGATTTTGATTTGCAAGACACTTACGCTGCGGATTATCTTATGTATCTTTTGTCAGAGCCAAACGGAAAGTACATTCAGTCACTTTACAAAAATCCAGAATTTAAAATTCCAGACTTCAACAATTCCTGGGCGCAATATGCTACAGTAAGAGCTAACGGACTTTTTGAATTCGGAACAATTGTGACGGAACCAGAAAATTTGTTGCCAGAACGAACAGAAAAAATTCTTTTAGAAATTCAAAATTCAATTATTCCGAAAATTGCAAATGAAAAAAAATTTTTTACAGAATCATACAAGTCAAAAATAATAGAGCAACTAAAAGACAACCAAACACTAGCAACAGAAACTCCTTCAGAACTTTTAACAAGCATCCGAAGCTGGTGGACAAACACAAGTGCAGAATATTTTTTCAACTACTATGACAATCTTTCAAAAGTTACACAGGACGATGTAAAAAGAATTATAGAAAAATATATATCGGGTAAAAAACCGCTCGTAAGTGTTCTGTTAAATCCTGAAATTTACAGCAGTACAAAAAATGATTTTGAACACGCAGGATTCTATGAAGTCCGTTCCGATGAAAAAAGATGGTGGCAGGAAAAACAATTTGAATCAAAAGAACCAATTCAGAATTCAAATTTAAAACTTGCAGAAGAAAAAAATATTTACACTCCGCAAAAAAATCAATCAAGCAAAACTGAAAATAAAATTTCAAAACGAAACATTGAAATTAAAAAACTTAAAAACGAAATTCCTGTTTACATAAACAACACAAGCGACAAAATTATTTCCATTGCAATTCTTTGTCCAGGCGGAGTTGAAAAACTTACACCAGAAACATCAGGAATGGAAACAACATTATTCTCTTTCATGGCGGATTCTTCCAAAAAATTTTCATATAAAAAACGAACAGAAATTTCATACGACACAAATTCCAGCATAGGATATTTTTCAAAACTTTCCGGAAGCGCGCTTTACTTAAATGCAATGGACAAACACTTTGAAAAAACACTTCCAGTTTTTTTGGACGGATTTTTAAATCCTGCGTTTAACCAGAATGAATATGAAAACACAATCAATGCTTTGCGCCAAAGAATCCAAGGAATTTTCAACGACCCGGAATCTTTTTTGGCTTTCACAATTTCAAATAAAATCTACAAAGACCATCCTTACGAAGCAAAGACATTTGCAACTCCAGATTCAATAAAAAATATTACAATAGAAAATCTAAAAAAATATCACAAAGAACTTTTATCAAACGGAAATTTTTCTGTTGTCGTTTCAGGAAAAATCGATTCAGACTTTTTAATAAAAAAACTGAACAGCACAATTGGAAAACTAAAATTTTCAAATGAAGAAACAAAAAGAAAAATCATACAGCCTATAAGCATTAAGAAAAATACGCCGCTTACGCTTCATCATCCGTCAGCAGAAGGAACGGCATACATCACAAAAGTTTTCGCATCCCCGGCAAATACCGAATCTGACTTTATTCCATGCGTGCTTGCTGGAAACATCTACACAGACATTCTTTTCAATGTTGTAAGAGAGCACTACGGAATTTGCTATTCTCCGCAGAGTTATGTCATAGGCTCGAAAGCGCCTTATGGAATTGAACATTTATTTAAAGTTTCCGATTTCAGCAATTTTGAAAAAGCCATGCAGGAAGCAAGAAACTATATGGCAAACGACAAAATCGTAGAAAAAACAAATGCGAACGGAAGCTATGAATTTTCAACTGTTGAGCAAAATTTGGAAGGCTACAAAAATTCATATATAAATCAAACTTACCAAAGCCAGCAAACAAACGCGGGACTAGTTTCAATACTGGGCTACAACTTGATTCAGTTCAATGACATTGACTATGACTTAAAACAACTGGAACAAATCAAGCAAACTTCTGCGCAGGAAATTCTCAGTGTCTTCAAAAAATACTGGATTGAAAATCCTTCCGCTTGGTTCGCAATAACTGGCGAAAACACAACTTTAAATTTTGGCGAGCAGGAGCAATAAGACCTTTAAACGGAAACTTTCTTATACGGATGATTTTTTGCACCTTAAGCTGACTTATAATTTCATCCGTATCTGAATGCTCATAAATATTCACTGAACAATTTTTTCCACTTGCTTTATTCAAAGCAATCATTGAAGCTTGATTTAATTCATCTTGCGTAAAGCGGTTTGGATTTTTTCTCACAAGTTCCATGACAATTTTCGCATCAAGCGCGATTTTTTCATCTGATTTTCCTGAGCAAATATCACAGCCATCACACGCCGCCTGTTCTCCGCCTAAAGCGTCCAATAGAATTTGACGACGGCAAGTTTTGCTTTCTGCAAATTTCTGCATGACTTTTCTTCTGTCATTTTCTTTTATCGCAGAAAATTTTTTATGGTCATTAAAACTCCAAAGCAATATTGCATTTGAAACTTCGCCATCTCTTCCTCCGCGGCCGGCTTCCTGAATATAGGATTCTGCGCTTGGGCTTGCCTCCAAATGAATAACAGTACGGATATTTTTCTTGTCCACTCCCATTCCAAAAGCACAAGTGCAACACAAAATGGCATCGTCTTTTGGATAAAACCATTTTTCAACTTTTTGCTTTTCTTCACGAGTCATTCCAGCATGATAAAATTTCACTTTGCCGTTTCCACAGTAAGCAGAAAGTTCCCTTGCCATGTCTTCCGATTTTGCGCGAGTTCCACAAAAAATAATCAGCGGTTTTTGTTCTGTCAGCGCAAGTAAAAAGGCAGTCCGTTTTTTTGCATAACATTTTACAACTTTATAGTGAATATTCGGACGGTCGCTTTCGCTTCTTACAATTTTCGCCTCTCCATCAAAAAGAACTTCAGAAACTCTTGCAAGCACACATTCCGAAGCGGTCGCAGTAAAAGCGGTTACAACAGGTGGATTAATTTTCTTTATAACTTTTCCAAGATTTAAATACGCAGGTCTAAATGAATCGCCCCACTCGCTTACACAATGAGCCTCATCAATTGCAATGTGAACAATTCCAAATGAACAAAGCTGCTCCAAAAGATTTTGATTTTGCAACGCCTCTGGGTTTGTAATTATCACTTTTGCGCCGTTCTTTATGCGCATAAAATTTTCTTCACGCTCTAAATCAGTCTGGCCGCCTCGAAACACAACGCAGTCAAGACCGCCTTCATCCATTCTTCTTTTTTGATCTGAAATAAGCGCAAGCAAAGGATAGATAACAAGCGTAGGTTTATCTAAAAGCAAAGCCGGAGCAAGAAAGCAAAGCGATTTTCCAGCTCCAGTCGGAAGCAAGACAATTTGCCGTCCGTTAGAACAGACATCATCTTTTAAAACATCATCTCTTGGATTTGCCGAATCCAAAATATTTGCAATTACAATTCTCTGCCACGGAAAAAAATAAGAAATACCAAAAGCTTTTTTCGCCGCCTGCAAAACTTCATCAGAATCCAAAGTGCTTTCTTCTTCCGATTCTGGAATTGCCCAAAACTCATCATTGATTTCTTCTGCCATAAAGTCCTCGTTTTATTCACGCAAAAAAAACTGCCTAATAAATTTTATTTTACTAGGCAGCCTGATTTTTTCTTATAAAAACTTTATTGCTCAAGAAAAACAAGAAATGCAGAATCAACTGAAAAAATTTTTGTCCTTTTAAGAATTATTTTTCCGCGCAGCAAACTTCTTAATCTTTTCAAAAAGAGATTTTGCGTCAGGACACTTCAAAATCTCCTCAACATTTTTTTCATCACGCAGAATGTAGCTCATAGAAGAAAGCAAAAGCATGTGCGGCGAAGAAGTTTTTTTCGGCGAAACAATCATAACAAAGACCTTGCACTTTTCACCATCAAGAGAATCAAAGTCCACTCCGTTACGGCTAATTCCCAAGGCAACGCAAGTGTGGGTAACAGCGTCGGATTTTCCGTGCGGGAAAGCAACTCCATGCTGCATTCCAGTGCTCATAATATTTTCACGCTCACGCACGTCAGCAAGAACAGTTTCCCAGTTGCGCACAGCCCCGGAATTTGCAAGAAGCATGACCATTTCCTGAAGAATCTGCTCTTTTGTAGTTCCCTTCAAATCCACAGAAACAGCGTCCGGCGTAAAAAGCTTAAGAATGTCGGAACTTGTGCGGCTCACTTCGCTTTGGTCAAAGAAATTTATTTTTTCAGGAACATAATTTTCTTTTAGATTCTGAACAAGATTTCCAAGACGGATTAGAACTTCGTACATAGCGTTTTTTACAAAGCCTGAATCTTCCGCGCTTGTTTCAATTTTTACAACAGATTCAGTTTCTGTAATTGAAAGAGAAATTCCGTCTTTTCTTGCCTGGGAAATTCCGTCGGAAATATTCATCATCTGAACATAAAAACCTTCGCTCCTAAGATCCTTAAGGAAAATGTCAATTACAAGGTCGGCAATTTCATCAGAGCCAAAATCCCAGGTAAACGCAACGTTGTCTGTTGAACGCGTTTCCTTTTTTGTTCCCTTTCCGTTTATAGAAAGAGATGCGGAAATAAGAGGAGGCGCAAACAAAGTTGTAACAAGTGTCATAAGAATAACAACGCCGAACATCTGCTCATCAAGAATTCCAGCTGTAAGACCGATTCCGGCTATAATAAGAGCAACTTCTCCACGTGGAATCATTCCGCAGCCAATTCTCAAAGCTCCCTTCAAGTTAAAGCCGAATCCCAAGGCAGGAAGTCCGCAGCCAACAACTTTCGCAACAACCGCAAGCACAGTATAGAACGCGCCGAACATAAGAACATCTTTAGACATAAGCTCTCGCATATTCACCATCATTCCCATTACAGCAAAGAACAGCGGAACAAAAAATTTGTAAAGCCCGTGAATTCTTTCCTGAATAATCGCCGCAATGTCAGTTGCAGAAAGAGAAAGTCCTGTAATGTACGCTCCGATAATCATCGCAAGCCCCTGCTTTTCAAAAAAGCCGCCAAGAAGCAATGCAATTCCCAAAGCGCAGATTGAAAAATCGTATGAATGCTTAAAAATCTTGAGGAACTTTGCAATTTTCTTAGAAAACAAAAGACCTGCCGCGGTGAACACAAGCCATATTCCAAAAGCGCGCGCAGCAATCAAAAGAATCTTAACGCCGTCAATTGAAACCTGTCCGCCTTCAAAACTCAAAGCCGCAACAATTCCCATCACAACAGCAAGAAGAATAATTCCAAGAACATCATCAAAAACAGCAGAAGCAAGAATCGTAACGCCTTCCGGAGAATCCATCTTCTTTTTATCAGACAAAATACGCGCCGTAATTCCTACAGAAGTCGCTGTGGACATAATTCCAAGGAAAAGGCATCTTACATCCATTATTCCGCAGCCAAAAAGCATCATTCCTGCAATGTCGCCCAAAAGAAACGAAGCCACAACTCCGCCAAGACCAATCACGCCGCCCGCAAGAGAATATCGCAAGAAAAGCGCAAGGTCAGTTTCAAGGCCGGAAGCAAAAAGCAAGATTACAGAAGCCACGGTAGAAAATCCGTAAAGCTCAGGGGTTACAGCAAGTGAAACAGAATTCAAACTGAAAATTCCAGACGGAAAGCCAGGAAGCGGAATAGCACCCAAAGCATAAGGCCCAATAACAACGCCGGCAATCAGCTCGCCAAGAACAGATGAAATTCGAACTTTCTTAGCAAGAAATCCAAAAAATCGGACAACAAAAAGCAAAATTCCGATTTGAATAACAAGATTTCCCATGCGGGCTGTAATATCGCCTTCCATAAAAAAAGCCTCCGTGTAAAAATATAAGTCCGTATTTTATAACCTTTTTTAGACCTATACAATACACGGAAGCTTCAAAACTCAATACAGAACAAGGCTACTTCTTGTCTGTAATGCCAAATTCCTTCCAGCCCGACTGCGGAATCGTAAGCTTAACACGCTTTTTTGCGTCAAGAACTTCTTTGCTTAAAAGCTTCGTCTGTTCAGTAAGCTCAGCGGTGCAAGACTTAAGGTCGGCTTTTAGCTTTTCCTGCTTGCTGTCCAAATCCCGGATTTTATTGAACATACCTTCAATCAAAGCAGCCTGCTCTTCTCCTAAGCTTACTTTGGCAAGCTCCTCCGTGTGCACCCTGATGCCAGACACCATAAGCCTTGCATCGCTCAGTTTCTGTGCGAATGTTTCTCCCATTCTTTGCCCCCTTCTTAGTTTTTTAAGCTGAAAAAATAAATTTCCCTCTGCATAAAAGATAAACATAGAATCATATAAAAACAACAAAAACAGGCTGAAATTTCCAAGAATACGCCTAAAAACTCAAGAATGGAAGAAATTCCGCAAGAATACATCTTATTCTTCAAGAATATCCTTTATTCCAGAAGAATATACAATATTCCTGAAGAAAATGTATAAAAATACAAGAATATGCCCTATTCCTCACGAATAGGTCAAAATTCGAGTTTC
>DKDI01000022.1 GCA_002449305.1 Treponema sp. UBA6852
AATGACACTTAAATTACTGTTCTTATCAAAACTCGACATTTGGGCTATTAATAATAAATAACTAAAAATGCGGTAAGAAAAAGAAAGCGGCAACAGAGCCGTTTTGAGCGTTGGCAAGCGATTGTAAAATCGCGCAGTCCAATTCCATTTACGCTCAACTTGGCGAATTGACGCGCTTTTTCTTATAGCTTTTTTAGTTGCTTCTAACATTGCAAAATACAATTTTATGAAATGCCCAATATTTCATTCACTGCAATGCGGATTTTTCTTGCGCTTTCACTTCCCGTGATTTTTGCCTTTTGAATGAATCCTATGTCATAAAAGCCTAGCGCGTTTCCTGCGTTATGAGACACAAAGCCTTCTTTGTATGGTCCGTTTTCCAAAACAATTTTTGGAACAAGTCCTATTCCAAGTCCAAGAGCGGCAAGAGCCATTACAGCTTCGTTTCCTTCTGTTTCCGCGGCAACCTCCGGATGAACATTGCGGCTTTTTATCCAAGAATCGAATCTTTTGCGCGCAAGTCCAGCTTTTGGCAAAATCAAAGGCACTGTGGAAACTATATCCTGCGGACTTCCCTGCACGTCAACATAAGGACCGCTCAATGCAGCCGCAAATACAAGAGGAGTTCGGCACACGGAAATGCAGTCAAAAAATGCAGAACGCTCGTCAGGAATTGCCGCCACCGCAAGTTCCGCCCGCCCTTCCCTCACCGCGCTCACAGCCCCGGCAGGATCTCCTGTTTCTATGGAAAGATGAACCGCCGGATATTTTGCAGAAAGTTTTTTTATGAACGGAGGCATTATCGTATAGCACGCCGTAACGCTAGCATAAATATGAAGAGTTCCGCACACGCTGTCCTTTAGCTGCGAAAATTCATTTACAAGATTTTCTTTTTCTTCCACGCACTTTGAAGCAAAACCAAGAAATTTCCTGCCTTTTTCTGTAAGAAATATATCCTTGCTTCTTCTGTCAAAAAGCTCAGCGCCGGTTTCCTCTTCCAATCTTGAAATAAGCCGGCTTAATGCAGAAGGACTTAAATTGATTTCGTTTGCGGCACGAGCAAAATGAAGATTCTTTGCCACGGAAATAAAAGCCTTAAGCTCAAAAAAATCCATGCGTTTACTATAAAAATTTTTTGCTTTTTAGTCGATAATAAGTAAGATAAATTTACACTTTTAACATTTGGGGGATTTATGAAAAAAACCGCTTTTTTCGCTGTTGCTGTCCTTTCAGCATTTTCTGCTTTTGCCGACAATTTTTCAACTGGATTTACTCCAGCCGGAAACGTTACTTCCTACACAAAGACAAATTATTCTGTAACTTCTAAGTTTGGTGAATATTTCCGCTCTATTTCAGAAAAAGAAGTTCACAATTTCAGCAACGGACAAGAAACGGAATATTCACTCTTAAACGCAAAAGACGAGCTTATAACAAAAACAACATACACTTACAACGCAAAAAAACTTGCAAGCATGGCTTACTTTGACGCAGAATCTGAAGCAGAACTCAAGACTGAATACGAATACGGCGTTGACTCAAAAATCAAGTCATACACAGTTACAGAAAGTGATTCCGGCAACCTTAGTTCAAAGACAATCTATAAATATGAAGGCAAAAAAGTTACGGAAAACCACTACGACAAAGACGGAAAACTCTATATGCGCGTAATCCAGACTTTGAATGACGATGGAATTCCTGTCCAGGAAACTGAATACAACGGAGACGGATCATTCAGTCTTTCAAGAAACTATTCATTTACAGAATCAAAAAAAATCGCTGCGATAGAAACTTTTGATGAGGAAGGAAACTGCACAAACAAAATTGCTTTCCGCTATGACGCAAACGACTTCCTTACAGAAATTCAAGTTTATGAAAATGCAAAAATCACAGAACGCCGCATTTACAAAAATGACGCTTTGGGAAATCCAGTAAGAATAAGCTACTACGATGTTGCAGAAAAATTCGGAACAACAGTAAATGAGCTTTCCCGCATAGAAGATTTTTCCTATAATTACTAAAACTGATGTCATACTTTGACAAAAAAGATATTCCAATGTCATTTTAGGTTTAACATTATGTCATACTCCGGCTTGACCGGAGTATCTCACGTGTAGAGATTTCCCGATTAAATCGGGGAATAACAGTTAATTTCCATTTCAAATAGCCATAGACTTTTGAAGCAACCTCAGTTATTATTGTATTCTATGAACAAGCATTTTTTGGCGCATTTGGAACAGATTGAATCTTCTATAAAAAACTTTCTTCCGCTTGAAGCAAACAGCGAATGGAAAAAACTTTCTTTTGGAAATGAAAATATAGACTCCAAGCACATTTTTCCGCTTATAGAAACAACACGCTCTTTAGTGGACCTTGGCGGAAAAAGATGGCGACCTCTGCTTTTAGTTTTATGCGCCCGAGCTTGTGCAAAAGACAAAGAAAAATCCCAAAAAGCGGCATATTTACTTGCGCCTCTTGTTGAATTTGTGCATACAGCAAGCCTTATCCATGACGACATTGAGGACAGTTCTCCTGTTCGCCGCGGAAAACCAGCCGCATACATAACTTACGGAATCGACACTGCAATAAACGCAGGTTCCTGGCTCTACTTTGAAGCTCCACTCTGCATAGAGAAATTAAATTGTTCTATAGAGCTTAAAAATAGACTTTTCACTAATTATCTTATGGAGCTTAGACGGCTTCATTTGGGGCAGGCAATGGACATAGCTTGGCACAGGGACAACACAAAAGTTCCTTCTGTGCAAGAATATCTTGAAATGGTAAAGGGCAAAACAGGAACGCTGGCTTCTCTTGCCGCCAAAACAGGAGCACTTGCTTCCAATGCGGACGATGAAACTGTAAAAAAAGCCGGAATAATCGCTTCTGAAATTGGAGCCGGATTTCAAATTATTGACGATGTTATAAATCTTACAACAGGAAATCCTGGCAAAAAGCGCGGAGACGACATTGTTGAAGGCAAAAAATCGCTTCCAGTTCTTACTTTTTTTGAGCAGAACAAGGAAAATCCCAAGGAAACTCAAGAACTTAGCCATTTCTTTATTCAGGCTGCAAAAGAAGGAATTGAAAGTCCGGCTGTAGAAAAAGCAATCGCCCTTATGGAACAAAATTCTTCTATTAAAATAGCAAAGAAAAAGGGAATCGAGCTTATTTTTAACGGAGGAAACTCTTTTATTGAACTTTTCGGAAAAGACAACGAGGATGCAATTCTTATAAAAGAGCTTTTTGTTTCGATGATTCCAAAAGAACTTATGGGAGCAGAAAATAAAGATGCTTGAAAACAGCGAAAAACTAAATAATCAGGCGGTTCATCTTGCCTCAAAAGGCGAATACGAAGATGCGATTGCCTGCCTAAAAAGGGCGATAACTGTAGAAAATTCAAATTATCTTTTGTGGTTCAACCTGGGGCTTACTTACCATGACGCAGGAAAAATTTCCCTTGCAAAAGCCGCAATGGAGCACGCTTACAGAATAAATCCATACGATGAAGACACATTGGACAGCCTAGCTTCATTTTGTGTTTCCACAAAGACATTTGACGAAGCCATGCTTTACTGCGCAAAAGGCCTTGAACTAAATCCAGTAAATCCGCATTACTGGAACACAAGCGGAGTTGTAAGTTTTCAGCAAGGCGATTATGTGGAAGCCGCCAATTTTTTTGAGCACGCAGTTTCGCTTAGCCCGCATTATTACGATGCACTTTTCAATCTGCGCGACACTTATCAAGAACTGAACAACAAAGCCGGCGTCCAGGAATGCAACAGGATGCTTGAGTCAATAAAAAAAACTGAATAAAATCCGCAAGAAGGAAAGCATGACCGAAAAAGCTCTTATAATGTCGATAAAAGAAAACAAAATTCTTGCCGCAAGATTTGAAAAAGAAGAATGCGCAAGCTGCTCAGCCGGATGCGCCAAAAGAAACCACGCATTTGAAGTTGCAAATCCGCATAACATGGAAATTTCAAGCGGTTCTATTGTAATAATCGGGGCAAACAAAAAAGTGCAGGCAGCACAGGGAATTGTTTCGCTTTTTATTCCGTTTCTGTGCGCAATCGCAGGATATTTTGCAGCCTCGCCTATAATGAATTTTTTCGGAAAATCGATTTCAAGCGACGGAAAAGCTGTGTTTGTGCTTTTGTTTCTTCTTTTGTCTTCTGCGCTAGTTTTTGCAGTTACACGGAAAATTCCAATTCCTGGCAAACCTGAAATAATAGAAGTTCTGTAAACGCAAAATGCTCAAAGCCGCTTTTTTCCTTTTGCTCCTTGCAATTTCCTCCTGTTCCTTAAAATACGATGAAAATCCCAGCGGAACAGACTCTTCCCCGGAACTTGAATTTAAAGACGCCGATTACAAAAAATACGAAGACAACAAACTTTCAACGCAGATTCAGGCGCAGACTCTTGAGCAATACAAGGACAGTTCAGCTTATGCAAAAGACGCAAGATTCAAAACTTGGAATTCAGGCGGCGATCTTTTGACTGAAGGATATTGCGCTTTGCTTGGAATCAACAGCGACACAAAAATCTACACGTTGTTCAACGAAATTTTCATCAACAACATCGAACAGAATTTCAAAATAAATGCGGAAAGACTAAAATGGAATTCAGAAACAAAGCAGATGGTTTCCACAAAGGATGGAAATGTAAAGCTTACAAGAAGCGACATTGAAATTCAGGGAAGCGGATTTTCTGCAAGCGGACTTTCCAAAAGTTTTGAATTTGCAAATCCTGTAACGGGAATAATCACAACGGATGACAACGAAGAATCAGACGGAGAAAATTTCAGTGAAGAGTAAAAAATTCATTTTGTTCTATATACTGCTTCTGATTTTTTCTTTTGCGGCAAGCGCGGAGCAGATAACGTTCAGCGCAGACTCAATGACGGGAACAGCTGGAAGCAAAAACAGCACGACAATTTTAAAAGGCAGTGCAAAGGTAAAAACAGAAAACATGGAAATTTCTGCGGAAACAATAGAGCTTTCCGGAAAGAATTTCAGGCGGATAGTTGCAAGCGGGAAAGTTGCCGGAAAAAACACAGAAAGCAAAATGGATTTTACCTGCGAAAGAATGCAATACGACAGGCAGACAAAAATCGCAGTTCTAGAGCAGAACGTTGAGCTTTCTGACACAGAGAACGGCGTAAATGCAAAGGCTGAACTCATTGAATACGACCAGAAAAAAGAAACCGCCATCATGCAGATTCAGGTGAATTTGACGCAAAAGAAAAATGTCTGCACTTCCGCCTACGCAATCTACAGCAAAAACGAGCAGACTTTGGAAATGAGCGGAAATCCGAAAATCGTGCAGAACGGAGACACTTTCCGCGCGCAGGTGATTCTTCTTGACATGGAAACTCAGGAAATAACGCTCACAGGAAGAGTAAAAGGCTCTGTTTCCACTGCGGAATCAAGCAAGCCAAATCAAAAAAATTCTACTGAACCAGAAAACAGCGAGAATACTGAAGAAAAAAAAGAAATCTCGGAGGAGCAGAATGGAATCCCAGAATAAAGAAAAAAGCACGCTAAGAGTTTCTTCATTATATAAGTCATTCGGGAAAAAAAGTGTTGTAAAGGGCGTTGATTTTTCTATGCAAACCGGGGAAGTTCTGGGACTTTTAGGGCCAAACGGAGCTGGAAAAACCACAACTTTTTATATGATTGTGGGATTTTATAAGCCAACAGCTGGCGATGTTTTTCTTGATGAAGAATGCATAACGCAGCTTCCAATGTACAAGAGAGCAAGGGCTGGAATTTCGTATCTTCCGCAAGAACCTTCAGTTTTTAGAAAACTTACAGTCGAAGAAAATATCTGGGCAATTCTTGAAACACGCAAGGATTTAACACGAATCGAAAAAAAACGGGAGCTTGACCAGCTTATAGAGGAATTCAACATCGGGCGCATAAGAAAACAGCAGGCGTACACTTTGTCTGGCGGAGAACGGCGCAGAACTGAAATAGCACGCTCACTTGCAATAGAGCCAAAATTTCTGCTTTTAGACGAGCCTTTTGCCGGAATAGATCCGATTGCAGTCGCGGATATAAAAGGAATCATAAGGCTGCTTGCAAAAAGAGGAATCGGCGTTCTTATAACAGATCACAATGTGCGCGATACTTTGGAAATAACTGACCGCGCCATAATAATTTCCACAGGAACAATTTTAGTTTCAGGCGGAAAAGAAGAGATTTTAAAGTCGCAGGAAGCCCGAGAAATCTACCTTGGAAAAGACTTTTCAATGTAAAAAAAAGAGCCTAGATAATCTCCGGCACCACTGCAAACTGAATACCGTTGCTGCGTTCCCGCTCTGGCGGGGTTTTCCAGCTGCAATGTGCAGAGCATCTAGGCTCAAAATCGGAAAGAGGGGGATTCGAACCCCCGGTAACATTTCTGCTACGCACCCCTTCCAAGGGTGTACCTTAAACCACTCGGACATCTTTCCTAAATGTCAACAAAAAAAGGATTCATTCTTGCTGAATCCTTACAAACTGAAATCTAAATATAATTGAGACTGACACGATTCGAACGTGCGACCCCCACCTCCGCAGGGTGGTGCTCTAATCCAGCTGAGCTACAATCTCATAAACAGACCTTTTCTCTGCTGCTAAATCAAGTGAAACCTGTTTAGTAGCGGAGGCGACAGGAGTCGAACCTGCCCGGCCCTTTAGGGAACCGACGGTTTAGCAAACCGTTGTATTAACCGCTCTACAACGCCTCCAATTCCCTAAAACTCTGTTTAGGACGGAGCGAGAGGGATTCGAACCCCCGGTACCTTTCGGCACGCCTGTTTTCAAGACAGGTACTTTCGACCACTCAGACATCGCTCCATGAATGTGAAAACATACTAGCAAAATTCACATCAAAGTGTCAATAGGATTAATGCAAAAATTTAACTTTTAAAATGAAGTTTTCAGTTTATGGCTAAAGTTTCAAGAGCGGTTAAAAGGCTTACATTTTCTATGGGAACTTCGCTCGGAACCTTTAGTACACAAGGCGTGTAATTTACAATTCCCTTTATTCCGCAGTCAATAAGCAAATCAGTAAGTGGCTGAGCTTCATCTGAATCAACGGTAAGAATCGCATAGGAAATTTCTTCTTCACGGATAATTTTTTTCATCAAAGTCGTAGGATGAAGCGGAAACGACGAGCTTAAAACTTCCGTCTTGTTCACGCTTGAATCAAATCCGGCTACAATTTTAAACGGCGAATCATAAAGTTCCGAAGTGTCCAAAAGGGCCTGGCCCATTCTTCCAAGGCCAACAATGCAGCACCGCAAGCTTTCTTTTTTTTCACCGAACATTTTTTCAAGATGAGACTTAAGCTCTTCAACCTTGTAGCCGTTCGTTGCTCCGCAGTTCAATTTTAATGCTGAAATATCACGACGGACAACTGCGGAAGTCCAGCCGGTAAGCTCTTGAATTTTTTGCGAAGTTATATTTTTTTCTTTATAGCCTGAAAGCAGCCGTTCCAAAAGAACAAGACGGCGTTTCGTAGGCAAAGGAATATCTTTCATCTTTTTAAAATATTTTATCAATTTAATGCATTTTTTGTAAATATTCGAATATATATTTTTAGAGGAAATTATGAAGAAAATTAATTTTAACAAGCGATTTAAAATTTATGCTGTTTTGTGGATTTTATTCATGCCGTTTTTTACCTGTTGCGATTCTGCCAAATCTGAATTAAAAATTGCAAATTGGAATGTACAGACTTTTTTTGATGCAAACAATGACGGAACAGAATATCCTGAATTCATCAAAAGCAAAACTTGGAGCGAAGAAATGTATAAGGAACGGCTCAGGCGGCTTTGTTCAGTTATAAAAAAACTTGACGCTGATATTTTTATAATGGAAGAACTTGAAAATTCAAATGTTCTATTCGACATAAGCAATTTTCTTGCAGGCGAATGGAATCCGCGTAAAATATACAGATACGCTTGCTTTTCAAAAAGTGAAGGCGGAGCAATAGGCTGCGGAGTTCTTTCAAGAATTCCATTGCAAAAAATGAATTTGCATTCACTCGACATAAGAACTGAAAATGAAAAAATGCCTCGTACAAGACCTTTGTCAGAAATTGAAATAAAACTAAAAGAAAAAACTTTGAGCATTTTCGTAAATCACTGGAAAAGCAAAAGCGGAGGAGAAGAAAAAACTGAAAAATGGCGAAACCGTGAAGAAAGCGTTCTTTCATTTTTTATGAACCAGGCATTAAACGAAGGCAAGGCTATTTTTGCGGCCGGAGATTTTAACAAAGACATAAATGATTTTTGCGTAAAGGAAAACGGAAATATTTTGCTTAGAGCTTGGCACGGAAAACTTCTTGGCGATGAAGGACTTTTGGCAAAATCACCTTGGTTTGATGAAAACGGAAATTTAATTGAGCCGGGAAGCTATTATTTTAGAGAAGAATGGTCGCGCATAGACAATATTTTTTATTCAGGGAAAATAGAAGTCGAAGGATTTTTTCCAGCGGCGGAAGGATTTTGGTGCAACGAAAATTCTATTCCGTACAAATATTCACTTTGGAACGGAAGAGGATACAGCGACCATCTTCCGCTTGTTTGCAAAGTGCGGCTTTTAAATTAGACTTCCGAAGTTTTCTTTACAAGTTTTTCATGCATAATAAAAAGAAGCGCAAGAGCAATCAAAAGATAAAATGGATATAATGCGATTGTACTTTTTGATGCAATCATTCCAAATAACGGAGGCATCAAAGTTGTGCCAGTATAAGCACTTGCCATTTGAACTCCGATTATTGCCTGCGACTTGTCTGCTCCAAAATGTGCTGGAGTAGAATGTATTATGCATGGATAAATTGGCGCGCATCCAAGTCCAATTATTATCAATCCTGCAACTGTAGAACTTTGTCCAAAAGGCAAAACTACCGCAGCAATTCCTGCAAGCGCAAAAAACTGTCCCAGGCGAATCATCTGCGTGTCATTCATTTTCATTGTTAAAAATCCACTGACGGCTCGTCCAAGTGTAATTCCAATGTAAAACATTCCTGCAAAAAAAGCGGCTTTTTCAGGAGAAACTTTTTCATAAAGCGCAAGATAGCTTCCTGCCCAAAGTCCAGCTGTCTGCTCAAGGGTGCTATAGCAAAAAAACGCAATCATAACTTCCTTTGCTCCGGGAATTAAAAAAATCTGACGCAAGGAAAGAGGCTTTTCATTTTTTTCCGATTCATGAAAATCATTTTGCGGCTTATTTTTTTTCCAAAGCGGAAGAGAACCTACAAGAACCGCCGTAAGAACTGTCTGAAAAATCGCAATATATCTATAGCCAGAATTCCATCCATGCTGACCAGTCAATGTAAATCCCATTATAGAAGGTCCAATCGCAGTTCCAACTCCCCACATGCAATGAAGCCAGCTCATGTGGCGACTTTTATAATTAAGGGCGACATAATTATTAAGGGCGGCATCCACGCTTCCAGCTCCAAGTCCATAGGGAATAGCCCAAAGACAAAGCATCCAAAATGAACTGCTTATTGAAAATCCAAAAAGCGCAAGAGCTGTTGTTGCAACGCTTATCACCATAACTTTTCCAACGCCGACTTTTTTTGTAAACCTGTCGCTCATAAGACTTGAAAAAACAGTTCCTGCAGCAATAATCATTGAAATAATTCCGGCAAAAGAAATATCCACGCCGAAATCTTTATACATTGAAGGCCAAGCAGAACCAAGCAATGGATCAGGAAGCCCAAGACTTATAAAAGCCACATAAATCACAGCAAGAAGAAGCGATGCCATACAAACCTCAATTAATCGTATTTTTCTCGAAAATTATAATGTAAGAAAATATTTTTTTCTTTAACGATTTTCCGCATCGATATAACAATCTTCCATACAAAATATTTGACAACAGCTTTTCTTCTAACTAGAATTGTTTTTGCCATGAATATAATTGTAATCCAGCCGCCTTTAGTTCAGCTTAACTCTCCATACCCATCAGGAGCATATCTAAAATCTTTTTTCAACAAAAACGGACACAAAGCTATATGGCTAGATTTAAGCGTGCAACTTATACATTCAATTTTTTCAAAAAACGGATTGAAAAAACTTTTTAAGCTTTCAAAAGAAAACGCAATGAAAATTGCTTCCGCCGCAGAAAAAAACGGAGACTTCGCAACTGCAAAAAATTTAAGACGATATATTTTTCAAAGTGATTTGTGGATTGAATGGATTGACTTTATAATGTCAGTTTTATGCGGAAAACAAAATCCAAGTTCACGCGAACTTGGCCACAGATTTATCTTAAGCCCATATACTCCGCGTGGAAACCGCATGGAAAACTACATATCAAATCTTGACAGAGAACCAAATGTAGACGACACAAGGAATATAGCAAGTCTTGCCATCGAAGATTTGACAGACTACATTTCAGTTGCGTTCGATAAAAGTTTTTCACTCGTGCGTTACGCAGAAAGCATTGCTGTAAACGAAACTTCTTTTAGTCAAATTGAAGAAAAACTTAACTCGCCTATTTTGACAACTTTTTACACAGAAGTTTTAAAAGCCGCATTTTCAAAAATAAATATTCCTGAAAACGAAAAAACACTTGTTTGTATTTCTGTACCGTTTGCAGGAACTTTTACGCCAGCCCTATTTTCAGCAAAATACTTACGAGAAAAATATGGAGAAAGACTTTTTATATGTTTTGGCGGCGGATTCATAAACACAGAACTTAGAGAATTTTGCGACAGTTCATTTTTTAAATACGCAGATGCAATAAGCTACGACAGAGGCTACGGTTCATACAAAAATTTCTTTGATGTATTTCCAGACGGAAAAGTTTCAGAAGAAAATCAGATTTACAAAATGCGTCTGTTTGCAAAAGAAAAAGTCATAGAACCATTGCAGTCGTCTTTGGAATATGAAAAATTTGAAAATGAGCAGACATCATTAATTGTTCCTGATTATTCAGAAACTGATTTTTCTATTTATCCGCGAGTTGCCGATGACGAAAATCCAATGCAACGTTTGTGGTCAGACGGAGCTTGGATGAAAGCTTATCTTGCGCACGGATGCTACTGGCACAAATGCGCGTTCTGCGATGTAAGCCTTGACTATGTTGCTTCCTACAGGCTTGTTCAAATTGAAAATCTTTTTTACGAATTAAAATCACAATCAGAAAAAAACGGAATACACGGAATTCATTTTGTTGACGAAGCAATGCCTCCAGCCGCAATGATAAAATTTTCCAAGTTAAATTTAAAGCATTCCGCATCTTTTTCATTTTGGGGAAACGTAAGATTTGAAAAAATTTATTCCCGCGACATGGCAGAATTTTTATCTTTTGGAGGACTTATTGGAGTTTCCGGCGGAATTGAAATTGCAACAGGAACAGGCTTGGACAGCATAAGCAAAGGAACTGATTTGGATTCAATTGTAAGCGCGTGCTGTGCATTCAAGGAAGCTGGCATTTTAATTCACGCATACATGATTTACGGCTACTTTGGAGAAACTGAGCAAGACACAATAAATTCCATGGAAACTTTACGGCAACTTTATGCGGCAGGGCTTATTGATTCATGCTTCTGGCACAAATTTGTCTTAACAAGACATTCAAGAATTTATTCGGAATGGAAAGAAGGACTTCACAAAAACTTAAATCCATTCGCTCCCAAAAATTCTGGAGTATTTGCAAAAAATGGACTGCACTTTAAAGATGAAGAAAAATCTACAAAATTCGGAAACGGACTTTATACCGCGCTTCAAAGTTGGATGCACGGAGAAAATTTAAATGTTCCTGTTGAAAAATGGTTTGAATTTAAAGTTCCTCATCCAAATGTTTCAAAAGATTTAATTGCAAAGTCAATTGAAAAATATGAAGAACGCCGAAACAAAGAGTGGAATTTTCCATTAAATGCAAAAAAACTTTTTTGGCTCGCTGGAAATATCGTCTTATGTGAAAACAAATTTTTGTGGAACTATATGCATGAAGATTTTAAAATTTCACTAAACATTTCATCGCAGGAAAAAGAAGAATTTATTCATGCGCTTTATTGCCTTTCACCTAAAAATTTTGACAGTTCATTCATGGAAAATATTATTCAGAAAAATCCGGGAGTAAAAAAAATCCTTCGCGCGCTAAGGGGCAAAGGACTTGTAATGCTTTAGAAAAATAAATAAGCAGTGCAAATTAATTTTCCAGTTTTTGTCTGTAGGCTTCGTAAAGAAGAACTCCGGCCGCAACAGAAACATTCAGGCTGTCAATTTTTCCGCAAGTTGGAATGGAAACAATTTCATCGCATTGTTCCTGCAAAAGACGCGCAATTCCGCTGCCTTCGCTTCCCATTATGATGCAAGTTTTTTTTGGAAACTTTATTTTTAAAAGAGTTGTTCCACCTGCATCCGCTCCATAAATCCAAAATCCTGCTGACTTTAAAATCTGAACTGCGCGAACAAGATTTGGAACTTTTGCAACATCAACCCAAGAAGAAGCTCCCGCGCTTGCACGTGCAATTATTTCATTGCTGTTTATGTCTGCGCTTCTATGATCTGGAACGACCATAAGATTTGCGCCGAACTGATCACATGAACGCAAAATCGCACCAACATTATGCGGATCGGTAACACTGTCAAGAACAACAACAACAGCATTTTCAGGGCAGCAAGTAATCCACTGCTCAAGCTGAATTTGATTTTTTGAATTCTCTTTTTCGCCTTCAACTAAAAGAATAATTCCGCGGTGATCACGAGCAGTTTCTGGAAGCGGCAAAACCATTGAGTCAAGTTCTTTTTCATTCACAAGCGAAACTTCAAAATTTGAATCCTTTGCAAGCGAAATTATTTTTTTAATTCTTGGTCCTGGCTTTGAATAAAAAATTTTCAAGCTGATTTCTTTAGGCTTAGAAACCGAATACAATCTGACTTTTTCTTCAACAGCATGAAAGCCTGTATAAATATTTTTTGACATATAGATTTTATTTTTCAAAAGGAATTACTGGCTAGTGCCGGTTTTTAAATATGGGTTGTTCCAAAAGTATTTTTATGTCATTTTCAGGCTTGACCCGAAAATCTAAATATATAATTATTTATAGATTGTTAACCGAGTTTCTTTCAGAAACATCGCAGTATCAAGCACGGCAATGACGTTTTGAACTTTTTGAACAGTCCCATATTATTTTTTTATCTGCAATTAATTATCGTACAAAATTGCTGCGTCAATTCTTGCCGCAGTTTGGTATTTGCTCCCCTTGGTCGCAAACTTGTACAAAATTGCTGCGTCAATTCTTGCCGCAGCAATTTTTATATTTTTTTCCGCTTCCACAAGGGCATGGTTCATTGCGGCCGATTTTTCTGCCTTCTCTTACAACTGTTGTTGGGCGCATCATGCCTTCGCTATAAAGCCATTCGCCGTTTACTTTTTTGAAGCCGCCGATTTCGTGGTGAATGTCGTGCATTCCTTTTGAAGTGTATTCAGCTTCAAATTCAACAATGCCCTCGTCGTCGTTTTCTGTTCCTTTTTCTGTACGAAGAATTTTCAAGCCATGCCAAGTGCTGTTGTTGCTCCAATCTTCAGTTGCCTTGCGGTCAATTTCTGCAATTTTTTCGCTTTTCTCGCAGCTGTTGATAATAAAATCAATTTCATGCTTTACATAAGCTGTATAGCGCGCCCTCATAAGAGCTTCAGCAGTTTTTGCTTTTTCTGTGCCTTTTATAATTTTTTCGCAGCATTCAGCATAATCTTTTCCTGAACCGCATGGACACAAATCTTTTTTATCGCTCATAGTTTCTCCAAAAAAATTCTGTTTGTAAATATTTTTTTATTCTACCAATTTATCCAACTTGTTGCAAACTCTATTTCAGTTGTCGCGGTAGTCGGTTACGCGCTTTGTTTTCTTTTCACTGCGTGGAAGAGTACCAACCGGAACAATTGTAATTTTTGGAGTTACTCCGATTTTAGACTTGAACATTTCGCCGATTTTTTTTGCGGTTTCGTCAAAGTTCACTCTGCCCTCGGCTTCCGCAGTAAGAATCATAATGTCCTTGTTGATTTCGTCATCGTGCGCAATTGCAATTGAATATTCGCTTGAAACTCCGTCAACATTTTGCAGTAACTCTTCAACTTGGCTTGGGAACATATTTACGCCGTGAACTTTAAACATGTCGTCGCTTCTTCCCTTTATCATGTCGATTCGCGGATAGCATCTTCCGCAGCTGCATTTTTCAGGAATAATTCTTGAAATGTCGTGCGTTCTGAACCTTAAAAGCGGTGCTCCTTCCTTTACGAGAGTTGTAATTACGATTTCGCCTTCTTCTCCGTCCGGCAAAATTTTTCCAGTTTTCGGATCGATTATTTCTATATAAATGTAATCGTCCCAATAATGAATGCCGCTTTCTTTTTCGCAGTTGATTCCGATTCCCGGTCCGTAAATTTCTGTAAGTCCGTAAATGTCGTAAAGCTCAATTCCAAGCTCGTCTTTGATATACTTGCGCATTTTTTTTGACCAGCGTTCAGAACCGAACACGCCTTTCTTCAAACAAATTTTGTCTTTGAGTCCACGCTTATTGATTTCCTCCGCAAGCAAAAGAGCGTAAGAAGAAGTCGCCGTGATTACAGTTGATTTTAAATCCTGCATCATCTGAAGCTGTTTTTCTGTGTTGCCCGGTCCCATCGGAATTGCCATTGCGCCAAGTTTTTCGCATCCAGCCTGAAATCCGATTCCCGCTGTCCAAAGTCCGTAGCCCGGCGTAATCTGGATTCTGTCTTTTTTTGTGATTCCGGCAGTTTCGTAGCAGCGCGCAAACATAATCGCCCAGTCGTCAACATCTTTTGCAGTGTACGGAATTATAACCGGCTTTCCTGTTGTTCCTGACGATGAATGGATTCTAACAATTTCTTCATCCGGCACAGCCTGAATTCCAAGCGGATATGCGTTGCGCAAATCGTCCTTGCTAGAAAACGGAAGGGATTCAAATTCTTCCTGACTTGAAACGCCGGTAATTTTTTTCTCTTTCAAAATTTTTCCGTAGTAACTGTCGCCTGCAATAAGACGCTTAATCTGCTTGTCAACTTGAGCAAGCTGCTTTTCATTCAATTTCATATTTTTCCTCCAAAGCCTTTTTCCAATGCCTTTATGTTAATGTCAACCAACGCAGGTTTTACCGTTGTTCTTAAAGCTTCTTTTATTTTTTCTATGCTGATTCCGTTTATTCCGCGTGAAGCCGCCGCGCCCAAAAGAATTGTGTTTACAACTTTTGAAGTGCCAAGCTCACAACAAATTTTTTCTGAATCAACAACGCAAACAGAGTTACAATTTTTATTCAGAAATTCCAAAAGAGTATTTTCATCAGTTGAATTTTCTTTTCCGGCGCAAGCTGAAGACAACGTAACTTTTTTATTCACAACGATTGTTCCGCCGCGTTTTAAATACTGAATGTTTCTTACAGCTTCTGTCATTTCAAAAGAAATAATCATGTCCGCCTGACCAAGTGGAATGAGGGGCGACCAGCAGTTTTCTCCGATTCTAACGTGGCTTACGACTGAACCGCCGCGCTGAGCCATTCCGATTGTTTCCGCAGAGTGAACCGTAAGCCCGCAAAGAAGAGCCGCCTGATCCAAAAGTTTAGCGGCAAGAACAGTTCCCTGCCCGCCGATTCCGCATATCAAAATATTCACACTCATTTTTTCCGCCTTTAATTTTTTGAAGCAATCGCATTCACCGGACAAATCTGCGAGCACAACGAACAACCCGTACATAGCGAAGAGTCAATCTGGGCTTTTTTGCCGTTCATGCCTAGAGCTGGACAGCCAATTTCGTTTATGCATTTTTTGCAGCCGACGCATTTTTCATTTTCAACGTAAAGAGCAGGCTTTCTAAATTCCTTGAATTCTTCCTTGCGCAAAAGTGCGATACACGGAGACTTGAAAATCACCGCGCTGACTCCTTTGTGCGAATCGCATTCTTTTACTGCCGCAATGCTTTCTTCCAAGTTGAACGGATTCACCGTAACGACAGGCTCAACTCCGACCGCCTTGAGGATTTTTTCTATGCTGATTTTTTCCGTGATTTCGCCCATCATCGTAACGCCTGTTCCGGGATGAGGCTGATGTCCTGTCATTGCAGTTGTGGAATTGTCCAGAATGCAGATTGTCTGGCGAGCTTGATTGTAGACCGCATTCACAACGCCTGTGATTCCAGAAGCAAAGAAAGTTGAATCGCCGATGAACGAAAAACAGTGCCTGTCGTTTTCCGCATGAAAGAATCCCTGCGCCATGGTTATGTCCGCGCCCATGCAAAGGCAAGTGTCGCACATATCAAGCGGCTTGGCATTTCCCAAAGTGTAGCATCCGATGTCGCCGCAGTAGACAGTCTTCTCGCCTTTCATCGCCTGCTTTACCGCATAAAAACTCGCACGGTGAGGACAGCCTGCGCAAAGAACAGGAGGACGCACAGGAAGAGGAGGAAGCTCAATTTTATTTTCTGAAAGTTCAAGTCCAAGAAATTTTGCAATCGCCTGCTTTGCAATTTCTACAGAATATTCTCCGGCTTCTGGAATTTCTTTTGTGAGTTTTCCGTGAATTTTATTTTCAAGATGATTTTTTCCGCACAGCTTTAAAAGCTCGTTTTCAATAACCGGGTCAAGCTCTTCAATTACAAGAACTTCTTCTGCGTCCGTTAAAAAATTTTTTGCAAGCTCAGACGGAAAAGGATAAGGCGTTCCGATTTTTAAAACAGGAATATTTTTTTCGCCAAGAATTTCCAAAGCTTCCTTCGCATAACAATAGCTCACGCCGCTTGCAACGATTCCTTTTTTGCTGCCCGGAATTTTGTTTTCTATAAAATCAAATTTGCTTTTTGAAAATTCAGACGGAAGAATAAATTCGTTGCGTTCAAAAATCCGCTTGTGGTTCAAAAAAGATGTGCGTGGAAAAATTACCCAGCGGCTTGTGTCCTTTTCAAATCCTTTAATTTTTTTTGCCTTTGGAAGCTCCGGAATTTCCATGCTTGCGTATCCGTGGTCAACTCTCGTTGTAGGGCGAAGCAATACCGGCGTATTGTATCTTTCAGAAAATTCAAATGCCTGCTGAATCATCTCAAATGCTTCTTCCGGCGAGCTTGGATCAAAAACTGGAATCTTTGAAAACGCACCATACATTCTTGTGTCTTGTTCTGTCTGCGAGCTGATTGGTCCCGGATCGTCCGCGCTTACAATTACCATTCCGCCTTTTACGCCAACGTAGGAAAGACACATTGCAGGGTCGCCGGCAACATTCAGTCCAACTTGCTTCATTGTGACCAAAGTGCGCGCGCCGCAATAAGAAGCTCCAGCCGCAACTTCAAGAGCCGCTTTTTCGTTGACCGACCATTCTATGTAAGCGCCAGTCTGCTTTATATATTTTGCCGCAAATTCTATTATCTCTGATGAAGGCGTTCCCGGATAGCCGGAAATTACATTTACCCCGGCACAAATTGCGCCCAAGGCAATCGCCTCGTTTCCCATTATCATTTTTTTGGACATTGCGAAAAACCTCAAAAAGATTAAAAAGTGTATGTATCTTTTTATAGTAACATGAATATTGGGGTTTTACAATAGAAAATTTTAAAGACAAAAAAGGCTGCCAATTGCTTGAAGCGCATTCCAAGAACTGACAGCCTAAAAATTATTCAGTGAAGAAAAAGTTATTTTTTAATATAATAACTAGTCTCATCATCCGTTACAGCAGTCAATGTATTTCCATTAATTGTAGCTTTAATAACAAGTTTTGAAGCATATTCTGACGGAACATCAACAAGCTCCATTGATTCAGAGTCTTCAAGTGCGCCTTTTACAATTTTCTTTATTGTTATTACAACATTTCCATCTTTTGTTGTATCACCAGTATATGTTCCAGTTGCAACAGTTATATTTATGCCTTCAGAAGAATTTACATCTTTAAATGTGCTGTCATCATAGAAGTAAAGTGTTTCTGTAACAACAGAACCATCATCCTCTTCCGTACAATACCAAGTTGTTACAACGCTTGGATCTTCGTCGTCATCATCGTCGTCATCTTTGCAGCCTACAAATGCAAGCG
>DKDI01000031.1 GCA_002449305.1 Treponema sp. UBA6852
TCAAAACTCGACATTCGGGCTAATTATATACCAATTTTTCATTATTTCAAATTTATTTTTTACTTTGACTGGCGGCGGAATATAACCTTGTGAAGTTTAGTTTGTTTTATTATATTAGTAAAAATTAATGAGGTGGTTATGATTGAAGTTGAAAATGTGTCGAAACTGTTCGGAAATTTTCGGGCGGTGGACGGCATAAGTTTTTCTATTCAGACTGGAGAAATTGTAGGACTGCTTGGTCCGAACGGAGCTGGAAAAACAACAACGATGCGAATGATTTCTGGTTTTCTTGAGCCTGATTCTGGAACTGTAAAGATTGACGGACTTGATGTTCTAAAAAATCCGGTTGAGACAAAAAGAAAAATTGGATATATGCCGGAAAGTGCGCCGATGTATTCCGACATGATTGTTGCCGACTATTTAAAATATATTGCTGAAATTGAAAATCAGAATCCTGAGGAAAAATGCCGGGAACTTGCCGAAATCTGCGGACTAAAAGAAGTCATGCACAAAAATATTGGAGAGCTTAGCCGCGGAAACAGACAGCGCGTTGGTCTTGCTCATGCTCTTATGGGAAATCCTGAAATTCTTATTCTTGATGAGCCGACAAGCGGACTTGATCCAAATCAGGTTTTAGAAGTGCGCAGTTTGATTAAGCAGATTGGAAAAACTCATACTGTAATTATTTCGACTCATATTCTTAGCGAAGTTGAAATGCTTTGCGGCAGAGTTATTATTATTTCAGGCGGAAAAAAAGTTGCCGACAGTCCTACAGAAGAACTTCGCGAGCATTTTGGAAATTCATCTGAAGTTCAGATTTGTGTTTCTGGGGCTTCCGCAGAAGATGCTGAAAAAATATTCCGCGGCATAAATGGTGTTTCAAAAATTCATTCAAGTTTCCATGATGGAAAAATTGAATTTAGAATTTCCGTTGAAAAAAATATTGAAACCAGACCGGAACTTGCAAAGGCTTGTGTTCAAAACGGCTTGGAACTTTTTGAAATGCAGCAGAAAAAGAACAGTCTTGAAGATGTGTTTAGAAGTTTGACTTCTGCACACGATGGAGTAGAAAATGAAAATGAAGAAAAATAAATCTTGGGCAGTCATTATGAAACGGGAACTTTGTTCATATTTTACAAGTCCTGTTGCTTATATTGTTGGCTCTCTGTTTCTTTTGTTCAGTGGATTTTTATTTTTTTCCACTTTCTTTTTAGTGAACCGTCCTGAACTTAGAAATTTCTTTGAGCTGCTTCCTATGTTGTTCAGTTTTTTTATTCCGGCGATGACGATGAGAATTTTCAGCGAGGAAAAAAAGAGCGGAACAATGGAAACTTTGGTTACTCTTCCTGTTACAAATTTTGATATTGTTGCAGGAAAATATCTTGCAAGTTTTGTGTCTAGCATTGCGCTTTTGATTCCGACTTTTTTTTATGCTATATCTTGCGCAATTTTTGCTTCTTCCAGAATTGATTTTGGTCCTGTTGTTGGCGGATATTTGGGAGCTGTGCTTTTAGCTTCGGCTTTTTGTGCGATTGGAATTTTTGCGTCGTCTGTTACAAAAAATCAAATTATCGCATTTTTCCTTGCGTTTGCAATTTGCATTTTCCTCACGATGATTACAGTTTTTTCTGTTTTGCTTCCGGGAATTTTTGTTGGATTCGCTTCATTCATTTCTTCCACGAACCACTTTATGTCGATTTCGAGAGGCATAATTGATTCGCGCGATATTTTGTATTTTGTTTCTTTGACATCAGTTTTTGTTTCTCTGACAGTCTGCGTAATTTCAAATCAAAGGAAAGGTTGAAAAATGAAAAAGGAAAATAAATTTGTTTCATGGATAAAAAATCCTTCCGCGGACATCTGGCTTTTTATAGTTGCCGTTGTTCTTTTAAATCTTGTTGCTTCTCGCGCTTTTTTTAGAATCGACTTGACGGAATCAAAATCGTATTCACTTTCATCTTCGAGCAAGGAAGTTGTAAAAAATCTTGAGGAACCGCTGAACGTAAAAGTTTTCTTTTCAGCAAACCTTCCGGCTCCTTATTCAAATGTTGAGCAGTATGTAAAAGATATTCTGGCCGAATACGGAAATTCCGCGAATAAAAATTTCAGCTGTGAATTTTTTGATATGGAAGATTACGATAATCAGAGAATTGCAAGAGGCTACGGGCTGAATCAAATTCAAATCCGCGAGCTAAAGAATAATGAAGTCGGTTTAAAAAATGCGTTCATGGGAATTGTTCTTTCTTATGCGGATCAAATTGAAAAGATTGACGGCATTTCTTCAAGCGATGGATTGGAATATAAAATCACTTCTGCGATTGGAAAAATTATTTCTAGCACAAATATTCTTGCGGGACTTTCTGACAATGTAAAAATTTCGCTTTATAAATCTGAATCGCTTGAGCAGTTTAATATTGCTGACTTTGAAAAAATTGATGATGAAGTTGACAAAGCTTTTTCTGCGGCGAACAAAAAATTTAAAGGACGGCTTGATTTTAATTCTGAAAATCCTGATTCTGAAGCTTCCCTTGCGCTCGGAAAAAAATATGGAATTCAGTCAGTGTCTTGGAAAAATTCAGATGGAAAAATTGAATATGGAACAATTGGCCTTGTTGTTGAATATGGTCCGAAAGTTCAGCTTGTTCCGCTTAGACTTACGAACGCGATTTTTCAGTATGTAGTTTCGGGGCTTGATGAGTTGGAAGAAAATATTGAAGAGTGCGTGAAAACTGTTGTTTCAAAAACTGATGTGATTGCTTATGTTACGGGACACGGTGAACATTCTCTTGAGGATAAAAATGACTCAATGTATTTGAAAACTCTTCTTGCCGATACTTATGATTTGCAAGAAGTAAATCTTTTGGAAAATGAAATTCCGATTTCTGCGCAGTCGGTGATTGTAAACGGTCCGAAAGAAAAATTTTCAGATGCGGAACTTTATAAAATTGATCAGTTTGTTTTGCGCGGTGGAAATGTGATTTTCTTTGTTGATTCAATTGACGAGACTATGCCTTATGGCGAGATGGCTTATTACAGTCAGCCTGAATATGTTCCAGTTGAAAACGGACTTGAAAAACTTTTTGATAACTACGGAATAAAAATTGGCAAAGAATATGTTATGGATGAAAAATGTTTTTCACAGCTCACACAGCAGTATGGAAAACTTGATTTTTATTATACGCCGCTGATTCAGAAAAACTGCCTTGATCAAAAAAATCTTATATCAAAAAATCTTGGCAACGTTTTCTTTCCGCAGACTTTTGAAATTGATGTTTCCAATGTAAAAGAAAACAAGGACGCAAAAGTTTCTGTCATTGCAAGGACTTCTGAAAAATCCTGGACGGTTCCTGTTGCAGAAAATTTTGTTTTAAGCCCTATGTCAATTTTTCCGCCTAAAGAAGAAGACAAGTTCAGTTCTAAAAACGTTGCAGTTTTAATTGAAGGAAAATTTAAAAGCGCATTTGAAAAGTCTCCTTTTGAAAGCGACTCTGAAAATGTTCTGGAAGCAAAAAGCCATTTGGATTCAAGTATTCAGAATTCAAAAATTTTCATTGCTTCCACATCTTGTATTGCAACTGCGAAATTCGGACTGCTTCAGGAAGATTCACAAACTGCGAACTCTTGTTTTGTCCGCAATGCAGTTGACTACATGAACGGCAAAGAAGACTTCTGCTCAATGCGCACAAAAAATCTTTCGCTTAACACACTTAAAATGTCTTCTGGAAAATTTGCGCTTGCAGTGAAATATTTTAATCAGGTTGGGCTTGCAGTTCTTGTTGCTTTAGGCGGACTTTGCGTGTTTATTCTGCGCCGCCATCACCGGGAAAAAATTCGAATGGCTTATGACCCGGAAGATCCTAGGCAAAAATAATATTTTAAATGGAGCTAGAAATGAAAAATATTTATACAAGAAAAATAGTTCTTCTTTCATCGATTGCAGTTCTTCTTGTGATTTACATTCTACAGATTTCTTTTTTGGGCAGATCGAAAGTAAAGACTGTTTACACAAAAGAAGAAATTGATTCTGTTGAAGTAACAAAAAACGGAGAGCATATTCTTTCACTTAAAAAGGAAAATGAAAAATGGCTCGTTGAAAATTTTCCTGCCATGGAAAACCGCGCTAACAGAATTGTAAATTCGGTCAATGAAATAAAAATACTTTCGACTGTATCTTATGACTTAGATGACTTGGAACGCTACGGCTTGTCTAGCGAGAACGCTGTAAAAGTTGTGGCTTGTTCCGGCAGAAAAGTTGAGCGCACTTTGTATGTAGGAAAAGATTCTGTTGCTGGAAGCCAGTGCTATGTGCGCCTTGATGACGAAAATAAAATCTGTCTTGCGCAAGGTTCGCTTAAATCTACATTTGAAGTTTCCGCAGATGAAATAAAGGAAAAGCCCAAGACTGAAAATTCACAGAACACAGAGGCTGAATAAAATTTTGTCATTTGAACAGCAGGGAAAGTTCTTCGCTTGAAAGTTCTCTGCTGTCTCCCGCTTCAAGTTTTTCATCTAGCGCAAGGCTTCCGATTGAAATTCTTTTTAAGAAGACAACTCTGTTTCCTTGCGCGCAGAACATCCGCTTTACCTGATGAAATTTTCCTTCTGTTATTGTGAGGCGACAGGAACTTGCTCTGTTCCATTCAAGAATTGCCGGCCTTGAAATAAATTCCTTTTCGTTTTTTTCAGCCGGAATAAAAAATCCTTCGCTGAATTTTTCTTTAAGAAGTTTTCTTTTCTCTTCTGATTCACTTTTTTCAAGTTCAACGTAGTAAGTTTTTTTTACATGGAAAAGCGGATTTGCGAGGCTATGCGAAAAATCTCCATTTGTTGTAAAAATCAAAAGTCCTTCCGTGTCTGTGTCCAGCCGTCCAACTGTATGAATCTTTTGCAATGAATTTTCATTTGTATAGTCAAAATACTTTTGCGGAATAAAACTGTAGACCGTTTTGTAAAGTCCGTCATCTTTTGTGGAGCAGATAGTGCCCGCCTTTTTGTTCATCATAATATATATGTCTGGCGCAAGATTTTTTTTGATTCCATCTATAGAAATTGCATCTGATGCAAGGTTCACCCTAAATCCGCTTTCAAGAATCCTTGAGCCGTTTACGCATACATTGTGCTTCTGCAAAAGTCTTCGGACTCTTCTGTGTGTGCTGATTCCCCGGCGGATAAAAACAGTGTCCAGCCGCTCTTTAAAAATGCCTTCCATTTGAAAAAGTATATATGCGTGCTTCCAAAAAATCAATTTTGCATTTTTATAAAAATCAAAAAACATTTTTGCTTATGAAATTTCTGCATTGCCTGGTAAAACGTGTTTTTCTGTTATGAAATAATTTCACGGTTTGCCCAAGTCATTTTCTGTTCGTGCAAAAATTTCACGAACCGTCCAATGCATTTTTTTGTTTATGAAATTTCTGCATTGTTTGACAAAACACATTTTCTTTGAATGAAATAATTTCATATCTTGCCCAGTGCGTTTTCTTAGAACGAAATGATTTCACAAGCTGGAAAAATTCGTTTTCTTAAAACGCAAGGATTTCATTCTTTGCCCAAGCCATTTCCGATTTAATTTTAAAGCTATGCCGACTCTCTTTTTTTTAGTTTCAAGCTGTGGTAAAATCATTTCATGGCAGAACAAAAAACTGAAGATAAGACTGTATATATTCTTGATTCCTACGGTTTGATTTACAGGGCGTACTTTGCTCTTTTGAATCATCCTCTTACAAATCCCGGCGGAGACAATATAAGTGCGCTGGTTATTTTCTTTAAGAATCTTAAGGCGCTCATTTCAAAATACAATCCGTGCTATCTTGCGGCGGCGTTTGATTCGCGTGTCAAGACATTCCGGCATGAACTTTATGCTGACTACAAGGCTAACCGGGTCAAGACTCCAGAAGATTTGCATGCGCAGGTTCCCTGGATAGAAGAAATTCTTGAGGCGTTGGAAATTCCTGTTCTTCGCTACGACGGATTTGAAGCTGACGATATTATTGCGACTGTTGCAAAAAAATGCGCTCAGGAAAAACGTCCGTGCAGAATTCTTAGCGGTGACAAGGACTTGCTTCAGCTTGTTACGGATTCTTGCTTGGAAATGCAGCCGGACCGAGCCAATGGCGGCTGGGAAGTTATTGGCGTGCATGAAGTTCTTGAAAAGTGGGGGATTCCACCTGAAAAAATTCTGGACTACCTTTCGCTTGTGGGCGATGCTTCTGACAATGTTCCTGGTGTAAAGGGCGTTGGCGACAAGACTGCGGTAAAACTTTTGAGCCAGTATGGAACTCTCGATGAAATTTATGCTCACGCTTCTGAAATAAAAGGCGCGCTTGGAGAAAAAATCAGGAACGACAAAGATAACGCTTATTTTTCAAAGCAACTTATAACTTTAAGGTGCGATGTTCCTGTTGAAATTAATTTTGAATCTTTCTGCACAAAAAATATAAATTTTAAATCCGGCGCGGAAGTTCTTGAAAAATACGGAGCTTATGCGATTGCAAAAAGTTTTGCTTCGGAAACTGCGGCGGAAATTCAGTCTGAAGAAAAATCAGTTTTGCCTGAAAAAGAAGTGGAAGAGAAAATTGCGTTGCCTGTAAAACAAAACGAAGGCGACTACAAGCCTTGTACAAACCTTGCTGAACTGAAAAATTTTGTGCAAAACATTTTAGATTCCGCAGAAAAAGTTGTGGCGTTCGATACAGAAACTGACAGCTTGAACACACATGAGGCGAATCTTGTAGGCTTTAGTTTGAGTTTTGAAAAAGGGAAAGGAATTTATGTTCCTGTTATTTTGAGCGGCGGAATGTTTGCTCCGGAAACGATTTCTAAAAAAGATTGCATTGATGTTCTTGAAAAACTTTTTGCAGAAAAAGAACTCACTCTTGTAATGCACAACGGAAAATTTGATCTTGAAGTTCTTTATGCAAATGGAATGCACTCAAAAACTGAATGTAAGATTTTTGACACGATGATTGCCGCCTGGCTTTTGAATCCTGCTGCTTCTGGAAAATCTCCTTACGGCCTTGAATATCTTGCGGAAAGAAAACTGGGGCTTAAAGGAATTGAGTTCAAGGACATTGTTCAGAAAAACCAGACTTTTGCAGATGTTCCTTTGGAGAAGGCTTTTAAATACGGCGCGGAAGATTCTGATTTTACATTGCAGCTTTATTATCTTTTAAAAGATGAAATTAAAAAATCAAATCTTGAAAAACTTTTTTATGAAATGGAAATGAAAGTTCTTCCGATTCTTGTTTCCATGGAAATTCAAGGAATTCATTTGGACAAGAAAAAACTGAACGAGTATAAAGATGAACTTGCAGTTTTGATTTCAGAAAAAGAAAAAGAAATTTACAAAGAGGCAGACTGCGAATTTAACATTGCGTCTCCAAAACAGCTTCAGGAAATTTTGTTTGAAAAACGCAATCTTCCTCATGGCAAAAAAACAAAAACTGGTTACAGTACAGACACTGCTGTTCTTGAAGAACTTGTGTTTTCTACAAACGACCCTCTTCCAAAAATGATTCTTGATTACAGGTCGTACACAAAACTTCAAAGCACTTATGTGGAGGCACTGCCTTTGCTTGCAGATAAGAATGGAAGAATCCATACTTCTTTTTTGCAGACGGGAACTGCCACAGGCCGCCTTTCAAGTCGAGATCCAAATTTGCAGAACATTCCTGTGCGTGATGAATCTGGAAGAAGAATTCGTTCTGCGTTTACTGCTGTACCGGGAACAGTTCTTATTTCTGCAGACTACTCTCAAATTGAACTTGTTGTGCTTGCGCATTTGAGCGGCGATAAAAATCTTTGCTCTGCCTTTATAAATGGAATTGATGTTCATAAATCCACAGCCGCTTTGATTTACGGAATTTCTCCAGAGCAGGTGAAGCCAGAACAGCGTCGCTTTGCAAAGACTGTGAACTTTGGAGTTATGTACGGAATGAGCGCGTTTCGACTTGCAAATGAATTGAACATAAGCCGGACAGAAGCAAAAAATTTTATTGACCAATATTTTTCAACGTATTCCGATGTTAAAAAATTTCTTGATGAAACAAAACGTATGGCAAGAGAAACCGGTTATGTTGAAACAATTACTGGACGCAGACGTTATATTCCAGAAATAAAAAGCTCAAGCAAGATTGTGCTTCAGGGCGCTGAAAGAATTGCAATAAACACTCCGATTCAAGGTAGCGCGGCTGATATTGTAAAAACTGCGATGATAAAAGTTCAGTCTGCCTTGGAAAAATCCAGTACAGGCGCAAAGATGCTTTTGCAGGTTCATGACGAATTGATTTTTGAATGCCCGGAAGACAATGCGGAAAATGCAATTTCAATTATTCAGCGCGAAATGGAAAATGCTGTTCAATTGAAAATTCCTCTGCGGGTGAGTATTGAGCGCGGAAAAAACTGGGGAGAGTTCCACTGATGGTTTTGTGTGTTACAGGTCCGATGGCGGCAGGAAAAAATGCGGCAAGTTCAATTCTTGAAAAAATGGGATTTGTTTCGATTGACGCAGATTTAATCGGCCATGACGCAGTTGAAAATTGCAAGGAAAAAATTCTTGAGGAATTTTCTTCTTTGGCGCAGAAAAATAAAATTCATCTTTTAAGTCAAGATGGAAAAATCAACAGGAAAAATCTTGGTCAGCTTATATTTAAAGACAAAGCGCTTGTGAAAAAACAGGAGGATATTGTTTTTCCGTATATAAATTCAGTTTTGGAAAATTTCATAGATGAAAATTCTAAAAAAAATGTTGTGGTCAATGCGACAGTTTTGTACAAAGTGAATGCAATGAAAAAAGTTGAAAAAATTTTTTTTATTGATTGTCCTGCTTTTATCAGATTTTTTCGTGCCAAAAAACGAGACAGGCTGAAGTCGCTTCAGATTATTGAAAGATTTTTTTCTCAAAGATTTTTGTTCAGCCAATATAAAAAAACTGGAATTGAAATTTTTAGAATCGTAAACTGCGGAAATATTTCTTCACTCCAAAAAAAAATTGAACGTGTGATTTTTAAGTGTCAGTAGGCTTTTTAAACTTAAATTTTCTTCTAAATATCTTTTTTTTAATGCCGATATTCTTTGTATGGAATACCGGCTTTTTGTTTTATTTTTGAAAGCTGGCAGGGGATAAAATTATGGAACAGAAAAGAACTATTTGGATTGTACTTGCGGCTGGAATTTTTTTATCAGTTGTGCTTGGTGCCGCTGTAATTCTTTATGCGTCTGAAGCTAAAAAAAATACAACTGCTCTTTATCAGCGTTCTGCGGGCTCAGTTTGGATGTCTCCAGAAACTGCACAGCAAAAACACGCTGAATCGTTTTCAAATGAAATTGATTTTCCGAGCGAGCCTCCTGCTATAGAAAGCAGTATAAATCCTGCGGAAGTAAATAACTCTTCTGTAACTTCAAATATTGAAACTCCTGCGGAAGGAAAAACTTCCATTGAAAATTCTGATTCAAAAATTGCGCAGACAGACAATGTTACTGTTATTTCTACAGGCAACACAAGCGTTTACAATGTTGGAGATTCTTCAACTACAACAATTGACTTGAATGCATTGAAGAACACTGCTTCTGCATCTAGCAATGTTACAGCCCAGAATAAGGCTGCTGAAACTGCAATTAGAGAAACAAATGCTGTTCACCGCAATGTTGAAAAAACTTCTCCTGTAGTTGAAAAGCAAGTTTCTTCAACAAAAGCTTCTGCATCTAGCAATAAAAAATCAGCTTCTTCAAAAAGTTCTTCGCAAGTTTCTTCAGCTCCAAAAAAATCAGCTCAAGTTTCTGCTTCAAAATCTGCTTTGGCAAAAAAAGTTTCAGACAGATTTTGGGTTCAGGCTGGTTCTTACACGACAACAAAAAATGCTGATGAAGCCAGAGGAATTCTTGAGTCAAATAAAATTCCATGCGAAGTGTTCACTTTTACAGATGCAAAAGGCGTTCTTCATTACCGTGTAAGAGTCGGACCTTATACAACAAAAAGTGAAGCTGAATATTGGAAGCAAAGAATCGATACAATTTCTTTGTTTGCAAAAAACGGAACTTATGTAACAAATACTAGCGCGCCAAAATAACTAAAATGAAAAAAACAAATGCAATGCGCATTTTGGACAGTTTAAAAATTCCTTATGAAACAAAAGAGTACGACGATGACGGAGAACATTTGCTTCATAAGGGAGCGGCCATGGAACTTTCTGAAAAACTCGGAATAAATCCTGAATGCGTTTTTAAAACAATAGTCATGCGCACTGATTCAAAAGAGACTGTTGTTTTTTGCCAGAGCGCGGTTTATGAAATCAATTTAAAAAAAGCCAGAGCAGCTTGTGGCGCAAAAGAAGTTCATCCTGTTAAGCCGGAGGAACTTTTGTCGCTTACAGGATATATCCGTGGCGGATGTTCTCCTATTGGAATGAAACGAAAATACAGAACTTTTATTGACGAAACTGTTTTGCTTTATGACAAAGTTTATGTGAGCGCAGGAATCCGAGGACTTCAGCTTGCGCTTTCTCCTTCAGACTTAATAAAAGCCAGTGATGCTCAGACTGTTGATTTGATTCTTTAGCTAAAATTTTTGCTGTATAGATTTTCAGCGGATTTCAAAATTGGAATTCGTTGTTTGAAATTATCGACTTTTTGCGATTTCTATAGTAAAATTGTTTCCATGAAAACACACACTTTTAAAGGCGGAATCTTTCCGTTGGAAATGAAGGAGCTTACAAATAAATGTCCGATAAAAGAGGCGTTTCCTTCTTCTAAAACGGTTACGATTCCAATCACCATGGGCGGCGCTCCAAACACTCCGCTCGTAAAAGTTGGAGATTCTGTTGCAAAAGGACAGAAAATTGCTTCGGGTGAAAAATTCATGTCAGTGCCCGTTCATTCTTCTATTTCAGGAAAAGTAAAGAAGATTCAGAATTTTACTGTTACTGGCGGAATGACTGCGCCTTGCATTGTTATCGAGGCTGACGGTTCGGATAATGTTGAATTTATGGATCCGCTAGATCCGTTTACATGCGGAAAAGAAAAAGTTCTTGAGCGGATAAAAGAAGCCGGAATTGTAGGAATGGGCGGCGCGTCTTTTCCTGCGCACGTAAAACTAAATCCTCCGGAAGACAAAGAAATTGATTATGTTTTGGTCAACGCTGCAGAATGCGAGCCTTATCTTACTTGCGATGAGCGGACGATGATTGAAACTCCGGAAAAACTTATAGATGGACTTGCGATAATTTTGAATCTTGTTGGCGCGGCGGGAATAATTGCGCTTGAAGACAACAAGGCTTACATAAAACCTTCCCTTGAAAAAATTATAGTTGAAAAAGGCTACGCTGACGATATTTGTGTTATGCTTGTCAAAACGAAATATCCGCAGGGTTCTGAAAAATTTATAGTTTCTTCTTGCCTTGGCGTTGAAATTCCTTCTGGAAAACTCCCTGCCGATGCTGGCGTGATTATTTCAAATGTTGGAACTGTCTGCGCGATAAGCGATGCTTTCAGGCTTGGAAAACCTTTGATTGAACGCAGCCTTACAATTTCCGGCGGCGCAGTAGAAAATCCATGCAACTTAAAAGTTCCAGTTGGAACAGTGATTTCAGATTTGTCTCCTGAATATTTTTCTTTAAAAGAAAATTCGGCTGTAAAAATTATTTCCGGCGGTCCGATGATGGGCTTTGCTATGCCTGATATGAATTTTCCAGTTGCAAAAGGAACAAGCGGAATTACTTTCCTCACAAAAGATGAAACTTATCTTGTTGATGAAGAGCAGTGCATTGGATGCGGAATGTGTGTGTCTGTCTGCGCAATGCATTTAAGCCCGGTTCTTATGGTTCGTGAACTTAAGGCTGAAAATATTTCAAATGCTAAAAAACTTGGCCTTATGGACTGCATTGAATGCGGATGTTGCGCTTATGCTTGTCCTGCAAATGTCAGACTTGTTCAGCGTTTCAGAATTGGAAAGTCCATTGTAAGAGAACAGATTGCGGCGGCAAAAGCAAAGGAGGCTGTAAAAAAATGAACTCTGAAAATAAAATGTTTCTTTCTTCTAGTCCGCATTTCACAGCCGGACTTTCAACTCAAAAAATAATGCTTGCGGTTTTGATTTCGCTGCTTCCTGAATGTGTTTATGGCGTTATTGTTTTTGGACTTCCTGCTTTGGCGACAATTCTTGTTTCTGTTGCTTCTTGTTTTGTTTTTGAATTTTTGTTTCAGAAAATTACACGTCAAAAAATTGTTGTTTCAAATTTGTCTTGCTGCGTAACGGGAGTTTTGCTTGCTCTTGTAATTCCGTCTACAACGCCTTTGTGGATGACAGTTCTTGGCGCGTTGGTTGCCATTGTTATTGCGAAAGGACTTTTTGGAGGAATCGGAAGCAACGTTTTTAACCCGGCTCTTACTGGACGAGCTTTTATGTTCATAAGTTTTCCAGTTGCTTTGGGTGCGTCTTGGTTTAATCCGGCAACAGATGCAATTTCAAGCGCGACAATTTTGAGTCAAGTTAAGGCTGGTTCATTCGTTGCAGACAGTTCTGTTTATCTTCAATACTTTTTTGGAAACCGGGCTGGCTGTATTGGCGAAACTTCAATTCTTTTGATTTTGCTTTCATTTGCTTTCCTTGCTTTTACAAAAATAATCGACTGGAGAGCTCCTGTTGCTATGATTGGAACTGTTGCTGTCTGCACATTTGTTTCCGGAGGAGATGTTCTTTTTGCGCTTTTGAGTGGAGGACTTTTGTTCGGAGCGACTTTTATGGTTACGGATTATTCAACTGCTCCTGTTACAAAAAAAGGCCGGCTTGTATTTGGCTTTGGCTGCGGACTTATAACTTTCTTGATAAGAAAATTTGGTGGATACCCAGAAGGTGTAATGTTTAGCATTTTGATTATGAATGCTGTTGCGCCTTTCTTGAATAATCTTTCTGCAAGAAAATATGGCTACGGAAAAAAGGGAAACAGAAAGTCTGCTCCAAAAAAAATAATACAGGACTTTGATATTTCAAATGCAGTTCCTTTAGAACAGAAAAAAAACGCGGAGGCTGAAAAATGAGCCAGAAAAATTCAGTCTTGGAAATGCTTGGACTTGGAATTGTCCTTGCGGTTTATGCAATGGCGGCTTGCACAGTTCTTGCCATTGTAAATAATTTTACTTACGGGCGGATTGCGCAGAATAAACTTAACAAAGCGAATGCCGCAATGAAAGCTGTTGTAAAAGATGCTGATTCTTTTGAAGCCGTTGATTCATTTCCTCCAGCTTCAAATTCTTCTATTACAATACAAAATATTTTTATTGCAAAACAAGGTGAAAATGTAATTGGCGGAGTTGCCCAAGTTACAGGTCCGACTTATGACAAAGGCACAATCATGGTTGGAATGAAATCCGACGGAACTGTTACAGGCTTGCAGTTTTTGGAACTTACGGATTCTCCTGGATTCGGCTTAAAGGCAAATGATTCGACTTTTACGCTTGCAAACGGAAAAACATTTTATGGACAATTTGAAGGAAAAAATGCTAAAGACGGATTTGTTGCCGGTCAGACTTTTGATTCTATTTCTGGAGCAACAATAACTAGCGTTGGCATTGGCAATCTTATTTCCGCAGGAACAGAATGTCTTTTGAAAGTTCTTGATGGTCAGGAGTTTAATTAATATGAACAAGCAGCTTCAAATTTTTACAAACGGTTTCTTAAAGGAAAATCCGCTTTTGGTTTTAAATATTGGCTTGTGTTCTTCTCTTGGAGTTACAACAAGTATTTTTAACGGACTTGGCATGGGAATGAGCATGACGTTTGTTCTTCTTATGAGCGAACTTGTAATCAGCATTTTTAGAAAATGTATTCCTAACGCAATCCGCCTTCCAATTTTTATAATTATTATTGCGGCGTTTACAACTATTGTTCAGTTTGTGCTTCAAGCTTATGTTGAATCTTTGTACGATGCGCTGGGAGTTTTTCTTCCGCTGATTGTTGTAAACTGCATTATCATGGGACGCGTTGAATCTTTTGCTTCAAAGAACAATGTCGGAAATTCTATTCTTGATGCGCTCGGAATGGGAATTGGCTATACTTGTGTTCTTGTTGTGATTTCTCTTGTGCGTGAATTTTTTGGCGGCGGAACTTTGATGGCTGGAACTTCTGTAAAACTTGAGCTTATTCCTGAAGCATACAGAATTGGAATTTTAAACAGTGCGCCTGGCGGCTTCATTGTTTTTGGACTTCTTGGAGCGGCAGTTCAGGCTTTAAAAAATAGAAAGGAGGCTGCAAAATGACTGATATGATTCAGCTTTTTATAAAGTCAGCAATTGTTGACAACGTTGTTTTTATTCAGTATTTGGCAATCTGCCCTTTTATCGGAATGACTGCTGAAACTGGCAAGGCTTCTGGAATGGGACTTGCTACGACTTTTGTTATTATTCTTGCAACTGTTGTTACTTGGCCTTTGTATAAATTTGTGATGATTCCGCTTGGACTGGAATTTTTGCAAACGTTGTTTTTTATTCTTGTAATTGCTTCTCTTGTTCAGCTTGTTGAATTTTATCTGAAAAAATCCGCGCCTGGACTTTATTCTTCAATGGGCGTTTATCTTGCGCTGATTACAACAAACTGTGCGGTTCTTGGTGTTACAATAAACTGCATAAGCAAAGACTACAATTATTTACAGAGCATTGTTTATGCTTTTGGAACAGCCTGCGGATTTCTTTTGAGCATGGTGGTTATGTCGGGGGTAAGAAGCAGAATTAAAATTGCAAAAATTCCTGAAGCTTTCAAAGGGACTCCAATTCTTTATGTTGCTGCCGGACTTTTGAGTCTTGCGTTTTTAGGCTTTAAAGGTCTTATAAAATAATTCAGTGGAGGAACTTTATGAATACGATTATTTTAACAGTTGTTATTGCTCTGCTGATTGGTTTTATTCTTGGCACGCTTCTAGGGCTTTTTAAAAAAATATTTTCAGTTGAAGTTGATCCAAAAGTTTCCCAGGCAAGAGAAGCTCTTCCCGGCGCTAACTGCGGAGGCTGCGGATATGCTGGCTGCGATTCGTTTGCTGTTGCTGTTGTAAAAGGCGAAGCTCCTGCAAATGGATGTGTTGCAGGCGGACCGTCTGTTTCAGCGGCATTAAATAAAATTTTAGGCTTGTCAGGAGATGAATCTGATTCTGCAAAAAAGGCTGCTGTTCTTGCTTGCCATGGAACAAATGAATGCGCTGGAACAAAAGGAATTTACAATGGCGTTCAAACTTGCAAAGCCGCCCAGCTTTCTATAAATGGAACAAAGTTGTGTGCTTTTGGATGCATTGGCCTTGGAGACTGCGTTTCTTCTTGTCCGTTTGGCGCATTGTCAATGGGAAATGACGGGCTTCCTCATGTTGATTATTCAAAATGTGTTGGTTGCGGAAAATGTGCAAAGGCTTGTCCTAAAAAACTTTTCAGCATTACAAATATCGAAGTAAAAGGTCCTGTTGCGCTTTGTTCTTGTCATAACGACAATAAGCCTCAGATTAGAAAAGACTGTTCTGCCGGATGCTTTAAATGCGGAATCTGCGCAAAAAAATGTCCTGAGCAGTGCATTGATCTTTCCTCTGGAATTCCTGCGATTGATTATTCAAAATGTACAAGTTGTGGAACCTGCGTTTCCTCTTGCCCTGATAAAGTTTTGAAATTCATGCAGGAACTTACTGCTGTATAAAATTTGTTTTATAGATAGGAGGTTTCTATGACAAATGTTCAGGTAATAAAAGAACTGACAAATTTAAAAACTTATTGTTCTGCAACTTCTTTGGATGTAGTTGAGTATGCAATAAAAGTTTTTCAGAAACTTGAAAACTGCGGAATTTCAGAACCGCTTGAAACTGAATTTAAGAAAGAGGAAGAAAAATGATAGGAACATTTTGGTCTTTAGTTCCGCCAGTCGTGGCAATTTGTCTGGCGCTTATAACAAAGGAAGTTTATTCTTCTTTATTCATCGGAATTTTAATTGGCGGTCTTTTTTATTCAGGATTCAGTTTTGCAGGAACAATAAATCACGTTTTTAAAGACGGATTCGTAGGTTCTCTGTCTGATTCTTATAATGTTGGAATTTTGATTTTCCTTGTTATTCTTGGAATAATGGTTGCGCTTATGAACAAGGCAGGCGGTTCTGCTGCTTTTGGTGAATGGGCAAAAAAACGCATAAAGTCAAAAAAGAATGCGCAGATTGCAACTATTTTTCTTGGGATAATTGTTTTCATTGACGACTATTTTAACTGCCTCACAGTTGGAAGCGTAATGCGCCCGATTACAGATAGATACAAAGTTTCAAAAGAAAAACTTGCTTATCTTATTGATTCAACTGCGGCTCCGGTTTGTATTATTGCGCCTATCAGTTCTTGGGCTGCGGCAGTAACAGGATTTGTTGAAGGCGAGGACGGATTTCAGCTTTTTATAAAAGCGATTCCTTATAATTTTTACGCGCTTCTTACAATCTTTGCTCTTTTTGCAATTGTTATTTCCGGAGTTGACTTTGGTCCTATGAAAGGTTTTGAAGCTGCGGTATCTTCATCTTCTTCTGATGAACTTGAAGAGAAAAAACTTCCGGCTGCAAAAGGAAAAGTTTTGGATCTTGTGTTCCCGATTATTTCGCTTATCGTTTTCTGTGTAATCGGAATGATTTATACCGGCGGATTTTTTGCTTCAGGCGAAGATCACCGCGGATTTGTTGCGGCTTTTTCTGGCTGCGATGCTTCCGTTGGACTTATGTACGGTTCTTTTGGCGCGCTGATTTTGACTTTGATTGTTTTTGTTTTGCGCCGCGTTTTGAGCTTTAAAGACTGTATGTCTTGTATTCCAGACGGATTTAAAGCCATGGTTCCTGCCATTTTGATTTTGACACTTGCCTGGACTTTGAAATCCATGACAGATAGTCTTGGCTCAAAAGAATTTGTTTCATCATTTGTTCAAACTTATGCTTCTGGAATGCTGAATTTCCTTCCTGCAATTATATTTGTAATCGGAGCTTTTCTTGCCTTTGCAACTGGAACTTCCTGGGGAACATTTGGAATTCTTATTCCGATTGTAGTCGCTGTTTTCAATGGAAGTGATTACAATCTTATGATTATTTCAATTTCAGCGTGCATGGCAGGAGCTGTTTGCGGTGATCACTGCTCTCCAATTTCTGATACAACTATAATGGCAAGTGCTGGTGCGGAATGTGTTCACGTGAACCATGTTAATTCTCAGCTTCCTTACGCGCTTTCTGTTGCAAGTGTTTCTTTTGTCTGCTATTTGATTGCCGGACTTGTAAAAAATCCGATTCTTCCTATTTTGTTCGGAATGGCAGTAATTGCTGGATTTTTGTTTTTTCTTAGAAAACATAAGAAAGCAGAAGCTTAATCTCAGGAGTAAAAATGTCTAATGATAATTTAAATGCGGTTTATGATGCGCGCACTTTGGGAAAGCCTAGAATGCTTGCACTTGGTGTTCAGCACATGTTTGCAATGTTCGGCGCAACAGTTCTTGTTCCGCAGCTTACGGGGCTTAGCGTTTCTTCTACGCTTTTGTTTGCTGGAATCGGAACTCTTATATTTCACTTTTTTACAAAAGGAAAAGTTCCGGCTTTCTTAGGCTCGTCATTTGCATTCCTTGCAGGCTACATGACAATTGCCCCGAACGGTGAAAAACATCTTTTGCCTTATGCGTGTCTTGGCGTTGCTTGTTCTGCGGCTTTGTATTTTCTGCTTGCTGTTCTTGTAAAAGTTTTCGGTGTAAAAAAAGTAATGCGCTTCTTTCCGCCGGTTGTTACAGGTCCAATTATAATTTCGATTGGACTTACACTTTCACAGTCGGCAGTAGACAATTGCTCGAGGAACTGGCTTGTTGCTTTTTCAGCGGTTCTTGTAATTGTTGCTTGCGTTATCTGGGGAAAGGGAATGATAAAAATTATTCCGATTCTTCTTGCGGCTGTTGTTTCTTATGTTTTTGCAGGAATACTTGGCGAAGTTGATTTTACTTCTGTAAAAAACGCGGCTTGGATTGGACTTCCAGTTTTAAAAGAAAACACAGTTTTTGCAATTTTTGAAAATCCCGACACTTCATTAATTATAACTTCTATAGTTACGATTGTTCCGATTGCGATTGCAACTATGATGGAGCACATCGGAGACATTGCCGCAATTTCATCAACTGTAAACAGAAATTATTTTGAAAATCCCGGACTTCACAGAACACTTTTGGGGGACGGACTTGCAACTCTTGTAGCTTCACTTTTCGGCGCGCCTGCGAACACAACTTACGGCGAAAACACCGGCGTTCTTACTTTGTCAAGAGTTTACGATCCTCGTGTAATCAGAATTGCGGCAGTGATTGCAATTTTGTTTTCGTTCTCTCCAAAGTTTGCAGCGTTAATAAGCGCGATGCCAGCTGCAACTTGCGGCGGAATTTCAATTGTGCTTTACGGAATGATTTCCGCAGTCGGTGTAAGAAACATTGTTGAAAGCCAAGTTGATTTTAAAAATTCACGCAACGTAATTATCGCAGCGTTAATTCTGGTTCTTTCAATCGGAATAAAATACAGTTCCGCAGGAGCTGTGAATATTCACATCGGCGGACTAACTCTCGGACTTTCCGGCTTGGCAACTGGAGCTTTGGTTGGAATAATTTTGAATATGCTTTTGCCTGAAAAGAAGGCTTCGGAAAAAGAGTAATTTATGGAAAATAAAAATGTAGTTTTTTTAAATCATCCGCTGATTCAGCATAAAATTTCAATGCTCCGTGATGAAAAAACTGGAACAAATGAGTTCAGAAAACTTGTTGAAGAAATTGCAGTTTTAATGGGCTACGAAGCTTTGCGAGATCTTCCTGTAGAAGATGTTGAAGTAAAAACCCCAATTGAAATTTGCAAAACACCGATGCTTTCTGGAAAAAAACTTGTTGTTGTTCCGATTCTTCGCGCTGGTCTTGGAATGATGAATGGAATGCTGACTCTTGTTCCTTCCGCAAAAGTCGGACATATCGGTTTGAGCCGCAATGAAAAAACTCATCAAGCTGAAGAATATTACTGCAAAATGCCGGATTCTCTTGAGCAGCGTCAAATTGTAATTGTTGATCCAATGCTTGCAACTGGAGGTTCTGCTGTTTCCGCAGTTGATTTTATAAAAAAGCGTGGCGGAAAAAACATAAAATTTATGTGCATAATTGCAGCCCCAGAAGGTGTTGAAGTTTTAACAAAAGCGCATCCCGATGTAAAACTTTACATTGGGCATCTTGACCGTTGCCTGAACGAAAACGCATATATTTGTCCAGGTCTCGGAGATGCTGGCGACAGAATTTTTGGAACAAACTGATTCCTGTTAAAAAATGAAAAATTCATGCTTCGTTGATTTTTAGCGGAGCATGAATCCACAATTGACTATTTAAGTATTTAGTTTTACTATTGATTGCTATGACTGCAAACGAGTTACGTTCAAAATACATTGAATTTTTTAAATCAAAGAACCATGTTGAAATTTCAGGCCAGTCTTTGATTCCAGAAAATGATCCTTCCGTACTTTTTACAACTGCCGGAATGCATCCGCTTGTTCCGTATCTTTTGGGAGAAAAACATCCGGCCGGAACACGCCTTACAGATTATCAGAAATGCATCCGCACAGGTGATATAGATGAAGTTGGCGATCCAAGCCATCTTACTTGTTTTGAAATGCTTGGAAACTGGTCTTTGGGCGATTATTTTAAGAAAGAATCAATCGGATTTTCCTACGAATTTCTTACAAGTCCAGAATGGCTCGGTCTTGATCCGCGGAAAATTTCTGTTACAGTTTTTGCCGGTGATGAAAATGCTCCGCGCGACGAAGAAGCTGCAACTTACTGGAAAGAAAACGGAATGCCACAAGACAAAATCGCATATCTTCCTGCAAGCGACAACTGGTGGGCAGCAGGTCCGACAGGTCCGTGCGGTCCTGATACTGAAATTTTCTACTGGGTTGGAGAAGGACTTCCGCCTGCCGGCTCAAACAAAGGAACTGACAGCGAAAACTGGATGGAAATCTGGAACAATGTTTTTATGCAGTATAACCGCATTGACGAAAAGACTCTTGTTCCACTTCCAAAGAAAAATGTTGACACAGGAATGGGGCTTGAGCGCACAAACTGTATCTTGCAGGGAAAAACCTCTGTTTATCTTACAGAAGTTTTCCAGCCAATCATTGCAAAAATCGAGGAACTTTCTTCCTATAAATACGGCACGGATGAGGAAAAGGACAGAAGTGTCCGCATTATCGCAGACCATTCACGCTCGGCGGTTTTTATTCTTGGCGACCAGAAAGGCGTTTCTCCTTCAAATGTCGGTGCGGGCTACGTTCTTCGCCGCCTGATCCGCCGTGCAGTCCGCCACGGAATGAAGCTTGGAATCGAAAAAAATTTCCTTGCGGAAATCGCGCAGGCAGTAATCGAGAATTTCAAGTGCGCATATCCGGAGCTTGAGCAGAACAAGGAAAAAATCTTTACGGAGCTTTCCGCGGAAGAAAACAAATTCCGCGACACATTGCGCAAGGGCGAGGCGGAATTCCAGAAGCTTCTTCCGAATCTGATGAAAAATCCCAAGAAGGAAATTTCAGGTAAAATCGCATTCAGGCTTTACGACACATTCGGTTTTCCGCTTGAACTTACACAGGAACTCGGAGCTGAAAATGGATTCACCGTTGATGTAGAGGGATTCAAGGAAGCGGAGCGCAAGCATCAGGAGGCTTCAAAAACTCAGGATGCTGGAGCAGCAAAAGGCGGACTTGCCGAACAGTCGGACACAACCACAAAATATCACACGGCAACCCACCTGCTTCAGCAGGCGCTTGTCAATGTTCTTGGAGACAAAGTCGCGCAGAAAGGTTCGAACATCACGAATGAGCGTATGAGATTTGACTTCACGTTCGACCGTCCGATGACAAAAGAGGAAATCCAGAAGGTCGAGGACATTGTGAACGAGCAGATTAAAAAAGATTTGCCTGTTACAATGGAAGTTATGCCTCTTGAAAAGGCGAAGGCTGAAGGTGCGCGCGCCCTGTTTACGAACAAATATGGTGAAGATGTAAAAGTCTACACAATCGGCGAAAAGAACAACTGGTTCAGCAAGGAAGTTTGTGGCGGGCCGCACGTCCAGCACACGGCACAGATCGGCGAATTCAAAATCCAGAAGGAACAGTCATCTTCCGCAGGAGTGCGCAGAATCAGGGCTGTAATTTCCGGTGGTCTTCCGCTGGAAAAATAACTGTGTAACCGAACTGAATAATAACTGTTTATTAATAAATGAATTATAAAGGATGAATTTTCATGAAAAAATTTTCTATTGGATTATTGATTTTTTTTGCTGCATTCGGAGCTTTTGCTCAAAGTGACTTGCAGCCTCTTGCAGTTGTAAAACTTAATAAATCAGAAACAATTACTGTAAAGCAGTTAAAGACACGCGCAAGTTTCATTCAGAAGCAGTACGGAATGGAATCTCTTCCTATTGAGCAAAAGCAGGCTCTTTTGGAAAATCTTATTGCTGAAAAACTGATAACTCAGGCAGCGGCAAAAGAAGGTCTTTCTGTTACAGACAGCCAGGTTGACGATGCATTCTTGAATACATTTAGCCAGCAGCTTGGAACTCGTGTTTCAGAAGCTCAGCTTGAAGATTTGATAAAAAAACAGACTGGAAAATCTTTGGATGACTATATAAAAGAATATAGCGGAATGTCAAAGTCAGAATACAAGGCTTACTTGAAAAATCAGCTTATTATTCAGCAGTATGTATTTTCAAAAAAACAGTCTGAGATTCAAGCGGTGGCAGCAACTGATGAAGAAATCCGCAACGCTTATGAAATGAACAAGTCAACTTTTGTTTGGAACGATATGATGAAACTTTTCCTTGTTATGGTTCCAAAGGGAAGCAATGATATGGCGGCCCGTGCTTTGGCAACAGACTTAAGAAACAAATATAAAGGCGATTCAAAAAAATCTGAAGAAATTAAAAATTCAAACGAAAACGGAACTAATTATAGAGCTGGCGACATTACAGTTGCAAAAACAGCTCAGCAGGCTCAGCAGCTTGGATGGTCAATTGACAAACTTAACGAGCTTTTTGGAAAATCCGCAGGCTATCTTTCTGAAGTTACAGAAACTGCTTCCGATTTTCAGTTTTATGCAGTTCTAAAAAAGTATGATGCAAAAATGCTTTCAATTAGCGATGTTGTTCAGCCAGAAACAACTGTTACTGTCTATGATTATCTAAAGCGCAACATTACTTCTCAAAAGCAAAGCCAGTATTTTACAGAAGCCGCACAGGAAATTTCAAAATCGCTTGACATTCCTTCAAATGTTGACCGCAAAAAAACTGGCGATGCTCTTAAAAAGCTCCTTAATTGGCAATAGGAGTTTGTTGTGTCCAGAAGAAACGGTCGTATTTTTGCGGTTCAGGCTCTTTATTCCTATGATGTCGGCAAGGCATCTCTTGAAGATTTACTGAAGCTTGAATGGCTTAAAGAAGATTCTGAAAATAATTCAAGCGGAAAATTTGTTCTGCCCGAAACTTTAACGGAAAATTCTGAAACTGAAGACTTTTCTCAGTCGAGGGCGGAGTCTTATGATTTTGCCCGTTTGCTGATTTCAGGAACAATAAATCATATTCAGGAAATTGATGAAAAAATAAAGGCGCATTTGACTGCGAATTGGAATTTTGACCGCTTGAACAGAGTTACACTTTCCATTTTGCGTATCAGCGTTTTTGCATTGCTTTATCAAAAGGAATTAAAGCCCACAATAATTATTGATGAGGCTATTGCAATTTCAAAAGAATTCGGAACAGACGATTCTTTTAAATTTATAAATGCAATTCTTGATACAATCAGCAAAGAAGAGGTAGCGTGAGCAAAAAATCAATCTGCGTTGCGGCTTTGTGCTGCTTGGCTGCAGTTTTAGTTTGTTCATGCTCTTCTCATTCTGAAGGTTCATCTTTTATTTCTGTGCTGGATTCTGTTGATGCCGCTGTTTCTCAGAATTCCGCGGAAGATGCTTTAAAATCCTTAAAAAAACTTGAAAAAAAAGCCTATGCTTCCTATGAATATCTTGGAATTGTAAAGAGGTATTTTTTTCTTGGTGAAACAAAATCAGCAGAACGTGTTTTAAAAAAAAGTCTTAAAAGAAATCCTAAGAATCCTGAGCTTTCCGCCGTGTATGCGAATTTTCTTTTGAGAGAAAATCGTCTTGAGGAAGCATTTCAAATTTCACTTTGCTTAAAAGATTCCAAATATTCTTCAATTTATGCGGAATGCGTTTTAAAGAAAGCCTTGCTTGCTATAGAAAATGGCGAGCCTGTTTTAAAATCGGCATTCAATTCTGTTTCCAAAAAAAAGAAAAATAAATCTGTGGAAACAAAAAGTTCGGAAGAAATAAAAGAAATTTTTTGCAGTCCTGATTTTATTTCTGTGTATAAAAATGCTTTTGACGGTTCGGATGAAAGCTTGTGGATTTTTAATGCCGCTTCAATTTTTATGCGTGGCGGTGAATTTAAAAACGCTGTGGCTTTGTACCCAAATAAAATTTCAAGCAGCAGGGAAAGCCTTTTCTGGGGCTGCATTTTTTTTGATTCAGGACTTTATGCGGAAAGCATTGCAGCTTTGGAAGCTAGCTCAAAACTTACCTCGTTTGCAGAAAAAACTGATTTGTCCACAAAGACTGAAATTCTTTCTCTTGAATCGGACGGATTTTATATTGAAGGCGAGGAAAATTCTTCTGAGAAAATTCGACAACGTCTTATTCAGAACTTCACTGAAATTCCGCCGCAAATATACATGAACAGCGCGATGTTTGCTAAGCGTAAAAGCGACTTTGAAAGTGAGCAAAAGCTTCTTGATTTTCTTTCTGTTAATTTTCCTGATTATTTGCCGGGGCTTGCGGCTCTTGGCGAATTTTCACTTGATCAGATAAAAAATCAGCATGAAGATTTTCTTTCGCAAAAAATCAGAAACGCCGGGCTAAAAACTTTGAGCATGGAAAAAAAAGACAAAGTTCCGGTTGTGCCGTTTGATTCCGTTCTTGAAAAACTTGATTCTCTTATTGCCTCCAAAAATTCCGAAGCCTTAGTTTTAAAGGATGCGCTCGTTACTCAAAAAAATAAGTTTGATAAAATTGAAAAGCCAGTTTCTGATATTTGGCTTATGCTTGAAAAAAATGTTTCTGCGGAAAATATTTATCCTGAATCTGTTTTGAAACATTGTGTTTTTTCTCTTTTGAATGAAAATTCTGAGCCGGATGCGGAAGCTCTTTTTGATTCGTATTACAAATCGAAGTATGATTTTTTACCTGAGGATTCACCGGAAAATCTTGAGCTTTGGGAATGTGAACTTTGCGCATGGTTTGCCTGCAAAAAGGGAAACTTTAAATCTGGAATTTCTCTTTACAATTTTATAGCGGAAAATTACGGAAACCGAATTGCCGCATTAAATTCATCTTCAAAAAATTCTTCAATTATAAATGCGTTTGTCAATCTTGGCGTTTTATATGCTAGCGTTGACCGTTTGCCAGAAGCTTTAAATTCGCTTAACATTGCTTCTGCAAAATCATCTGAAGGAAAAGAAAAATCTGAAATTTTGTTCAGGATTGCGCAACTTGAATGGAAGCAGGGAAATTTATATGGAGCTTCAAGAGCTTTAAAATACGCGCTTTCATTGGATTCTGAAAATAACAAAGTCCGTTTGCTTCAGAAAAAAATTCAGGCGGAAAAATGAAACTTATTTTCCATAGAATTTGACTTTAAGGTAAAAAATTTGTATTTTTATAGTATAAAAAAAGAGCGCAATTAATTTATGTTGACCGCTCAGAGTTTTAAAAAATTTTCAAATATAGATTTGGAGGATTTAAATGAAAGTAAAGCCATTGGCAGACAGAGTTTTGGTAAAGCAGGTTGCCGCAGAAACAAAAACAGCTGGCGGACTTATTATTCCAGACACAGCACAGGAAAAAACTCAGCAGGCTGTTGTTGAGGCTGTTGGACCTGGAACTGAAAAAGAAAAAATTACTGTAAAGCCTGGTGAAAAAATTTTGTATGATAAGTATGCTGGAACAGGAATTAAGATTGATGGTGAAGACTATCTCATTCTTAAAAACTGCGACATTATTGCTGTTGTAGAGTAATTTTTTATTTTTTATGGGTCATTTTGGCTCGTTTTGAAGAAACACTTTATGGGCTGTATCATTTTGATGCAGCCTTATTTGTTTTAAATGCCTTTTGGAAGCTAGAAAACCGCATTAAAATCAGATTTTTTTGCTATTGAAATCTAAAAACTTTTTTATTTTGTTTTTTTTCTTGTTTTTATATAACTTGGCACGTTTTATGCTATTTATTAAGTAAATAAAAGCATACTGGAGGCAAGAAAATGGCTAATGTTTCATCAAAAGATTTAGACGTTGTTAGGATTCATCTTAATGAAATAAAAGGAATTCCTCTTCTTACAAATGACGAAGAAACTCAGCTTGCTACAAAAGCTGCTGCTGGAGACAAAGCTGCAAGAGATAAACTTTTAACTTCCAATATGCGCTTTGTTATAAAAATTGCTTCACAGTATTTGAACAAAGGTCTTGAATACGAAGATTTGATAAGTGAAGGCTATCTTGGACTTATGAAGGCGCTCGATCATTTTGATGTAAGCAAAGGCTACCATTTTATATCTTATGCTGTCTGGTGGATTCGTCAGAGCATAATGAAAGCTATTGTTGATTTTGGCCGTCCGATTCGTCTTCCTGTAAATAAAGATGCTGAGCTTACTGAAATAAAAAGAGCGTGCCACAGCGTAAATCCGCATGGAAAAAAATCAGAGGAAGAAGAACTTGAAGAAGTTGCGCTCAAACTTGGAATGACAAAGCATCACATAAGAGAGATGCTTAATATTTCACAGGAAATGATAAGCTTGGATTCTCCTGTTGGAGGCGACTCTGATACTGCGCTTGTTGATACTGTTGCTGCTGGAACTTTTACGCCGGAAGATGCAGCCATCAATGCTTCTTTGAAAACAGAAATTGACAAAGCTTTCGTTGGTTTGGATAAAAAATCAGTTGAAGTTCTTAATATGCGCTATGGGCTTAATGGTCAGGGCGAAAGAACATTAAAAGAAGTCGGTGAAAAAATGAATCTTTCAAGAGAACGTGTCCGCCAGATTGAAAAACACGCGATTGCAAAAATTCGTGCAAACAAAATCTGCGATATTTCTCTTAAGGATTATGTTGCTTAAGCTGGCATAAAGCGTCGTATCGTGCGGTCTTAAGAATTTCTTTATCACGGCTTAAGTCAGCTATGTTCAATGCAAAATATCCTGACTGGGCTGTTCCAAAGACTTCTCCAGGACCGCGCAATTTTAAATCTTCTTCTGCAATGAAAAATCCATCGTTGCTTTGATGCAGTGCCTTTAACCGTGAGATTCCAGTTTCCGTGATGTTCTTGCTGTAAGTTAAAAAACAATATGACTGGAATTTTCCGCGCCCGACTCTTCCGCGCAACTGATGAAGCTCCGCAAGCCCAAAACGTTCAGCGTGTTCAATTGCGATGCAGGTTGCGTTTGGAACATCGACTCCGACTTCTACAACTGTTGTTGCAACAAGAACTTGAATGTTTCCTCTTGAAAAATTTTTTAGTATTTCGGCTTGCTGTTCATCGTCAGTTTTTCCGTGGATAAGCGCGCATTTGAAATTCGGATAAACTTCTTTTGAAAGAAAATCGAACATTTCTTCTGCGGATTTTAATGAGGCTTTGTCAGTTTGCTCTGCCTGCGGATTTTCTGCGATTCTTGGGTAAACAAAATATGCCTGATGCCCTGCGTTCAGTTCCTTTCTTATGGCTTCGTAGACGTTGCGTTCATTTCCGAAAACTGTAAGATAAGTTTTTACAGGAAGCCTTCCTTTTGGCATGGTTTTTATTACGCTTATGTCAAGGTCGCCGAATGCAGTTAGCGCCAATGTCTGCGGAATCGGTGTTGCGCTCATCATTAAAAGGTCTGGTGAATGCGCCATGTGCTTGAATGAAATTCTTCCTTTTGAAATTATCGATTCTCTTTGTGTTACTCCGAATTTATGTTGCTCGTCTATTACCGCAAGCTGAAGATTTTTATATTGTGTGTTTCTGCTGAAAAGCGCGTGAGTTCCAATTACAATGTCAATGTTTCCGTCTCTAAGAGCATTTAAAAGAGGCTGCCTGCCAGAAGCTTTTAAATTTCCGGTGAGAAACGCTGTTCTTATTCCGGCTGGCTCTAAAAGTCTTGCGGCGTTTTCTGCGTGCTGGCGGGCAAGAAGTTCTGTGGGAGCAAGAATTGCGCATTGTCCGCCGTAGTCAATTGTACGTGCGCAGACAAAAAAAGACACAAGGGTTTTTCCAGAGCCCACATCTCCTTGCAAAAGCCGCTGCATGGAAAATGGAGGCTTTGAAAGTTTGTGCGGAGTGTTCAGCATTGTGTTGCATTCCGTCTGGCTTTTATCAATATCGCGGTTCATTTCTAAAATTGAATTCATCTGGTCCAATGTAAGCTCAAAATTCAGGCTGCTGAAAATTTGCTTTTGGCGCGGCGAAAGGCTTTTTTGAAATTCACCTTCTATCTGCTCAAGCCCTGTTTCTGAATCTGGCGTAGAAAAATATGGATATGCTTCTGGAATAAAATCTTGCGAAGGCAAAATTCCGCGGTGCATAAGAGCGCGTTCGAGCATTTTGTATTCAAAAAGATAAAGCTCTTCGTAAATTAAAGTTTTTCTAGCTTCCTGCACCTGAATTAAATTTTGCGGCTTGTGAACAAAAAGAATCGCTTCGCTTTTATTTAAAAGATTCCGCTCTTTTATGATTTGCTCTGGAATCTCGTTGCTTATGTTTTTTGCGTATTGCTTTAATGCCTGCGCCACGGTTTTTCTGTAGACTTTTTGAGTGAGACCTTCTGTAAGCGGATAAATTGGAATTACTGCGCTGTCTGGAACAGGAACGCTTTCAAAATCCTCTAAATTTCCGTTGAATGAAATTCTTGTCGCCTCAAAAGATGAAGACTGAAGCTCGTTGTATTTTGTTTCAAATTTTCCAGTTACGGCGATGATGCTTCCTTCTGGCAGTGATTTTGCAAGAAAGTCTCGGTTGAATGCAACAAGCCAAGCGTTTGCGCTTCCATCGGTTATTGCAATTTTCAAGGTTTTCATTTTTCCATAGCCAAACCACTGGTGAGCCGTTACTTTGCATATTGTGTGGACTTTTGGAAAATTTGCATAATCTCTTAGCTGAATCCGTTTTGTTCTGTCTTCGTAGTCGCGTGGAAAAACAGAAAGTAAATCGGCTACTGTGAAAATATTCAGATTGGCGAATTTTTTTGCCGCTGCAGGACCTACGCCGGAAAGTGTTTCTACAGCGGCTCCAAGTTCAGAAAGAATCATTTACAAAATTATTGATAAAATAAACGCAAGAAAAATTCTTAATGCAAACTGCAAAACTAAAAGAGCGATTATTGAAATTATTAATGCAGCTTTGTAAGTTATGCGCCTGCCCATCGCGAATGTTCTTGCGATTCTATAGACAATCGGCGAAATTGAACTGTCAATTTGATTTGCCATGAATCCGCTTGTGTTGTAAAAATCCTTGTTTATCATTATCAGAATGAGCCTTATTGCAAAAAGAATTATAATAAAGAAAATAAGCGATGACAGAATTGAAAAAAATATTCCAAGAATCATTGCCAATATCATCTGTAGGTTAATGTAGCCTCCGTTTGCAAGACTGGAAAAAAGCTGCGAGCCTGCGCCTAGAATGCACAACGCAAGCGCAGGGCTAAAGTCAAAACTTCCGAACTTAAGCCATTTTATTCCGCGGAAAAGATTCATGTATGGATCGCATATTTGAGCCAGAATGTCTGCCGGTTTGCTGTATGAATAGTTTGGAATCCAAGTGATTATTATGCGCAAAAGGCATAAAAGAGAATATAGCGATAAAAAAGCTGAAATTATTCTTAAAATAAACATGGCGTAAAAACCTCCTGTGCCATTATTCAGTCCAGACTTCCTGAACTCCGGAAATGTCTTTTAGGCTGTCTATATATTCCTTTGTGTTTGGAACTGTCAGCTGAGTGTTTGCCTTTACGACATAAGTTTTTCCGTCTATTTCTATATGAAAATATACTAACAAAGTTCCCGTTCCGCCAAACAAAATATCTCTAAGCTGCGCAATTTCTTTTACGGAAGAAAAACCTTGCTCAAGCTGAATGTGGACGCTTGAAATTGCCTTTTGCTGCAATGTTGCAATGTCTTCAATTGTTTCTACAAGAAAACTTGGAACTTCCCGTGAGCCGTCAACTTTACCCTTAAACGCATAAACTTTTTCGGCTTCAATCTGGCTTGAATATTTTTCCCAAACAGTAGGAAAGAATGTTACGTCAATAATTCCTTTGTAGTCGGCAAGTTTTGCAAACGCCATCTGCTTGCCTTTTTTAGTCATTATGATTTTCAAATCCTGAAGCATTCCAATTGCAATGTATGTTTTGCCGGAATTTCTTGACTGCCAAGATGATCTTCCGCTTGCTTCCAAAGACGCTTTTTCCGCCTTGTCTATTTTTGCCCAGCGTTCGATATTTTCGCTGTTGCAGGTTGCGCAGGTTTCTATTGCAGTTTTATAGTCGTCCAAAGGATGCCCGGAAACAAAGCAGCCTATGAGTTCTTTTTCCATACTAAGACGTTCCATTTTGGGAAGGTCTTCGCATTCTTCAAACTTAAAGTCTTCAAATTCTTTTATTCCGGCATCTTCAAAAAGGCTTGCCTGTCCGTATTCCTTGGAAGCATTTTTTTTGTCTTCGTATTCAATTACGCGTTCAAAGTTCATGGTAAGAGTTGCGCGGTTTTGCCCCAAGTTGTCAAATGCGCCAGTTTTTATAAGAACTTCTATGGCTTTTTTGTTTACGTCCTTGTTGCTTAGCCGTTCAATGAAATCCACAAAAGACTTGTAAGGTCCGTTTTCCTCGCGCTCTTCAACAATAGCTCTTGCAGCTCCTTCGCCCATTCCTTTTATTCCCTTGAGACCGAACACAATATGACCGTCGATAACATCAAAGATTGAGTCGGAGCGGTTTACGTCCGGCGGATCAACTGGAATTCCCATTTTGCGCGCTTCTTCAATGTATTCTGGCAGCGTGTCTGTGGAAGTGATTTCGTTGGTTAAGTTTGCCGCCATAAATTCAGCTTTTTTGTGGGTTTTAAGCCAGCCTGTTCTGTATGCAAGAACTGTGTAAGCCGCCGCATGGGACTTGTTGAATCCGTAGCCAGCAAACGGCACCATAATGTCAAAAATTTCATCGGCATGCTCTTTTGTGTAGCCTTGTTTTATTGCGCCTTCTTCAAATTCAACTTTTTTGCCCATGAGGACTTCAAGTTTCTTTTTTCCCATGGCACGTCTAAGCATATCTGCGCCGCCAAGAGAAAAGCCTGCAATCTTCTGCGCAACCTGCATAACTTGTTCCTGATAAACCATAACGCCGTAAGTTTCCTTTAGAATTCCTTCAAGGCATGGATCTGGATAGTGAACGGTTTCAGGCTTCCATTTGCCTTCAATGTATTGCGGAATGTAGTCAAGCGGACCTGGGCGGTAAAGCGCGTTCAAGGCTACAAGTTCTTCTACGCATCTTGGCTGGCACTGGCGCAATATTTTCTGCATTCCCGGGGATTCAAACTGGAAGATAGCAACAGAGTCTCCGCGGCAGAATAAGTCGAATGTCTCGGAATCTGTTTCGCTTACGTTTTCTGTCTTGAATTCCGGCTCGTCTGGCTTTTTATGCTTGTTGATTATGTTTTCGGCATAGCGGATTAAAGAAAGCGTCTTAAGTCCAAGGTAGTCGAATTTTACAAGTCCGCACGGCTCGATTATGTCCATTGTGTACTGAACCGCAACTTCGCCTGTCTTTGGATCTTTGAAAACTGGCGCCCAGTCGGGAAGGGCTGTAAGTCCGATTACCATTCCAGAAGCGTGAAGTCCTGTGTTTCTGATTAAGCCTTCAAGTTTTTTGCAAAGAGCAATCCAGCGGTCAAAAGTTTTTTTATCAAGTCCGATTGTCGCCTCTGGATTTTCGCTGACTGGAATAAGCTGTCCGCCGTCTGGAAATTTGTCTGTGGGCGGCTCAAGCGCGTTTTTCAGTTTTGCCTTTGGATTGTCTGGAATGCAGGCTTTTACTTTTGTAACAATCGAAAGCGGAATGTTCAGGATTCGTCCAACGTCAGCAAGGCAGTTTTTAGGCTTTAATGTTCCAAACGTTACAATGTGGCCGACCTGCGGCTCTCCGTAAGTTTCTCTTGTATGCTGAATGATGTTCTGCCTAAAATCGAAGTCCATGTCTATATCAAAATCCGGCATGGAAACGCGCTCTGGATTTAAGAAACGCTCAAAAATCAACTTGAACCTGAACGGATCAATGTCTGTTATAGTCATGCAGTACGCGACAAGAGAACCTGCTCCTGAACCGCGTCCCGGACCAATCGGAATGCCGTGTTCTTTTGCCCAGTTTATAAATTCCCAAACAATCAGAAAGTAGCCAGAAAATCCCATCTTAAAGATAATTCCAAGCTCGTATTCGCACCGCCGCCTAATTGCCTGAGTAATTTCCGGGTAGCGCACTCTAAGACCTTTTTCTACAAGGCATCTCACATAGTCGTCCTGATTTTCCGTGTAGTCTTCGTGCTTTTGAAATTCGATTGGAAGAGAAAACCGCGGAAGACAGCCTTTTAGTTCAGGGGTTGTGTACTGATGAATTGTAAGGTTGCACATATTGGCGATTTTTATAGTGTTCGCCATTGCTTCCGGGTAGTTCGGAAAAAGAATTGACATTTCCTGTTCTGTCTTTAAATACCATTCTTTTCTTCCGCCGCCCATTGTCTGATGTGGCTCGTCCAAAAGCTTCTTGAATCCAATGCACCTTAAAGCGTCCTGGGCTTCTGCGTCGTCCTTGTTGCAGTAATGAACATCGTTTGTAAGAACAAGCGGAATGTCTAGGTCTTTGGAAAGTTTTATGAGCTTGACAGCAACTTCTTTTTGCTCGTCTAGCCCGTGGTCTTGAATTTCTATGTAGTAGCGGTCTGGTCCGAAAAGCTCCTTGTATTTTTTTGCAACCCGGTATGCGTCTTCATCTCTTCCGTTTAAAAGAAGCTGCGGAAGTTCTCCCTGAATGCACGCGCTTAGGCAGATAAGTCCTTCGTGGTATTTTTTTAGAAGTTCAAAGTCTATTCTTGGTTTTCCGTAGTAAAGCCCTTCTGTGTATGCGATTGAAGAAAGCCATGACATATTTTTGTAGCCAGTCTGATTTTCGCACAAAAGAATAAGATGAAAGTAGTGGCTGTTTTTTCCGTTGCGCCCGAACGGAACATCATTGTGCTCTGTGTGGCTTCCCCAGGCAACATAAAATTCTTCACCTACAATCGGATTTATTCCGTTTACGTGGCAGAGCTTTTCAAAGTTGAGCGAGCCGAACATATTTCCGTGGTCAGTAAGAGCCAGCGCCGGCATATTAAGTTCTTTCGCCCTTGCAACAAGAGTGTCAATCTTGCTTGCACCGTCCAGAATTGAATAGTCTGAGTGGACGTGAAGGTGAACAAAATTGCTAACCGGAGTTCCTTCCGGGGCGTCAGGAAATTTATGATAGTCAGCCAAGCCAAGCTCCTTGCAACGAATAGTTTTTTAGATGAAGTCATTCTAATGGAAAAACCCTCTTTTTGCTAGGTGAAGTTTTGCGATGGCAAGAATATGACTGTTTGACGGAAGCGTTTTTCTGTAGTATATTGAAACAAAGGAAATGCCCGATTTCCATCGGTCGTCTCCACTAAATAGTTGCTATAAAGCCGCTGCAAGTGATTCGGACTTGGCGGCTTTACTTTTTAACTCTTCTTATATATGTAAAGTTTAAAAAGTTGGTGTCATTATCCGGCTTGATTGGATAATCTCCTGCACAGGTAATATGAAAAGTACGTTAATAGCACTGCCTTTTGATGGTCGAAAGGGATGCATATTGGAATTCAATACAGTGTGCTTCGTAAAAATGGCTTTTCATTGTGCATTTCGTTTTTAGGTGGTAAAATGATGCATTATGAAAGCAGTAATAAAACAATTAAAACTTTTTGCCGTGTTTGCGGTAATGTCGCTTGCACTCTCAAGCAATGGGCATTCACAAAACATTGGTTCTGACTTTGTGAGAATACAGGCTGTTACCCTTACAAGGGATTTCTATATGTGCGACCACGAGGTAACGCAAAAAGAATATCAAGACATAATGGGAACAAACCCAAGCAAATTCAAAACTAATCCGGACAAAGGCGAAATTCAGGAAAATCGCCCTGTAGAGCGGGTAAGCTGGTTTGACGCAATTGAATACTGCAACAAGCGTTCTATAAAAGAAGGACTTACGCCTTGCTACAAAGCCAACGACAGCACAGACACAAGCAAATGGGGCATAGAGCCTACAGCAGACACGAGTAAATGGGGTATAAAACCCACAATGACAATCAGAAAAGAAGGTTACATTTTTAACCAATCAACCTGGTTTGAAGTTGAGTGCGACTGGAACGCGAACGGATACCGCCTGCCAACGAATCTGGAGTGGGAATATGCCGCAAGTGCAGGAAACAGTTTAGATAAAGATGTTTACAGCGGAACAGATGATGAGTCAAAACTTGGTGATTACGCCTGGTACATCCGCAACAGCCGCAACAAGACTCACGAAGTAAAAAAGAAGAAGCCGAATGCTTTTGGTCTTTATGACATGAGTGGCAATGTGGAGGAATGGTGCTGGGGAAACGAGGGTGGTGATTATGTTAGCGGCCTTCATGGCGGGTACTGGGGCGTTAAGAATGGAAGATACTGGCATGTTGGGAATGGAAAGGACGGTATTATAACTTGGCAAAGCACGAATCCTAGCTGGACAGTTCCTGAACAGTTTTATGTTCTATCTGTAGACTATTGCTTGCCATATAAATACGCGACCGCCTGCTTTGGCTTCCGTGTAGTGCGTACAGACACAACAACTGTTACAGAGGCGCATAAGAGGCAGGTGGCAAATCAAAAAGAAGCAGAGAAAAAAGTTCACGAGGAAGAACAGATGCCGCAATCTAGGACAGTTTCTATGGACGAAATAAGATTGAATACGGCAAAAAGTTATCTCTTAAACGGAATTCCTCCGAAAAAAGTCGCAAAGATAATGGGGATGGAGCTTTCTCAAGTTAAAGAGCTTCAAAAATCTATTAAAAAATAGCTGCTTAATTGTCATTCCCGTGCTGCGACACGGAAATCTATACAAGGAGATTTCGATGAAAAAGACTTTTAAAATTGCCGCTCTCTCAACTTTGATTATGGGCTTTTTTGCGAGCCGGTTGCCGGCAAAAGATATTAGTACATATATAAATAACGCATATAAAGAGATTGTAGAAAATCAGATTTACACTGAAAAGCAGGCGGATTCCTTATGGTGGAAAACGAACCAGAGGGAAATGATTTTGATTCCTATCGAGGAATACGATGATCTTGGCGACAGCTTTTATGAATCAAAACTGTGGAAAGATGATTCCCTTTATATTACAAGATTGCTTGTTGATTATCCTTCAGCCACTGCTAGCTATCTGCATCAAATACATATGCGGAGAGATGAGTGCCTTAGAAATGTCAGGGAGGTTTGGCTTAGTCCACAAGTTGACGCTTGGGCTTTTATAGATGAATTGCAGGACGAATTCGTTGAAGAGGAATATAAAGCAGGAAATAAGGACGACTTTATAAAATACAAAGATAAATTATGGTTTAGCGGTGGCATGATGAATGGTTCCTGCACTATCTACGTGCCTGAAAGCGAATTGCCTAAAGGTCTTTTAAGCTACAGTTCAAAGCCTTTGTCGCCTGTATATTTTGTGAAAGTCTATTCCGGCGATGTGTACGAGGCGTTCAAGAAAGGGGATTCCGTCGCAAGGGAGTGGTGTCCCGGTCACGTCTACACTGGAAAAGCATATACAGCAAGCCGCATGAAGCAACACATGACATGCCAGCAGAAAAACGAGTGGTATTACTCGTGCAAATGGTGCGGAAAGTGCGAGTATAATCCAAACCACACATTCTCGGACGGCGTTGGTAAGTCTCCTGTGCACGACTTTGCACGGTTTGACATTTCAGACAAGAACTTTGCAGGCACAAACAAGCAGGGAGAAAAAGTCTACTATCTTTCATGCAGATGGTGCGGCATTAACAAGCGCGATTCTGACCTGTCTGATTTTACATACGAGTATTTTCGCTATAATACAGGCCACAAGGATACCCCGGAAGCTAGAGCGGCATATAATATGTACATGGAACAGAAGAAGAAAGACTGGAAGAAAGGCGGCACGAGCTACGAACAGGCACTGGATGTTTCAACAAAAGTCAATTTAAATCCGTGGTCTTTTGCAGTTCCAAAAAGCAATGATGTAAAGGCAAAGATAAGCGAAAATGCTCAAGACGGAGTTTACTGGGCAGCCCGAAACGGCTTGGTGGACGAATCTGTTTTAGGCGATGACTTTACAAAGCCACTTACACGTTTGCAGGCCAGCGCAATTGCGGTAGCTCTTGCAGAAAAACTTTCGGGAAAATCAGTTTCATCTGCAAAGTCAAAGACTTATTCCGACACAAAAAGCAAATACGCGCTCAAGGCGGCAGGGGCTGGAATTTACGGCGGAGCTTTGGAAGGCAAATTTAACCCGGACGGCACAGTTGACCGAGAGCAGCTTGCAACTTTTTTTTATCAGGCTTTAATGTACGCAAAGAAAAATAAAAATGTCCGATACTCGCCTTATGAGTCAAGGCTCTCCCGCTATTCCGACAGCGAAAGCATTTCAGACTGGGCAAAAGAAGCAGTGGCGTTTATGGACGCTTTTGGACTTATTGAAGGTGAAACAAGCACAAAATTCTTACCGGAAGAAACTTTGACAATTGAGCAGGCGTTGGCAATAGCAAACAATAGCCTTGACGCTCCGAATATCGGCTGGTATCAGAGCGGCCCGTCAGATACTGACAAGCTTGAACTTAAACATTCTACAAATGACTTTCAAGTGCAAAACTGCGGGGTGGCAACCCAGCTTGAATACCGCTATTATGAACGCTTTTGGCGGCCATATGCCATACCAGAACTTCCGGCTGCGGCTTCAGTATTGGAAAGATTTGCTGTCTTAGACCCTTATACGAACGAGCGGCTCTATGTGCGGAAAATGAACTTTTTTGCAGTCAAGGCGGAATAGTTTTGCATCCTAATGATAGGGTTTCATTGTGCATTTCTTTTTAAAGTGGTAGAATGGCGCATTATGGAAAAGAATTTGTGCGTGCTTTTGAAGTCGCTTGGCTCTAAAGAAACTGATTATAAGATTGTGGCGGAAGACGGAATTTCTTCCCCAAATAATACTGATGCTTGTATAGAAGGTCTTGCTTTTGACAGCCGGGATGTAAAAGAAAACTATTTGTTTTTCGCTTTGCCTGGAACTCATACAACCGGAAATAAATTTATAGCACAGGCGGTGTCTTGCGGGGCTAGCGCAGTTATTTTTCAGGATGAAATTACGCAGGAAGAGCAGTCGCAAATAAAGGCGGCTTTGGCTTCCTCTTCAAAAAATGTTGTGTTTGTAAAAGTTCCTTCAGCAAGGTTTGCAATGTCGCCTGTAAGCTCGTGTTTTTATGACAATCCTTCTTCAAAGCTTGTTGTCTACGGAGTTACAGGAACGGAAGGAAAGTCTTCCACTGTTTCGTTTATATGGCAACTTTTGCGTCTGAACGGAATCAAGGCGGGTTTTATTTCCACAGTGCAATATTCACTTGGAGGAGACGCTATAGACAATCCACAGCACCAGACAACGCCGGAAGCTCCCATTGTGCAGCGTGAGCTTTATGAGATGGTTTGCAACGGATGTACTCACGCCGTTGTGGAATCTTCAAGCCACGGATTGAGCAAAAAACTTAACAGGCTTGGCGATGTTCTTTTTGACTGCGCTGTTTTTATGAATGTTACGCTTGAGCATTTGGAATTCCACGGAACCTACGAGCAGTACAAAAGCGACAAGGCTAACTTATTCCGTTCATTGGATTTGCATAATCACGAAAAAACAATCGCCGGCGTTGCAACAAAAGTTCCTGCGTTTGGAGTTGTTAATTTGGAAGATCCTGCGGCGTCTTATTTTGCTTCCTGCACCAAGCACAAAACCATAGGATTCACTACGGAAGGAAAGGCAGGCAAGCAGGCGGCTTTGGGACTTTCATCTCCTCCGCTTCCAGAAATTCCAAAAGACATGCCTTATTTTTCGTGCAGGAATATAGCTTCGGCAAGATTCGGGCTTGCATTCAGCATTCACCGTTTTGAAACCCACGATTCACTCAACAATGAAAATTCTGTTGTCCATGTAAAGGCTTCTGTTCCAGGAGCGTTCAATGCGTACAATATAACGGCTGCGATTTTAGCTGTGCATGGAACAACTGGAATTTCAATAGAAAAACTTGCTTTGTGCGCGCAAAAGCTTACGAGCGTAAAAGGCCGCATGACTGTAATTGACGAAGGTCAGCCTTTTGAAGTGATTGTGGATTATGCCCACACGCCTTCTAGTTTTGAGACAATTTTTCCGCCTGTAAAGAACCGAGCTATGGGCAAGATGATTTGCGTGTTTGGCTCTGGCGGTGAACGCGACACAACAAAACGTCCTCTTCAAGGTGAAATTGCCGCACGTTTCTGCGACATTGTGATTCTTACAGATGAAGATCCGCGCAAAGAAGACAGAATGAAAATTATTGAACAGATTGCTTTGGGGGCAAGAAAAGAAGGCAAAAAAGACAATGTGGATTTGTTCCTTGTTCCAGACCGTCCGCAGGCAATCAGAAAAGCATTCGGCATGGCAAAGGAAAACGACATTGTTCTTCTGCTTGGAAAAAGCCATGAAAATTCTATAATTTACGCCGACAATGCTATAAAATACGATGAAATTTCAGAAGCAAAAAAAGCTTTAAAAGAAATGGGGTTTGCAAAATGAATGTAGTTTTAATATACGGTGGAAAATCTGGCGAGCATGAAATTTCGCTTTTGTCATGCGCCTCGGTAATTAGAAACATCAGCGCAAATCACAACGTTTCTCTCATTTCAATTTCCAAAGGCGGAAAATGGTATCTTGAAGATAATTCAGTTTTTGAGGAAGTAAGAGGCAACCCGGAAGCTGCTCTTTGTGTGCACGAAGATGACAGCCGCGAAGTTAAAGTTTCGTTTGGGCGCGGAAAAGACAACGTGTTTTTTGCCTGCGGAAACTACATTCCGTGCGATATTGTGTTCCCGATTCTGCATGGAACTTATGGCGAGGACGGAACTGTTCAAGGCGTATTTGAAATGGCTGGCGTTCCGTTTGTTGGCTGCGGAGTTTTGGCTTCAAGCGCGGCAATGGACAAGGAAACTACAAAAATTCTTTTGAAGAACGAAGGAATTCCCGTTGTTCCGTATATGTGCCTTTCAAGAAGCCAGATAAATTCAAGCTCCCTTTATGACAAGCTGATTGAAGAGGCGATTGAAAAACTTGAGTTTCCGCTTTTTGTAAAGCCATGCGCCGCAGGTTCAAGTGACGGAGCAAGCCTTGCCCGGAACAAAAAAGAGCTTTCGTTTGCGCTCATGGAAGCGTTCAGCTGGGACAACAAAGTTCTTATTGAAAAAGCGATTGACGCTCGCGAAGTTGAATGCTCTGTAACTGGAAATTCTGTAACGGCAACTTCAGAATCTGACTGCACGCTTTTAAAAGCTTACGGCCCGGGAGAAATTGTTCCAAAGCATGATTTTTATGACTACGATGCAAAATACAACGACCCGGACGGAGCTGAACTAAAAATTCCAGCTCTTCTTTCAGATGACAAGCTTGAGTTCATAAGGGAAACCGCAAAAAAAGCGTATTCCGCAATAAACGCTTCGGGCTTGAGCCGCGTGGATTTTTTTGTGGACCGCAAGACTGGCGAAATTTACCTGAACGAAATAAACACAATTCCGGGCTTTACAAAAATCAGTATGTTCCCCAAAATGTGCGCCGCAGATGGTTTGGAATATTCTGAGCTTATTGATTATCTTCTTAAAGAAGGAATTGAAAATTTCAAGGCAAAACAGAACCTTTGCACTTCAAGATAGAAACGTAAAATTGGGAGGAGAAAAATGCCACATATTTATCCGCATGGATGCTATTTTAATTCGCTTGATGAAATAAAGGGCAAGAAAATTACAATAATGGGGCTTGGACTTAACGGCGGCGGAGAAGCTTGTGTCCGCTTTTTTTTAAGGCACGGAGCTTTTGTTACCGTTACTGACATGAAGACTGCCGAGCAGCTTGCGCCAACTCTTGAATCTCTTGCAAAAGACAGATTTCTTGACAAGTCCAAACTTCGCTTTGTTTTAGGCGGACACAAGATTGAAGATTTTTCAAATGCGGACTGCGTTATAAAAAATCCCGGCGTAAAAATTGAAGGCAATCAGTTCCTTGCGGCCGCAAAAGCAATTGAAACAGACATCAGCATTTTTTTGCGCTTTACAAAAGCTCCTATAATTGCAGTTACAGGAAGCAAGGGAAAATCCAGTACAGTTAGCGCGCTCTCTTATGGACTGAATCAGGCAGGCTTTAAATGCTTCTTGGGCGGAAATATCACCGTAAGCCCGCTTTCTTTCCTTGAAAAAACAGACGGAACTACTCCTGTTGTGCTTGAGCTTTCTAGCTGGCAGCTTGCGGATTTGCGCGGAAGAAAACTTTTAAAGCCGAAGATTTCTATAATTACAAAGATTGTTCCAGACCACCAGAACTGGTATGGCGACATGGACAGCTACGTGGAAGATAAAAAGCTGATTTTTGCTGACCAAGATAAGAATGACTTTGCAATTCTTGATTTTGACGAAGACAACTACCTTAAAGAAACAGCTTCCCCAAAAAGAGGCTGTCGTTGCTGGGGCGATTTATTTGCAAGCGAAACAAAAGCCAAAGTTCTTAGGTACAGCAAGGCTCTTTTGCCAAAGGGAATTTTTGGAGCTTACTTGGAAAAAAGCGGTTCTTCCTACAAAGGAGTTGCGCGTGTTCCTTGCGAATTTGTAAAACCAAGTCTAAAGGAAAAGTCGGTTCTTGAAGAAGTTGTAATGGAAAGTCTGCAAGTTCCGGGTGAGCACATGAGAGCCAATGTTCTGAATGCCAGTCTTGCGATGTACCTTATGGGAGTTGCTCCGGCTCAGATTTGCACCGTGATGGGGCAGTGGAAAGGGATTCCTCACCGTCTTGAAAAATTCTACGACTGGAAAAGCCCTTCTGACGGACGCAAGGTTGTCTTTTATAACGACAGCTGCTCAACAGTTCCAGAAGCGTGCGCGGCGGCAAGCCAGTCATTTGATCAGCGAGTTGTTCTTATTGCCGGCGGAACAGACAAAGGACTGGACTTTCTTCCGCTTGCAAGATGCCTTGACCCTGAAAACAACACAAAGTTTCCGCCTTATGAAATTTACTTGCTTTCCGGCACTGGAACAGACAAACTTGTTTCTATGCTTGATGAGCGCGGCGTAAAATACGAAGGTCCGTTTGATTCCTTGCAGATTCTTCTTGATGTTCTTAAAACCTGCCTCATGTCTGAAAACGCAAGCCGCAACTACGGTGAAGTTTTTTCTGATACCTGGCTGCCTGTTGTTTTTTCTCCGGGCGCAACCTCATTCGGAATGTTCTCCAACGAATTTGACCGCGGCGACAAGTTCAAGTCCCTTGTAAAGTCAATATTTCAAGAATAAAACTGTTAAAAACTAAAGGAATACTTCCTAAGAGCCACAGAGATACTTCCTAAGGGGCTGAGGAATACTTCCTAAGACCCTTAGGAATACTCACTTCAGGTCTTAGGGATATTCACTTAGGGCTTTAGGAATACTTACTTCAGGTCTTAGAAAGTATTGTTTCAATATTGAAATAATTCTATGAATTATAGTGAAGAAATATTATTTTATTGATTTTTTTGTAAATATAAAGGAGAAGTTGATATGATTTTAAATATACGAGAAAAGTGCGATACTCTAGATTGACGGATCTGGAGGGCCGGTGGAAGGCAGATCATTTTTGAGAACAAAATAGTTCGAGGAGAAGTTATTGTCGAAGCCAGCCACCGTATAACAAAAGGCGGCTTGGAGTCTAGCTCCAAGACCGCGCATAGGAGAACGGTGATTCAACGCACTCGTATAGCTCTCCAGTCCTCATTTTATACTAAAGGAGGACGCTATGGAAGCGGCAGGAAGATTTGTTGGAATCGATTTGGGAAAAAGGACATATGAAATGTGCCTTGTTGACCGGAAAGGAAAGATTACAAGGACGAACGGCAAAACGGATTTCAAGGGGCTCGACAAGCTTTGCGAGAAATTAAGCGCCGAAGATCTGGTTGCCATAGAAGCCTGTAATCTTGCCATGAGAATCGAACGGCAGATACGGCAGACAGTAGGATGCAAGGTGCTCGTGCTGAATCCTGGGAAACTTGCAATCATTTATATGAGCACAAGGAAAACTGACAAGGAAGATTCCCTGAAGCTTGCGAAACTTTTGAAGAATCATGACGAGGACGAGCTTCCTATAGTGACGCCGCCTACAGATGAGGAATGGGAGAGAAGAAAGCTTCTGAGCGAGTACAAGTCGCTTAAAGGAATGAGGACGAAAGAGATAAACAAACTTCATGCAATATTTGAGCATGCAGGATACACTCAGTTCAAGCGGAAAGATATGTGCTGCGAGAAGAACAGGGCCAATATTCTTCCGTTGCTCAAAGGTTATGAAAAAGAAGAGGCTGAAAGACTTGTCGAAAGGTTGACGCTTCTTGAAAGACAGATAGGGCTGCTTGTGCAGAAAATAAATGCAGAGGTTGAGAGTGATGAAAAAGCGCAGCTTGCAATGACAGTGCCGGGCATTGGTCCGATAACTGCCCTTGCATATGTAGCTTACATGGGTGATTTGAGCAGATTTGACAATCCGCATCAGGTAAGCAATTTTATAGGCTTCGTACCTAAAGTTGATAATTCCTGTACGATTAGACATTCTGGTCGGACCACAAAGAATGGAAATGCTCTTTTAAGGTCGATGCTGGTTCAGGCAGCCTGGGGTGCAGTCAGGTCAAAGGACGGTGGGGCTTTAAGAGACAAATATAAATATATGTCGCAGACAAAAGGAATAGGCAAAGGCAAATCCATTGTCACGACGGCAAGAAAACTTGGTGAACTGCTTTATATGCTTTTGAAAACGAACACGGAATATAAACCGCAGAAGTTTATTCTTCCAGAAGTTCAGATTTCAAAA
>DKDI01000029.1 GCA_002449305.1 Treponema sp. UBA6852
TAAACTGTCAAATAACGGCGATATAAACTAGCAGTAATACTGCCTAACATTCTTTTTGTTTTTATTCCCTTGTTTTCAAAGGGTGAGATAGAATATATAGCTGTGAAGAAATATTGTCAATAGTAAAATTTAAAAAAAGATGAAAATTATTAATTTTTTTCGGAAAAACATAAAAAAAAAGCAGACGCTTTCAGCTTACATTGTCCATATATGGCGGAAACTCTACAGAACTAGCAAGTGGGTAAAAATCGAATCAAAAAGAACATTTTTTACAGGTAAACAGTCTATTTACCCTAGGCAAACAATATATTTACCTGTGGTAAATAGACTATTTTCCTAAGGTAAATAAGCTATTTGCCAATGGAAAATAACGTATTTACTCAAGGAAAATTTTTTTTATTTAGCCCAAATTTTTCTAAAACTCGAAACTTGGGCTATTTCGCTTCTTAGTTTTCCTCGTAATCAAGATTCTCTTCTGGAACTTCTTCGGCTGGCAAATCAGCCTCTTCGTATTCGCCGCCATCATAATCATCATCAGCAGGAAGAACAACCATCTGGGATTGTACTGCGCTCTGAATTTCTTCTTCTGTTATTGCATCAACCAAATCCTTTGCCTGCGCTCTTGTAAAGTACAAAAGATTTCCGCCGTATTCAATTTGAGTGTCGCCTTTTCTTTGGTTTGACTTTGTAGAAGGAATTTTTATGCAGAAATACGGAGACTTTCCAACAAAAACGTATCCCATGGAAATTTTTGGATCGGCATAAGAAGAATACTGAAAAGGTCCCCACTCAATTTTCGCGCGGGCATATTCATAAGTCGCCTTGTATTTTTTCTGACTGCGGTCAAGTTTTTTTTCTTCAAAATCCTTTAAATATGCATTGTAAGAAGTGATAACGGCCTTGCGAGCATCCTTGTCTAAAAGAAGGCGTTCCTTGTTCGGCATATTTTTATAAACAATTCCGGCGGTTCCGTTCTTTGGAAAAAGCATAACAGAAAAATCTTTTGCCTCAAGTTCATTAACAAGAATTTTTCTTAGTCTGAAAGTTCCAGAACCAAGTTCAACAGGATCAAATTTTCCAAGTTTTACAGTTTCGATTTCCTGCTTTACTTTTGGAGTTCTTGCGGCAAATGACAACGCGGCCATTGTTCCAACCATTATAAACAAAATTTTCTTTTTCATATTTTCCTCTATAAATAAATATTAATTAAGTTCTTCCATTCCGTTCAGAAGATTCTTTAAAGCACAAAGTTCGTCTTTTGTGAAAGTCACGCCTTTTCCCATTTTAACATGCTCGGAATCCCAAGAACGTATATCATATTTTGCAGGACGCCCGCCCCAAGACACAAAATTCAACTCAAGATTCCAGCCAGATTTTGATGTAGAAAGAACACCAATGTTTTTCTGTATATCCGGCGGAGTAAAACTTTCAGACATTGCCATAAAATCCTCCGATAAAGTATGTGCCGCACTTTTTATAGAAACAACCGCTCGCAATCCAAAAAGTTACAGGCGTTTTTATTCTCTTATATTAATGCCGTTTGCCTTTTTTGTCATCAGTAAATTCTGCTCTAAAACAAAACGTATTACGTCTTTTGCGCAGTCTGTTTATTGCCGAAATACAATTAGTATTATATATTGATAGTAAGCAAAATCGCTTTTATGAAAACTGAAATTCAAAAGGCAAACAAAGCTTTTCGTTTTTTTACTTTATGGAGGAAAAATGATTAAAAGTAAACTTGTATTGGCAGCATTTGCAGCCATGTCGCTTGCGCTGATCTCATGCGGTTCATCGCCAAAAGAAGAGCCAGAGATTCAAGAAGAGAATGTTTCTGAAGCCCCAGCAGAAGAATCTCAAGACCAAGAGCAGATTTCAGAAGACAATTCAGAATCAAACGAAGCAACACTCAGCAAAATTGAGTCTTCAAGGCAAGACGCAATAAATGCCGGCGCGCAAGACGCAGCTCCAGACGCATTTAACGCAGCAGAAGAAGAATACAATTCTGTAAAAGCCGCAATGGAACAAGGAGAAGATGTTTCTGCAAGACTAAAAGATCTTCTTGCACGCTATCAGGCTTTAAAGGCTTATGCAGACGCAGTTGCAAAGAAAGCAAAGATTGATGAAAACGGATTTGCCTCTTATGCGCAGAATGTATACAACGACGGCTCTTCTATTATCAGCGAGCTTGCATCTTCAAAAGACTACGGAAGCGACTGGAACAAAAAAGCAGTTTCCGCAGATGCAAAAATGACTTTTGTTCTTAAAGCAGCTTACAAATCGCTTGCACAGGCTGAACGCACAGAAGCTTTTAAAGCAAAGAAAAATGCAGACAGCATAAAATGCTCTGTTTCAAGAAAAGCTGACTACGACAAATTTGTTGCAAACTTCAAGTCTGGCGATCAAAATTACGTTACAGGAAATCCAGAAGGCGCGCTTGCAAACTACACAAAGGCAAAAGAAGGTTTCGCATCTCTTTACACACAAGTTTCCGAAGCAAGGGCACAGGCTCAGGCGGCAATCGAAGAAGCAAAGAAACGTGTTGCGGAAAGCGAAACAAATGCTCAGTGGGCAGATAAGGAAAAACCTCTTGGAGACGAGCCGGTAGAAGGAATCGAGGAAGCAGACACACAGCTTCTTGAAGCAGATGATTTTACAAAGGCAGAAAACTCAGAAGTTGAAATCGAAGAAACTATCGAAGAATCTGCACAGGAGGCTGAATAATGAAAAAATTAGTTGCTTGCACAATCGCAGCTGTTCTGGGACTTTCAGTTTTTGCAGCCAGCTATACAAACAACACTTACCAGAAACTTGCAAAAGAATACACACAGAAAGCAGAAAGAGCTTTGGATGCAGGAGAATATGTTCTTGCTGAAGAATACGCTGCAAAAGCAAAAGAAAACGCAGAGCTTTCTGACACTTACATAAGCCACATGCTTTCAAAGGAAAGTGCAGAAAAAGACCTTAATCTTGCAAGAAACAGGCTCGCATATGTTGAAAGCATCAACGGAAAAGAAAATTTCCCGATTGCTTATGACTCAGCATCAAAATCTCTTGCACAGGCAGAAGACGCATTTGCAAAAGAAGAATGGGACGCAGCTTCAAGCTATTCAAAGCAGGTTCTTGACGCTTTAGCAGAAATAAAAGAAGTTACACCGCTTCCAAAATATTATGTTGTAAAACCTTGGGAGTCAGACAAAGACTGCTTCTGGAATATTTCTGGAAGACCTTATGTTTACAACAACCCTTACTTGTGGGAAAACCTTTACGAAGCGAACAAGAATTCCCTTCCAGACCCAAAGAACCCAAATTTGATTCGTCCGGGAATGAAAATGGAAATTCCTTCAATTTCTGGAGAATACCGCGACGGAGTTTACAGCCCGGACAAAGACTACGAGCCTTTCCAGAAGCGCTAAAAATTCCTAGCTAAATACAGGGCAGCTGCTGAAGCCATCAAAGCATGGCAATATTCGGGGCTGCCCATTTTTTTTATAACTTCAGACTTTTGAATTTCCATGTAGTTTACATATTCATCAGAATCCAAATCCTGCCTGCCGGAAAACTCCAAGCCTTCAGCAAGAAAAATATGCACGTGGTTTGCAAACAAAGCTGGATTAGGATTCATCGAGCCAAGGAAAGTCATTTTTTTTGCAGTTGCACCGGTTTCTTCCAAAAGTTCGCGTTTTGCAGCTTCAAGCGGAACTTCGCCCTTGTCTATTACGCCGCCTGGAAATTCAACGCTCAAAGACTTTTCTCCGTGCCGCCATTGCCTTACCATAAGAAAATTTTCCCCGTCATCTGGAATTACAATCACCCAGTCAGGTGCCTCATTCACAATGTAAACTCCTTCTGTTCCATCGGGGCTTGCGCTAGTCCGTTCAGTAACAGTAAAAACGGGAGTTTTAAAAACTTCCTTGCGAGATTTTTCGTGCCATATAAGTTTTTTATCGTCCATGCGTTTTATACTAAAATTATTCTGAAACTTTAGCAAGAAAGATGTCATTATAAAAAATTGCAAATTTCAAAAAACGGATTTATAATTTAATTATCAAAAAATAACATTTAAAACAGGAGGCGCATTATGGCAATCATCGCAATTTCAAGACAGGTGGCAGCTCTTGGAGACGAAATAGCTGCGGCGGCAGCAAAAAAACTTGGCTACACATTTATAACTCGCAAGCAGATAGAAAACCGCATTGTAGAACTGGGATTTCCAAAGGAAAAGCTTCAAAAATATGATGAAATAAAACCGGGATTTTTCGCAAGCCTCGCAAAAGGACGCGATGAATACTTGAACTATTTGCAGTATGCGGTTCTGGAAGCGGCAAGCAAAGGAAACTGCATTTTAATAGGACGCGGTTCATTTGTAATACTTGAAGACGTTCCAAACTTGATTTCACTGCGGTTCGTGGCAAAAGAATCTGTAAGAGCCAAGCGCCTTGAAAAAGAATTCAACTGGACAGAAAAGCAGGCAATGGCAAGAATAAATGAAAGCGCGGCAAACAGAAAAGGATTCCACAAAAGCTTCTTTAATGTAGACAATGAAGACGCAAGCCACTATATGCTCACAATAAACACAGGAATTCTTGAACCTGAAGAAGTCGTAAAGCAGATTGTAAACTTTGTAAAATATTTTTCAGATCCGGAAAAAGAAGCTCTAGGCAAAAAACGCATTGAAAACATGCTCAAAGCTCAAGACCTGACAAACAAGCTTCTCTTTGAATACAAGCTGAATATAAATTTCCTGCGCGCAGTTATTGATGACGAGGGAACCTCTATAACATTGCAAGGCGTGGCAGATTCTCAGGCTGTGGTAGACAGAGCTGTTACTCTTGCCGCAAAGATTCTCCCAAGCTGTACAATAAAGTCAGCAGTAAACATTGTTCAGGACTTTAAAGGCTGCTAGGTAAAAACAGTTTACGAGAAAGAAGAGCCTTTCGCTGCTTTGGCGAAAGGCTCTTCTTTTTTGTGTTTTTATTCAACAGTAACAGACTTTGCAAGGTTGCGCGGTTTGTCTGGGTCGTTTCCCCTGTGGACTGCGCAATAGTAAGCAAAAAGCTGCGCCGGAATTATTGCAAGCATCGGTTCAAAGAAACTTTCCGTAGAAGGAATTTTTACAATCTCATCTGCGGAAGAATCAAACGCCCCGGAATCATCCTGCGTAATAACAAAAGTAGAAGCTCCGCGGCTCTTAACTTCAATAATATTGCTTGCAAGCTTTTCGTAAAGCTCAGGAACCGTGGCTGTCGCAACAACAAGAGTATCCGTGTCTATAAGCGCAATCGGTCCGTGCTTAAGCTCACCTGCCGCAAAAGCCTCGCTGTGCATATAGCTTACTTCCTTAAGCTTAAGAGCGCACTCAAGACTTGTCGCGCTGTCGTACTGGCGGCCAATAAAGAACACCTTCTGTTTATTGTAGTTCTTGGAAACAAATCTCTGGATAGAAGCCTTGTCTTCAAGAATCTGCTGAACTTTCTCCGGAATAGAATTCAGTTCGCAAAGATATTTTTTATAATCAGAAGCGTAAATTGTTCCCTTTATAAAGGCAGCTTTCAAGGCAAGCATAGAAAGGCACATAAGCTGAGTTGTGTACGCCTTAGTAGAAGCGACCGCAATTTCAGGACCTGCCCAAGTATAGACAACGTCGTCAGCTTCGCGGCTTACAGTTGAACCCACACAGTTTGTAATCGCCGTAACGTGAACACCATTTTGCTTGGCAAGGCGCAATGCAGCCAAAGTGTCGGCAGTTTCCCCGGACTGGCTTATTACAATAAAAATATCATCCTTGCACAAAATAGGATTTCTATAGCGGAATTCGCTTGCAACATCAACTACAACAGGAACGCGTGCAAGCTGCTCAAAAACATACTTTGCCACAACTCCGGCATGATATGCAGTTCCGCAGGCGACAATCACAATGCGCTTAGCTTCCTTCCATTTTTCATCAAAGCAAAGCTCATCGAATTTTATGTCAACAGGAACTCCGCCTTCAAAAACAAGACGCGGTCTCATTGTGTCTGTAAGAACTTTTGGCTGCTCGTGGATTTCTTTAAGCATAAAATGCTCATATCCGCCTTTTTCCGCGGAAGAAATATCCCAGTCAACATGGAACGGCTGCTTTATTATGCGGTTTCCGTCTTCATCAAAAAGATCAACGTGGTCTTTGTAAAGCACAGCAATTTCTTTTTGGTCAAGGAAGTAGACATCGCGGGTGTACTCAAGAACAGCAGGAACATCGCTTGCAATAAAGTTTTCACCTTTGCCAAGGCCTACAATGAGCGGGCATTCCTTTCTTGCGGCAATGATTCTGTCCGGAAAGTCCTTGCACAAAACTCCAAGAGCATAGCTGCCTTCCAAGCGGTTTACAGCCGCCTTTACAGCTTCAAAAATATCAAGAGAATCTTCATAGTAATAGTTTATAAGATGAGCAATGACTTCTGTGTCTGTGTCACTCTTAAAAACAACGCCTTCGCTCTGAAGCCACGCCTTGAGCTTTGCAAAGTTCTCGATAATCCCGTTGTGAACAACAGCGATTGTTCCGCTTTCGTTAAGATGCGGATGGGCGTTTATGTCGCTAGGCTCGCCGTGGGTCGCCCATCTTGTATGCCCGATTCCAAGAGAACCTTCGATAGTTTCCTTCGCGATTTTTTCTTCAAGAGCTTTAAGCGCGCCTTTTACCTTGCGCACCAAAATGTCCTGGCCGTTAAACACTGCGATTCCCGCGCTGTCATATCCGCGGTACTCAAGTTTTTTAAGCGCATTCACCAAAACCGGTGTAGCATTTTTATTGCCGATATATCCTACAATTCCACACATGGCATTATTCTAGCGATTTTTCTGCCTTTTGAACAGAACACACTTCATAAAAACAAAATAAAATCTAACAATAACAAATAAATTCAGGAAAATTTTATTTTTGTCTGGAATATTTGATTTTCTTCTGGAATTTGTTAAAAAACTTAAGGAATATTGTATTTTCCACCTGGAATTCGTCAAAAAACTCAAGAATATGGAATTTTCCTGAAGAATATGCATAAAAACTCTGGAATATCTTCTATTCTTCAATATTTATACAAAACCTTCAGGAATATACAATATTCTTGAAAAATATCATTCATTCCTGCATATTTATGCAAATTTAACATTCCATCGAAAGTTCCACTAGGAAAAAAAACGCGCAATGCACTATAATGACACAAGGTTTTGTTCAAATGAAAAGTCTTTTGGGATTCGCCGCAGTTTTAATATCTTCCGCAGGAATTTTTGCCGCCACATTGACGGATGCGCAGGACAGGCTTGCTGCCATTGAAGAATTTAAAAGCGGAATCCTAAGCTCAAGCCCGAACGGATTTTTTTCTGACGAGGAAATGGATGCTCTTAACCTTCTTTATCAGGTTCTTGAAGAAGATGAATACACCGTAAATTCGCTTAACGGCGAAATGGAATTTTCCATAGGAGAATACAGCCTTGTAGAAACGAAATGGCCCACAGAAATCCAATGGCTTTTCTTAGACGGAAAAATAAGCTACGAGCGCAGCGTGGACATCATGTATTCTGATGCAATGGAAAAAAAATACGTTCCAGAGCCTGAAATGACTGAATACCAGCGGCGCGACTATGAATATTACATAAACGACTACGAAAACAGAATCCGTTCCGGGGAAAAATTCTTCTATGCGGAACTTACATTTAAACTTACGCACTGGCAGGGAGCAAGCGAATACAGATTTGAGCCGGTCGCTTTAAAAATCTACAAGAATTCAAAACGCCCGCGAGCAATAATTACAATCGATGAAGCTCAAAACAAGGACTTTTTTACATTTGCGGAAGAAAAGGAATTCAGAACAGAAAAGCAGATTGAAAAAAACAACGCGCGCATAAAAAAACTTCTTAAGGATGAAAGCAAAAATTCTTCCACGGAAAAAGCAAAGAAAAAAGACATAATATTCACCGAACAAAAAGGAAGGCGGACATTTTACGTAAGCGCGGAAACTTCCACAGACAACATCGATTTTTCAAGCACGGACTTTACTTCGTACAAGCTCGACAATATGTACGGAACTCTTACGCTCGGCCTTGGAAAATTTATCTTTGCAGGAATTTCAGCCGGAATAGACTTGACTTCGCTCAACGATGATGTTCCTGTCTATTCTTTCGGCGGAATTCTTGGAATAAACTTAAACCTTGGAACTCACCTGCGGCCTTACGGTCAGACTTCCATTTACGCGCGCACAGATGACCACGTTGTTTTTAAAACCGGAGCCGGCATAGACTTTAAACTTGGAAAATTCATGCTGAATCTTGAGTATAATTACAACTGGAGCAACAATGTAAACACTTCTGTAAAAGACGAGGAAACAGAAAAGTTCGGTTCATACACAGCAGGAATTGGACTTACTTGGTAAAGTTTCCATTGTGAAGGCACAAGTCGTTTATCGGGCATTCCGCGCATTTAGGATTCCGCGCCGTGCAAATATAACGTCCGTGCAATATAAGCCAGTGATGGGCGTGCATCATAAATTCAGCTGGAATGCGCTCAAGCAAGGAGCGTTCAACTTCAAGTGGAGTTGAGCCTTTGGCAAGTCCAATCTTGGGGCAGATTCTAAGAAGATGTGTGTCCACAGGCATTGTGGGCTTGTTGTAGACAACATTTAGAATAACATTCGCAGTTTTTCTTCCAACGCCCGGCAAAGATTCCAAGTCTTCCCTGTTGTCTGGAATTTGCGAATTGAATTTTTCTACAAGCATTTTGCTCAAGCCCACAACATGTTTTGCCTTGTTCTTGTAAAGCCCGATTGACTTTATAAAGCCCCTTATTTTTTCTTCACCAAGAGCAAGCATAAGTTCCGGCGTATAGGCAACTTTATAAAGCGGTTCGGTTGCTTTGTTCACGGCTTTGTCTGTAGTCTGCGCAGAAAGAACAACGCTAACCAAAAGGCAAAAAGCATTAGGAGCAACAAGCTCAGTTTCTGGAGACGGATTCAGTTTTTGAAACCGCAGAAAGACCTGTGAAATCTGCTGCGGAGTTAAAAGTTTCAAGCTAGAACTCTTTCTTTAGGAGAGCGGCTTTGTCTGTCTGTTCCCACGGAAACTCTGAATTTCCAAAGTGACCGTAAGAAGCTGTCTTGGAATAAATAGGACGCTTAAGGTTGAGTGTCTTTGTTATTCCGGCCGGAGTGCAGTCAAACACTTTTTTTACAGCGTCCGCAATCTGAAAGTCAGGAACAATTCCAGTTCCAAAAGTTTCAACCAAAACAGAAACAGGGAACGGAACTCCAATTGCATAAGCAAGCTGAACTTCGCAACGTTCCGCCAAACCAGCGGCAACAATGTTCTTGGCAATGTAGCGCGCCATGTATGCTCCAGAGCGGTCAACCTTGCTAGGGTCTTTTCCACTGAAAGCTCCGCCTCCGTGTCGTCCCATTCCGCCGTAAGTGTCAACAATTATTTTTCTGCCTGTAAGTCCAGTGTCTCCAACAGGACCGCCGATTACAAACTGGCCTGTAGGATTTATAAAATACTTTGTTTTGGAATCCAAAAGCCCTGCTGGCTCAAGAACTGGCTTTATTATTTTTTCCGTTACCGTAGATTTTATTTCATCATAGCTGATTCCCGCATCGTGCTGCTGACTTATAACAACAGTATCGATTCTTACAGGACGATGGCCTTCATATTCAATTGTAACCTGGCTCTTTGAATCCGGGCGCATCCATTTGACTTCGCCGCTTTTTCTTAGCTCTGCGGATTTTCTCATAAGCTTATGGGCAAACATAATCGGAGCAGGCATAAGTTCCGCTGTTTCCTTGCAGGCAAAACCGAACATCATTCCCTGATCTCCTGCGCCCTGCTGTCCTTTGTATTCATCAAGGCCTTTTCCTACAACTCCCTGATTTATATCCGATGACTGGGAATGAATCATATTAAGAACAGCCATGGAATTGCAGTCCAAGCCATAGTCCGGATTTGTGTAGCCAATTCTTTGAACAACATCATGCGCAACTTTCTGAACATCAACCTGGGCATTTGTAGAAAGCTCGCCACCTACAAGAATAAGAGCCTGGGAAGCAAAAGTTTCGCAAGCAACATGGCTTTCTGGATCCTGACGTAGACATTCATCAAGAATACCATCTGAAATCTGGTCGCAAACTTTATCCGGGTGTCCTTCCCCCACGGATTCCGAAGTAAATAAATAGTGATTTTTTGATAAGACAGCGCTCATTTTTAGAGCCTCCTGTTTAGCAAGTTTCAGTTCCACAAGAAAACTGTTCCGCCTGCAATTTGGATAAATCAGCGGATAATTTGTTCACAACAATATAATCAAAAGCAAAAAAACAAGCAAGTAATTCTTTTGCGCTTTAAACTTCTAAATGCTATCAGCGCAATTACTACAGCAATAAAGTGCCAATTAGTACGCTAATGTTGTTTTTTTTATATCTTGAATTTCGAGTGTTGGAAAAATTTATAATATTGATTTTTTAACTATGAGAAATACTATCAAAACAGACCTGAAAAAAAACCTGCTTTATAATAAAGCAGGTTATAAAACAAAGACATTTTCTTTTGATTGTTAGCAATCTAGCCGACTGGCGGTAAATGTCAAACCCTTATGGAACTGATAAGGCACTGCTTGTCGGCACAACACCTTACTTCACCGCTCATGCAAACACACTTGTTGTCTACACTTCTAATATAGCAATAAAGTAATCAAAAATCAACAAAAAAATCATGCCACACTATTTTATTCCTTTATAATTTTTCCATCTTTTATGTATATTAAATTTCCATTGATATAGTTTCCAACAAACTCTTTATTATCAAGAATAATCATATTATAATAAAGTCCATTCTTCACAGCTGTATATGTCAAATTATTATTGTAAAACTTTAAGTCAATTATGAAATCATAAATCTCCGTTTGAAAATCACCTATATGTAAAATTGCATCTTTAAAATATTCAGTTGATGTTATATATGCAAAGGAAGCTCCATCTTCTGAAAAAGCAATATCATTTATAGATTCATAAGGTCCGTATTGATTTTGATTACAAATAAAATAATATTGACCACTTTTCTTTATTACATAAGCTATTTTTTTCCATTTGGTGAAAAAGTTATCTGATAACAATATTCATAAGGACCGGCTTTCTCATTTCCAACGCTTAAATAAAATTTTGCATCCGGAGATGAATCATGTGAATAAGAAAAAGCAATTATATTTTTATCTGGAGAACTTGCAACATCTCCCACTTGAGCAAACGGACCATATTTTTTGCTCCCGAAATAAATATAATAAATATAATTTCCCTCTTGACTTGTGCAAACACTGTAAAGAAGTTTGTCATTTACAAAATCAATATCCGATATTAATAGTCCTTCTGAAACTTTATCTTTATTAACCCACAAAGTTTCATTTCTGTTATTTTTATTATGACTATGAGCTTCATAAGCTAATTTTTTTCCATCAGAAGAAAAATTTCCAATATACAAACTATCAAAAGGACCTGCTAATAAACCATCTTTAGTATATACATATTCTTTTTTGTTCTTTTCAACTCTATATGCATAAGCTTTTTCTTGTTGATATTTACAGTCAGTCACATCATCAAATGGTCCGTATTTATTTTGTTCAGTATATATATAAAATTTAGATTTTTCTTTTGCCACATAAGATATAATTTTATCATTTGAAACAAGGAAATACTTTAATTGTTCAAATGGACCTATTTCTTTATCTTTACATTTTAGATAAACCCCCTGCATCAGTTTCAAAAGCATAGCTCAATGTTTCTTTATCATCAGCAATAAAAAAGTTACTTATACTTTTATAATGCTCTAAACAAGCACCGTTTATAAATAAACAAGCTTCATTCTCAATTTTTGCAGTATATATTATTTTTTCAGAAGTAAATAACCAAGAGTCAATTGAATCATACGGACCAAAATTATTATTTCCAATTCTAACATAATATTTTTTTACTGCTGATATTAAGCCTTGTTTATCTTCGTAATAAAAGCATATCGGAATATTGTTTTGAATAATGCCAACATTATAAACACTTTTATCACATACCCCTATTTGCTCTTTAGCAAACAGGCTAAAAATCATACCCAAAAGTATAAATATAATAACTTTCTTTCTCATTTATTAGTCCTTGTCAAATAAAATCTACTTCACTTTTTCGTAATGTGTCCACATACGGATTATCTTTACTATTCCTTCGTATTTCACATTGTCAACTGTAACTTCCTCATTAAAAATTTCATAGACCAATCTATGCTGAATATTAATTCGCCTTGAATACAATCCTGATAAATTTCCAATAAGTTCTTCATAAGGCGGCTCAAGCGGATTTTTTCGTAAAATTTCAATTAAGTATTTTGCCTTGACATCAAGCTTTGCTGATTTTAGGTTCTTTATATCTTTTGCTGCTTGTCTGCCATATTTTATGAGATACATTTCTACCAATCAACTTCATCTTCAGAAAGACAATCTTTTAAAGGAGCATTTTTTCCCTTTATTAATGACTCTGCCATTCCCGGAACTGAATTCAAGTACATTGTTTCTTGAATAGCATTCCAGTCGTCCTCTCCTATAAGAACTGCGTTTTTTCCTTTTGAATTTGTAAGAGTCAAAGGCTGTGAATTGTCATTAACAAACGCCATTATTTTAAAGAGATTTTCCCTTGCTTTTGTCGCTGTAATTGCATTCATACAAACCTCCGTTTATGTACATTATAGCGTACATCGCAATAAAAAACAAAGTGCTTTTCTATTTTACTCTGAATTTCAATATATTTTCCCCCCCCTCCTCATAAATCGAAACGTTTTTATACATGCCCTTGATTACATTTGAAATATTATATAATATATGAATATGGCAAAGGAGCGAAAACAATGCATATATATGCGTTATTTTCTATCCGGCAACTGTTGTTTTTTATCAAATTGTTTTTATAATAAGGAGACATGAAATGTCACTGAAAAAGTCTTATTCCAAAGACAAGAAAACTTGTAACGTAACTTTTTCTGTTTCTCAGGAAGCAGCACACGGTGCAGAAAAAGTTTCAATCGCAGGAGACTTTAACAGCTGGAGCAGCACAGAAACTCCGTTGAAAAAAGGCAAAGACGGTTCTTTCTCTGTAAAAATCCCTCTTGAAGCTGGAAAAGAATATCAGTTCCGCTATCTTCTTGACGGAAAACACTGGGAAAACGACTGGGCGGCAGACAAGTACATTCCTGCTCCATTCTCCCACACAGACAATTCTGTTGTAATCTGCTAAGCTAGCTTAAAATCTTTTACTTTATACAAGCTGTCCAAGTGAAGAAAACTTCAAAGGGCAGCTTTTTTTATAAAATCTGTAAAAAAAGTGGAAATTCCAAAACAACCCATTATAATGTATAAAAGGAGATGCACATGGACTTAAAAGGAATCTACACAGCAGACACTCACCGCTATGATGACTTTCAATCTTTATATAATCGATGCGGAAAAAGCGGAATTCTCTTGCCCAAAGTAAGCCTAGGATTTTGGCACAACTTCGGCGGAAACGATTCTTATGAACGAAGCCGGAAAATTACACATTTTGCGTTTGACCATGGAATAAATCATTTTGACCTTGCAAATAACTACGGACCACCTTACGGCAGCGCAGAAGAAACAATGGGGCGTCTTATTGAAGATGACTTCCGTCCTTACCGCGACGAGCTTTTTATTTCAACAAAAGCTGGCTATGATATGTGGGAAGGTCCTTATGGCAACTGGGGCTCGCGCAAATATCTTACCGCAAGTCTTGACCAAAGTTTAAAGCGCATGAATCTTGACTATGTAGATTTATTTTACAGCCACCGCTACGATCCGAACACTCCTTTGGAAGAAACTTTGCAGGCAATGGTGGACATTGTAAAGCAAGGAAAAGCCCTTTATCTGGGTTTAAGCCGCTGGCCGCTTGAAGCATTAAAATTCGCCGACAACTATCTTCGAGAACGGGATGTTCCGCTTCTTATTTATCAGGGCAGGCTGAATCTTCTTGACCGTTCACCTCAAGAGGAAGGCATTCTTGACTACTGCGCAGAGCATGGAATTGGATTTATTTCATTTTCTCCATTGGCGCAAGGCTTGCTTACAGACCGATACCTTAACGGAATTCCTTCTGACAGCAGAATGGCAAAAGAGCATTTTCTAAAAAGCAAAGACTTGACTCCAGAACTTCTGGAAAAACTAAAGTCATGGAACGCACAGGCAGGCAAACGCAACGAAACTCTTGCAGAAATGGCGTTGTCCTGGATTCTTAACCAGAAAGGCGTTACAAGCGTGCTGGTTGGCGCAAGTTCCGCAGAGCAGCTTGAAAAAAACATGAAATGTGTTCACGCTGAACCGTTCAGCAGTGAAATATAGAAAGTGAAATCAAACACAGGAGAATTTTATGAACATTAAGAAATTTTCATTTGCATTTTTGCCGGCGCTGATTCTTGCCCTTGCGTCTTGCATGAACATGAGCGGCTCAAATAGCAAAGAAGGCGCAATCCGCATAACAGTTCCGGGAGGAGAACGCGGACTTTACAGTTTTTCCAAGGACAATGCCGCATCTTACAAAGTAAGCATAATTCTTGACGGAGAAACTGTCGACTCGCAGACCGCAGAATTGGGGGGTAATTACATTTGATGAACTTGAGCCTGCCACATACACGGTAAAAGCCGAAGCATTTGATTCAGACGGAATACGCATAGGAAGCGGAAGCACAGAAGTAAAAGTTATAGCCGGAGAAACAGCAGAAAAAACAATTTTGATGATACTGGACAGCAACAGAGATGTAATTAATTATCAAAAATATTATTTATGGGATGTTTATAATTCTAAATATTATTACAATCGATTTGACTCTATAACAAGTGATCTAACTATAAATAACATTGATTCCGTTACCTCAAACAAACCTGGAAATTCGACTATACTAGGATTTGCAGAATCTTTTTATGCATATTATAACTATTATATAGAAAACGCTGATAGCCAATTCAATAGAACAAATTTTATCTACTATAAGGGGAAAGGCTCAGGACCTTATAACATTCAATTTAGTAGCACATCCGTAAAAGACCCTTTGTATTTTGATGATAGCACAGATTCTCTATGGATAGGCGGATATGATTCTTCTAGTGGCGAACTAAAACTTTTACAAATAACAGAACCTTCAACAAACTTTATTTCTAGAATTTCATCAGTGACTTCTTTATATTCCACACAATTTTCTGTTTCCGGGGCAACTTATACAGCTTTTGCAATTCAGGGCAGCGATATTTATTTTGCATACACAAAAAACGGCTCATCGTACCTTCAGCGTGGAACAATCACGAATATCGATGATTCAAATTTTTTTATAGATATAATAGGAGCAGCACAGTCCACAGAGCAAATGGGCGTTGCAGGCACAATCAACGACATAGCCATTTTGTACGATGGTTATGTTTATGCGTTGGTTTCAAATGTAGGAAATTCCGCAACAGGTTCTGATGACACTTTCTATAATTTTCATGACTGTAAAGTTTACAGCCGTGGCGCGCTTTTAAAGATTGCAGGTACAGATTATGGGTTTGAAGTAGAAGACATTTTGGGCTGGACAAATTCCATGAGAACAATAAATTCCGTTGGAAATCCTCAAAACGCAGCAGGAAGCCCAATAGGTTCTCTTGAAGCATACATTCCAAAACTTAAAGAAAACAACCAAAAATTTTACGGTCCGCGCAGATTCGTAGCCATAAAACCAAAAGAACTTGCAATTGCAGACTGCGGCGCAAACTTTGTTCTTCCAAACAAAACCACAGGCAAATCAGGAAAACTTTTTGCACATAACAGAGTTGTAAATGTAAACCTTTATAATTTCGCAATCGATTCCATCGTGGATTTAGAGAACATAAAATTCAGAAATGTATGCCTAAGCGGAAACTCAATGTATATATCAGCAGATTACTGCACTGATACGAATGTTGCTGAGGAATAAATAATTTCATTACGATGATTGCAAGCACATGTCAACACTCCTGTTCTGTGCTTGCAAGGCCCCCTTGCGTGTACATGTCAGCACCCCTTGCAAAACAACAAATAGATTGCCGTATCAAGTACGGCAATGACAGTTAGACTTATTAGACATATCCATGACAAGTTGTTTTAGATCGTTCATTTTTTGCATGACGGATTCAACTTTCCTATCTGTGCAAAATCTTATACATTGGAGTTTGGCCGGGACAAAGTTCCAGAATGTTTTTTTCGCAGGCAAGAACTTCCGAAGGCTCGTGGGTTACGTGCAGAAGCGTTGTTGTTCCTGTTTCTGCGACGGTTTCTAGTAAGTCTAGGATTTTTCCGCGGTAGTTTTCGTCCAGTCCATGGCACGGCTCGTCAAGAATAAGAACACGAGGAGACTTTACGGCGGCTCTAAGAATCAAAATTGCGCGCTGCTCTCCGTAACTTAAAGAGCCAAACGATTCCTTTTCGCGTCCAGAAAATCCTGCAAGTTTAAGCCAAGCATTTGCCATTGCAAGTTCAAAATCCGTGGCAGGCTCGTAAAGTCCAATGCTGTCCTTGAATCCGCTTATAATCACGCTTTGCAAGTCAGTTCCGCCAACCATTCTGTACTCCACATGAAGCCTGTAGCTTACAATTCCAAGGTGCTTCTTTATGTCCCAGATTGACTCGCCTGAACCGCGCCTGCTTCCAAACAGATAGACTTTTTCACGGAACACTTGCATATTGTCGCCTGTTATAAGCTCCATGATTGTGGTTTTTCCAGAGCCGTTTGGTCCTCTCACAAGAAAATGCTCGCCTTTTTTAACTTCCCAGTTTAAGTTTACAAGAACCTTATGTTCGTCCCAGCCAACATTCACATCCTCAAACTTTATAAGGCTTTCTGGCACTTCAGAAAATTCTTCTGTTTCCAAGGCGAAATTGCTTTCACTGCGGATTCTTTTTAGTTCGCAAAGAAATTCCTGCCTTTCTTTTTCGCGGACGGATTTTTTTTCTGTGTTTCGAATTTCAAGGAGATTTTCGTATTCAGAACGGCTTGCGCAGAAGGAAATTTTTTTATCTGAAAACTCAAGCACGCGGTTTATTTCTTCAGGAATTTCAGTAAACCGCTCCATGCACAAAATTATGCGCGGAAAATCTGTTCCAGAATTTTCAGTCTGCCGCTTTAGAATCATATTGAAAAATTCCATAAGAATTGAACGAGATTCGACATCCAGCCCCGCAAAAGGGTCGCTCAAAATAAGCAGCTTGGCTCCAGACAAAAGTGAACGGCACAAAAGCGTGCGTCTTATTTCCCCTGTAGACATAAAGCGCAGTCCACGGTCAAGGATTTTTTCCACGCCGCAAAGTTTTATCTGCGGAAATGTTTCAAGTTTGTATGCGTCTTTTGCAAGGGGTTCAGATTTTCTTTTTGCGCCGCCAATAACTTCATAAATGTATTCACGGCCGGTTCTTCCTATGTCGATTTTGTCCAAATATTCACTTTCGTCCCGCTCGCGTTCTTCTTCTATTAATTTTGCAGCTTCTTCAAGTGAAACTACAGCAGTGCTTTTGGCGAATTCAGAATAAAATGAACCGCCTTGCTCCGGGTAGAATTCCAGAAAGCCAGACAACGCCTTTATAAAGTCAGCCTTTCCGCCGCCATTAGGACCTGTAACAAGCCAAGCTTCTCCTTCTTTCATTGTCCAGTCAATCTGCGGAATCAAAACAGAACCGCCTTTTCTTATCTGACATTTATCAATGCGAATCAAATCTTTTTCCATAAATATTCTCCAATTATAATATCAATCATGTCATCTTCGGGCTTGCCCCTGCGATGTTTCTGAAAGAAACTCGGTTGATAATCTATTGAAAATTTCCAACAGATTCCTGACCGAGTTTACTGCGTAAACATCGCAGTG
>DKDI01000002.1 GCA_002449305.1 Treponema sp. UBA6852
AGTCTCTATTGTACCCCCCCCCAGGATTTGTCAAGTACTTTTATAAATTTTTGTTAATTTTTTTCCACATTAACCCATTTTTTCCACTCTCTCTCCATTTATAGACTGAAAAAAAACGATGTAGTATGATGAGTATATGGAAACGCAAAATTATGCGGTTCTGAGCAGCTGCGGAAAATACACGTCATTCACTTTTAAGAACCACAGCATAAGATTCAGAACCTCAGCCGCGCTAAAAAAATACACAGAAGTCAAAAAATGTGATTCAGGCTATCTGGTTTTAACCGCGGACTACAAAAATCTCGGTCTAACAGAAGAATACATCGACCTTATTCCAATTCTGAAAGATTTGCATTTTAATGAAAAAGAATTTCTAGAGCCAATAAAGGAAGTGAAAATTGAATACTGAAAAAATCAAGGAACTGGCAGAGAACGCGGAAGTAATCATCTGCGGATATGCATTCTCAAAATGTGAAAACGGATTCTACAAAAACTAAATAAGGAAACAAAATATGAAATTCATTTCGTGGAATGTGAACGGACTTCGAGCCGTGATGGGGAAAAATTTTATGGAGGCGTTCGCCTCGCTCAACGCGGACTTTTTCTGCCTGCAAGAGACAAAGCTCCAGACCGGGCAGATTCAGATGGAGCTTCCGGGCTATCATCAGTTCTGGAACTACGCCGAAAAAAAAGGATATTCAGGAACCGCGATTTTTGCAAAGCACGAGCCGATTTGTGCAAGCTACGGAATCGGAATTGCCGAACACGACACGGAGGGGCGCGTAATCACTCTTGAATACGAGAAATTCTTTCTTGTTACGGTCTACACGCCAAATTCGCAGGACGAGCTTCGCCGACTTGAATACAGAATGAAATGGGAAGACGACTTCCGCGCGTACCTTAAAACGCTAGCGCAAAAAAAAGGCGTGATTGTCTGCGGAGACATGAACGTCGCCCACGAGGAGATCGACATCAAAAATCCAAAGACAAACCGGCACAATGCCGGATTCACGGACGAGGAGCGCGGAAAAATGACAGAGCTGCTTTCATCAGGATTCACCGACAGCTTCCGCCACTTCTACCCCGACACCGCCGAAGTCTACAGCTGGTGGTCGTACAGATTCCACGCCCGCGAAAAGAACACAGGCTGGCGAATCGACTATTTTCTTGTTTCCGACAGCATAAAGGACAAGATGACCGGCGCGAAAATCCACACGGAAATAATGGGAAGCGACCACTGCCCTGTTGAGCTGAATATGAAATTTTAGAAAATACAGTTTGGAATGTTCCTAATTCAAGAAAAGCAATTCTTCCTTAAAGAAAATGAAAAAAAACAAAAAAGCCGCCTTTGGAAAAACCAAAAGCGGCCGTTTTTATGCAGTCTTAAAAGTCAGCATTAGAGGCTTGCGTGGCAAGTGCGGGCAATAACATCGTCCTGCTGTTCCTTTGTAAGGTTGATAAAGCGAACTGCATATCCAGAAACACGGACTGTGAAGTTTGCATATTCTGGCTTGTCAGGGTGAGCCTGGCAGTCCTTGAGCTTTTCAACTCCAAACACGTTAACGTTCAAGTGGTGCGCTCCCTGATCAAAGTATCCGTCCAAAACGTTTACAAGGTTAGAGATGCGCTCGTTCTCGTCGTGTCCAAGAGCGTTCGGGTTGATTGTCTGTGTATTTGAAATTCCGTCCAAAGCATATTTGTAAGGAACTTTTGCAACAGAGTTCAAAGACTTGATAAGACCTTTTGTTTCTGCTCCGTAAGAAGGGTTAGCTCCAGGAGAGAACGGCTCGCCTGCTTTGCGTCCGTCTGGAAGTGCGCCAGTTGCCTTTCCGTATACAACGTTTGAAGTAATTGTAAGGATAGAAGTTGTAGGTTCAGCATCGCGGTATGTGTGGTTCTTTTCAATCTTTGACATGAAAGTTTTAAGAAGCCATGTTGCAATTTCGTCCGCGCGGTCATCATCCTGTCCGTAGCGTGGGAAGTCGCCTTCAATTTCAAAGTCCTTCGCAAGTCCGCTTTCATCACGGATTACTTTTACCTTTGCATACTTGATTGCAGAAAGAGAATCAACTACGTGGCTAAATCCTGCGATTCCAGTTGCAAATGTTCTCTTAAGATATGTGTCTTCAAGAGAAAGTTCTGCAGCCTCATAGTAGTACTTGTCGTGCATATAATGGATTGCGTTCAATGTGTTTACATAAAGACTTGCAAGCCATTCAAGCATAGCATCGTACTTACGCATAACTTCATCATAATCAAGATAATCAGAAGTGATTGGGGCAAATTCTGGACCAACCTGAACTCCCGGTGTAAGACCTGCAGGCTCGTCCTTTCCGCCGTTGATTGCGTAAAGAAGGGCTTTTGCAAGGTTTGCGCGCGCACCAAAGAACTGCATTTCTTTTCCTGTCTGAGTTGCAGAAACACAGCAGCAGATTGAGTAGTCGTCTCCCCAGATTGGGCGCATTACATCATCGTTTTCATACTGAATTGAAGATGTGTCGATAGAAATCTTTGCGGCATAGCGACGGAAGTTTTCAGGAAGTCTCTTTGAATAGAGAACTGTCATGTTTGGCTCTGGGCTTGGTCCCATGTTTTCCAATGTGTGGAGGAAGCGGTAGTCGTTCTTTGTAACCATATCGCGTCCGTCCTGACCAAGACCTGCAACTTCCAATGTAGCCCAAATCGGGTCGCCAGAGAAAAGCTGGTTATACGATTCAATACGTGCAAAGCGAACCATGCGGAACTTCATAACAATGTGGTCAACAAGTTCTTGTGCTTTTTCTTCTGTAAGGATTCCTTTCTTCAAATCGCGCTCAATATAGCAGTCAAGGAATGTAGAAATGCGTCCTACAGACATTGCAGCACCGTTCTGTGTCTTAATTGCGGCAAGGTAGCCAAAGTAAAGCCACTGGAAAGCTTCTTTTGCGTTCTTTGCAGGATTTGAAATGTCATATCCGTAAATCGCAGCCATCGCCTTGATTCCCTTGAGAGCCTTAATCTGCTCAGAAATTTCTTCACGGAGGCGGATAACATCATCTGTCATTGTGCCGTTTCCGCAGTTAGCCTTGTCCTGCTCCTTGCACTGAATAAGATAATCAATACCATAAAGAGCAACACGGCGGTAGTCTCCTACAATGCGTCCGCGTCCATAAGTATCAGGCAAACCAGTAAGAATGTGGGCCTTGCGAGCTTTTCTGATTTCTGGAGTATAAACTTCAAATACAGCGTCTGAGTGAGTCTTGTGATATTCTGTGAAAACTCTGTGGAGCTCAGGATTTGGCTTGTAGCCGTACATTTCAAGGCACTGCTCTGCCATTCTGATTCCGCCGTAAGGCATAAATGCTCTTTTAAGAGGCTTGTCTGTTTGAAGACCTACAACCTGCTCAAGATCTTTTCCTTCCGGGCAGATATATCCAGCCTGATGTGATGTAAGGCTAGTAACAACATCTGTATCCAAATCAAGAACGCCTGATCTTTCCTTTCCGTCAAGACCAACGCACTTCTTATTATGCTCAGCTTTCTGCAACTTCTGGAGCTCATCAAACAACTTGCTTGTGGCAGCTGTAGGACCAGCCAAGAATGACTCATCGCCGCTATACTGAGTATAGTTAGCCTGAATAAAATCGCGAACATTGACTTCGCTTGTCCACAAACCTTTTGGGTTAAAACCTTCCCATTCAGCTCTCATGTTCATTTCAAAACCTCTTTGCATTGAAAAATTCAACTATAATAACTGGAAGCATTATAGACCATTGCTTTTTTTTATGCAATTGCTAAAAAATGCAGTTCCAGTTTCCAATAAATTAATTTGTAATTATTACAATTATGATTATAATACAATTATAAAAAATATCAAGTGATTTTCAAAGATTTCCCTAAAAACAAGCAATAATTCTAAAAAGTTTAAATTTCAAGTTTTGATAAGAACAACAATTTAGTGCCATTGCCGTGCTTGACACCGCGATGTTTGCATAGCAAACTCGGTTAGCAATCTTGCAAAAAAAAGTGTAATAGATTATCGGGTCAAGCCCGATAATGACATTAAATCATAAAACTCGAATTTCAGGCTAAATAAGCTATCAGAAAAAGCGCGTCAATTCGCGAATTCAGCTGCAAAACTCGACATTTTAGTTAAAAAATTAAGTTTCTTCTATATAAATGGCGAATAAACAAAATAATAAAAGTTTTGGCAAAAAATATTGTCGATTTTCATAATTTTTAGTATCTTTATTTACAATAAAATAAAATTTTTAAACTGTCTTTAGATTTTTCAAGGCAGTCAATAAAAATAGGAGTTAGAATCATGGCTAAACAGTTAGTTTACAGTGAAGATGCACGCAAAAAAATGCTGAGCGGAGTTGAACAGATTGCCCGCGCAGTAAAAGTAACATTAGGACCTTGCGGACGCTTGGTTATGCTTGACAAGAAATACGGCGCACCAACAATTACAAAAGACGGTGTTTCAGTTGCAAAAGAAATCGAGCTTAAAGATCCATTTGAAAACATGGGAGCTCAGCTTGTACGCGAAGTTTCCTCAAAGACAAACGATGTAGCAGGAGACGGAACAACAACAGCAACAGTTCTTGCCTATGCAATTGTCCGCGAAGGACTCAAAGCAGTTTCAGCTGGAATGACACCAATTGAAATTAAACGCGGAATAGACAAGGCAACAGCAATCGCAGTTGAGGAAGTAAAAAAGAACAGCCGCGCAGTAAAAGGCAACGAAGACATTACTCATGTAGCTACAATTTCTGCAAACAACGACCCGGAAATTGGTAAAATCCTTGCAGATGCAATTGAAAAAGTCGGAAAAGACGGCGTTATCACAGTTGAAGAATCCAAGAACATGGACACAACTGTAAAAACTGTAGAAGGAATGCAGTTCGACCGCGGATATATTTCTTCTTACTTTGTAAATGACCGCGAGCGCATGGAAGTAAACTACAACGATGCTTACGTTCTCATTTATGATGAAAAAATCAGCACAATGAAAGACCTTCTTCCTGTTCTTGAAAAAGTTGCCCAGACAGGAAAGCCTTTAATCATCATTTCAGAAGACCTTGACGGTGAAGCTCTTGCAACTTTGGTTGTAAACTCAATCCGCGGAACTCTCAAATGCTGCGCTGTAAAAGCACCAGGATTTGGCGACAGAAGAAAGGAAATGCTTCAGGACATCGCAATCCTCACAGGCGGAAAAGTAATCACAAAAGACTTGGGACTTAAGCTTGAATCAACAGAACTTGCAGACCTTGGACAGGTTAAATCTGTAAAAATCGACAAAGACAATACAACTTTGGTTGACGGAGCCGGAGACAAAAAGGCAATCGCTGACCGTGTTGCAGAAATCAAGAATCAGATTGAAAAATCAACTTCTGACTACGACAAGGAAAAGCTCAAGGAACGCCTTGCAAAACTTTCTGGCGGTGTAGCTGTAATCAACATCGGCGCAATCACAGAAACAGAAATGAAGGAAAAGAAATTCCGTGTTGAAGATACTCTCGCAGCAACAAGAGCAGCTTTGGAAGAAGGAATTGTTTCCGGCGGCGGACTTGCACTCATCGAAGCAAGCAAAGTTCTTGATGCAGAAAAAGAAAATCTTACTGGAGACGAAAAAGTTGGTTTCCAGATTATAAAAAGAGCATTGGAAGAGCCTATCCGCCAGATTGCAGAAAACGCAGGTGTAGACGGAGCTGTAATCGCTGACAAAGCAAAGGCAGAAAAGAAAGGTGTTGGCTACAATGCCGCTACAGGCGAATGGGTAGACATGATGGAAGCTGGAATCATTGACCCGGCAAAGGTTACAAGATGCGCTCTCCAGAACGCTGCTTCTGTAGCTGGAATGCTGCTCACAACAGAATGCGCTATCACAGATATTCCTGAACCTCCAGCACCAGCTGCTCCACAGGCGGGCATGGATGGAATGGGCGGAATGTACTAATAGCAATTCCAAACTTTAAAGCTAAAAATGCGGCTGCGACCAATAACGGTTGCGGCCGTTTTTTGTTTTAAATAAAACAGATTTCGTGATAGAATGTATTATTGTAAATTACTCTTATTTTTGGAGAACGGACTATGCAGACAGCCACAAAGACACCTTGGGATTTTTTAAGCAAATACAAAGACAGCGACTTTTCAGGGGAATGGCCCACAGTTCCCGAAATGTTTTTTATAACAGCAAAACGATTTCCAAAAAAATCTTGCTTTACAGATTTTGAAGGCGAAGGCGGCTCAAAAAACACACTTTCATATTCACAGGTAGAACAAAAAGTCAAAGAGCTTGCTTCCTGGTTCATAGAAAATGGAATCCAAAAAGGTGACAGAATTGCGGTAAGCGGAAAAAATTCCCCTCAATGGGGACTCGTGTTCCTTGCATCTCTTGCCGCTGGAGCTACAATCTGCCCTATGGATTACGCTCTACACGAAGAAGAAATCAAAAATCTTTTGAACACAGCCAAGCCAAAATACTTTTTTGTTGACGAAGAAAAATTTCCAGCGTTTGACACGAAAAATGCTGAGCACAAAGTTTATTCGCTCAGTCCAAAGTTTTCAGAAAAATACGTTTATACATTAAAACCAAATTCAACTGAACATGATTTCCACAGCGCAAAAGAAGATGACCTTGCGGCAATTCTTTTTACAAGCGGAACAACAGGAAATCCAAAAGGCGTAATGCTCACCCACAAAAATCTTGTAAGCGACGCATATATCGCGCAAACCCGCATGGACATTTTTTCAACCGATGTCTTTTACGCGCTACTTCCGATTCATCACGCTTACACAATGCAGGCGGTTTTCATAGAAAGCCTTTCTGTAGGAGCTGAAATTGTATTCGGAAAAAGCATGGCTGTTTCCAGACTTATGAAAGAACTTCGCGAAGGACAAATCACAATGCTGCTCGGAGTTCCGCTTTTGTTCAATAAGCTGCTTGCAGGAATCATGAAAGGAATCAAGGCAAAAGGTCCTTTAGTAAACGGCGCAATTCATGCCATGATGTGGATTTCCTACGTAATAAAAAAAGTTTTCAAAGTAAATCCCGGCAAGACGCTTTTTAAAAGCGTGCTGAAACAGGCAAATATTCAGTCGCTAAGAATTGCAATTTGCGGCGGCGGACCACTTGCTTCAAGTGTATTTAAAATCTACAACGAAATGGGAATCGACTTTGTGCAAGGCTACGGACTTACAGAAACAAGCCCGATTATCGCATTGAACCCGATAAGCCGCTTTAAAATTGAAAGTGTCGGCCAGTATTTCTTTCCGTACATGGAAATGAAAATCCTTGAGCCTTCAGCAGATGGAATCGGAGAAGTAGCAGTAAAAGGCCCTATGGTTTTTAAAGGCTACTATAATATGGAAGAAGAAACCGCAAAAGTCTTTACTCCAGACGGATTCTTTAAAACCGGCGACCTTGGAAAACTAGACAGCGAAGGCTACCTTATTCTTGCAGGACGCGTAAAAAACATGATTGTTACAGAAGGCGGCAAAAACGTTTACCCGGAAGAAATTGAAAATGCCTTCCAGCTTTTTACAGACATAGCGCAAATCACAGTGCGTGGCTACATCGCAGACAAAGCAACAAAAAGCGAGCAAATCGAAGCGCTTGTCTATGCCAGCGACGACCTTTTTTCAAAACTGAATATAAACAGAGAATCCTCTCCGCTAGACGAATCAGTAAAATCAGAAGTTGAAAAAATAATTTCAAAAGTAAACAAGGAGCTTCAGCCTTACGCCCGCATCTCAAAAATCACAATGCTAGAGCATCCCCTCGAAATGACCACCACCCAAAAAGTAAAACGAGGAAAAATATCTGGCAATGAATAAAAGCACCTTATATCATGCAAGCAGAGAAATTGTGCAGTTCCCGGAAATCCGGAAAAGTTTATACACAAAAGATTTTTCCTGGGGATTCTATTGCACAAATAACTGGAAACAAGCCGTCCGCTGGGCAAACAGAAACAATGAAAAGCCTGTCATCAATTTTTTTGATTACACGCCTGATGAATCCCTTTCGATTTTAAAATTCACCGAAATGAATGATGAATGGCTTGAGTTTATCGCCCACTGCCGAAGCGGAAAAACTCACAATTACGATATTGTAGAAGGACCGATGGCAAACGACACAGTTTGGAATTATGTTAACGATTTTATTAAAGGCACAATTACAAAAAAACAGTTTTGGGTGCTTGCAGAATTCAAGCAGCCTACACACCAAATAAGCTTCCATACATTGTCAGCATTAAATTGCCTTAATTTCCAAAAAAGCGAGATTGTATATGACCGAAGAACAGAGGAATGATTTTTTTTATGTTTGCGCGCTGATTGAATTTATTGCTAGAAAAACAAAGAACCGCCGCGGAATTGTTGTTAATGCGCTTGGAAAAAAAGGCGTTCACAAGCAACTCTATGCCGCGCCTGTAAATCACTGCCTCTCGTTTGAGCAAGTAAGCGATGAAATAATCCGGGATTACAAAATTCCAGATGGCGACTTTGAAACTGTAAAAAACTGCAAGTACACGTTGCCTGAATTTCAGGACATAGGAAAGCTTTACTGTATAATGATAGAAGACCTTGCCGCTCCAGGAACAGAAGAAGAAACTTTAATCAAAGTGTTCAATTCGTTTATAAGCGACCAAATTTCAAACTTTAACACAGACCTTTACTATCAGAATCCAAGCTATCTTGAAGAATCCTACAAGGCAGGAAGACTGCTAGAATAAACTATAGCTTTTATAAACAAAAAAGCCGTGCCAGATTTTGCATTTAAATGCGCTTTCCTGCACGGCATTTGTTTTTTAGATTTTTATGAAAAAGCTAAATGAGATTATTTTTCTCCCTGATAATTTGGATCTTCATAAAAGGTATTAACCCAACTTGAAAGATCTCTTTCCCAGTCCATCATCGCCATGTAGCCGTCATAATCATCATATATTTTTTCTGTGGCTTTAGCTTTAATAGGTGTGTTAAAAAGCTCATACGCTCTTTTATAATTTTCTTTTTTTAGAGCTTTTTCAGCGTTATCATTTTTTTTCGCCATCTCCTGAAGATAAGGTTCATTTGGAATCTTGGCTGGTCTTTTTGATTTATAGTTTTTTATATTACGTGGACCTGTATCCATATTCATATTAAAACCAGGCAAGTTAGGCATTTCTTCTTTTTCAGTTGATTCTGCTGACTGCTGCGAATTGTTGTTTCCGCCCACTCTGTCTCCAAGTCCTTTTACAATGTTTTTCCATTTCTGACCAAAACAAGCAGAGGCGGCAACCATGAGCAAAACCAATACGACTGTTGATTTTCTTGATAACTTCATATTTACTCCTTCTAATAAAGTACGGATATTGTAACATCAGGATAACAAATTATCAAAATTAAGAGAAATACTTTATCTTAGAACATAAATCGCTTTGCCAGTAACATTCTGCGCAGAATCAGCAACAAAGACATTGCCGACAAATGAGCCTCCTGAATTTGATTTTGAAATGGTTTCCAAAATAATTCCATTGGCACCAATTTTTCCAGCCTGTTTTTTCAACTCCGCAATTGCATAATTCAAACTTCCTTGGTCGGTAAAACCGGAATCACTGGAAGCAGTTACAATTCCAATTACTTCATAATCTTCTGGAGGTTCTGTATATATAGAAATCCTGTCAGGATTTACAGAAGACCTCTTTTTGCCAGTAACAAAAGCCGTTCCGCTTGCACAAGAAAATAATACAAAGCAAACAAACAGCAAAGTAAAAAGTGAAATCAGTTTTTTCATTTTTAATTTCCTTAAGTCTAAAAAATCTTAAACACAGATTTTTCTTCTTTTCCGTTACGGATATATTTTATTTCCACAGAATCATCTGCAGACAATTTTGAAGTAACAGAACGATAGGTATCAACATTAAGAATATTTTCGCCGTTGATTTCAATAATCACATCACCTCTTGAAAGATTAGCGAAAAAAGCCGGGGAGTTTTCATATACAACATCCACACATATACCTGTATTTCTTTGAAGCTTTATTCTATCTGCTGAATCAAGATTTCTAAATTCAATTCCTATTTTAGAAACTTTTATATAAGACTGATTATAAGGAACAAAGAAATAAACATCATAATTATAACGATTAACAGAATATGAATTTGTAATATATGATGTTGTATTATAAGAATGCATATATCCATTAGAATCAGTATAATAATGATTATTTATTAATGGTACAGAATAAATTCCATTTCTTGTATCTGTATATTTTTTACTATAAATTGCAACTCTTGCGCCTTTTTGTTTGCAAAAATAAGTGATTTCATTCTGTAAGCAATCTTCTCCCCCTGCTCCATTTTCATCAGGACCATTCCAAGCAGAATATCCTATAACCTGAAAATAGTTTGAACGCATAAAATACAAATCCGACTGAATATCATCTGAACAAAAAACTTTTGGTGTTTCATTTTCAGCAAGCCTACACTCTTCAGGAACAGATTCTATTGGTTGCAGTTCTGTGTAAAACTTAGCAACACTAGTTGTTGAGGCACAACTAATCAACAGCATTACATTAAGCAAAAAAATTAAATCTACAAATATTGTTTTTTTCATTTTTAATCTCCTTGAATAATAATATCACATTTTTTTGAATTCATTAAGTCTTAACTGAATCTCTTCGTTAGTCATAATTCGGTTTTCATTGACATTTGCTTGTACAAACCAATCTGGAATAGCTTCCCTTTGACTTATATTTCCCATGCACAAAAGAGATTCTTTATCTTCTGAAATATAACTGAAAAAGCAATTCTGGCATTTGGAAAATCTAACAAAAGTTATTATTTGCAACGCATTTTTAATTTCAGAGGATTGGATTACTCAATAACTTTTTTATATATAAATTTTTTATTGGTTGATTTTATCTGAGTAACAAGTTTTTCTTTTTCAAAAGAAATGAATAATATTTCTTTATAATTTTCTAAATCAGTTCCGTCTGTATAAAGCCATTCATTATTAAAATTCTTAAATTCTTCAAAGAACAGAACAATTATATTTTTCTTTTTTAATGCTTTACCACGAAAACCTTTTACTAAATTTGAATTCTTAAACTCAAGAGTAAAATCTCCATACTCACTGAATTCAAGAATTCTATTACTGTCTTCCCATTTTCCATATATAGAATTAGACTTATTGCAAGAGAACAAAAAAAAAGGAAATAAGAAAAACAGCAATATAAAAACTTTATTCATTTACAGTATTTTGAATTACAGGAACAGGAGACAACATATAATTTTGATTTTTCTTTGGGCCATAAACCCACAGCAAAGAAGGCCACCAAAGCAATAGACCACATACTAAATTAACACCTTTGACTTCTTTATTTAATTCTGTATACAAATCTTTATATCCATCTTTTTTTATTACAACATCTGGATTTTCCCATACAGCATTACTTAATTTTATCCGAGCTGGAGTTGTTCCTATTTCTTCTCCATCTATATAGACTGTTGCACCGTCAACATCGGTATTAAAATTAACCCTTGTTGATGAAACACAAGATGAACACATAACAACTAATGTTAAGCCTGAAATAAAGCTTACAAAAAAATTCTTAAACTTCATTTTTTACTCCTTAATTCAATAAAGTTAAAGACAGTGTACCCCCCCCGGCACTTTGTCAAGAAGAAAAATGAGTTTAAATTGTTTTTTACAACACATCATCCAAGGCATTAAAACCTTCAATTGCATTTTCAAAACCGTATTCAATCCAGATGTATGCCTTGCTTGTAATATATGTTGCTTCTGTTTTTACTCCTATAGAAATTGTTATCAATCCATCGAATTTCTCAAACTTTTCTTCATCAGTAGACCAATGAGCCTCGCAAATTCTTGAGCCTTCCGCAATTGTTAACATCCAGCTATCTTGTTTTAATTTATATGGAAGCACATCATCTGAAACAATCTCATCAACTATCTCGAACTTTCCATATTTGCGTTCAAGCGGAGAAAGAAGTTTTGCAAATTCCTGTTTAACTTCTGTTCCGTAATCGTTTGTCCGAATTTCGCGGCTTATTCCTTTTATATAGTACAAACCTTCTGTTTCGCTAATCCAGACAACGTAGCCTTCAAAAAGCGGATGTGATTTTACTGGCTGAATGTAATATCTGTCATCAGAAATATATTCCGGCTCGTTTCCGCCGCAGGCTTTTGTAACGTCTTCAATCGTCATTCCCATATCCAGCCCGAACGGACCTGCAAAAACAGAAAATGAACAGATAAGCAGAAATGTAAAAATTGAAAATAGTTTTCTCATATTTAAAATCTCCTCATAATATATGCTCTTTGAACAGCCTCTGTTGCTTTCCAACCAAAATGACTATCATTGTATCTTTGGGCTTCATCATCAAACATAACATTATTACTTTTCAGAATAATATTAAATACTTCCCTAAAATTCGGTTTTAACACAAGCGGCAAAACAATTCCACATCGCATAAAGTCATTACTTTCTTTGCAACCAAAAACACAATCCTCACAAAAGTAAGTCGGAACATAACTACGTAATTTTGGGCAAAAAACAATTCCGCCACGGCAAATTTTTAGCTTTAATCCGTAATTCAAAAGAATTTCTTTTCTTTCTTGAATCATGCGACTGTCATCATCATAAACAATTTTCATATTGCAAGGATTTTTTAATGCGGCTCTAACTTCTTCTTTTGATTCGAATGTTTTGCCTGACAAATCTATTTCAATGCAAGAAATTCTATGTTCCTTGATTTTATTGAGTTTTTTCTCGTCAACCGCATGGCTTACAAGAATTTCCACCATGAAAGGTCTACCTTTTACAATAGCAAAAGCATCTGGAATTATATCGCCTAAAGATTTTTCAAGTTCAACTTTATCTGCAGAATGAAATTCAATTTTTCCACTTCTTGGAATAGGCACTCTCCCTTCTTCTGCGACAATTTCTTTTGCAAGAATATGAAGTGCAGTCTGAGAGCAGTTTATGCTGTCGTTTCCGCTTGCGTGTGCAAAGTGATGAATTTTTTTTTCTCCGTGCCTTGCAACAAGCTCGCCGCCACATTCTTTGCAAAAGCAACCGCAGTTTTTTCCGTTCGGAACTTCATCGATATATACATTTTTTCCAGATTTATTCACAGCCATCAGGATATAGTTTTTGTTCATTATATTTTCCCCTCATCGTGCCAGATTTTCATCATTCCGCTATAAAACGTCGGAATTTCCCATTTTTCGGTCTGCTCGATTTTTGTTTCCGATATGGATTTCAGGAGTTTCAATGAGACTTCCTGCTTTACCTGTTTTTTTGACGCGTTGTCGGCTTCAAATGTTCCGTAGCCTTCAAGAATCGCCTTGCAGTTCCAGATTGGATTTCCGTTTTCATCGTGGTATTCGTTGAATTCGTAGCGCACTTCCATAATAATTTTTTTCTGGAAAAGCTCATGAAGCGTGCTTGCCGGATTCGTGTAGTCAAGATTCTTGAACTGCCGTTTTATCTCTTCCTGAATAAGAAACTGATAGGCTTTTTTTTCCGCATCAAGTTTTGCCTGAGCGATTCCGTCGCCAGTTCCTGTGAATTTATTTTCTCCGATTTGAATTCCATATTCATGCTTCCCTGTTTTAGGATTTTTTGATGTGCTTCCAAAGCCTCCAAATCCAATTCCTGCATTAAAAAGATTGTCCGGCAGCATATCTTCAGAATTGTCTGTCTGCCACGCACGAGGATAATAGCAGGGTTCTCCGAATCCAAGCCTATTGGATTTTTCCTTTACAAACAAAGTCAGATAGCCGTTTGCAGTTTCCATATCAAGCATTGTCCGGCAGACTTTTTCAAGCTGTTCATAGTTCCAGTTGCAGTCAGCGGCAACCGCCCCGATTATCGCCTCGAATAAATCTTCGTTCACGGATTTGCTCTTGTACACCTCATTTTTTTCGTCACTTTTTCCAAGATAGAGAAACTTTGAAAACCCAATGTTATACATACAGCGCGCAAGACTTTCTTTGCTCACAAGAATCGATTTCAGTTTTGTAAGCTCGCCCTCGTTTTTTTCTGAGACAAGCTCATTGTTGAGAATTCTTGAAAATCTTTTGTACATCATCTTCGTAACAAAAAAATCAAGAATTTCATCTCCGTAGAATTCAAGAACCTCGTTGTTCTGAACTTCCGGATGCTCCTCCGAATAAGATCTGCGCGTAAAAGCCTGTTCAAGCAGCTTCAAATTTTTAAACTGATAGTTTATGCTAGTTTGGACAAAGTCAATGTCCAGTCTGTTCATAAAAATGCCCCTAAAAATAAATTTAGGCACAATAATCCTGTATGCATGAGAAAATAAAAATGTCTGAATGATTAGGATTTAAGAAAACTGGAAATAAGAGAACTAAGAAGAATCTGTTTGCTACGCTCAACTTGCATCAAGACATGACAACCAAACTGATTTTAGAAAAATTATTTTCTGTTTTGCTTGTGCCTATAGTTTTCATTCTATGAGAAAAATGGAAATTGTCAAGGAGAAAATGCATAAAATAACAATATAGCCCGAATGTCGAGTTTTG
>DKDI01000004.1:0-224 GCA_002449305.1 Treponema sp. UBA6852
ATCTACAACAGTAGAAATTTTGTATTTGTCTTAAACAAGATAAGGGCAGTAGAGGATTCAGGAAATCTACAACAGTAGAAATTTTGTATTTGTCTTAAACAAACGGAGGTAACTTATGTTGGTAACATCTACAACAGTAGAAATTTTGTATTTGTCTTAAACCATGCAAAATATAATAAATTAATTTAATCTACAACAGTAGAAATTTTGTATTTGTCTTAAAC
>DKDI01000004.1:363-80664 GCA_002449305.1 Treponema sp. UBA6852
AATTTTGTATTTGTCTTAAACTATCTTTACTTTGATTCAGACTTGCGTATCTACAACAGTAGAAATTTTGTATTTGTCTTAAACATCTTTTAAGACAAATGTAAAGGCATAGATCTACAACAGTAGAAATTTTGTATTTGTCTTAAACTTAGCATGAATAAATTTTCTCGTAACATCTACAACAGTAGAAATTTTGTATTTGTCTTAAACAAGAGAATGCTGAAATAAGGCATTCAATCTACAACAGTAGAAATTTTGTATTTGTCTTAAACAATCTTGTTGGGTTGGGTAAAGAATAATCTACAACAGTAGAAATTTTGTATTTGTCTTAAACCCTAACTTTTGTACAACAGTACAGTTTTTTGCGGTATTTTGCATTTGTTACATCAAAATAAGCATATTTAAGAGTTTTCATGCTAAAAATCTCCAGTAAGACCTTGGGTTTGCAATTTTATGCAATCACGAAAAAGTCTGCCTTTTCATTTTTGGCATATCCGTAACACATTTTTTTACATGTAGCTGACATATCAAATATTATCACAGAATCTTCTTCTGTGAAAGCCTTCATATACACATTTTGAATTTCATTTTCAATATTTTTTAAGACTGTTTCGCTGTTGTTTATTTCAAAAACAGAATACTGCAATCTAAATCCAAATTTTGAAAGATATTTAGAAAACTTTGTCCGGACTTTGTCATTGCTTATGTCATAACTGATTAGAAGCATATCTTCTCCTGTGTTTTTTTAGATTGAATCTTCCATATCAAAAAATGGAAAATCTTCTGTATTTTTGTTTCGCATAAAGGCGCGGTAATAACTTTGTAGATAAATAAAAATTTCATTTTTGTATTCAATAATTGCATCCAGAATCAAACCAACATATTTTTTTGAATTCTTCCAGGGAAGAATATATTGATTTTGATTTTTCCAAAAATCCTTTTCAGAAACCTGACCGAGGTTCATTGCCTTTAAAATAGCTTGATCGACAATTGGGCGAAACGGCTCTTCCAAATCACAAACAAGTGACTTTCGATGAAAAAATTGAGTATGCAAAATTCCGACATAAACATCAAATCCGTACATTTCCAAAAGCGCATTAACAATATTGAATAAAATTGTGTAACCGATGTCCATAAGAGTATTTGTAATATCATGCTTTACACGAGGACGGCGAGCTGTCCAATTGTAACTTTTAAAAAGTGACTGAAAATATAACTTTGCACCTATCCCTTCAATTCCCATTATTTCCTGAACAGACAAATTTGGCTTTAAGACATCTTTTTCAAACTGCTTTAATTTTTGAATCACCTCTTTTTCATCGTTAGTTTTGTTCCGCTTCTTTTTAAGAATTGCATTCTGGTTGTGGATTTTATTTGAGATTACATGAGCGGCAATGTCGGTTCTGTTGTATTCATATTGCTTCCTGCGCAAAAGCACATTTCCTTCAGCCTTTGACGGAATAATTTTTGTAATGCGAAGATTTGGTGACATAAGAACAATGTTAAATCCGAATTTGTTTGCTCTGTCCAAAAGCCCTGTTGTAATGCAGTAGTCGCCGCAAATAAACAACATAAAAAGCCTGTAGCAGGTTGATTGATGTTTTGTTTTTCCGTTTTCATCGGTGATTAAAAGGTTATCATTTTTAAAACTGATTTTCTCACCGTTATTTGTAAACACAAAAGCCATTTGCTTATATTCAAAATCACGTGTACTCATCATTTTTACTTCCTTCTAATTTCCGCCGCGGTATGCTTTTGGCGCCAGTTGTCTGTCGCAGAAATCGTTATAAATGCAACGGCGGCATTTGTCTGGATTTTTTGGTTCGTAAGAATCAACATTAAAAAAATGCATTTCTTGATTTGTCAGCTTGAATTTTTCAAGCATTTCAAGATTTTCTTCCGGAAGCTTTTGCGGATAAACTTTATTGTCATCGATAGAATAAAAACGGATTGACTTCACATTGTAGCCCATTTCTCTAAGACAAAGGCACTGCGCATAAAGCTGAAAAACATAACCGTCATAAATTGTTTCAATATGCTTTTTCCGTTCTGTGAGCAGTCCTTTCTCATTGTCAAAAATATCAATTTTTCCGCAAAGCTTGTATTCATCAGAATAAACGTCAATTCCCTGCAAAACATTTTTGTGCGTTGAATAACGCTTTTCATCAATTGCAGAATGAGCTGCTTTTCCGTCCAACTGGGCATTATCATAATAAAGCCGCTCTGCCAAATCGCCGTAAAGTTGATGATAATAAATCGAAAGCGGACAAAAAATAAAATCGTTCAGATATGTGATTTTCAGGTAAAGTTCCATAGAAATTTATTTTAGCTTCTTTGTTTCTTCCAAAAATAAATCAAAATCACTTTTATAGATTTTATCTTGAATCACACGATATTTTTCCCATTCGGTTTCAGCAAACGATTTGGCAATCTCCGCTGTTACATGACCATTGTCCTGCAAAATTTCGTATTCATTGAAGTCAAGAAATTTATTTAGGCGAACAGACCAGTCATTCATTGTCATTGGAATATTCCGCTTCGCTTGCAGTTCCGCATAATCCAAATACATAGTTACAATGCGTTCCAATTGTTCAAGTTCATTCTTATTAAGATAATTCTTCGCAATGCTCACATCAGTTTTTTCAATTTTGCCATCTGGTGCTTTTCTCCAGTCTGTCAGTCCCATGTTTGGTTTTTCAGAATTTGCACGCTCCATAATAAGTTCTGCAGCAGTATGTTTGTGTATTGCCCAATGCAGTTTATTCTGTACATTTGCAAAAAAATCCTTTGTGGTTTTGGAAGTTTTATCGTAATCAAGGCTTGTTGCGTATATGTCAGTAATTTTTTGATAGAACTTACGTTCGGATATTCTGATTTCACGAATTTCTGACAGCAACTCTTCAAAATATTTTTTTGTAAGAATCGAGCCGTCATTTTTCATCCTTTCGGAATCCATTACCCAGCCTTTTATCGTATAATCTTTGGCAATCGCATTGACCCACTTGCGGAATTGAATGGCACGGTCAGAATTAACTTTAAAACCAACTGCAATTATCATTTGAAGATTGTAATGCTTTGTGTTGTATGCTTTACCGTCAGTGGCAGTTATCCTAAAATTTCGGATAACTGAATCTTCAGAAAGCTCTGAATCCTCGAAAATTTTCAAAATATGATAGTTAATTGTGCGGACATCAACTTCATATAAAGTCGCAAGCATTTTTTGGGTAATCCAGATGTTTTCATCTTCGTAGCGAACTTCCACAGTATTTTTGTCATCGCCGGTCGCTGCAATGAATGTAAGATATTCAGCGGCGGAACTTCTAATTGTAATTCGTTTATTTTTTTGCTGCATAGTTTCTTATATCCTTATTTCAGATATTCTTTTTTCTGGACAAACTTGAACCAGTCGGCATTGGAAATATTTTCTATGTAACCTTTTGGGTTCAAGTTAAAATTGTTCTGTAAAAGATACAAGCCTTTTAATGCAATGTGATAAGCTCCGTTTGCATCGGCATCGACTGGGAATTTTGAAATCCATTTTCCGCCGGAATCTTTTCCTTTTGCAATTTCATTACGGCTGTCAAAAAATGTTCCGTCCGCAGCTTTCACTGGAGAAATCAAATAATCTTCTTCTGTATTTGGAACTGAATTTCGCATTTGAAGAGTTGTTGTAAAGGAACGCAAAAGTTCATCAAAAAATTTTGCATTGGATTTTTCAGCGGAAATATTTTCTATTAAATCAATAAGATTTTCTTTGTTTTTCCAATTTATGCCAGATTGTGCAAACTGCCCGTCAAAAGCTTTTTCCAGATTTTCAGTAGGATTTACAGAGAATGTTTTGTTTTCTTTTCTGCTGTAAACTATTCGCTCACCGTGAGTATAAATTTCCCAGTTTTTCTTAAAGTCTGCATTGTCACCCAATTTTGAATAATTCACACTGAATACAAAACAGTTTTCTTTTGAGTCGTAACGAATCGAATCAAACTTGCTGAAAACTTCTTTTTTCTTTTCAACATTTGTCAGACCTTTCGTATTAAACAGATTTGCAAAACCGGTTTTTGGATCGATTTTTGAAGTATAGCTTGCCGGAATATAGAAAATCCAGCCGCATTGTTTTCCGACATCACTGATATTTGCAGATTTATCCGTCAATTGATAAGCGTTCAAAATTCCGCCTGGTTCTGTTGCAGGTCTGTCTTTGAATGCAAAATAATTCAGCTTTTCAATCAGCATATTTTCAAACTTCTGATAAACCTGACGTTCAACTGCAAAACGGCCGCGCTTAAAACCAAAGTTCAAATCTTCCATCACAACAATTGCGTTTTGCTCAACCATAAGCTTTGCAATTTCATGAACAATATTAGAAAGATAACCTTCCTTCAGTTCCTTAATATTTCCGATTGTCTGCCAATTTTTACGCGCTTTGTTCCGGTCGCCTTCTTTTTGAACAAGTTTTTCCTGATAATTTACAGAAACTGGATTTTCTTTGTCTCCTCGAATTTGTTCAACAATGTTCAAAGTTTTTTGCAGTTCAATTTCCCCATTTTGATTTATAAGTGAAAGATAAATCAGATGACGCTCGCCACGGTCAAGACCAATAATTTTTACATCAGGATTGTTGCGAAGATATTCCAAAACTCTTTCATTAAATTTTTTGCCGGTAATTTCTGGGGCTTTAAAATTCATTGTAATCGGGCAATGAAAAAGATATGTGTTCTGCAAGAAATGCTTATCTTTTGTGATTTCGAACCTAGCCTTTTTAAACACAACTTTTCCAGAATCTAAAAGCGATTTTGCTTCATTGGAAAGTTTAAAACCTTTTTTCTGTTTTGCAGGATTTTTGAATTTATAAATTTCCTGATAGGTTTCATCGCGGATTGTTTCTCCGTCAGTTGTAGTTCGGTTTACAAGAATTGAATCTTTTTCATGCTTTATAACTTTAAGATTTTCACTTGCAGGGCGATAAAAAAGTTCCGCATCGCCGTTTAGTTTTAGGCAGATGTCCTTGAGATTTTCAGGACTAAAAAGATTTTCCCAATAAAGCGTATGAAGATTTTTTTTGCCGTCCGCTTTTTCTGCAAAATCTTTATTGTAAATTTGGAAAAGATAAAGTTTCCCGGAATCAATAAGCGAATCGATGTAGTTTTCAGAAATATTTTGGAAAGTGATTTTATATCCTTGAAGCTCAACTTCCTTATAAAATCCACTCATGTCCTCATAACTTTCTGTTGGAGAAAATTTGAAATTAAAATTTTTCCAATCTTCATGCTGATTAATTGCATATTTGAACCAGTCAATCAGTTTGTGCATAAAAGATTTATCGAAAGACTCTCCCTTTTTATGTTTTCCCTGCTCATATCCTAAAAGCAAATCTTTTGGAGGCAAAAAAGTTTCCTGTCCTTTTGTAGAAAAGAAAACTTTTGGAAGCATTTTATTTGGTCCGGGCAAAAGTTTATAAATCATTTTTTCATAATGAGATTCTTGTTGATTTTTACAGATTGAATCATTCGAAAATTTGGGTTTATCTTCTGGATTAAAAATTCCAAGAAAATATTTTCCGTTCTTACGAAGAATTATCGCATCATTAGAGGATTCTTTATTTAAATCCCAACCATTCGCCAACGTAGGACATTCAAAATTCAGCTTAATCTTCTTTACTTCACCCGGCTTTTTTGTAACAAAGTTTCGGACTTTATTATAAAGCGAAATAATTTCAGAAAGAGGAATTAAAATCTCATCAAGTTTTGAATAAAATGCAGAATCTTTTTGCTCTTCGCCGCGATAATCTACAAGTTTTAAATGATGAAAAAGGCACTGAACTTCATCCAAAAAATTTTTTATTGGAGTTGCAGCTTCTTTTTCTGCCTGAAGATTTTCAATATTCTCAAAATCAATTTTTTCATAAGTAATTTTTATTTTTTCAACAATATCAACCGGTTCTTTTTCCTTTGTTTTCTCATTTGCACGAAGCTCGGAGAGTGAAAAATATGACTTTACTGTTTTATCAGCCGGAACTCCGTTTTCGTTTGCCCAGCGTTCATAAGCCTTTTGCAAATCCGCTAATGAATAATCTTTTTTGGAAATTTCTTTGTGAAGATTTTCAACCTGTTTTTCTGTGAGTTCCTTTTTTGAATTATCCTTTTCAAGCAGAAAAAGCCCGTCATTCAAAATTGACCAGTTTCCAAAAATCGCAAGTGAAAATGCTGTAAGTTCTTTTGCCGGAACAAAAATTTCAGACAAGTCATAATCAGGAGCAGAAAAAGTTCTTTCTATTAATTTATAAGCTTTGTCAAAATATTCTTCTTTAAGCTGCTTTATACTTTTATAAACTTCCTCGCTTTTTTCAAATCCAATAGGAATAAATGAAGCCGTTTTTTTATCGCTTAAAATTTGCTTGTAAAGAACAGTCATTTTCTTTTTGAGTTTAGATTTTTCCTCTGGCGGAAGCTGCTGGCTTGCAAGATTGATTTTTTCATTCAAACCTTGAATTTTTTGCTTTCCATTTTCATCAGAAATTCCTCCGATTACAGTATTATAAAAATCGATTCCGCTTTGGCAAAGAACTGCATTAAATTTTTCTGGATTGAAGATTTCTGATAACTTTTTTCCATTAAGGAATGCTTTCAAAGATTCTTCTGTATCTGAAATAATTTCTGGAAAATTCTTTTGAAGATATTCAAATACTTTTACATTCGCATGAAATTTCGGGAAGTTTTCATTTACGATTCTGTTACTGATTGCAGTCGCTTTTGCTTCATCGCTGTAAAGATTTTCACGGTTCTGATGAAAACCAGAAAAATAGGTTGAGAATCCTTTAAAAACTTTGAGTGCTTCATTTTTATCTGTAATTGTTCCGCTTTCATCATTTTTTATAATCGATGGAAGCAAATCTGAAAGAAGCTCTTTTTTGAACAACTTAGAAAAACGCTCATCATCTTTAAACTTTTTGACAATCGCTTTCCGCATTGCAGCCTGAATACTTTGCAAATCTTTCTTTTGCTTCTCCTTTTTTATTTTATCTTTTTCCAATTGACATAAATCAAACACATCATAAAGATTTTTCCAACCTAGTTTTGTATTAGAAAGGACATCTTCGATAAAAGAACGGTGAAAGTCATCAATAAGATTTTTTACTTCAGAATATGCCTTTGCACGGTTAAAATCTGCTTCAAGCATATTTGCCTTCTGCAAATTTTCTTCAGTTTTTCCAACCGGAATCAATCTGTTTCTTAATGTTATTGATCTTGAATATCCATTCTTTTGACCGCAAAACTGTTCAACTGTTTTCATAAATACTTCTCCTGAAATAAAAAAACTATTTTATTATAAACCATAAAAACGACATACAATGTCGCAATGAAAATATATTTCGTTATATATAATTTCTTATTACCGTTTCAGTTCAACAAGTCAACAGTTATGCTTTGGTCAGAGATAAAAGTTTTTTTCGGTTCAAGAATTTCGAGTCCAGGTTTATGTTCCCACAGATGATCTGTACTGTCGGCATCAGGAAGTCCGAACCAAGGTTCTATGCAGACAAACTCAGGAGCGCCTGGGTTCTGCCAAATCATCACGTAAGGATAGTCTTTTGTGTTCACACGAATCAGTTCGCCGGTCCGAGTATTCCTAAGTCCAGCCCAGTCTGATTTTATATCCGTAAAAAGATGTCCATTCCCAAAGCCAGATATGCCAACTGGAATTATCCCCGGATTTTTTTCACTATAAAGTTTTTTAACCGGACAATCGCCTTTTGAAGTAGAAGCAAGAAAACCATTTTTATAGCAGGCAACCTGCACAAGAGGCTCTTTTTTTTCAAACTCAATTTGAAAGTCGTTCACGTTGTCAATCACAAATGCGCTGTGGCTTCCGAGACTGAATTTAAACGGAACTGAATCTGTGTTCGTAACAGTTGACCTAAAAACAACGCCGTCATTTTTCAGTTTGTATTCAACGCGAAGAATAAACTTGTACGGAAAAAGTTTCAGCGTGTATTCATTTTCGGAAAGTTCAAAAACCGCAGAATCTTCTGTGTGCGAAATCAATTTATGGTCAAGGTCTCTTGCAAATCCGTTGCTTTTCAGCGGAAATGATTTTCCGTCAATAAGAACAAATGCATCTTTTATCTTTCCGCAGTGAGGAAAAAGAATCGGCGCATGAAATTTCCAAACGGAAGAATCTCCGCGCCAAATAATATCATGCCCAGTTTCACGGCGGATAAATCTATTGATTTCGGCTCCGCAAGTATTCACATCAAGTTCAAATCTTTCATTTTTCAATGTTACAATCATTTCAATTCTCTCCATCATCTTCAATACGGAATTCCGTTCGCGGCGGGGGCGGTCATTTTCTTTGACGAGAAGATGAGCGCGACAAGTGTCACTGCGTAAGGGAACACCTTGAAGATTACTGTCGGAATCACTGCAAGGGCTGGAATGACCTGTGAGACATTCGCAAGCGTGGTGAAGAATCCGAAGAAGAATGTCGCTCCGAGAATTCCAAGAGGCTTCCACTGTCCGAAAATCAGCGCGGCAATCGAAAGGAATCCAAGTCCTGCTACGCTTCCGTTAAATTCGCCCGAATAAGTTACAAGCATGACAGCTCCGCCAAGACCGGACAAGGCGCCGCTCACAAGAACCGCGACATAGCGCATAAAATGCACGTTCACTCCCGCACTCGCGACAGCAGAAGGATGCTCACCGCAGGCACGGAGGCGCAGTCCGAATGAAGTCTTGTAAAGCAACCAGAACGAGAATCCCCAAACTCCGAGCACGAGCCAGGTTGACCAGTATACGCGCGAGAAAATCAGTTTGCCGAAAAACGGAATTCCTGAAAGTCCTGCGTAGTCCACAGGAATTATTCCCATCATAATCGGAATGTTTCCGCTGCCCGTAACCTGACGCGCGATGTAAATCGTGATTGCGGCGGCAAGCATGTTGACTGCTGTTCCTGAAATGACCTGATCCGCCTTGAGCGTTATCGAGGCGAATGCATGGAGCAGCGCAAAAACAATTCCGAACAAAGCTCCTGCGGCAAGTCCGATTATTATGACCTGCGTGTGTCCCGCGGAATTCTCAAGTAGCCTGATTGTGAACGCGCTTCCAAAATACCCTGAAAGCATCAGCCCCTCAAGTCCGAGGTTTGTGACGCCGGAACGCTCGCTGTAAAGTCCGCCCAAAGAAGTTATGAGCATGGGCATCGTGTATGCGATTACGTAAGGAAAAACCTGATAAAGCAAATTCATTTTTCATCTCCCGATTGATTTGAATTTCCAGAAACTCTCGCAAGCTTCTTTTCGTGAAGCGAATGGAAAAGCCTGTTCCAAAGCTTCTCAAACATAACGCTCGTCGCGGTAAAGTAGATTATTACAGAAATAATCGTGTCCGCGATTTCAGGCGGAACATCGGTGAGCGCGTTCATGAATCCTTTTCCAGACTGAAGGATTCCGAAGAAAAGGGATGCGAACAGAACGCCCACCGGTGTTGAAGCTCCGAGCAGGGAAACCGCGATTCCGTCAAATCCCTGGGCAGGCATCACGCCAATCTGCATGTTCAATGCGTAACCTGCATAATACGAAAGACCGGCCAGCCCCGAAAGTCCGCCTGAAATCGCCATGGAAAGCACGATGCTCCGGTTCACGTTGATTCCGGCATATTCCGCGCAGAATCTGTTCGCTCCCACAGCCTTAAGCTCATAGCCCAACGTGGTCCTGTTCAGGCACCAGCGCACAAGAAAGACCGAGGCGACGGCAAAAATTATTCCCAGGTTGATGTATTCCGAGCCTGAAAAAACTGCGGAAAGCCATGGACTTCTAAGCGACTGCGTAACGGCAAGAGAGGAGCTTTCAGTCTCAAGCGAAGGACCTTTTAAATATGCCGGAACAAAATAGTAAATGCTCCAGTACGCCGTCCAGTTCAGCATGATTGATGAGACAACCTCGTGCACATTGAATTTCGCCTTAAGGAAACCGACGAGCGCGCCCCACAAGGCACCTCCTGCAGCCGCGGAAATGACAAGCACGGCAAGATAAAGCGGACGCGGAAGAAAGACAAAATGGCCTACAACCGTGGCAAAAAGTCCGCCCACCAGCATCTGACCGGAAGCTCCTATGTTGAAAAGCCCTGCCTTGTATGCGAACGCAAACGAAAGCCCGGTGAACATAAGCGGAGTGGCGGTGGCAAAAGTGTTTCCGATTCTCTCGCGGTTCATCAGCGCGCCCTTGAAAATATAGGCATAAGCCTCAAACGGATTTTCCCCTATAAAAAGCATGAGAAGTCCGCCCGCGGCAAGTCCGAGCACAACCGCGCTCAGCGCAATCAGGAACGGTTCGCTCTTTCTCTCCTCTGTTTTTTTTGCAGAAAATATTTTTTTAATCATCATTTGCTTTTCCTCACGCCAGCCATCATAAGTCCCACAGAATGCTCATCGATCGAAGAAGTGTCAACAATATCCATCAGTTCTCCGCCTGAAATGACGGCGATTCTGTCCGACAGGTTGAAAATCTCGTCAAGCTCAAGAGAAACAAGAAGCACTGCGTTCCCCTTGTCCCGGTGCGCCACAATCTGTTTGTGGATATATTCAATCGCGCCAACATCAAGACCGCGCGTAGGCTGAACGGCAATCAGAAGCTTCGGATTCATGGAAATCTCGCGGCCGACAATCATCTTCTGCTGGTTTCCGCCTGAAAGTTTTCCCGCAGGAGAATTTATTCCCTCGCCGGACCTAACATCGAATTTCTGAACAACGTCCGCCGAATACGAATTGATTTCCGGAAAATTAAGGATTCCGTTTCTGCTGAAAGGCTTCCTGTAATACGACTTCACCACCATGTTCTCGGCAATCCGCATTGAGGCTATAAGTCCGCGCTTGATTCTGTCCTCAGGAATATGGCCAAGCCCCAGCCCGTTTCTTTTGCGCACAGTCAGATTTGTCGCATCCGTTCCGTCAATAATGACAGAGCCACTTTCCACAGGAACAAGTCCGCAGATCGCCTCGACAAGCTCAGTCTGCCCGTTTCCGTCAACGCCCGCAAGCCCGACAATCTCGCCCTCATGAACCGCAAGGCTGAAATTCTTAACGCCCGGAACTTTCTTTGTATTCATCACGCAGAGATTCTTCACTTCAAGCACAGACCGCCCGATTTTTGGAGCGCACTTTTCAACCTTGAAATTCACAGGACGTCCGACCATTTTCGCAGCCATAAGAGCGGCATCAGTTGAGGCGACATCCACAACGTCAATCAGTTTTCCACGGCGGATAATCGTGCAGCGGTCAGCGACTGCCTTTATCTCGTTCAGCTTGTGCGTGATTATTATGACGGACTTTCCTTCCTTCACAAGATTCCTGATAATCCGCATGAGGTCGTCAATTTCCTGCGGAGTCAGAACCGCCGTCGGCTCGTCAAAAATCAGGATGTCAGCGTCGCAGTAAAGCATTTTCAGAATCTCGACACGCTGCTGCATTCCCACGGAAATGTCCTCAATCTTCATGTCAGGATCAATGTTCAGTCCGTACTTCTCGCTCAGCGCTTTTATTCTTGCCGAAGCTTCCTTTCTGTGCAGAACAAATCCGCCTTCCTTTCCGAGAATGATGTTCTCCGTAACCGTAAAATTAGCCACAAGCTGAAAATGCTGGTGAACCATTCCAATTCCAAGACGAGCCGCGTCATTCGGATTTTTTATGGAAACTTCCTTTCCGCGGATTTTTATAGTTCCCCTGTCCGCATGATAAAGCCCGAACAGGATGCTCATCAGCGTGGATTTTCCGGCCCCATTCTCGCCTAGAATGGCATGGACCTCTCCGTCCCGCACCCTAAGCGTAATATCATCGTTTGCAACAATACCCGGAAACTCCTTCCTGATATTGAGCATCTCAATCACGTAGTTGTCTGCGCCCATTTTTACTCCAATCTCAACATGAAATTATATCACAGCATACGGATTCCGTGTAAAAAAAATAAGCCCCAAACTTGCATCTATGTCATACTCCGGCTTGACCGGAGTATCTTGCATAACAGATTTCCGGGTCAAGCCCGAAAATGACAAAAAAGATACTTTTGGGACAGCCCCATGACAATTATCAAATATGCAACAGCAAATCTCAATAAAAAAATAAGCCTCCGGTTTTTACGCCGAAGGCTAATTTCAAGATGAAATTCTGATTTTATTTTATGAGTCCGTCACCTGAAGCCGCGACTTTGATTTCGCCTGATTTTATGAGGGCAAGAACCTCGTCAGCCTTTTTCTGCGCGTCCGCGGAAAGGTTAGGATTCTTAACAGGAATTCCGATTCCGTCGTTCACCGCAGAAAGCTCAAGCTCCTGTCCGCCCGGGAATTTTCCTGCAAGCTGGGCCTCAATCATATCGTAGGACGCGCGGTCAAGGAATTTCTGTGCGGAAGTGAGAACCGCGCTTTTTCCCTTGGCGTAGATTCCATCATTGTACTGGTCAACGTCAACTCCGACCATCCACACATCCTTTCCTGTCGAGCGGCGTGTCTTTGCCTCGTTGATGACTCCGACTCCTACACCGCCTGCAGCCGCGAACACAACCTTAACGCCCTTGTCGTACATTGAGGCCGCAAGCTGCTGTCCTGCAGCAACGTCAGAGAATGTTCCCTGATAGACGACGTTCTCCGCATCAATTGAAATCTTTGTTCCGTAGTTGGCGTTCGCATAGGCGATTCCCTGCTGCCATCCCCAGTTGAATTTCTGAACCGCAGGAATTTCCATTCCGCCGATGAATCCAAATTTTCCTTCCTTAATCTGAACCGCAGCTGCAACTCCTGCGACAAATCCTGACTCCTGCTCAAGCCAAGAGACGGCGACAGTGTTCTTCGCAGTCTCGAAAGTGCTGTAGTCCGCCGTGTGAGGCTTTCCGTCAAGAATGACAAAAAGAACGTTCGGATATTTTTTCTGAGCAGCATAAACGGCCGTCTCGAATTTGAATCCCGGACAGATAATCATCTGATAGCCGGCATCCGCAAGGTTTCCGATTTCCTTGAGATAATCCGCCTCTGTTGTTCCGGCAGGCTTGAGGTACTTTGTCTTTATTCCCATGTCCTTCTGGGCGCGCAAAATTCCTTCCCAAGTTCCCTGATTGAAAGACTTGTCGTCGATTGTTCCTGAGTCCGTAACCATTCCGACCCTGAGATTCGACTTCTTTGAATCCTTCTTTTTTCCGGCGGCAAACGCTGATGTGGCGATAAGCAGAACACTGACCGCAACTGTAAGAATCTTTTTCATTTTTCCTCCATAAAAAAAAATGCACTGCAAGTTTCTTGGTAAATAGTATAATTCACAAAGGTTCATGTCAAGAAAAAACAGCGGACAGGATTTTGCTAAAGCGCATTTTCAGCTGGAAATAACAAACAGGAAAAACTACAAGACGCCGAAATTCCCGGAAATCCTCTCCTCCTCGTCTTTAATAAGCGAGCAAAATTCTTGAGAATTTTCTTCCATAATAAATCATTTTCTACAGCTCGTGATATTTATATCATAGCCACTTTTCCAAAACTTGCTTAATTATGCCTGTAAATCTTTAAATTCTCAAGATAATCAGGGCCGTTTGTATATCCGTCAGTTCGTATGATTATTTCCGTATCGGTAAACTCCACTTTACATTTGCAATACTCATCGCCAGGAATACTTTGCTGCTGCAGCATTCCGTCGTAAATTCCAGATGAGGGAAGCAAGCATTGGGTCTCTTCTGATTTCAGCAAAATAAATTCTCTTTGCAATATTTTTTCTTTGTCTAGTTCTATAAAACAGAAAACTTTTTCTTTTTCAAGCTGTTCATGCAATTCCCGCTCTTTTATCAGCTGGCACGCAACCTCCGCGCCTTCATCACAGTCAAATCTTTCCTTGTTGAAAACAAACACATCCTTTCCTTTGTATTTTGAATAAATATCCTTGACTTTCCTGTTTCTGCAGAATTTGCCTTTTAATTCCTCATAAATCTTTTCAATCGTAAAAAACTCATCGACTGTTACGGCATGCCCGTGAAAAACTTCCGTTATTTTTATTCCCGGAATTCCTGAAAAAAACGTCTTCTCCTTCAGATTAATGTAAACCCAGGGACAGGAACTGAAAATGCCTTTTGTGGAAACATTTCTATAATTTTTACGCAGATATTTATAAAATTCCGAGTCTCCGCAATTTCTTAAATCATTTCCGTAAACCAGAATAACTTCTTTTTCGCTTCCGATTCTATCACCCATAAAAACTCCGTAAAAACCGAATTATATTTCCTAGAATCATACAACATCAAACCGACATATAATGTCGCAGCAGAATTTTTTATTTTTTCTACATGACAGAACAAAGTGCAGCCGTTAATTTTATTTATCGTGCCGACTTTTCAAACATCTGCTTCAGAAGATATTTTCCGCTTGCGGTCTTGAACACGTTCGCCTTCATCGCCGGAACAGACTCGCGCTTGCAGTAGCCTTCCATAACGTTCACGATAAAGTCCGCCTCAACAAGGATCTGAAAGTCAAGTCCGTCAATCGCCTTGTACGTGTGGTGATGGCCGATTATAAAGCAAATCCGCTCAACATCGGCTGCAGGAAGAGAAAGCGGCTCAAGAAGTTTTTTCGCAATTGCAGGACCTTCCGTCTCCTGATGCTGAGGCTGGCTGTTTCCATATTTTTCCTTGCTCGCCTTTACGCCGATGTCGTGAAGATACGCCGCGACTTCCGTTATAAAAAGCGTATGCTCGTCCACGTTTTCCATCTGCGCGATAAGCCGGCTGTAGCCATGCACCGCCATCAGGTGATGAATATTAGGTCCGTCCGGGTCGTACTCAAAAATTGATTTTAGAAGTTTGGTCAGGTTCATTGTGTTTTTGCTCCTTATGTCATACTGAACTTTCTTTAGTATCTTTTTTTTCAGGCGTTCCCCTCACTGCGTTCGGGTCGGCTGTTCCGCACTTCGCTCACGCTCTAAGTCCTCGCCGTGCAAATCGCACGGCTGCGGTCTTTGGTTTCGGCTGTCAAAACAGCCTTCGCCAGTGCTCCATAGCCTAACGTGATAGCGTTAGGTCGTGCGCGAGAGCGCACACGTTAAATAAACAAGTTTTGTGTCAGCAAAATCTCACATTTTAAGTTACATTATGTAACTAACAGAAAAATATAATAAACCAAATATCGGTTGTCAAGAATTTTTCTAAAAAGTTGTTGACAGCATTTTCTAAAAAATTGAATCAACTTTTCCACAAAATCCATGTTATAATATTCACATGCAAGAAGAAATCTTGACCGGTGGCCGTTCAACTATTGGTGTGGTAAAAATCGGAAATGAAGTTCGCCGTCCACACAAAAATGAAAGCGACTTTGCAAGCAGCTTCTTGCAATTTCTTGAAAAACAAAATTATCCTTTTTCGCAAAGATATTTAGGTCGGGATGAGCAAGGTCGAGATCGATTCTTCTATATAAATGGCTTTGTTCCCAAAGAAATCGGAGAAACAAATCTTGTTCAACTTTGCGATTTTATGAAAATGGTTCGGCAATTTCACGACATTTCGTTGGATTTTACAAATTCAAAAAAAGTTGTCTGCCATAATGACTTGTCTCCGTGCAATACAGTTTTTCAAAATAATCGGCCGGTTGGAATCATCGATTGGGACAGTGCCGCTCCCGGAGAACGCTGGGAAGATTTAACTTACATTCTGTGGCTTTGGATAAATATATGAAGTCACCGCCGTTCAGAAATCAACATTCTTGGACAGATGAAAACCGCGCTTTCCGCTTATAATGCCGACAAAAAAACTCTTGCAAATTTTGCAGACAAACTGATTTGGCGAATGGAAAAAGTTATTTCGCAAATGTCGCCACAAAATTTTCAATACGTTCGCACAAAAAATTGGGTTGAGTTTTCAAAATTATGGGTTCAAGAGAACCGAATAAAACTTATAGGAGAAATCGGATGAAATTCTTAAAAGCACTAAAATCAGTAAACTACAGATTGTTTTTCGCAATTTTTGCGACTATGCTTTTTCCCTCTGTTTATCAAACTGTACGAATTTATTTTCTCGGGAACTTGCCAAACGAATGGGGAATAAGCATTGCAAGCCAGCTTTCCTGGGTAAACCTTTTCTACGAAGTTGTTCAGGAAGCGCTGATTCTTCCGCTTTTTTTCTTGCTCGGAAAATCCTTGAACAATCACAATGAACTTGAAAACAAAATCCGCACTGGAATTCTTACAACGGCTTTTATCTATGCCATATTGTCAATTTTGATTTTTATTTTTGCAAAGCCGCTTGTAAAATTTATGGCGCAGAACAAAAATCTTATCGATGAAACTGCGCGCTATATTCGTCTTGAAACCGTTGCCGCATTATTTTCAACTTTGTGGCGATTTTTGTTTCTCGTTTTTATAACGCTGAAAAAAGATTTCTTCATCTATATTCTTCTTGGAATTCAAGCGGTTCTTTCAATAATTTTGGACACGTTTCTTGTAAGCACACTGCCAGTTTCCATAAATCTTGGCGTAAACGGAATTGCAGTTTCAAACATAATCGTGAACGTTTGCATTTTAGCAGTTTCGTTTTTTCTGCTTTCAAAAGATGGATTTCAAATCTTCAAAAAAACGCAGTTGGATTTTTCTTGGCTCAAAGAATGGTTTTCCGTTGGAAAATTTTCAGGAACCGAATCATTTTTGCGGAATTTTGCGTTTATGATGATGGTAGTTAGAATGGTGAACGTTGTTTCGGAGCAGGGAAATTATTGGATTGCGAACAATTTTATCTGGAACTGGCTTTTGCTGCCCGCTCTTTCGCTTGCCGATGTTGTAAAAAAAGAAATTGCTGAAGACCAAGAAAACATCAGCTCAAAAACTTTTGGCTACATTTGTCTTTCTTGTGTTTTCGCCTTAACTTGGATTTTTTCGATTTCGCTTTGGAAGCCGTTTTTAAAATTCGTGATGAACGTTGCCGAATATGAGACCGTTTTTAGGATTGCTTTAATTGAAACTGGATTTTACATAACTTTTATTTTCAACACTTGCATTTTTGACGCAACTTTTTACGGACTTGGAAAAACAAATTATATGCTGATTCAGTCCGTCTGCATTGATGTGGTTTATTATGGAATTATGTTCATTTTGTACTGCGCAGGAATTTTTGTTCCATCTTTGATAGGAATCTGCCTGATGTTCGGAATCGGAATGTCTCTTGACTTTATTCCATCGGCGATACTTTATGCACATTTGCTGAAAAAACTAGAGGTTCGCATTAAGATTTAAAACTCAAACATTTCCTGCGTGGCTTCCGGTTTTTCTTGCGGAAAAGCGTTCATGTACTCAAAGACTTTTTCCGGCCGCCACTCGATTCCGGATTTCTGACATTCGCTTGTGATGATTTTCATCAGGCGGCCGTTTTCCGGGCTTGTAACTTCGTAGGCGTTTCCGTAAGTGCGGATGTATTTTTCTTTCAGTCCGGGAAAATGCTCATCCAGCTTGCTGTAGAAATATTCTCGGTTTCCTTCGCGCAGCGTAAGTCCGATTCCAAAGCAGATTATTCCGAGTACCTTTTCCTGAACGCAGATTTCAAGGAGGCGGCGGACATTCTGCTCGGTGTCGTTTATAAAAGGAAGAAAAGGCGAAAGCCACACGACTGTCGGAATTCTGCGTTTCTTGCATTCGCCAAGAACTTTCGCGCGCCCGGCCGTTGTGCAGACCGCAGGCTCGATTGTCCGGCACAAATTTTCGTCCGCGGTTGTAAGCGTCATCTGGACAACGGCTTTTGACTTTGCGTTGATTTCTTCTATTAAACTCATGTCTCGCAGAATCAGGTCGCTTTTTGTCTGGACGGCAATTCCGAATCCGTGCCTATTGATGACTTCAAGGCAGCGGCGCATAAGGGAGAGTTCCGCCTCGCAGTGCATATAAGGGTCGCACATCGCGCCTGTTCCGATCATGCACTTTTTGCGCTTGGAGGAAAGCTTCTGCTCCATAAGCTCAGCCGCATTCCGCTTTACCTCGATGTCCTCAAAACCGTGGCTCATCTGGTAGCAGCGGCTGCGCGAGTCGCAGTAAATGCAGCCGTGCGTGCAGCCACGGTAAATATTCATTCCGTTGCGCGCCGAAAGAATTCCTTTTGCCTCTGTAAAATGCATATCAGCTACACAGCCCTGCTTTTATGGCACGCAAAATAAATCACCTGGTTTTCTTTTGCAATTTTTTTTACAAGCTGCAAAGCGTTCGGAACTTTCTCGTCATCAAGATTTACAAACGGATCATCTAAAATGACTGGTGGCTTGATATTTTCAAAAAGAGCGTCCACAAGCGCCATACGGGAGCAAAAATTCACCATGTCCTTGTAGCCGTCGCTAAGGAAATTGCTTTTGTGCGTCTTGCCGTTGTCATCAAGCAAAACTTCCAAATCTGTGTTTATAATCAGGTTTACAGAAGAGCCGAGCATTTTTACGTATTTTTCAAATCCTTTTTTCATCGGGTCGCTGTAATTCGCGTCAAGATTTTCCTTGGCTTTTTGGAGCAGTTCCAGAGTTTTTGAAAAAATTTCGTATTCGGCGGATTTTTCGCGTTTTTCAAGCGTAAGCCGCTCGATTTCAGTTTCAACGTCGCCTTTTTTTTCGGTATCGGCAAGATTATCGCTGATTATTTTCTGATAGTCTGACAGAATCTTGTTTTTAGAAGAAATTTCTTCAGACACAGCTGAAAGTTCATTCTGCAGGACGTCAACCGGTTTTTCCGGCTTTGTAAGATTTTCAAAAGACTCAATTTTGTTGTTCGGGTCGTTTTCAAACTCCTCAATTTTCTTTTTTTCGGAAAGAATCCGACTCTCAACGTTTTTTATTTCCGTAAGTTTTCCGTGAATCTCAAGAACCTGATTTGCATAGCTCAAAGTTTTTTCAGTCTTGTATTGAGAAAGAATCGCTTCAAGTTTGCTTTTTTCTTCGCTTTGAATTCTTAAATTTTTAGAATCGGCGTTGATTTTCTTTTTAAGCTCATCAAGTTTCGCAAGTTTTTCGTTCAAAATCTGAATATCCGCAGGCACAGAAGAAATATTTTCCGTCTTGCAGTAGCGTTTTGTAAAAGCCCGGATGTTTGTCTCATATTCTTCCGGCGTGATTTTCTGCGAGTTCAGCCAATTTTTGTATTCGTTTTCTTTTTGCAAAAGCCTTGAATAATCGCTGAATTCCGTGCTGATTTTTGTAAGCGCGCCAATTTCCGAAGAGTCGTTTTCAGAATATTTCTTGATGAAATTTTTGTACGATACCTCCAGATTTTCCGCGTGGCTCTGTTTCTCTGCAATTTCTTTTTTAAGGCTAGAAATTTTCTGTTCAATTTCCGAAAAATCCTGTCTTTTTCCTTTTATAACAATCGCCAGAATCATAAAAAGAATAAAAACCACAACTCCAGAAAGCCCAAGAATTATGTTGTTCAAGACAAATCCAAAAATTCCAGCCGCCAAGCCAAAAAATCCAAGTGTTGCAAACACAATTTTTTTCGGATTTTTCTGTTTTTGCTGCAAAAGCGTGTTCAACGCATTTTCTTTTTCAAAAAGCTCATTCTTTAGCTCGTTTATTTGATTTTTTTCCTGCTGAATTTTTGCAATGTCAGAAATACAGCCGTCGATTTTTTCCTTTGAAACATCTGAATTTTTGTATTTTTGGCTCAAAGAACTAAATTCCGAATATTCCGGCTCCGTAAGTTTTTTTGCGCTTTCAGACTGCTTAAAATTTTTGTATTCATTGTCAGTTTTTAGACATTCCTCAATCTGAGACTTTGAAGGAATATCGCCGGCAAAATAATTTTTCAAGGTTTCGTAGAAATCCTTTTCAGTTTGGCTTGCAGACTGATTTTTTATGTTCGACTCAATCGTTGTATAATTGTTTGAAATTGAATCGATTTTTTTTACAGTTTCTTCCGTTGGAATTTGGCCGTTAAAAAAATCGCAGAGAGATTTCTTTTCATTTTCGGATTTCTTTAGGTCATTTTTCAGCTGCTCGTATCTTGTTTTGCCTTCAAATTTTGCCCAAATAGAAATTTGCTCCGCAACAGATTCCTGCTGTTTTTTCAGCTCAAGAATTTCTTTTTGAATCCCAGAAACTTTTTCTTCATAAGCTGCGTTTTCTTTCAATTTTGAATCAATTTCTTCTATATAATTTCTATTTGCGTCAATTTTTTGCTGGATAGCCGGAATCTCGCCTGTTCCCTTGTTTCTTCCTTGCAGTTCCTTCGATTTTTTTTCAAGAATTGCCGCCGCTTCCTCAAAATTAGAAATATCACCGCTTTCAACAAGATTGTTCAGCTTTGCGGTAATGTCCGCCGAGCCGACCGGAGAATCTTTCAACGTTACAAAAACGCTCCGCGCATAAGAATCCCGGTTGATTCCAAAAATTTCAGTTCCCAAATCTTCCGAAAAATCATAGGAAGGTTTATTCGTTTTTAAATCACGCAGCTCAAATGTATCCTCATTTTTTTTTGAGCCAAAAGTTCTGTTCACTAAATATTCTTTGCCGTTGTGGCAAAATATCATGCTTCCGCCGTAAACTCCGCCCTGCCACGGAAAATATTTCAGCTTTTCATTTTTTTCAACGTCTTTTGAGGCTGTGTGTTCCATTCCGTAAAACATTGCTTTTATAAAAACTGAAAGAGTCGTTTTTCCCCAGCCGTTTTCATAGACAAAAGAATTTACGCCTTTTTTCAAATCTATATCAACATTGTGGAATTTTCCAAAATTATTTATGTGAATTTTTACGATTTCCATTACTATAATCTCCCCGCCAACGCTTTTATGCCGGTCATAATTATTTTGATTTTTTGCTCTTCAGAAAGATTCTGCTGATTTTTTACAAGACGGATAAATTCACCTTTTAGCGAAACATCTTTTTCATATTTCGTGAAATCGATTTTTGTTTCAGTTTTGTCTTTTACACGCAAATAAAAATAATCCGAAGCAAAAACAGACTGATAAGATTCTGGCTCAATTTCAGTTTCCTCAGAAAGCTCGCCTGTCAAATCAACCTGAACAATATCTTTGGAAGAAATTCCAGCAAGAGAATCCGTTATTTTTTGCATAATATCTGAAAAATCCAGAACTCCAGAAAGTTTCACAGGAATTTCATGAACAATTCTTTTTGAAATCGGAACAAATTTTGCCTCAACTTTATTATATTCAATATCCAGAAGAACAAATCCCTTTTTTCCACACTCGTCAAAGCCGCGCCCTTCAAGACAGCCCGAATAGCACCAGGAACAGCGGTTATCAAGTTTTTCAATCTTAAAATCGTGGATGTGCCCCAAAGCAATGTAGTCAATGTTTTTATTCGTCAGTTTTGGCAAGGAAATTTCCGGAGCGTCATTCTTTGGCTTGTACTCGGCAATCTGTCCATGCAAGACAACGATATTCACGCGGGCAGAATCAGGATTCAGCTCGCTGTAAGCCGCCAACGGAATTGACGAGGAAAATTCGCGGCCGTAAATATCAACATTTTCATACGAATATTTTTGCCATTTTGATTTTGAAAAACGCTTTAAATTCGGAACCAGTTTTTCTTCAAAAAAATCAACATCCTCATCATGGTTTCCCCGAAGATACAAAAAATCAATTCCAGGATTCTGCTCAATGATATAAAAAATCCGCTGCTTTATTTTTTTCTGCTGGTTTTCCTTTGTGTCAAACAGGTCGCCGGCAATAATTATCGCTTTTACGCCGTTTTCCCTTGCAAACTCAACCATTTTCGCAAAAGAATCGACAATCTCATTCCGCCGGAGTTCCGCATTCTCCTTTGAAAAATGTGTTCCCATTTTAGAATCAGCGTGAATGTCAGCACAATGTATAATTTTCATCAGTTGATAGACTCCTGAATTTTGAAACTTTCTTTTTATTTTGCAATTATAGCATGAAATAAACGGATTTTATAGATTTTCCAGATTTCTAACTCTCACTCATACTTCGTTATTAGCTTGCGAATGCCTATTTTCTGTTTTTTAATAATTTTTCGGCTTCATCCAGCATTTTCATCTCTTCTTCGTCCTGCCTGTCAGCCTCTTTTGCCTCAAAATTTTTTCGTCGCCTGTCAAACTCCAGATAAATCTCCTCGACTTTTTTGTCTGCCAGTTTTCTGTTTATAGAGCCTTTATCATGCAAAAGCGGCAGATAATGACCGGTAATAATTTTGTCCGCATTTTCTTTCCAAAATTGCATTGTCAAATCTTTTCGCATTTTTACAATCAATTCCGCACTTTCCAAAAAGATTGTCACAATACGGTTAAGCGAATCCAGCTCATCATGCGTAAGATAATTCTTGTTTGCATAAATATCCTGCTTGCGGACGATTTTTCCCTTCCAGCTTGTAAGGTTCATATTTGGCTTTGAGCTGTCGGCCCGGCTTAGAATCAGCTCAGGCGCAGTCATTTTTGTGACAGCAAAAATCAGCTTGTTCTGGATTTCAGCAAAAAACATCTGGGTGGCTTTATCAGTCGCGTCATAATCTGAACAAAGAGAAAACAAATCTCGGAGCTTCTGATAGAAACGCTTTTCGCTCGCGCGGATGTCCCGAATTCGCTCAAGGAGCTCATCAAAATAATCAGGCCTGCCGTCAGGATTTTTCAGTCTCTCATCATCAAGGATAAATCCCTTTGTAAGATATTCAGAAAGATTCTCGTTTGCCCAGCGGCGGAACTGAGTTCCACGGACACTTCTCACACGAAAACCAACCGCAATCACCATAGGAAGCGCGTAATAAGTAACATTGTAATTCTTGCCGTCCGAGGCAGTTGTTAAGTAATCCTTAACAACTGATTTTTCGTCTAACTCCTTTTCCTGTAAGACATTAGCTATATGCATACTGATATTTGGCTTGGAGGTGTCAAAAAGCAAAGCCATCTGCTGCTGGTTCATCCAGACAACGCCGTCCTTTGAATAGAGCCTGACATCGGCTTTTCCGTCGTCTGTCTTGTAAATTATAAGTTCATTTTGCATGATTTGTTTATTGCTCCTCAATCACTCCAGTTCATTCTTAAACAATTTCGTGACAAGTACAATCTATAACGAAAAATACATATTATTTATCATTACTAACCATCATCTTCGCATAATGTTCTGGTCCAATAACTGAAAATATTGATTCAAATATTTCAAACAATTTTTCTATTTTTTCATTATGAATCTTTTCAAAATACATATTATCCAATGGAGAAACTTTATGACTTTCATCATTTATCATTGAAATAAAAGCACATTTTAAATAATGTTCAACACTATCTTTATTTTCATCACACAAGACTGTTGCCCAAGCATCATTACCAAGACCAATAAAATTTGCATAGGTTTCTAATATTCGTCTAAACAAATTTGCAATTAATATGTTTTGAGAATTACTATCTTTTGGAGTATTCTCCTTAACATATCTAACAGTTTGCCACATCAAAGAATAATCGTCTTGTTCTTTATAATCACACTTCTGTATATTTGTAATATTTTCACAATTTTTTGAAATACGATAATGTGATTGTAATTTACAAAGTGGTCTTTTTTTCATCGCGATCTCTTTATAAAAGTAATAGTTATGCGTAAAAATAAAAACTTGACTAATATTTGGATTAAGAAATTCATCTTTTTCTGATTTTGTTTTACCTTTGTATGTTATCAATCTATTAACTAATATCGAAACAATGAATAAAACCTGACTGTCCATACTTGAAACAGGATCATCAATCACAATTATTTTCTTTTTTGTTGACTTTTTTTGAATATCTGTAGTTTCTAGACAGAGTTGATAAAAATATAAGAATGAAATAAAATTCTTTTCTCCTTCACTCAAAGAAGTAAAAATATTTTTTTCTGATATTTCAGCTGTACGAGAAAGATAATATTGGGAAATATTATTTTCTCTGTTTTTTTCTAATATTTGAAAACCTATAAAACCTGAGTTTTTAAGAATTTGATTGATATTATCAATTGCTTCTTTTGTATTTACAGTCTTAGTTTGTAACTCTGTATTAGCAATTATAAGATTGTCAATTTCTATTTTCAACTTATTAATTTCATATAAGTTTTCAGAAATTAACTTTTGCATCTCTGCACTTTTTTCATTATACTTTTCTATATCTTCTTTACATTCATAAGCAAGATATTTCCACATACTTTCTTTTAAGTTTTCTTTTTGCTCATCAATAGAATTTACAAGTAAATTATTCTGTTCAATTGCAGTATTAATAGAGTTTATATTTTCTATAAATAAGTTTGGTATTTCTGGAAAAGTCTTTCGTTCATTTGGAGAATTGATTTTTTCTTTTACAATGTTCAAGTTTATATCATAAAATTTCTTCAATGTCATTTGTAGAGTTGAAGTTATATTTTCATTATTATATTGAGTAGATACAATTTGAATGTTTTCTTCTAACTCAGAATAACACTTTTCATATAGTTCTTTTTCCTTTTCTAATTCTATCAACTTCTGTTTATATGATTCATCAAAAATAGAATTCAATTGAGAAATAAAATCATCATCTATTGTTTTCTTTTGACAAAAAGGACAAACAGTCTTTGTTTTTTCAAGGAATATCTTTCCCTGTGCAACCCAAGTTTTTAATCCATAATCTTTAATCATCTTAGAAATCTGAACATCTTCTTTTCCGACAATAACTTCATCTAATAAATCTGAAAGTTTATTTTGTTTTTCAAAAAAATTATTATATAATTTAATATCAATACTGTTATCAATATTTATCATATTTTCTTCATATAATTTCTTATATAACAAGTTAATCTCATTTAAATCTTGAGTTTCAACATCTTGTTCTAATATTTTTTCAATATTATTCAGATTCGATTTCTTATTTCCTGAATATTCAAGTTTTATCTTTGAAAACGTTTTAAAAACATTTCTTTTTTCAAAACATTTATTAGCTAAATCTTCCCTAAGTTTTGATTTCTCAGTATTTAGAGTTTCATTAACTTCTTCTATTGATTTTCTTTTACTTTCCTTTTCGGTTATTTTTTTTTCGTTATCTTTAATTTCTCCATCAATTCTTGCATTTGATTCATCTAAGGAAAAAACACCTTTTAAAGAATCCTTATTTTTAAAATTATCCTCAATGAAATCTTGATTAAAAACAAGAATTTCTTCTTTGTCTGAATCAAAGTTTTCTTCATTACAAAAAGGAAATAGCATATTAGAAGTATTTTTTTGAAGAGAATCTAGATATTTCGCTATTGTTGATTTTCCACAACCATTATTTCCAAAAAAATAATTAAGTTTCGTTAATTCTTCAATTTCTACACCATTTGAATTATAACTTGCAATATTTTTGATTATAATTTTTGTAATCAATTTTATATTTTCTCCATCATCATTATACCATAAGTTTCTCAAAATATCTTATGTAACTCAACCTAAATATAATTGCAGATTGGACTTTTAAATTGTATTAAATACGAAAACTATTTTTGTGGAGCGAATGCGTTTTTTAGGACGATTTGCATCAAATACCTAGAGATTTTTCAGAAAAACTTCCCCAAGTAATAAAGTTTATTATCTTCTTGCTCCAAGTCTTACGTTAATCATTGAAAGTAGGCTTTCCTTTATTTCATTATGAATACTATCCATTCCATAGGCTTTTAATACAATGGAATCAAAGTTTTGCCTATCTTCTTGGTTCAGTTCTTGTTCGATAGGTAGAATTTTTCTTTTTAACAAAGGTTCAAAAGCTTTTAGAATTTCTTCTTTTTGCGAGTTAGACAATAACTTTGGATTAAGCATATAAGAATCTGCAAATTTATCCTTGCTCAAATCCAAAGCACCAGCTCCACGTCCAAAACCAGTTGCCTCAATATAAAACATTCCGACAATAGAATTTAAAAGCGCATGGCAAAGATTAATATCCAAATTTTCTAGTTTAGGAAAAAAACCTATAAGACGCTGATTTATGCAAGTTGGTTCGGTAAATTTAGCAAAAAACAATCTTTTATCAGGATTCAATCCAGTGATAAGCAAAAATTTCTTTTTGGCTTCTTTCAAATTATACCAAATATCACCATGCTGCAAAACGGACTGATTCAAATTGTTTTCAAACTGCTTGAAATATTGAATTGTTTTTGTATGCCCAAGAGATTCCAGTTCCTTGTAAGTTTTATATGATGTAATAAAATAGTTGTCTGGCTTTGCAATCAGAGTATCACAGCCTTTTGAATTTTTTAGCATTAAAGAAACATACTCTTTATCAACAACATCAGGAGACTGCGAAATAAAAATATCATCCTGACCTGTTTTTGCACCTCTATATACAAAAAATAGCGCCCCAAGTGGAATTAAATTGCTTTTAAATCTCACAAGCCAATTTACTTTATGAAAACCAACATTAAAAGACAAATTAAGTTTTCTGATTTCTTCCAATTTCTGCCAAGAATATTCTTGCCGTGACATTATTTCGTTATCAATTTCTTTGTTTTGCAGAACAGTTCCTACAGCCTTATTCAATATCTGTCTGTTTTCCAATTCTTCAAGATTTGCTTTCAACAAATAAAAGTTCACTCTTTCAGTCATTTTGGGCGAGGAAATATTTTTCTTTTCAAGAATAAAAGCGGTTGTGATTATCTCTGCATTTTTAAACCATCTGCCAGTTCCGCTTTTTATAATGCCTTTAATTACAAAAAACTGCGATAAAGAATTTATAAAGTTTCCACCAGCAGCAGTTGACATCCAAGAGTTAGAAGTCAAAACACAAGCAGTGCCATTATTTTTTAATAGTTTCCACAGATGAAAAATAATATACATATAATAATCGCTTCTATCGCTTATTTTAATTGCTGTCTTTTCAAAAACATCTTCAGCAATTTTTCTCTTTGCAATGGTATCTGATTTATCATGTGTATTGTGCCGGCAGAAATCAATGAATGGCAAATTAGATACAATAGTATCAAACTGCGGAATCTCAATATTTAAAAGTTTCCCGTCAGCAGGATTTACAATTTGAATCTTATCACCAATATTCAAGTCAAACACATTTTTCTGAAAAACTATAGACGGCAAATTTACACTTTCTTTTGAAACAGTAGCCAAGTCAGCAATTTGCAAAGGAAAACTCTGTCTGTCAGAAGAAAATACAGATTTATAAACTTTATCAATAGAAACACCTTTTTCTAATTTATAATCTATAAATGAACGAGCAAAAGTTCCTGTCCCGCAACATGGATCAAGGCAATCTCCATTAGCATTCTTAACAGCAATTCTTACAAGAAAATTGGCAAGTCTATAATCTGTTGTAAATTGTCCTATAATAATACGCTGAGAAATTTGAATAGCACTTTCAAGCAAACTCTGCATATCTGACTGCACAATATAATCAAATTTCGTATTACATAAAAATGAATTTATTTCTAATAATTGAATCCAAACAATTTTTGGCAAAATCTCTTCATATTCAATTTTATGAAACACAGAGAAAAAATCACACTTTGCTGTTATCTCTTCAAAAATAGATAAGGCAATTTTAGGTGTAATATCATCTTTTATTTCTGTAATTTTTTCTGCTACAGCAAAACGAGAACGAATAATATGAGCAAATGTGATTTTATTTATCCAATCAAGCAATATAACTTTTGAATAAGCTATATAAGCATCTTTTTCATCTTTAATATATTCACCGCTTGCGCTATCCCACCACAAGTCAATAAAATTTGCTAATGTAGAATTTTCTTTGCCTTTTTCTTTTAAATATTCCGCTGTTGCACTTTTATTTTGTAAAACAAATGCTTCCAAAGTTGCATTTACAAATGCTTCTCCAGCTCGTAATGGTTTAAAACTTTCTAAAGAAAAATAGCGATTCACTTCATCGACAACTTTGAACAATGTTTTTAGCCAATTTGATTTATACAAAATTACGTCATTACGATTTTCTGAAATCAAGGAACTATTATCCCAAGTTTCTACTGCTTCAAATTTTCCTGTGATTTTGTTTTTTACATAAAAAACTGCATAACGAAAATTCCAAATAACTGTGCTTGAAAGTCCGAGATTTTCAGCTTTTCTCCATGAATCAGTTACAAAATCAATATCATCAATTGGAACATCAGGCATTTTCAATTCCCAGCCCTGTAAAATAAGAGACTGGTTTTCATCACCAAAGAGCAATACATCAGGAAACATTCTCTGTTTTCCAGTATTAATTGTTGTTTCCCCTCCAGCCATTTTTATTTTAAAATCAGGCTTGTTTTTTACGTATGCAGATATTTCCTGAATAATTTGAATCGCCCAGCTTCGTTCATTTGCTTTTAATGTTACTGCCATAATATGCTCCTAGAAAATACTGACTTTTTATAACTTTGATTCAGATTCCATTTCACTTTGCATTTTTTCAATAGTTCTTTTTATACGCTCATTGCAAACTTTTATATAGTCTGTGGGCTCTACTTTGTGCAGCATAATCTCTTCATTTTTTTCTATTCCGATAAATTTGCGATTTTCCAACAAGGCAGAAACAAGAAAACTTCCACTTCCACAAGCATTATCAAGCACAATATCTCCGGGATTTGTAAATGTCTTTATCAGATAACGCCCTAACTCTACAGGCTTTTGAGTAGGATGATAAACTGTTCCTTCGCTTTCAGCAGTTTTAAAATATACACAGTCATCAATCTTATATTCTTCATAAAAAACAACATCATTCGGATAACGTTGACCGTCGCTTTTTACATGACAAGGTTTAAAATCACCATAACTTCCAGTAAACTGATTTTTACGAATTCCCTTGTCGTAACTTTCCCCTTGTGTCATTTGAGGATTATAAGTTGGTTGCTTTTTATAGAAGATACAAATATCTTCATGCTTACGAAGAGGCTGCTTCTTTGCATTAAGAAAATTTGTAGACTTTGATTTTATCCAGACAATTTTATACTTGAACCATTCTTCATTGCTTAAAATCAACCGGGCAGTAAAAACTCCTTGTGATGTCAAAGCTATAACACCGTTGTCTTTTATAATTCTTTTATATTCTGACCACAATTTTTTCAAGTCTATGACAGAATCCCATTTGTTTTGTGTTGTTCCATAAGGCAAATCGCAAAGAATCATGTCAACAGATTTATCTGGCATAGCAGCCATTACATCAAGACAATCGCCTTGAATAACCTTATTTATAAATTCTGAAATACTTTTTCTAGCTACTGCCGAAGAATACTCTATTTTTTCTCTTCCAGTTTGCAATGTTTGAAGAATAGAATTTATATCCTCCAAACTATAAAGACGATAATCATTATAAGGATTTCGCTGCGATTTCAACTTTCCACTTTTATCCCAATTTCTTAAAGTTGAAACAGAAACACCAAGCCTTTTAGAAGCATCTTGTACAGTCAAATATTGTCCGAAATTATTCATAAATACACTCTTAAACATTAGCAAAGGTTAGCAAACCTTATTAAAAGAAGTATAGTCGTTTCTTTCAAAAAATCAAGGTGACACGCTTTGTAAGCTGTCATCAAAATACTTGAAGCGGGAAGTTTAATCTGTCACTTTCCTCACTCATTTATACTTCCCCGCGATCTTCTCGCATTCCGCGCGGATTTCTTCCCTCAGTCTTTCAGGTTTTATCACCGTGACGGAATCGCCGAAGCCCATTGCCCAGGAGAACACCATCTGTTTTTGATTCGAGCTGAATTTAAGAAGAACTGTACCGTCCTCGTGCTGAGCGACCAGCTGGTTTTTGTGCCACTCGCGCTCAAGGACGTAGTTCGCCATCTTTGCGGAAAAAAGGAATTCATATTCTTCAGGCGGCTCAGGATTGTTCCAGATTCCAAAATTCAAGTCGATGTGCCTGTGAATGTCAAAATCTTTCGGAACGGAAAAAGTTTTGCCGGCAGAAACAATGTTCTTTATACGCGATAGCGCAAATACCCGAAAATCCGCCGCGCCGTGGTCAAAGCCAAGCACATACCAGTTTCCTTTCTGGCAGACAACGTGATAGCAGTCAAAAATCTTTTCCTTAAAAACCTTGCTCCCGGAGCTTTTGTATCCGAACGAAACAACCGAGTGGCTCTTTATCGCCTTGAAAATCTGATTGAAAACCTCAGCGTCAATTTTTGGAAGCGGGTCGGAAATAAAGCTTATGTCCGTGTTCAAAAAAGAGGAATCAACAGTAACCGTTTCCGGCAGAAAAGACGCGATTTTTGCCATGATGTTCTTGAACGAGCGTTCCAGCGGCGTGTTCTTGTACTGCTCCAAAAGCGGCATCACCGTGGAAACTGTAAAAAGCTCGCCTTCCGTAAGCACGACATTCGGCACGGAAAAAGTCGGATCGGTGTAATGATACATTTTTTTAGTCTTGTCGTATTCAAGAGGAGCGTTCATTTCGTCCCGGAGCCGCTCAAAATCACGCTCAACAGTCCGCTTGTTCACGCCGAACTTAAAAACCAGCTCGTCCATTCCCACAAAAGCCCCTCCGCGGAGCATCTCGTCAATCTGAATAATGCGTGCAGTGCGGCGGATGTCGTCGCGTTTTTTGTCAGAAGCCATGTTTGTTTCCATAATAAACAATTATACCACAGTTTTTCTCTGGGTGTGTCCGCAAAACAGTTTGCGGACCGGGCTTTTCAGGGCTACGGCTTCCGCCTCCGACCAAACGCAAGCGTTTGTTTTCGCGCATTTTTTCAAAATCCGCTCACCCTTCCAATCCCTCACACAAAAAATTTCTACTCCTGCAAAATCTCTTTCACCTTCCGCTTCAGCAAAAAGACAATCAGAGATTCCGCCGCAAACAAGAATAAAACCGATATACAAAGAACCGTGTTTTCCATGATTTCTCCCCTTTCCGTTACAATTCAATTTTTAAAACGACATCCCGGCCGCCAATCCGCATAAGCTCCGCCTTGAAAGACATTTTTTCAGGTTTTGCGGAACGGATTATTTTTGCGGCGGTTGCGCGGATATACCCCGCTTTTTCAAGCCCTGAGTTTCCGGCGATTTTTGAGTCAATGCTTTCCGCCATAACCGCAACCGCATTTTCATCGGCATGATTGTACGGCTCTGCCTGAACCGCGATTTCAAGCGAAGAATAAAAATCGTGCTTTGCCTTTCTGATTTTTTCCGCCTGGCCAAGCAAATCTTCCGCCATTAGATTTTCCGCAAGACCGTCAAGACAATCAGAATACGGCGACCAACTGTGATAGTTCATCCCGACAACCGGAAGCGTAAGGCAAACTTCATTTTCTTTAAAATAGCGCACGAACGTCTGCTCCAAAGTTTCCGATTCACATTTGCAAGAGAGTTTCTTTTTTGCCGCATCCAGCACAAGCGGAATCTCGTTTTCTTCCATATCATACAGCCGCCCGAACAAAAGCGAGAAAAGAATTTCCGAAGAAACAGGCTCGATTATGAACTGGGTGAGCCGCGCAAATTTGTCAAACGATTTTTTCCGACGCAGATAAAGCTCGCCTGCAAGAAGAGAATCCTTCGCCTCAACCGCGCAGAGCAAGGCGCCGGCATGAAGAAGAAAGTCGAAACTGTCCTTGTCTGAAATGTCAGTCTCAGGCGAAACGTAAATTCTTGGCGTGCAGTTCAGCTCGTCCTGCAAAAACACATAATAGCTCGGCGTAAAATATGCGCTTGATGCAAGTTTCTGATAATTTTCAACATTCAGATGCGACGGATTTTCAACTTTTCCGCAGTAGTCGAGCTGCCCCGTCCAACTCTTTGAAAACTCAAACCAGTTTTTTCCGCAATTGATAAGAATCTGCTTTTCCGACATAACAACCTCCAGAATTTGCGGCGCAAAAAAAAATCGCCCTTTCGCTTTATTTTTCTTCATTATAAAACGCAAGAGCGACATGGAGTGTCGGAGTGGGAAAATCAATTTAAAATTTATAATTTCTCTAATTCACCCTTTTCTTTACAATCATAAACATTATGTGTCCTAACTTCATTCAACTGTTCAGCTAAATGTCTGCCGGCTTGAGGATTATTCATATCGTAAAACCAGTTATGATTAAAACACTGTATTGTCCCTTTATTTCCAGAACTGCCGATTGTCAGGCTATAAAAAACTGTATCTTTCTTCTTTTCTGATTCAATTCGCTCAATCAAATCTTTATTAAGAGACTGCATAACAAAATCTGAAATCATAAGAACATCGGCATTTTTCCATTCATTTTCAGATAACATTTTCAAACCTTGATTCAAAGCAGGTTCAGCATCAGTTCCGCCGTTAAACGACATCTTCAAAAACTGGGCAAGTTTGTTTATCGGGTTGTCTGAAAAATCGGTTAAATCCAAAGTTTGAATAGCGGTTGAAAACGAAATCACATAGCATTTACGGTCTTCCTCAATGGCAATTTTTGAGAGCGCAAATGTTATTGTTTTTGCAATATTTTCCGGAGTTCCGTTCATTGAGCCGCTTGTGTCAACACAAATTATTATCGGACCTTTTTTCTCTTTCTTTTCAATTTCAACTTCTTCATTTTCTTTTGATTCAATACTTGACTCTTCTTGAATCTGATAATCATAGGAAAGCAGCTGTTTTTGGGCGAATTTCAACTGGAACAATTTTTTCAGCGCAGGATTTTTCATTAATGACAGTTCACTTGGCAGAGCCGCTGAAATATCATTTGAATATTTTAATCCGTTGATTTCTCCACGGTAAGCTCTTTTGGGCTGCCAATTCGAGTGAAGAACAACTTTTTCTCTCATCTCTTTTTCAAAAATGGATTGAGACCGGCTTTGTTTTCCTAAAAGTTCCGCAAGTTCCTGCAAAGATTCATCCTTTTCAAGCAGCTCCGCAAATGTTCCAAGAACTTCAAATCCGCTTGCTTCAAAATAGCCTTCGCTTAAATCCCAAAGTCTGCCAAGATTTTTAATAAACGGAACCAAAACTGATTCAATCCGCCTGAAATTATCAATTTTGGAATACAAAGAATCCAAGAATTCTTTTCTTTTAGCTTCAATCTGCTCTAATTCCCATTTATTTTTCCGCTCAATTAAATTCTTTTCCAAGTCAGAAATAAAATTGCGCTTTATGGTTTCCAATTTTTCTTCTGAATTCCATTTTGCAATTTCAATTTGAACGCCTTTCTCATTTGTTTCTGTTTCAATTCTTTTTTCGGCTGAACAAACTTTTTTGTAAAAATCAAAATCTATAGAACTTTTTTCTATATTGCCTCTTTTTGATTCGCTTATAGACGAAAGCCTTTTATAATGATATTCAATCTTTGATTTCTCATTTGACAAATCCAAAGCCAAATCTTCGGCGGACAGCCTTTTTTGTTTTTCGATGAATATTGCCTCCTCCTTAAATGGATCTTCCTTTTTAAGAAACTTATGCGTTTTTTCAAGCCATTCAAGAATATCCGTCTGAATGTTTTCTGCAATTCCATCATGCGTTGAAACATAAGATTTGCAGTCTTTTTTATTCAAAACTTCTTTTAGAATTTGCTCTGCAAGAAGAGAATATTTATTCTTTGGGAAATCAATTCTAACATCTTTAGGTACGGATGGACTGATATAATCTTCCATTGCATCAACAAGCTGCTTTTTGTCCTCTGTTGAGCCAAACTCAATAGAGGACAAATTTTCAAACTTACGTTTTGACTTTGACTCCTGCTTATACCTTTTTATATTTTGATTTAGGTCATGCTCTATTTTTTCAAGATTTTTTGAAACAGTTGAAATTACCGACAACAACTCTTCCGGCGACAGATTTTCTTCCTGATGTGCAATTTTATTTCTGGTAAGACGCATTGATTCCCACCATACAGGTTTGCAGAGAAAATCAACTTTCTTAATACATTCCCTGAACTGCTGAACTTTCATCTGAATCCAGGCACTTTGTTCTTCCGACAAACTTTTAATGTCGTTTATTCCATCAGGGTATTTTTGTTTTAACTCCAAAATTGGTTTTAAAGCTTTATGAGAATATTTTCTTGACTGCTTGTTTTTTTTCTTCATTTTTACGAATCCTGTTTTGTCGAAAGCCTTTTTATTTTTTCTATATTTTCAAAAATAAATGAAGCCATTTTCTGAAGTTCCTTGTCTGATAAATCTTCTTCCGCATGAACTAACCGGTTATGAATTTTTTGAAGATTCCCAGCCAGTTGCAAGCCTTTAATGTCTGTTATTTTTTGAAACGTCAGCTGGAGCCAGGCTTTTTGTTCCTCTGTAAGTTCTCCAATATTTGGAATACCATTTGGAAACTTCAACTGCAGGACAGAAAAACTGTCCTGTGATTTTGTTTGCTTATCCATATAAAATCATCTAAAAGTTTCGCCATTCACGGATTAGGCGAACTGCATAATCGTGATCTTTTGTTGTGTGATCCTCATGCCCATCTTTTGTAAAAAGAAAATACCTGGCAGCGGATTTATCTTCGTTTTCTGAATATGACCAGTATTCTCTTTCTTCAAGTAAATCAGCATTTACAGCTTCTAAGGATTTGTTAATTGCATCTCTGTTTTCCCAAATCTTTGAAAGAATTTCTATTTTTGGAACAAGCCAGTTTTTCTTATATTTTTCAGGCAGGGATTTGCTATATTTTGAGCAGCAATCGCTTATTTTTGTCCATTCACAAGAATACTGTTTTGTTCCAATTACATAATTTTTTTCATCTGCAATACAAACCACACCAATCACTTTTTCTTTTTGCTCTTCGGAAAGTTCTTCAATTTCCGCGGCTGAATAAATGTTTCCGTCATCAAGAACTACATCGCCAACAGCCAATTCCGGGTCAAGCTCAGAATCAAAATAGCGGTTTTTCTGCTTATCAAGTTCAATTTGCGCATCTTGAAGAGCTTTTATTGAATCGTCAATTTTTGATGTGATACTTTCATTATAACTTTGGTCTGCAAAAAGATTCGCTTTGAATGGAATTTCATCTCTTTCTTTTTGTTCTTTTAGCAAATTTATTTCTTCATTAATAGCATCGAAAATCGGAGTATAATTTTCATCCGTAAAGTTCTTTTGCAAAGTGTAATGAGCGATTTCTGAAAAGTTCTTCAAAATATCGCTCTTGCTCATTTCAATTTTAAAAGAGAACTCACGGTCAGATCTGTACCAATCTATCCATTTAACTTCATCTTCGTTTATTTCTATCATTTTAAATGAGAAATTAGAATTTGGACCAAGTTTATTCCCATTAGAATCGTAAAGCATACCTTTTCTATCAGTATATCCTGACCATTTAAAATTTTCTGATATATAAGCAGGACTAACTCTATGGTCAGCAAAATAAATTTCTTCAGGATTTATAATTTTATAAGCTTTTTCACCATCAGACATTTGATATACTTTTGGCGACAATTCACACCACTCATCATTAATTTTTTCCTTAAACTCTTCAATCTGTTCTTCAATATCTTCAATGGCAGAATCGCAAGAAATTCCGTTTTCTTTTATGCATTTTTCAACAATTCCCCTTGCAAGTTTCTGCTGCTTTTCTGTTCCCCAAATACAGTTTTCAATAAGAGAACAGTCCATTAAATCAACTTCGTCTCTGTCATTAAGAAAAGCTGATGTTTTTAGAATATGGGCAATTTTCTTCCAGCGGCGGTCGCCGACTTCAAATTCTTCGCCCTTCTTTTTGTCTTCTTCTGTCATTTTTTCATTTTGAAGAATCATTTCCTTGCGGATTGCAGAAATAACATTTTTAGAGACTTCCGACAACGTTACTTTGTCAATTTCTTTTGCCCATTCTTTTAATTCCTTGCTTGTAACAAGAATTTTTTTATCATCTTCTGACACAGTGAAGTCATCTGCAGCCGGTTGAGAAATCATTTCAAAAAAGCCGTTTTCATCATGAATAAAATCTACAAGAATTCTGAAAATAAAGCGGTCGTACAAAGCTTCAAGACCTTTGTTTTTTGCAGGAAGTTCATTTGAAGCCGCAAAAAGACCTTTTAGAGGCACATTCATAACCTTGCTTCCATTATGGAATTTGCGCTCATTGATAATTGTAAGCAATGTGTTCAAAATAGCAGGACTTGCTTTCCAGATTTCATCAAGAAATGCAATACCAGCTTCCGGGAGCATTCCTTCTGTCAGCCTTCGGTATTCCTCTTTTCCATTAGTTTCTGGAAGCTCCCCGTTCAATGCCTTTAACGAAATGTTCCCGAATACTTCTTCTGGAGTTGTAAACTGATTGAGCAAGGTTTCAAAATATTTGACTTTTTCTTCACCTTCTGCGGCAAAAGCTTCTTTTATGCGGCGGGTAACCATGCTCTTTGCGCATCCGGGAGCACCAAGCATGAACATACTTTCGCCAGATAACGCAGTCAACAGACCAAGCCTTATAGCTTCATCTTTTTCATATAATCCGTTTCCAATCAATTCAATAAGTTTCTGAATTCTGTCATGTGTTTTTGCCACTGCCATAAAATCCTCCGTTTTGGATATATTATTTATTTGTATATATTAGTTACAATTATTTATCAAGTTGATATTTTTATTCAATCTTTTTGAAAAATTCTGAAATTCTATTGCTTATATAGCCTTCATCTTTTCCAAATTTAGCGGCAAGTTCTCCTTGTGTAGGCATTTTTGACAGGGAAGAAAAAGTTTTCAGCAGTTCCAAATCAGTAAAATTCCTTTCTTTTAACAACTCACCAATTTGGCTTATTAAAAAGTTCCGTTCCAGAACCTGCAAAACTTTCAGCGTAATAAATGACGATAAATATAGTTTTTGGCGTTTCTGACACTTTTCAAACGCTTCTTCAATTTTTTTCAAATCTTCAAGCAAGTATTCCGTCTTAAAAAGACTTTCTTCGGGTGTCAAATAATTATTGCGGACATAAACTGTTTCAAAAATCGACATTTCTTCAGCACTTTCATTATCTTTTATCTGATCGTCTATAATTTGTGATTGATAATATTTGAAAACCAAATCTTTTACTTCATTTAAAGTTAATCCTGATTGCTTGGAAAGCCAAATCTGAACACTTTTATTTCCGGGATTTTTCCCGATTTTTTTAGCCGCATCTATGAGCCGGACTGCTCTGTTATATTCATCTTTTGAGCACATTCGAAATTTATCAAATTCGTCACTTTTCCTGCTATGCCGGAGCTCATTCTCGATACAAGAATACAAATATCCGATGTATGAAGTATTGGAATTGTTTTCGTATTTTAAAAGTGTTCTCTTTATGCAATGAAAGATTTCAACGCCTGAATTCTGCACATCCTCTTTATTAAAACAAATGAGAGTCCATTCCCAAATCGGCGTATAGATTTTCTGAAACAGTTTTTTATATTCCAAAGACGACTTATCTTTAACTTGAACAATTTCTTCAAATAAGGACAAAATCAATTCTTCTTTCTTTTTCTTGGTCTGCAAATCAATCATTGCACATCCTTACAGAGAAAAGAATTCGTCCAGATTTTTTCTTGCCTCTTGTCCATCGGCCGCAACCATTGAATTTGTAAGATTATTTAAGTAATACAATGAAGTTACATCATACAGTTCTGGAAAACTTGCCTTATTGTTTTCATCGAAGTTCACTTTTCCATAAACCACGCTTTTAACATCACAATCAAGGAATTTTTCCGCAAATGAAAGAACGCACATAAGAATCATCGGCAAAGGCTTTGGTCCGAAAGTTATATCAGCATAAAGTTGAGAATTTTCTTCAACTTTATCTAAAATTGCTTTCAATCTTGCCTCGTGGTTATCTTTAGTTTCTTTGAATTCTGAATCAAGCGTTTCGTAAGTGATTTCTGCGCCTATTTTTGAATTGATGGAATCAAATTCCTTCATAAACAGGCTGCTGTTTTTTCCGCTGTTTCCAGCCTTATCTAAAGTACGAAGAAGAACAACCTTCACCTCATCATTTTTTTTAAGATTTTCTGCAAGAACTGCATTGATTGGAAAAATGACAGGTTTTGAATACGAAATGTTTGCATTGCCAGAACCGGCATAAACCATAGAATCCAACTGTTTTTTCATCGGAATATCACAAAAAATAATCTTTTTCATATCGCTTTGCTCCTATAAGCATTATTAATAATAAGGTGCGAAAAGATGAACAGTTGATATTTTTGGGTTATTTTTTTGAATATTTTATTTTCTGCCATTATCGCCTATCTGATAAATTATAGCATGTCCTTAGTAAAAAAAATCACCGCCAGCAGAAGCAGCTTGCAAACAGCAACTTCCGCCGACGGCAAAAACTAGAATGATGTTCTATGCGGAAACTTCATTTTCGTCAGTTTCTTCAGAGGAAGATTCCAAAGAACTTTCTGTAACAACATTGACTTTTGAAAAAGCCGTTGACTCAATCTCTTTTCTGATTTTCAGCGGATTTCTTTACTTTATCAATGGAAATCTTGTATGCCACTTTGAACAGTCTAATTTTGTATTTTGAAGGCCTATATATTTTAGAATAACCGCATTGCACAGCCTTCGCAGATAATATTCATAATCTGTAATTCGGACTTCAGATTTCGGATATTTATTATTATCCTTGATATTTGATGATTCAGTTTCCGCAACAAACAAATTCTCATGGAACAATTTATTTCTCAAATTTGAATATGTTGACAACGATAATCTTAAAAAATCTTCTTTTGAAAATTCTTTTTTCTTCAAATTATAATTCATATCAGCAGTATATAATTGGATATAGTTTATATTTAGTTTTTCAAGCATTTGCGCAATATTTCTGCCTGCTTCTTTTTCAATCTTTATATTAGGATAATATGATTTCAAAAACTGCTTGCAAAAAGCTTCTAGTCCAGAAAAACATAAAAAATATGTTATTTCTATACACGGTCTGCGCATATGAAATGGTTCTGTAACTTTGTAAACCAAACTTCTAAATTCTGAATTATGTTCAGTGTCAAAAACAGAACCTTTTTTCATATTACACAAGTCATTTTTATCTATAAGCTTTAAATAAAGTTTCTCTACAATTTCTTTCTGAATATCAAAATACATTGAAAAAGGGGCACTTGCACCTCGTCGTTCAAAATCAGCTTCATACGAATCACTTATACAGTTTTCATCTTTTATCAGCTTAATAATTACATCTTGCTGCTGCACAAACGTTAATACAGGCTGCATATAAAAAATGAATTCATTTGCATCAGTTTCATTTGTTTCAATATAGCCTGTAAGATTATAATGATACTTATCTTTTGAAACTTTCACTTCGTCCCAAAATGGCAAATGATATTTTTTAGGTTCAAAATTAAAACCATTGAAAGAAAATGCCTGTTCAAAAAAGAAACCGTAAACAGCAAATCTCATTATTTTTCTCCTACGCTATTAATCATCAGGTTCAATAATTTCTCCAGACATTGCTTTGCATACTTTCAATTTAAGAATTTCATTCTCAAAGAAAATTATAACATATTTTTAGCGGATTTGCAGGGGAAATTCAGTTTTCTATATATAGAACTCCATTTTCGTACAGTGTTTCTGGCGCAATATCTATGTCATCATTCCAGACAGCAGTCTGACCATTAGTACAAACAGAATTAAACAACGAAACATCCGCAAGAGGTTTGTACATCGGGTATTCCAAATAAGGCTTCATGTCGAAAATCTTTTTTACGCCTTGCTCAAACGTGAGAAGCAATCTATATCCATTTAGAGGTTTTACATTTTTTACAGTCCAAACAGAATTCATAAAAGATCCTATTGCAGAGGAAGAATTTTCACCAAGTTTTCCTTGTTCTTTGCAAGTTCCCAGGGGGAAAGCAACTAATTTGCTGTTTTTATAAACGCCTTGTACAAGGCCTCAGCCATCATCTTTTTCATAAACTCGTATTTCTGCTTGTCCTCGAACCAGGACTGATACGCTTCCATATTTTCCATGTATGAATTTTGGAGAGTGTCATCAAACGACTTGGGCATTATATTGTTCTCAAACATCTGACGGCCGTTTGAGCGCGCCGACTGCATCAGTTTCTTGTCCTGCCTCATTGTGTTGTAGACATCCTCAAAAATAACGCGGTCGCGCTCTGTAAATTTTGCTCCAAATTCCTCGTTTATCTTTTTTATGACTTCTGAAAGCGGAGTTTTCTTTTCCTTTTCGCCCACACTGTTTTTTATCCGCTGCGGCTCAATAACGCCGTTCTCTTTCTTCAGCTCAACAGCGCCTTCAAATGTCTTTTCAAGCTTATAATATTCAAGCTTAATCTTGCTCGTAATATCAATCATTGTCTCCTTGTCCTGCGGAACAAGTTTTTCAAGATACTTGCAGAACAGATACTCGCGGTGCAGGTCTTTGGAGAACATACGGATTATCTGGGCAATAAAGTTGTACCATTTTACAAACGAGCGAAGCAGTTTTCTGAACTGGTAACGCTGCTCCTGGTTAAGGCCGTTGTAGCCGTCAACAACAGGCTTCAAGGCGTTTGTAATCATTGCCTGCCGTGAAGGATTCTTTTTTTCTTTTAAATAGATGTCTGTAACGTTTTTAATATCTTCATCATTGTAAATCTTGTAGCTGCGCAGCATTTTCTGCGTCTTGTAAATCAGGTTTTTATTCAGCTCCTCCTTTAATTCTGTTGTCTGATAATACGGCTGGAACGCCTCAAGAATCTGCTCTTTTGTATTAACAAAGTCCAGAACAAAAGTGTCTTCCTTTCCGTCGCAAGTCCGGTTCAGGCGGCTAAGAGTCTGCACAGCCTTTACATCGCGGAGCTTCTTGTCAACAATCATCGTATGAAGATAGCTTTCGCTGAATCCTGTCTGATATTTTTCCGCTACAATAAGAATGTTTCCTTCGTTATGGAAAACCTGCTTTGTCTGCGCTTCTGAAACAGAATTTCCGTTATGGTCTTTGTTCATCGAGCTTTCTTTGTATTCCGTTTCGGCAGGGTCTTCCGGGTCTTTCAGGCTTCCTGAAAACGCTATGAAAATTTCAAGGTTCTTATACGCCTCGTCTTTTTTTGCCTCATTTTCTATGTAGCGTTTTATCTCATGAAAATAGCGGACGGCAGCAAGGCGGCTTGCGGTAACAACCATCATTTTTCCGCGTCCGTTGATCGCGTTTCGAGTCCTGTCCATATAGGTTTCAACAATAATCTGCGCTTTCTGCTGCAGGTTATGCGGATGCAGCTCTTCATAACGCCTGATAAGTTTTGCGCTCTTTGACGCAAAGACCTGCGGATCATCCGGAGATTCCTGAATAATCTTGTAGCAGTTTTTATATGTCGTATAGTTTTCAAGGACATTCATGATAAAGCCTTCTTCTATGGCCTGCCTCATTGAATAGATATGGAACGGCCTGTAGCTTCCGTCTGTCTGCTTCTGGCCGAACATTTCAAGCGTCTTGTTTTTTGGAGTGGCGGTAAAGGCAAAGAAACTTAAATTCTTGTGGTTTCCATGGGAAGCCATTTCCCTTATAAGCTCGTCCTCTCTGTCATCTGACTTTTCCTCAGCCTCCGCTTCTATTGCCTCCCACTCCTTAAGAGCATCGGTTTTGTCTGCAAGCGCGATTTTAAGCTTCTTTGCGCTGTCGCCAGTCTGGCTTGAATGAGCCTCGTCAACAATAACAGCGAACTTTTTGCCTTCCGTTCCTTCCACCTGCTCGTAGATAACAGGAAACTTCTGCAAGGTTGTGATTATTATGCGCTTTCCGTCGTTGATTGCATTTCTAAGGGCTTTCGATTTCCGCTCGCCGTCCACCTCGGTCTTGTCATCAATAGCGATTACGCTTCCAAGCGTGTGGTCAAAGCCGGAAACAGTTTCCTGAAGCTGCTGGTCCAAAACCTTGCGGTCTGTGATGATTATTACAGAATTGAACATCGGCCTGTCATTGTCATCAAAAAGAGAGGCAAGACGGTAAGCTATCCAGGCAATGCTGTTGCTCTTTCCAGAGCCTGCGCTGTGCTCAATCAGATAGTTTTTTCCGCTGCCGTTTTCCTTTGCATCGGCGATAATCTTACGCACAACGTCCAGCTGATGATAGCGCGGAAATATAATTCTTTTTACAAGCTTAGTTTCCTCTTTGCCATTGCCGTTTATAAAAGTTTCCTCGTGCCTGTCAAAATGAATGAACTTCTGGAAAAGCTCCAGCAGCTTGTCTTTCTGAAAAACTTCTTTCCATATATATGAAGTTACATAGTCGCCGTCTAAAGTCTGCGGATTTCCCGCGCCGCCGTCAGTTCCTGCTCCGTTTGAGCCTTGATTGAACGGCAGAAAATCGTCTTCCTTTGCAGGCTTTTTTGTCGCCATAAAGGCATTGTACAAATCAACGCAGAAGAAAACCAGAACGCGGTGATTGAACTTGAAGCAGCTTTCTTTTGCGTCGCGGTCGTTAATCCATTGGATTTTCGCATTGTCCGTGCTCTGCCCCGTAAGCTGATTCTTAAGCTCGGCCGCAACAAGCGGAATTCCGTTCACGGCAAGCATAAGGTCAACAGAGTTATTGTTTTCTGTGGAATAATGCCACTGGCGCACACAATGGCACACATTCTGCTTATAATGCTCAAGCGCAGTCTGGTTCAGCGCATTTTCCGGCTTAAAATAGCACACCTTGAATTCAATTCCCAAATGCTTGAATCCGTGCCGCAGAACAGAAACCATTCCGTCATTATTGACCGCGTCCTCAAAGCTCTGGTAAAACTTATGCTCCGTGCTGTCAGGATTCATTTTTTCAAAGCGCGCCCAGGCTTTTGGCTGAGTATCCTTAACGAATCCAATCAAGGTCGCAATATCAAGCGCGTAGCCGTCGGCATTTCCGGCCCTGTAGCCGGCATCAATGCATTTTGTCCAGCCGCCTTCCTGTGAGATTAAGTATTTTTCAATGTCTGCTTCAAACTGTTTTTCTGTGTCCGGCATAATTAAACCTATTTTTTACCCAAATTCTGTATTTCATCAATAAGCAAATCCACATTGCACATAGTATAATCACCAGAATATGAATCTTGATTTCTAACCCGCAATAGCTTTGCATTCTCTAACGCAACATTTAAATTATTCTTCAAGAGCTTATATATATCATTTTTTTCAAGCCATTCTTGTTTCTTGCAATATCCAGAAATATATTTGCATAGCTCTTTTATTAAAACATCTTGATTCTTATAATTCTGTTTTGGCAGGACATAATGCAATAAAAACCATGCTTCAAAACAAGGCATGGAATCTGCAACTTCAATTCCCTGCCCCTTTAATTTGTCAGGATTGTTAATCAAGTCCAATGTCGCTTTCGGAAGTTTTTGCGTTAGCAGAACATCCCTGTCAAAAACAAGCCAGACATAATCATAAGCTCCTGATTTCTGCTCTTCTTTGGCATAATCCAATAAAGTTCTTAAATTGCTATGCTTTGGAAGATCGGGCCGAATTTTCAAGGAAGAATATCTTTCAAAACCTTTTAAACGCTCAAAATATATCTTTTCTGTTGTGCCTTCCACTACCAGCAGCATTGTCTTCTGAGCAGGCTTATTTTTTCTGGCTCTGTATTTGATATTACTGCCCATTGAACAAATCCTTTAACTTTTGAATATCAATATTAGGCAAGGCCCCAAATTTTCCAGCCTGATACAGTTTTTTTCTGGAAGTTTCTTTCCTTAATCCTGAATAATCAGATATGGAATCATAAACACTGTTTCCTTTTTCAGTCTTGCCGCAAAACCAGACTTCATCATCCAGCAACAAGCCAGAGTCAAGCAGTTCCTGATTGTGGGTTGTGAACAACAGCTGTGAGTCTTTTGACAATTCAAGAAATAACCGCAAGAAGGCTTCAACTAAATCCTGATGCAATGAAGATTCCAATTCGTCGATTATTGCCATGCTAGTTGCACAAGAGTCTACGAGCGGTTTTATAAGTTCAAGCAGTCTGATTGTGCCGGAAGACTCAAAGCCCAAAGGCAAAGGATAATTTCTGCCATTATATTGATGAAAAACTGTCGCGCGGCGAGTTACATTTTTTTCCGCAGTATCATCATTTGGATTAACACTTTCTTTTTTTGCAGTTTCAACCTTAATATTGGAAATTGAGCCGAAATCTGAATACGACAAAAAACCGACAGCCTTTTTGTTGAACGAATCGTCTTCATCAAGTCTTTTTAAAATATCTTGAGAAATTCCGTCCGGGAAAATTCCGATATAATCTTTAAACCTAGCTGCAATATAAGTGAACACATCCTTGATTACTGTAAGATTTGTTTTAGAGCTGGCAGAAATGACAGTGCAGTTCGGCATAACAATATCTTCAACAGACTTTTTAGCGCCCTTTACGGAGCTTCCCCATTCGATATTATTCTCTGTGCGGTTAAATATAAGCCTAGGAAGTTTCTTAGGATAATAGCTTAATGACTCCTCTACAATTTTTTTACGGTTCATTTTCAAGCGGTAGCTGTATTTCACATACCGGCTTTCCTCGCTGCTCAACACAAAGAAATTCAAATCAAATTCTCCGCAAATAGAGTCCATCTGCTCATCTGTAAAAAGGAAAGGAATTAAAGGAATCTCTGAATTCGGCCTGCTGCTGTAGAAAGAATAAATCATAAAGTTAAGATAAAATCTTAGCGCAAGCGCAATATTTGACTTGCCTGCGGCATTCGCCCCGTAAACACAGGCCATTTTCAATAACTTTGTTCCCCCAACTTCAATATAGTGAAGAGAATCCGCCTCGTCATAACCGGAAGGCTGAAAACTAACCGTTTGCTTCTCACTGATTGAATATGTATTTGCAATGGAAAAATCAATAATCATAACAAACCTCTTCTGTATTATCGCCAGAAAAAGCAAAAATTAACACCATTTTTGCAAAATTTACGCAAAAATTCAATTACTTTTAACAATAAACAGTGATAGTAATTCTATTTTACACTCTCCTTTTTCCGGTTACGGCTTCAAATATCAGGGATTTCTTGTATTCGGCAAGGTCTTTTATGAGCGACTGTTTTTCTGAAATAAGGGAATCGATTTGGGCGCATTTTTTATCTAAATAATTAGAAATTTCATTTTGAATTTTTATACTTGGATTTGGAAAACTAAAATTTGAAAAATCATGTTGATACAAATGAATAATTGTACTATTTCCAGCATTTATATAATTAAACCATTTCCAAAAAATATTAGACTGCAAAATCCAAAATAAAAAACGAGTTGAACATACTTTTTTATTCTGTCGAATTAATAAAACTCCACTATTTAAAGAAGTTTTATCAGGCATATTGTTTACAATTGCAACTTTTCCGACTGTTCCATCTTTTGTAATTAGCAAATCTCCATTATTAACTTGAATTTGAGCGGCTTCTTCCCATCTGGAATATGGGACACGCACACATGATTCCCAATTGATTTCTCCATTGCTAAAATTTATACCTGTGATTAAATAACAGCCCTCATCGGAGTACTCTTGTGAAGTCAAACCTTGCCAACCAATTCTTCCTGCTAAAGTTGCAATATGTTTTATTCTTGTAATAGTAAAATTTTCCGGAATCTCGCCGAGCCATTCAATTCCGCTGTTTTTCTTTTTGCAGCTTAAGTTTTTCCCGGTAACCGCCTCAAAAATAACGGACTGCTTCCATGCCTTGTACTCTTCTATCGACTTTTTTGACTCCTCGATTATCGAGTCAATTTCCGAGCATTTTTTGTCAAGAAAGCCTGCGATTTTTGTCTGCTCGGAAAGCGGAGGAAAAGGTACTTTTATAGACTTAAATTCTGAAGAATAAGTTCTCCACCGCATCTGCATAATTCCACGACCTTCTGTATAACATTTTCCATTAAATTGTGGAGTTCTGAATAAATAATGATAATATTTCGGAAAGATTAAATCTAAGTTTTTAGGAGAATAAACATCATAAGCAGGGCTTGTTACTCCATCAAAATCAGATATTCCCAAAGCACCCATCCAGCATAGAATTATATTTACAACTAAATCGTTTTTATAAACATGCTTATATCCATCGGCATTTTGTGCTTTATTTCCTGTGGTCTGTTCAATATCGTTATGCTGCAAAACGCCTTTATCTGTATAAACTGAAATTAGATTTACTTCAGAAAGAGGTTTATAATTTCGCTCATCTCGAATTTCAAACAAATATCTAATTTGCCTTGTCGTCCACTCATCCGGGATTTTTCCAATCCAATCTATTCCGCTGTCTTTCATTGCTTTATCCTGTTTTTTACTGAATCCAAATCATTCTTTTTGAAAATCAGTCTTCTGCCATTACGTTCCAATATCCGTTCTTGTTTGAGCCCGCCCTGCTTATCATGCCTTTCTTTTTTAAGGCAGAAATTGCATTGTCTATAGTGGTTTTTCCAACTCCTACTATTTTTTCAAGCTCAGGCTTTGTAACACTTGGATTATTCCTGATTTCTGACAAGACCTTCAGCTGTGTGTTATTCAGTTTATCACCCACTTTATCACCCACTTTATCACCCACTTTATCACCCATATCATTAATCCAGTTAAAAGGAATTTTTACAAGAATTGAATTTTCATGAAATTCATAAACATCTTTGCCGTATATGCTGATAATTTTTGGAACGCCACGGCCTGTTTTTTCACTGATATGCAGCTGCAAAAAGATTTCTGACAATTTTCTGTTTACAGGAATTGATTCTCCTCTGAAAAAGCCTTCAATTGTCTGCTCCGGAGGCAGAACACCTCTTGAAAGAATTTCAATTCTGTCAGAAAAAACTGTAATCATCGGCTCATTTTCTGTTACCCATTTATTATGAACAAAAGCATTTATAACAGCTTCCCTGAACGCATCATTTTCAAAAAGCGGAACTTCTTTTCTTTCTACAATCCGCTCTTTTTCATCAGCCTGAATAATATTAAGAACATCTCCATAGCGAAGCACTTCTTCCAAAGTATACAGAATGCACTGATACCCAAATTCCCTAATGGAATACATTTTATCTGCCTTTGTTTTTCCCGAAAAAATTGCGACCCTAAAAGGAATCTGCGAGTTATCGGAAAGTAATTGTGCTAGAATATTGTATTTTCCATCTTCTGTCAGAAGATTCAGATTTTTTTTAAAAGTCTCGGCATTAAGTTTTATTCCTTTTGCTCCATAATAAATGAAGAGTTTTTCAAAAGTTAAGTCCTGATATTTTGACGGTGTATTTTCTATTGTCGGAAATCCATGCCGGAGCACTTCGAATAAATAGGATTCTTTTTCCGGATATTTTCTAAGGCTTTCCTTGCTAGAACCAATTCTTATGTATCTTTCATTATCAAAGCTTGTAGGAACAGTTTTTGCCGCTGGAATAGTAAGCACAACGACTTTCTTTCCTTCATAAACAGTTTCGTTAAAAGTGAAATTTAAATCGGGAGTAATCTGACGGGCTAAAAAGTGCTTCAACGGCTCATTTTTTATATCCATATTACTGTTAAATGTTGTTCCAGTAACAGAATGTGTATCATTGTGAATTCCCCAGACAAAATAAGCGTTTTTTCGCCCTTCTATAGCGGCACTATTCGAGAGAGCAGAAATATATTGTCCCAACTGCGTTTGGTCAAACCAGTTTTCTTTAAATTCAAACCATTCACGTTCTGTATCAAAAGAACGAAGCTCATCAAGTAATTCGTGCAAGGCATTTTTCACTTTTATTCCCCTCTTACTTTTTTCCAGCGTTCTCTATTTGCTTGTCAAATATATACTCGTTCAGCCTTTTTGTAGCCCATTGCCTAAACTGCGTGCCCCGCAGGGATTTTACACGGTAGCCAACGGAAATTATCACATCTAGGTTGTAATAAAGAACATCATGAGTTTGTGTTTTTCCCTCAATCGCTCCGTGTCTTGTGGTCATTCGGAAATTCCGAACAGCCACTGCTCTATCAAGCTCGCCTTCCTCAAAAATGTGCTTTATATGCTCGTTTATTGTGGACTTCGCCTTTTCAAACATACCGGCCATCTGCTCCTGAGTAAGCCAGACAGTTTCATCCTCAAAAATAACTTCCACATTTATCGTTTCTTTGTCTGTCTTAAAAATCGCAATCTCTTTTTCCATAAATACCTAGTTTTTTTATCCCTTAAATAGTCATCTATATTTCTTAATTCCTATTTTTTCCAGTCATTGATTCCCAAATAATTTTCAAAGCATCAGACGTTAAAATCTTTCTTTTTACATTTTCCGTCAGGTAATTCGGATTTATCTTTTTCTTTGAATAATTCAAAAAGGTGTTGCTTGTCTTTTCCATAAGAAGTTTTGTAAAATACTGCTCCCAGCTGAAATAATCCTTGCTTTCAATATAGTTTTCTGGATTTTCCAAAATCTTTTTTACTTCATTGTCATTTAAAATATCAGACTGGAGAATAAGCCACTCAAAACTTTCCGGAGCAAAAAGAAAAAGGTTTTCTCGTTTATTCAAAAGTTCGCCTACAAGATTCATCTGCGAGCCAAATGCGGCTCCGTCCGCTATTGCTAAAACTGCTTCATTCTTTGCCTGCAAAAGTTTTTTGAATATGTTGGATTTTCCGTTTGCAGATTCGCAAATAATTTTTCCGCCGCAGACCGCATTAAAAAAGTCAAAGCCAGAATTTGAATCTTCTGTTATGATTTTTTCAATTCTGCAATCATTAAAATTATTATTTCCATAGATTCTATAAAACTCGTGATAAACCTGTTTTAAATCCGCATATTTTCCGGATATATGGATTCCATAAATTTCTTCAATACTATAAGGAAGATTATCAAGACCTTCTCTTGTAACAATTACATAATAATTGCCGCTGTTTTTTACGGCCTTGGCAAAATCCGCGCTTTCAACAAATCGGTTCCCCTCATCAATAAAAATAATGCTGTCATTCATCAATGAAAGATTTTCTTCCCAGCTGTTTCCTTCAAGAACGCGGCACTTTTTTTTAGATGAAAGATTAATACCAGAGTCTGCTCCGTTCTGCTCGAACTCGCGGATCATATCCACAAGAGTTGTCTTTCCTGTCGCGCTGTCTCCTTGAATGACCGTGATGTTTCGTTTTATTGAAAACTCATACTTTACTTTGCTGTTGGAAATTGAAATAAAATATTTGCCTTTCATAACAAATCTCCTGCAATTTCCAAAAGCTCATCCATTGAATGGACAACTTTATTTTTGTTAACAACATTGAGCTCAAAACTGCCGTCGCCAAAATCCATCAAATGCCGAAGATTTACAGTAACATCTTTTTCATTTCCGATTTTCAAAAGCCATGAGGCGCAGTTGTTGCCGCAGTTTGAAGCATTGAAAATTTTATCTGAAATATGAGAAATCAAAATCAGAGTTTTTAGTCCGCCAGAAAGCGAAGTCGGCGGAATGATTCCCAGCACAGGACTTTCAATCGCTCCGTTTCCAAGAACCTTTGACTTGTCAATATCAAGAATCATCTGCTGAGTTTCTTTTTCCAAAAGCCAGCTTTCTTCATAAGAATTCTTAAAGAAAACACTAGTGTTAAAAATCACATTGTCGATTTTCCCGAATATTATGTTCAGCATTTACTCCTCCCCGAACAGTTTGCGAAGCTTTTCCATCAACGACTTTTCGTGCCGCTCTATGCGGCTTGCAATTTCGTCCGCTTTTTCAAGCTGCTTGTAGACATAGAATGTTCTTGTAAATGGAATCTCGTAGCCGACTTTTGTCTTTGATTTGTCTATCCAGGCGGCTTTGTTATATGGAAGAACTTCGCGCTCAAAATATTTGTCTATGTCCTCGTCAAGCGGAACATTTTCGTAGTCGCGCTTGTTGCTGTCCGCCTGGGCCTTGCCTTTTTTGTCCTTTACGAGTTCCCCGTTCTCATCTAAAAGTGGGCTTTCCACGGTGATTTTGTTATAGCCCAAGTCAACGCTGTCCAAGACTTTTGACTTGCAGATGATTGAATTTCCGTTTTCTGTTTTTTCCTCATAGCCTTTGTCAGAATATTCATCGTAGGCCCTTAAAATCATGTTGCGGCAGGCTGCCGTCAAGTCAACGCGCTTGTTGCCGATATTCTTGCGGCGGCTTTCGTAGCAGCTTGAAGCGTCTATCAGCTGGACTTTTCCGAGCCGCTTTTCATCCTTGTTTTTTGTAACAATCCATATGTATGTCGCGATTCCTGTGTTATAAAACGAGTCGTTCGGAAGCTGAATAATCGCATCAAGCCAGTCGTTTTCTATTAAGTAGCGGCGGATTTCGCTTTGCCCGCTTCCCGCATCTCCGCTGAAAAGGCTTGAGCCGTTCTGAATGATTGCCATGCGCCCGGTTTCCTTTAGCTTTGCAACACCGTTCAGCATGAACAGAAGCTGGCCGTCGCTTTTTGGAGGAAGCCCCGCGCCAAACCTGCCTTTTTCTCCAAGCTTGCTTTCCTTTTCAATGTCAGAAGCTTCTTTTTTCCAGTCGATTCCAAAAGGCGGATTGCTTATAATGTAGTCGAATGTGTAGCCGGAAAATTTATCGTCGTTCAAGGTGTCTCCGAACTGCATATTGTCCGGGTCTCCTCCGCGTATGAGCATGTCTGCCTTTGCAATTCCGAATGTAAACGGATTGAATTCCTGCCCGAAGCTTGTTACCACAGCATCCTTGTCGAACTGCCTTAGACGCTCTTCCATGCAGGTAAGCATCTGGCTTGTTCCCATGGTCATGTCGTAGACGGTCTTGCTTATTCCGTCAGAGCCAAAGGCGTTCTTGTCTCCGCTAACAAGAAGGTCGCACATGGTGTAAATGATGTCGCGGCTGGTAAAATGCGCTCCGGCTTCCTCGTCATAGCTTTCTGAAAACCTCTGGACAAGATTTTCAAAAATATAGCCCATGTCAATCGCGCTGATTTTTTCAGGAGACATATCGGCTTTCGCTGAATTAAAATCGCTTATAACCTGATAAAGAACCTTGCCTTCCTTCATCGTCTTTATCTGGTCTTCAAATTTCATCCTGTGCAGAATATCCTTTACATTGTCCGAAAATCCGTTGATATAATCCTCAAAGTTGTCTGCAATGTTGAGCGGGTCAGCTACAAGAGTTTCAAAAGTAAACTTGCTTGTGTTATAAAACTGGTAGCCTGAAGCCTTTGAAAGGAATCCGTCCTTTACTTCAAGGGCCTTTATTTTTTCATAAGTCTCAAGAACTTTCTTATGGGTCGGCAAAAGGCAGTCATGGAATCTTTTTATGATGCACATGGGCAGAATAACCAGTCCGTACTCATGAGGCTTGTAAAGTCCGACCAGTGTGTTCGCAACGTTCCAAATCAAGGCAGCTTTTTCCTGAATATTGCCGCCGACTTTATTTATCATCTGATCGCTTGTCAATTTATTACTCCAGAATCTCTGTTTTCTTTTAATGTGTTTAGATTTTTATTATAGCACGATTTTAGCCTGTAAAACAAAGCCAGCTGAACAATTTTAATGCGGCCATAGGCAGGGGGAAATCTGTAAAAATATTCCCACTATGTTAGGCAAATATAGTCACTATATTTTAAAATAAAGTAACTATATTTTGAAATATAGTTACTTTATTCGGGCAACTTAGTTACTTTATTTTTAATGGGATTTTAAGCGGAAAAACCAGCTTGATTTATCAGTCTATTTCCATCAAATCTTCTGCGGAACATTCAAGGGCTTTTGCAAGCTTCAGCACGGTTTCTGCCTTTGCTGAATTTATATTCTTCTGGCCCTGCTCGTACTGCTGAATTGTGCGCAGCGGCACACCAGAAATTTCTGAAAGTTCTTTCTGCGAAAATTCCGCCGTTTGCCTCTGCAATTTTAGATTCGTGCTCTGCTTCCTTGAATTATAAAGCTCTGCCATTTTTCCGCAGAAATGAGAAATATCCATCTCATGATACGGGCTGTACATTCCAAGAATCTCTTCTATCGGTATCAGAGAATCTATTTTCTTGAATGTCAAATTTGTCTGCCATTGAAAATATGCCAACGCCCAGCCAGCCCAGTATTCAGAACTTTTGTTCGCGGCCGGACGGTATTTTTTTGCAAGCGAAAAATCACCGGCAATTTCAAGAGCAAGCTCAACACCGGATTTTCCTGCAATCACAGATGACTCGCCTCTTTCAAATCTGGCTGAAATTTCAGACAAAAGAAACTTTTTATAAAATCCGCTTAACTTCTCTTTCAAGTCGTAGACAGCAAAATCGAGCATTGAGCCAAGATTGCCCTGAGCCTTTGAAAGATAGGTTTTATCGTAGGCGTGAATCATCGGCTTTTATCTCCTCGTCAAGAATCTGGACAATATACAAGTCTCCGCGCTGCCTTTTGTTCCGCTCAACATCAAAATATTCACGTCGCGCGCTTGTATCCCGCAATTCTTTTTTTGCGAACCATTCTGAATAATCGGCAGTTTCAGCTCCAATAAATCTTATTGTGTCAAAGGATTTTTTGCTTTTCAGGACAACTTGAATGCCTAGCTTTCCCAGTTTCATGGCGTTTCCAAGCTGGCGGACAGAGATTGCTCCGTTTATAAAATCCTGCGCAAATGAAAAATAGCTGTCATCTGCCCTGTAGCCAGTAACAATATCGTAATCCTTGTAAGGAACAGAAAAATTTTTCAGGAGATAATTTTTTGCCTCCTGTGCAAGAGCCGAGCCAATATCAAAAATTCTGTTTTCAAGAAGAATTGCAAGCCAATGAAGAATTGTATATTTTTCAGAATTCAAGTCCAAGACAGTCAATCCGCCGGTTTCAAGCTCATAAATATTTGCATATCCGTTTGAATTTTTTGAAACGCCCCATTCCTTAGCCATATCAAGCTCTTCCGTGCAATAAAATCCTAATCCGTAGTCGTTTATTGCCTTTCCAAAGCCAAAAATGGGTTTTTCTATAATTTTATTTGAACCATGATAAATCTTCTTTTTCATTGTTATATGATACTCTTATAGGAGTAGTTTTTCAAGAAAAGTTTATAGTCTATGAATTGTTTTTTTTCAGCAACTTTCAAAAAACAAACTCACAAATCTTATACTTACGCTTCCCCTTCCTGTTCGAGTTTGCAGTTGTTTTCAAGCATATAGTCAGCAGTTTTTTTGTAATCTGGAAATTTTTCTGCCAAATTGCAAAGCCGTTTTTTGTCATTCGCTGTAAGTGTTATCCAATGAGCTTTGTTTTTTTCAAGGGTTTCAATGTTCATATTAAAAGGCTCAAAATCAATTTCTGTTTTATTTTTAAGATGCTCAAGAATATAAAATCCGCCGGCATCTATGTCGCCAAAATGTTTAAATTTTGCTTTAGGATTGCATTTATAAACTAGCTTTATAAAATCTCTTTTTACAGAATTATGAAATCCGCCAAGATAAATCACGAGTTCATTATTCGGCTGATATTTGTGAAAACTCGTTAGATTTTCAATTGTGATTACAGAAGCGCCTCTCAGCTCCACGGAAAGCAGAGCCCGCAGACTTTGGGTTGAAAGTCCTATGTCTCCGCTGATTTTTTCCAAATCAATTTTCTGTCCAAGATTTAAAATTCCTTTTCCTTTTAACATTACGTAAGTCGGGGTTTTTATAATATTGTGTTCTTCCAAAACGGTTTCTTTGTCATCATATTCTCCATAATTATATAGAAGAGAACGCACAGATGATTCAATTGATTCAAGCCTTTTGGAATTATTAAAAAGTTTTACAGAAAATTCACGGATAAATATTTCATTCTGGTTCTCAAGAATTGCCTTTGCAGCCAAAAGAATATCTTTATATTCAGAGAGTTCTCCATCAAAAAACTGAATGTTCTTATTTTCCTTAAGATGACTTTTTTGCTCGTGAATATATTTTAGAAGCGGAACATAGATTTCATCATTTTTTTCATATTCTGCCCAAAGCTTAAGCAGCAAACTATTTGTATCAGCTTTTGGAATTCTGTTTATGTACTTGTAACTTTCCAGAATTGAATTCTGCTCCAAAAAAACAGTTTTTATTTTTCCGCTTCTTTCTGCTTTATATGATATAAGCTCTTTTCTTTTTAGCGACTCAAGATTTGTGTTGATTTCTTTATAAAAGGCGAAGTCGGAATCATCGTCGTATTTTGGAAAAAGCCTAGCAACAGAAATTTTAAATGTCTGCTGATTTTTGTTTTTTCCGATAAAAGTCTTGCTTTTTTCATAAGAATCAAGCAAGGCGTTCAGAATTTTTGATTCAATTTTAGTCGCCATAATATCTGAAATCCTCTACAAAACTTATGGTATCTTCGCGCATAACGGTCAGAACTGAATCTACATTTTCTTCAATGTCTTGAATCTTTGGCGAAGGCGCAACTAGAATTGTCTGGAACTGAAGCTGATTGAAAAATTTCATCACACTTGAAATCCGCTGCTCATCCATATTGTTGAATGCTTCATCCAGTAAAAGCAGACGGACGCAATTATTATTCTTGTAAATATTATTAAGAGAAGCCGCCATAATTACGTAAAAAGGAACCTGGGATTCTCCGCCGCTGTTGCTTTTTGCCTTTGCAGAAAGTTTTTGAACAGTTCCATTTTTCTTGGTGATTTCAATATCATAATCAAGATAAGTTCTGTAATCGGTATATTCACGGACAGCTTGGTCGCTGGAATCGCCCGCCTTGATTTTTGTAAAAAGTTCTTCAATCTCTTCCCTATATTGGCTCTCAAAATTTCCGGTAAAAAGATTTTCGCTTCCAAAATTATCATCAGACATAATCATGTTATAAAGATTTCTTTTTTGAGAATTCGGCGTAAGAATAAATCTGTATGTATCTTCGCCGTACTTAATATCTTTAAGTGCCTTTTTAAGATTATCAAATTCATATTTTGCGCTTTCAATTGATTCCTTCATTTTTGAAAGGAATTCATTTCTAAAAATATCTTCGCATTTATCGCGGGCAGAACGGATTGACTCCTCATAATAGACAATCTGATAGCCATTTAATTTATCAAACTGATTTTTGAACTGCTCAAAGCCTTCAAGCCCAGAAATAAAATCCTTGCTGAAATCCGAATTGTATTTGCTCTGCATCTGATAAAGACCGATAAAATTCTTTTCGCCATTAAGAAGCCGGCTGGCACGGTTATCATAAACTGATTTCTGCCTTGTGTAATTTTCTTTTATTGCCGGCAAATCATCCTTTTTTGTTAGCCCCTGATACTTTTCAAAAGCCTCGCTATATGTCGCCGCCTGATAATCCTGCAAACCCGAAAGCTCTTTCTTTTTGTTTTCAAGCTGCGCGTCTATTTCATGCAAAGTATTTTCCGCAGTGCTGATTTTATCCTGCAAACTTCTTTCATCGCCAGTTAATTTGTCTTTTTCAGCTGATAAATTTGTTTCAATTTTTTCATATTCTGTAATCTGATTTTGAAGTTCAATAATATCCGGATTTTTTGAGATTTTATCAAATTCTTCCTTTTCTTTTTTCAGCCGGATAGTTACAGATTCCAGTTTATTTGGCGCATCCATGTAATTTTTAAGCATATCAAAATTTACATGGTCATAAGAATTTTCAATCTGATTAAAAACATTAAGCTTTTCTCGCAAAGCAGGAAGTTTTTCAAGCAACTCTTTTCTCTGCGATTTTGCATTTCTTAACTGAACTTCAATTGCGTCTTTTCCAATATATGGCTTTGAATAAATCTTAGGATCTATTTTGCGTGAAACATAATTTTTATAAACCATGCAGTCTTTTGTGATTGCCGAAGGATAATTTTCAAGTTCTTCAAGTCTTTCACAACAGATGACATTTCCTAAAATATAATCTGCATAGCATCTTGCAAAACGGTTTTCAGTTTGCACAAGCATAGCCAAAGAATTTGAATCTGGCTCAACTTCCGGCAGTTTTCTAAAGTTTATTATTCCCTGATTGTAGCTTTTCTTATTTGCGTTATAAATTTCCAGCGCAAGATTGTAATATTCAGGCTCTACAATCAGATAGAAACGCTGCGTATTCAAGTAACCTTCAATAGCATTAGTCCACTGCTTATCTGTAATAGACAAGAGTTCTGCAAAAATGTAAACAGGCGAGTCAATTCCTTTCTCTTCAAATTCTTTTTGTATGCAAGCTCTTAAGCGTTCTGTTTCTTCCGAAAATTGAATTGTTTTAGACTCCAAAGCTTCTATTTCTTTTTCAAGCACAGCGATTTTCTGGGAAATTGTTTCACGTTCAGTTTTTGCAAGATATTTATTTTCACGGATGCCTTCAATTTCTTTTTTGACAAAAACTTCCAGTTCTTCAACAGTTTCTGCTTTTTGATTTTCATCGCCGGCAAGCCCGATATTTTTCACTTCATCCGCGCTTACAGGAATATCTTTTATTTTTATGAACATATTCAGATAATTGTTTAAAAATCTTAAATAGTCTGTAAGCTGCTGTTTCCGATTTTCTTCATCTAATTTTTCTTCTGACAGTTTATTAATTGAATTCTGCAATTTTTCTGTTAGTTTATGATAATCAGTATCTTCAAAAGTCTGTCGCAGTTGAACCAGCTTAGCATTTATTTCTTTAAGTTGCTTTTCAATATTTTCTTTTTCTGAAGCCTTGTTTTTTAGTTTTTGCGTATCAATGCGAATCTGGCTTAAGCCATCTTCTTTTTTCTTTTCAAGAAAATCCCTGTCAATAATTTTCAGGAGCATATCGTTTACTTTTTTATTGTGCTCATTTTCTTCTATCTCCGTGTACCGGGCAAAAATTTCTTCAAGAGAATCACGTTCCCTCTTAGCCTTTTTTAATGTCTGCTCAAATTCATTCAAAGTATCAATGCTTTCACGGAGCGACTGGACATCAATATTTTTTTCTGAAAGAACATATTTGTTGATAAAATCCTTTACGTTATCAACAGGACGGAATGCCAATGCCTTTAGCAGAACCTCAAAAAACTTATCCTCAAGATTTCCAAGCCTGTGCCTGAGATTTTCTTTATATTCAGAAACAGTTTTTATATAACGGACTTTTTCTCCATTTTTGCGGAATTCTTCAGCCATCGCAGGTTTGTTTTCTTCTGTTAAAAAAGAAAAATCATCCAGTTTTCCGTTTTCTATGTACCACCTTTTGCTAGGCGATTCATTTTCATTTCCAGAAGTTATGTGAACTCCAATTATAAACCAGCGGTTTTCTTTTTCCTCGTAAAATTCCAAAGCAATATTGCTTATCACATTTCCTTCGCGCAGAAAAGTTTTTTCTGTTGTATTGATTTTGCAGCGGACATAACTTTTTAAGTCACGGTCTGAATTTTCATTGGCAGCTTTATTGAACTTTGAAGAATTTCCTGTAAGCACCATCTGAATCGCATCAAGAACAGTAGATTTTCCGGCGGCATTTTCTCCGCTGATTAAGACCGAGCCCTGATTTATAGGAAATGTTTCATAGCCAAAATACATCCAGTTTAAAAGCCGAACTCTATTCAGCTTCTTCGTCTGCAAAGTCTTCTGCATCATCTGCATTTTCATCTCCTACTTCATATTCCGCCAGCCGTTCTTTTACACTTTCATACAAATGCGTAATTCCCTCGTTTGGAATAGCAATCATAATCGAAGGATAAATTTCTATCCGAGTTTCACCTTGACTTATATCAGAAGTCAGATTTCTGATGATGTTGTAGCGTTTAAAAAGAGCAATAATCTGTCTTTCTGAGCCTTTGTCAAGTTTCTGTTTATTTTTAACTTTCAGCAGATTGTATTTGTCGCGGATTTCTTGAATTGTTACAGTTACATTGTCTCCGTTTGTTGAAAGGTCATTTCTTTTTTCCAGATATAAAAGTTTTAGAATCAAAAACATAATACTTTCAAATTTTGTAAACTGAAGCCGCCCAGTTCCATTCCGGTTTGAAATTGAAATAAGCCCAATATCTTCATCAATCCGAAGGTCGTAGCCAAACAAATCAAAAACAATCCTGAACTGCTCTTTATTGTCTTTTATATAAATGTAATCCTGACGCGCATCCTCTTTTTTCTTCAAGATAAAGCAGTGATTCAAAAGATTATTTGCCGCCCTTGAAAACTTTTCCTTTTGAGAATTAGAATTTCCGATTACTTCAAGCTGTTCAAACATAAATTATGGGCACCACCTTGCCCTGCAAGGCCGCTACGTCCACCCTTCGCTGCCGCTCATTGCAAGCGGCAAGACGCTTACAACTCCGGGGTTACCATCGCTGGCGCTTTCCTCCTTATCTCAAAATCCGTAAATTCGCACTTTTCAGTTTTCACTCTTTGCCCTGTTCTCTGAACCATATATATAGAAGATTCAATTGCAAAAAGCCTTATATAAATCAGATTTTCAAAATCCTTACGGTTATTAACAGGAATATCAGAAGCCAATATCAGCTGCTTTTCTCCAAGACGCTCCAATACAAGTTTTTCTATTTTCTTTCTGTAAATACGCGCCATTTGCTTATCAAGTATCAGTTTCTTTTTTATTAACTTTTCTTCTTCTGTCAAAGTTTTCGCAGTGTCAATGCTTGCAACTTCTGCATAAGATTTCTTTTCCGGGATTTTCTTTACTGATTCTTCGCAGATATATTTCTGAACAAAAACATTGAACAAGCTATCAGGAACAGTTTCATCCTCTTCGGAAACTTCTGCCAAATATCTTAAAATCGCATTGATTTTTCCTTCCTGATTTGTTCCGGATGCCAGCTCAAATTTCGCCCTTGAAGCCGCATTTTTCATATAGTGATTGTTTTTACGGTCAATATCCTCAATGATTTTATCAAGATTTTCAAATGCGGTTTTTACATCAACAATCATTTCTATGATTTTATCTTGGGCTAAGTCCGAATCAGATTCCTGCTCAATCTCCATATAGCCGGAAACCAAATCTTTTAAAACTTTAGGCTCAGAAAGCATTTTATCCAAATTGACTTTTATTGACTGCCTGAATTTTCCGACATTCTCGCTAGTCTTTAAGCGATAAAGCGATTTTGAAACAATCTCATCATTATAAGCCGCAAACATATCAAGAACAGAAGACAGATTCTTGTTTTTTGTCTGTCGGTCGATATGCTTCTTAATTGAAATATTAAGTTTTTTCAGACTTGAAACAAGCTGCTCTGTATTGCTCACAACATTTTTTAGAATAAACTGGTACGGCTTTGAATACAATTCTTCGTTTTGTAAAACCGCATGAATCTGAGAAATAAGTCCCTGATATTCAGTCTCCTCATTTTTGATGACATCATTCATCGTTCGAATAAAAGGAACTGCCTGTTCTGTAAGAACTACATTCTGCTGATAATTCTTTTCATCCTCAAAATCAAGCCAGCCGCAATCTTTTAAATAGTTGATTGTTTTTTGAGCTTTGCTTCTAGAATCCTTTTCAAAACTGTTATCATCATCAAAACTTATTTCATCTGTTCTGCCGTTAAAATATTCTGCTAAAGTGGAAACAACAGACTCCCGGTCAACTCCATAAGAAATTTCAGATTTGTACGAATTATAAACCGCCAAAAGACAGTCAGCATACTGGTCTTTATATTTACTGACGAGAGGCTTAAAAAAATCTGCCGGAATTATGGAGAAAAGATTTTTCATAATTTCTGATTACAAGATTATTATAGCATGATTTATGGAGTTTTTCTTATAAAATCAGCAGGATAATTTTCAATTCAAGTCTTTCCGTCCTCACCACTCCCCGCTCAAAAAATCCTTGATGTGCACAATTTTTATTCCGTCCTCAATTCCGCAGACGGAGGAATCCATTGTAACGACGTATTTCGGGAAGCTGTCCTTTATTGCTTTGAGGTTTCCGATTTCCCTGTCCGAATCCTCCGGCAGAGTTCTGCACACCTGAACGTAGATTTTCTGCCCATGCCTGACCGCCACAAAATCAATTTCCTTGTCATAAAGTTTTCCGATGTAAACTGAAAATCCTCGGCGGCGAAGCTCCAAGTAAACTATATTTTCAAGAACCGAAGCCACGGATTTTGGAGAATAACCGAACTGGCTGTATTTGAATCCGATGTCGGAAAGATAATATTTTTCCTGGGTTTTTAAAATTTCCTTGCCTTGAATATCGTAGCGGTTGCAGCGGTAGATTATGAACGCTTCCTCAAGCCAGGCAATATAATTGTAGATTGTCTCAATTGAAACTGAGCGGTGCTGGCTTTTGAAAAAGTCGAAAATTGTCTTTGCGCTGAAATTCTTTCCCAGATTTTCAAGAACAAATCTGACAACCCGGTTGAACATCTCCAAGTTCGAGATATTGTGCCGTCTTGAAATATCGCGCGTTACAACCGTCGAATAAATTCCGTCAATAATCTGATAGTTTTCTTCCTGACTGTGATTCGTTTTTGCAATAAAAGGAAAACCGCCGGATTTTAAATACATGTCAAAATATTCATCCTTTGTCCTTTCCGCTGATTCAGGAAAATACGTCTTCTTGAATTCCATGAATTCAAGAAAAGAAAGCGTGTAAACTGGAATCAGAACAAAGCGGCCGGTAAGAAATGTTGAAATCTCAGAGGACAGCAGTTTTGAATTTGAGCCGGTAACGTAAATGTCCACGTTCCGATTTTCAAAAAGAGAATTGACGCACTTTTCCCAGTTTTCAACTTCCTGAACCTCATCCAAAAGAAGATAAACTTTCTGACTTTTATCAGCATTTTCAATTGCAGCAAGCAAGTCCGCATTCATCTGAGAAGCGTCATAACTTTCATCAAATTCCATGGAAAAATAAAGCCTCTCAATTACATTTCGCGGATTTACGCCCATAGACAAAAGCTCTTTTTTATAAGTGCTCAGGATTGTAGACTTTCCGCAGCGGCGCACACCGCAAAGAATCTTTATAATGCTTTCATCCTTGAACTTCTTGAGATTTTCTATAAATACCGACCGAAAAAGCTCCAAATCATCTTTCATATTTTCAGATTTTAACTGAAAAAGTTTAGAAAAACAATAAGTTTTTCAGTTTTAGACTGAAAAACTTCAAAAAGTACAAGTTCTTCGGTGAGTTTCTATGCAGATTTTTTCCGATAATCCCTTTCCCTACTGAAAACTATTTCAAATTTCGCAAAAGTTTTCAGCAGCAGTGAAAACTTTTCTTGCCTTCATCAATCTTTGTGATTATTTTCTTTGTAGGTTGCATGCGATTTTTCTCTTTGAAATTTTATGGAGGTATGTATGAAAAGCAGAATCAGGAAGATTTTTTCTTTGGCCGCAGCCTTATGCTGCATTGCAAGCCTTTCAGCCCAGTCAGTCTCCAAAAAAAGCAATGCAAGCCTTGAGCCTGTAAAGAATTTTGAACTCGAGCGGTATCTTGGGAAATGGTATGAAATCGGGCGTTTTGACTTTAAATGGGAAAAGAATCTGAAGAATGTTACGGCCGAATACTCGCTGAACAAAAACGGCACTGTCAAGGTTGTAAATTCAGGTTACGATTACGCCGCACAAAAAGAAAAGCAGTCCGTGGGAAAGGCGAAATTCGCCGGGAATAAAAACGCGGGAAGCCTTAAAGTGTCGTTCTTCGGGCCGTTTTACAGCGACTACAAAATTATCGCGCTAGATTCCGAATACAACTACGCGCTTGTCGCAGGAGCGAACAAAAAGCTTCTGTGGATTTTGAGCCGAACAAAGACAATTCCTTCCGACGTAAAAGAAAGCTACATTCAGACAACCCAGAACGCAGGCTACGACTTGAACGGTTTTGCCTGGACTGTGCAGGAATAAGGCAAACTTCTTTACCCTCTTCCGCCGTTCAAAACGCGAACAGCGGAGGACGGATTTTTCCCAGCAGGATTTTCTTTTGTCCTCTCCTTGAACCTAGTTTCCATAATTGCAAATCTGTGCTGCCGCTCCGTTTTCCATAAGAGCAAATCCGTGCTTTATGTAAAAGGACGCATTTTTTTTGTCTTCAGGCATTACTTCGATGTAAAGAAATCTTTTGTATTTTTCTTTGATGCGCTCAAGCATTTTTCCGCCGATTCCTTTGCCCTGATAATCCGGATGGACAAGCACGTAATGAATCTGCGCCAGCATTTCAGAATCATCAAGAACCCGGGCCAGAGCGACAAGCCGACTCTCGTCCCAGACTGTCAGAACCGTCGATGAATTCATCAGGGCCTTAAAAAGCCGCTCCGGATATTTTCCTGAAATCCAATTGACCGATAAAAAAAGCTCCTGAATTTGAGCCTGCGTAAAGCATTTTTCTTCTGTAAACCTAAGCATAGTTTCCTTTTCAATTATGGTAATCGCATTTTTGGCAGTGCGACATTTTGTTTTCCTCATCTTCTTTATAGAAGATATTTGACCATTTACAGATGTTCTGCAGAATCGGAACAACCGACTCGCCTTTTTTAGACAATGAATATTCAACCCTTGGCGGAATTTCATCGTAGGATTTCCGGTTTACAATCCCGTCATTTATCAAATCCTTTAGAGTTGCCGCCAAGACCGCATCCGTAATGTTGTGCATTTCTTTCCGGATTTCGCTGTAGCGGAGCGTTTTTTTTGCAGAAAGCACGCAAATAATCCTGGACTTCCATTTTCCGCCGAAAACTGTAAGCCCGTATTCAAGAGGACAGCGGATGTCTTCCTCAAGTTTTTTTTCGTATTTTGCCATAAAAAATCACCTTTAAGTTTTTTTGCAGCTAGACTGAATCTTTTGGCTAAAAAATCAACGGGCAGGCGGGATTTTCCGACTGACCATTTTATTTTCATGCTAATTATAACTTAAAGGCGCAAAAAAAATATAGTTGCCGCTGTTTTTTTAGTTGCCTATTACAGTTACAGTTCCTTTTTGTTTTCTGCTCCTGGAGTTGTAACAATAACTTTTTCTGGCGTAATCACAAGAGCGCCTTTTGCCGTAGCCGCGCCGTTGAACATTTTTTCAACCATCTCCTTAAATGTCTCAACAAGATTTCCTTCGGTAAAATATTCAGCAGTTCCCTTAATCTGGTAGCCCTCAAGACTTTTCGCGTCATAAACAGAAATTGCAATCTTGCCATTGTCTGCCTTTAAGTTTTTCAGAGTTGTATCAAGAAAAACATCGCCGACAACAAGCTTGCCGTCTTCGGTAACATCCTTGAATGCAACTGGAACAACATTCGGCTCGCCGTTGCTGCAAGTGGCCAAATCCCACATTCCGTTTTTAAGCAATTTGATTACAGATTCGTTAAGCATAAAAAATCCTCCTGACATTACGTCAATAATTCAATGTTAGATTTTATCGTACGATGTGCTTACTATATCCGATTTACTTGCAGAATTAAATATATTAGCAAATTTATAAGTTACTATTAAATTTATTAGCGGCTTATATAATCATTTATAGATTGTTTTATTCTGAAATTTGACTATATTTAGATTGAAGACTAAAAAAAACAGACTGGAGACAAAAAATGAAAATTGCGACGACTTACGACATTTTGACAGATTCGGTTTTTCAGCATTTTGGAAAAACAAAAAATTTCAAGATTTACAATATTGAAGACGGAAAAGTTACAGGCTCAAAGGTGATTGACAACGGCGGCTTTGGTCATCACGACCTGGCGGCTTACCTAAAAAATCTCGGCGTTGAAATTTTGATTCTTGGAAACCGCGGACAAGGCGCGATTGACGCGCTGAACAATGCCGGCTTAAAGCAGATTGCCGGAATCACCGGGAATCCCGATGACGCCGTAAAATCATTTTTGAGCGGAACCTTAAAAGGAAATCCGGACGCAAAATGCAATCACCACGGCGGCCATCATCATGAATAAATGATGAATAATGGCGCGAGAGAAAAGTCTCCGCACGATCCGCATGCGTTGCGTTTTACCCTCTTCCGCCGTTTAAAACTGCGAACAGCGTTTATAATTTTTAATTAAAAAATCATGACTTCTTTACAGGCTGCAACTTAAAAATCAGCTCAGACTTGTCTTTTCCAGACTCTTCAAAAACACGATTCAAGATTGAAAGTTTTGCGGCGGTTGAATTTGCCTTGTAAACATACAGGCAATTTGCAATTTTTGCCCAGTCGCTGTTCATTTCTGAATTTTTAAAAACTATGTTTCCAAATGATTCATTTTTCGCAAGACTTTTTATTCCAAACGGATTTTCCGAATAAATTTGAACAAGAACATTTACGAGCATTTCAGCCCAGACACCGCATCTATGCTCCTGAGAATTTCCGTAAGTGTAGGAAGCAAGAATTCTTCCTGTAAGGTCATCGCTATCTTCCAGCGAAATCTCATCCAAGTCATTCTCTTTCGGAATAAAATTCGTTTTCGGGAAGTTCCACATTTTCAGTGCTTTTTCAACAAGCAAAGCGCATCTTCTTTCTATTTCTTCCAAACCCCATTTCTCAAGGCTGCATAAAGACTTGTTCAGACGCAAACCGCTTTCCTTGAAGCCTTTTTCGCAGTCTCTTTTTTCTGCAAAGGATTTGTTGCTGTAACTTGAATTGTAACCGGTCAAAGTAAGGTTTCCCAATGTATGAAGTTTTACATCGTGTATTTCCTGCCAGTTTTCTCCAAGAGAAGATTTCCACTGCTGAGTCAAAGTCTGCGGCATTATATGTTCTATGCTCAAGTCGCCCTTGTTCATCAACTCAACCACATTCACATATTCAACGGAATCTTCGTTTTCAAAGCGGTCAAAAAGATATTCTTTGTTTTTCTTTTGCATTCTGTAAATGTTCTGTTCCCTCAATGCCTGAACAAATTCTGAGTCTTTAGGAAAAGCCGCGCTTCCTGTCTTGTTTTCAAGAATGTAAATCAGAACATCTGAATAAGAATTTTTCTCATCAAGATTTTTCTTAACATCATAATGAAGCGTGCAGAAAATTTTGTTCAAGGCATTTGTCGCATATCCCGAACAAATCATTCTCCTGAAAATAAAAGACTCTATGCAGCTGAGAACTTTGACAGTCTCTTCTTCCGAAATTTTCTGATTTTCATACATCTCAAAAAAAGCCAGAAAGAACGGATAAATAACCGTCATATCAATATGATTCAGCCGTTTTACAAATTTTGACACTTTTTCCGATGAAAAACTGCTGTTTATTATCTTGCTGTAGATTTGTGCATATTTCAGCATATCCTGAAGAATATTCTCGCAATCCTCCGTGCGCTTTTGCCTGATTTCTTCAAGAACGTAATTTTTAAAGACAAAATAAACATCGTTTATGTTCGGAATCCGTTTTGTAATCAAAGTCAAATAATGACGGATAAATTCGCTGACCTTGTAGTCTTTTGTTCCTTTCAGGCAGGTGAATTTTTCAATTTTATTCCAATAGCGTTCATAAAAATCTTCCTGCTTTTTACTGTCCAGACGCATAAGAATAAAGTTCCGGATTTTATCAGCTTCGGACAAATCAAGCCCGGTGGAATTCAGGCTCTCAAAAATCAGTTGCGGATTTTCATCGTCCTCAACAAAAATATCAATGATTTCAAGTTTTCCGATTGAATCATAAAGCTCATCGACAGTAATCGGCATTTTCTGGATTTCATCATAAAAAAACTGGTAGTTTGCAGTAATGTTAGAACCTGCGACAAAATCTGAACTGTCGTTATACAGAAGCTTGTCAAAAGCTTCCATGTCGTCTTTTATTGGCTTCAGGCGGAGCTTTCTTTCCTCCTTGCGGTATTTATCGACCAGAAAAGTTTCTTCAATCTTTTGTTGCAATCTTTCATTTTCAGACTTTACGATTTTTGATTTCAATAAATTGACTATCGCTATAAAAAGAAGTGAAATTGTAGTGATTCTCTGTTGCCCATCGATTATTAAATAATCTTCTCTTGACGTATCCGAAGCATGGTTTGAAACAATGCTTCCAAAAAAATGCGATTTTCTTTTTTCAACTGAAATCTGAATCAAGTCATCAAAAAGCTGCCGGCACTGCTTTTCATTCCAGTCATAATTTCTCTGATAGACAGGAATTATAAATCTTTTATCAGAACCATCAAGAAATCGAAATAATCGTTTTGCATCGCCTTTCATTGTATTCTCCCATAAAACTCTATATTTTGAGCTTTGTAGCTTTGTTATATGATTATTTCTTATAATTTCCGCAAGCTTCTTCTACTTTCTTAAAATCAATTACAATTCTTCCTACAGGAAACTCTTCTTCAGAAGCACTACATTTCTTTTCATAAAGATTCTTTGCGGTTTTCTCGATTTTATCTCGGTTCTCTTTACAAAAACTATATTCGGCAAGCATAAGTAATTTATAACTAAAATCTCCTTCATCATTGATTCTGTAAAGTGAAAGCTCAGATTCTGGTACTGGTATCATACTGTTAAAACGTAGTGTACCGTACAATTTTTCCTTGCTTCGAATATATATTGTTGTAAGATTATTCTTTTTGATTTTCCCATTCGCATAATCTTTGTCCTTTGGCGATGACATCGGAACAAAATATTTAAATCCATTTATTTCCGTAAGGATTCCCACATACTTTCTGTGATAAGTTCGTTCTTGAGGTTTATTCTGCATTACATGGCTTTCTACCTTCAAAAGATAGTCAACATATTCATCGCTTACTATGTAAAAAATATTGTCTTCTGTCATAATAGTATCTAATAAAAAAAGGCGACTTTTAAAGTCGCCCGTTAAGTTCTCCAGTTAGGGTCGGAGCGTACCCAGTTTAAGTTTTCCGCTTAGAGCCGGAACGTACTCAGTTTAAGTTTTCCACTTAGGGCAGGAATGCTCCCAACATCTATAATATAACACTGGGATATACAGGCGTCAAGGGTTAAATTTTCTGCCACACTTCATTTTTAGGATATTCCCGTAAGCAAGATGAGACAACCTGAGCAGTTTGCCTGGACTGTGCAGGAATAAAGCAGCTTCTTTACCCTCTTCCGCCGTTTAAGACTGCGAACAGCGGAGGACAGATTTTTTTCAGCAGGATTCCAAAGCCTGTTCCAAGCGCGACGACCAGAACCGAGACTCCGAAATATTCCGCCATGCAAAAAAATGTGTTTGTCATCGGAAGAATTTTGCGCCAAAAGGCTTGAATGCAGTTAAGCAAGAATGGCATATGGATTGCAAAGAGCCAGAACGAGAATCCCGCAAGATATTTTGCCACCGCGAACACCTTTTCGTTTGAAACGATAGCTGCGGAAAATTTCAAGAGGACAAGGCAGAAAACTGCGACCATGAACCAGTACGCGCACGAATATTCGCCGTAGAATTTCCAGGTTGCAAGCCACAACGCAAGGTAAAGCGGAATCAGTGCCTTCCATTTTATTCTGTCCGCAAATGCAAAAAGGTCGAATCCGGATTCCGCCCAAAAAAGTCCTATTATATAGAAGAAAAGCGCCTGAGCTGCCACAAAGAACGGCCGAGTGTCCGAAAAATAAAAGAACGACACCGCCAAAAGAGCGCACACAGGAAATTTCCGCACGGCAAGACGAAGAACCGGGGAAATCAAAATCAGAATGAAAAGGTCACGCACAAACCAGAACTGACCGACATATCCGCTGAACGTCCGTCCTTCCGCCATGTTCTCATATCCGAAAAACGCATGAAGCCAGCCTTTTACGCCCCACCCGCTCATCGGAAACCAGTTCTTCCGCTCAATCATCGCAGGAAAAACCGCCTGAATCAAAAGCTTGAAGCCGACGTAAATGCCGATGTTCAGAAGCGGCCACAGAAAATACGGAACAACAAGAGACTTCGCCTTTTTCTTGAGCAGAACGCTGTAAGAGTCGCCTTTCATGAACTGCAAATATGAGGCGAACATAAAAAAAAGCGGAACTGCGCACCTTGCGATTCCATCCGAAATAAAAATCTGCACCCAGCGTCCGAAAAGTCCGTTTTTGTAGTCAAACGGCGTGTATCCGTACTCAAGCGCGCCTTTCAAGATTTCTTCCGCCTTAAAATTGTTGTGGATAAAAACAACCAGCACAATCAGAAGAAAACGCAGCGCGGTTATGCGCATTGAAGTTTGTGCAGGAATCGGCTTTGCCTTTTCAGTCTTTTCGTTTTTAAACATGGAATTTTCCTCTCGTAAAATGAAAATTGTTTATTGCCAATCATAAAATAAACTATTTTCCATTTATATCATTTAAATAAACTAAATTCCACTATTAAATGCAAAATAGCAAAAATTCCATAATGATAAAAACATGAATTCTTTTTGGGACAATGTGGCGGTGGAGCTTGAGTATCTTGGAATGACAAACAAGGCGCTCGCCGAAAAAGTGGGAATTACCGCGTCGAACATCGGCAAGGGGCAGAAGCAAGGCTCAAGTCCGTCAGCGGAGACAGCAGTAAAAATCGCAAAAGTGCTCGGCGTTTCGGTGGAATATCTTGTTACAGGAAGCCAGCCGTCCGACAAAAGTTCCCACAGCGCGGAAAACGAAAACCAGATTCATTTTTTAAGGAAATACCACGACCTGATAGAAAAATGCGAGAATTTGCCGCAGGAAAAAGTGCGGCTTTTAACGGAAGTTGCGGAGGGATTTGGGAGATAGAAAGATGTTGCGGTTCATACGTGCAATATTTTACACTAAAATTACCAAGGCAATTGCAATGATAACGTACCAAATATGCATGACTTTTCTTGGAATAGCTCCAATAGTAAAAAGAATACATATTTTACCCCTCCAAAAGCATGATATATACGTGTTTTGGTGTAACGCGCAGTCATAAAACATAAAATTGGAAGTCATATTCCGCAAAGAAATTATCACATAGGAAGCAACAAGATTTCATATTATGCAAAAGAGGAGCGAGCGGCTCCTCTTTTTTTATGCTACTCTGCGCCGGTAACGAGCTTCTTGTGGGTTCCGTCAAGATTAAGGTTGAACGGAAAATTCGCTGTCAGAACCTCCACCTTGCTGTGCACCTGGGCGGCGCGACTTGTCATCGGGCAGTGCATCCTGATTTCCGCAGTATGCCATCCGTGCGAGGCTATGCTCTCGTTCAGGCTTTTGTTGCGGTAAGAGCTTAGAAGAAATTTTCCCTTTATTTCCTCCAGCAGAGAGAGCAGGCTGTCACCGTCCTGCGCTTTTTCTATCAGATTTCCGAGCTTCCGTTTTTCAGGTCTTTTCGTTCCGCTCACAGTCTCCTGAACAAACACGATGTTCCGCAGCCTGTGGAATTTGCAGTAGCGTCTTATCTCCAGCCTCTGATTCTCAAGCGTCTGCTTGCCTGTGCTCACGCGGATATAGCCATAAACCATTTTCTTCACCTCTTTGATTTATAGCGTTTATCTGATATTTAGTAAATATTTTTATTCAAAATAAAAATCATCAAAAAAATCGGGCGTTTTGAGTAAGCAGGAGCAGAGCATAAAATCGCATGGGCATTCAGCAAGTTTTTCTGGCAATACACAAAATGGTGAAGTATATCTTAATAACAATGTGAATGGCGGTTCTCCTATAGGCTCTTGTTCGGGTGTATTCTCTAGCATAGGCTCTTCAGGAATAAACTTGGATTCAGGCGGATGGTCGTCAAGACCATCTGGATTTAGACTTTCCATAACTCCGTCTGGTTCTGTAAGCATTGGTGATACAGGCGACAAAGAAACACGTCCCGATAACTACACCATAAGAATTTGGAAGAGAACGGCTTAGGCTGTTCGCTTCCAGATTCTAATAGTATAGTTTTCTGGTCTATTTTCCGTGCTTCCTGTTTTGTCTGTAGTACCGCTGAATGTATGTGTATGACTGCCGCTTGAACTTGTGTACTGGTCAAACATTTTCTGACCGCTGTCATAGGCTGTGGTATATCCACCGGGCGTGTTATTGGTGTTGTTAACCTGAAAACAATGCGAGTGAGAGCCATTCTCAGATGTATTGCCTGAAAATAAATGCAAGTGCTCTTGTATGCTCTGTTCCTGCTTACTCAAAACGCCCGATTTTTCTATAAAGGCTGCCGCGTTTCCGCCTGACGCCCGGAAGAACGCACCGTCATAGGAGATTTCCTGCCACTTTGTGCATATATACAAATCCTGCGGAGCTGTCTGCTGCGGAAACTGGACATAGACATCGTCTATTCTTGGACACGACAATCCTTCCCACGCCTTTCCGTTCCAGATGACGCTTTGAATCTGCCCGGCTTTCAATGTCGAGTCCGCGCCTCTGGCTGTTGTTCCCCTAATCGCATGGTCATGCTGTGTCGAGTTTATAATCTTGACCTGAACTCCAGTATAAGAGCCTGCGCCGAGCGTGAGTATGCATGGAGCTGACGCGTTTATGACCACCGTCTTGTCATAACCAATGCTGCCTGTATCGTATGAGTCAGTTACAGAAACAAGAGTTCCGCCCTGAGTCTCAAATCTCTTTGTAACGGCGTTCCATACGGCGAAAGCTCCGTGCTGCATATCGGACTCCTCGGCGCGTGTGGCGAGAGGCTGGGTATCGTCAGCGTCTCCGACCCGGGCAGTTCCGTTTCTGTCGAAGCCGAGAACTCCGTTCGTCTTTCCGTCATACAGCGTAGCGACAAGCCCTGCAAGCTCGCCCTCCGCAAGAGCCGCGACAGCTCCTTCCCTGAGATGGATTTTGTCATTTTTGGTGTACACATCTTCTGCATGGGTAACCTTATTCGAACCTTTCTGTATGATGTCGCCCAGAACATTGAGCTTCTTGAACTCCACAATGCCGTTGACTATGTCGTCAATCTCTTTCTTCCGGGCGATGTCGTCCTCCTCTGAAGGAGCGGCGACTTTAGCTCGTCCGCTGCCGTCACGCTTTACAGCCTTGTCCGCATCCGCGCTGACAGTAAAGAGCCTTGAAAGCTGGTCGGCATTTTTATTGTCAGCCTCGCTTCCAAGATGAGAAATCAGGCTGTTCAGGTTGTCGATGATAAGATTGAAAGTGTCCGCGTCAAGATAGCTTGGCGGCACATCTGGATTTGAGAAGTCTCCGTTTGTGAATTTTCCTTCTGCGTTCACTCCTGGAAACCTAACTGTCTTTCCAAAAACTGTTATTTCTTTGTTCTCAGGATACATTCCTGCCATAGCCTAGTCTCCGTATATAAAAAATATTGTCTGGTTTGCAAGCATAGCCCGCCGGATTGCAGCCTCAAAACCTTCTTTTGAGCCTTCAGGAACAGAGGCGTGCATAAACACGACCCACAGACCCGCAATGCCTGACATATATGACGCGCCGAACTGCGCATGACCGAAGGCGGCTGGAGTGTAGGGAATCTCCCATCGGAGGATTGTTCCGCCGTAGGTGTCTGCAATGGCTCTTGCGATGCTGATATTCATTCCGCCAAGACGCTGTATATGCAGAAGAGAGCGTCTCTGCTCAAGAGACAGACCTTCGTTCTCATAGCCGAAATAGACACGCTCCCAGTCGCCTATGGTTTCATCGGCGGAATCTGGAAATGACTCGCGCTGAAGCTGGTTTATGCGCCTGCGGAATTCAGCAATCGTCTTGGCGCGGGCTTTGCACACAAGGGACACATCGCTGCTCTCATCTTTAAGGAGATTGTCCCAGTATTCTCCCTTCGGAAATAGCTTCTTCAGCGGCTCTATGTAGTCTGTCCATTCGCTGTCTTTTATGACCATGACACCTCTCCTAAAACTGGGTACTGAAGAACAGTCGTTGAGACTTCTCCTCCAGGAAGAGAAAGCATGGCTTTTGAGATTGTCACTCCGTCTGTTATCGCTGACTGCAAAGTCGCCTGTGTTATTGTGCAGCCGGGTTCAGCCTTTGCGTTCAGATATACTTTCAGCCTTTGAAGCACAAGGTTTCTATTCGACACAGTGTCCTCTCCCTCAAAAAGATGAATTGTCGGCTTTATCTCAACAAGTTCTGGAGTAGCGACCGTAAAAATAACGCAGGGCGCATACTGCTCAATGTAGGACTGTATCTTGGCGAGGTCGTGAACCTGCTCGATGCCGTCAATCTGGTTTCCATGTATGCACTGGATAAGAAGCGAGCCGAACACTCCGAAATTTGGAATTTCAAACGCCTTTGTCACTTCGCTTGATGAGTCTGCCGCCCATGAGGAAAAGTCGCCCGGCTTTCCGTAGCGCGTCGTGTTCCGCAGAGCGGTCTGGACACGCGCCAAGTACTCCTCGTCGGTCTCGCTGTCCACTCCGCCTGCAATGCCGCTCTCTGAAACTTTCGCGGATGAGTCCAGTCCTGCGGTTAAGGCGGAAACTACAGAAAGCCTGCTTCCGGCGTCAAGGTTCGACTCTGTGCCGGACTCCTCCGCTGTAACCCAGACTTCGGCAGAGCCTGTTTCTCCTATTGTGTATGAGCGGCTTGTGTAGTAGCGTTTTCCTGATTCTGAAGAGTAGACAAGCCCTTTCGGAACTGAAGAGCCGGGAACGCCGCTCTGAATAGCCTTTCCTGTAGCCGCGCTTGCGTAAAGAGGCGGAACTCTGTCCGACCAGTGCGCGCGCAGGTACTCACCGCTTGCAGTGTCGGGAAAAATCTGCCCGGAAAGAAATGACAGGTCTCCAAGCAGCTGGTGGACATCTCCGCCCTCTGTATAGGCAAGGACTTTCATAAGGTTGTATCTTGGGGTCTTGTCGAGCGGCTTCAGGAGGCTCATGTAGTTAGAGTATGTCCTGTCTAAAAGCGACTGCAATGTCTCGCGCTCAAACGCCATTCCACACCTCCCTCATTCTCATTGCTCTGCCGTCGGGACGCACAACAGTTACACAGTATGCAATCCTGTAGCGTCCCTGCTGCTCTACGGCGCATTCAATTTTTGATGCAAGCCCGTCGTCAACAATCCACTGCACGCTGTCAAGAATCATCTGCCGCATATTTTCTGCTGTGTCCGGCGTGATTTTTCCTGCAAGCCTGAGCTTCCACAGCTCAGAGCCGAAATTCTTGTCAGCCCACCATCTGCCCTTGTCAGTTCCTATGCTCATAAGGACAAGCTCGCGGATGTCAAGCCAGTTCTCAATTTTTCCGGAAGTCATTTTCCGTCTCCTTTGCCGTGCAAGACCTTGTCGCTCTCAATGTTTGAAAAATCTTCTTTTTGGATGACTGCTGAAAGAGCGGCGGCGATTCCGGCTTTGAAGGTTTCACCTCCGTCCATTTTTGCGGTGGGAGAGCTTTTCAGTGCCATGTACACTGCGTCAAGCCGGGCTGTCATGACCGAAAGCTGCTTCTTAAGCTCCTGCGCGACAATGACACCGCCGTTTTCTGTTCCGTTGGCTTCAACAGTTCCGTCGTCGCGGCAGACAATAAAAGAGCCGCCGGAAGAATAGACTGCCACGTCTCCGTCATTTAGAGCGGGCGCGTCTTCCACGCTTTCGGCAGGAAGAATGCGTACCGCGTCAAGGCTTCCTCCTGCGCAGAGAACTGTTATGTCTCCTTTTTTTGCCTTTGCTGTGAATCCGTACGGAAACGCCTCTGAAAGGTTGTCGATAGTGCGGTTGTATGCTGTCCTGACCTGAACAGTTCCGTCATCATTTCTTTTGATGAGCTGGGCAGGCTGGAACAAATTCCTTATTCTTGATGTGATTTCCCCAAAATTCAACGGTATGCCTCTGGCTTGACTAGCGTAACATCGCAGGATAGCGACTTGCTGTCAGCAGAGTACTCCACCTGCGATATGAGCATATTAGCATTCATATTGCAGGACGGTATTTTAACAGGGATTAAAAGATTGACTTCCCAGAAGATTTCCTTGTGGTATGTTCCGCCGAGCTTTCTTATCTGCTCCTCGGTCAGTCCCCAGCCGCTGAGAGTGCAGGTTATTTTGTCCTCGCGGCGGCGGAGCATCTCCGTCTTTGCGCGTCGGTCGAGCTTCTCCTGGTCGATTATGAATTCTGAAAGGTTTATCGTGAGCTTCCGTTTGTTCGGGCAGGTGCTGTCGATTGCCCTGCCGACTTTCGAGCTGCAGTTCACAATGTACTCATGGAACTGCTCGGCTCCGCTCTCGCTTCTTCTTGGATGGCGGACATTGACGCCTTCCTCGATTGCGAAGCCCCAGCTGCATGAGCTTCTTGCAGGCTGCTCGATATAGAGACCTCCGAGCTGGTTCGATGTTATTATGAAGCCCTGCGCGTCAGCCACAGTAAGCAGCTTTGCCCAGGGACTCTCGTTTTCCCATGAAAAGGAGAACACTGGCTTAGTGATGTCTCCATTGCTTGTCGGAAGGCAGATTACATCCTTTTCCTCGAACCCGAACTCCCCGGCAATCTGCCTTAGAACAGTGAGCAGCGTGGGCGAGCCTAGAATTGTGTCGCTCCACTTGCTGTCAATTATATCGCGTGCCGCGCTTCGTCCTGTGACGATTATTCCGTGGGAGGCTTTCTCTGTCTCCTCGTCCACCTCGTCAATGTAGACTGTCGTTACAGGGTGGAATCCGTATTCTCCGCCGTAGCTGTCGCGTCCTTCTGTTATGTATCTGCTCAGGTAGCGGACTTGAAAAATTCCGTGCTTATGCACAAGGCTTCTTTCTGACGAGGGAATCTCAATTTCCGCATAGTGGCAGATTTCGTCCAGCGACTTTCTGACCATCACGCGCCTGTATGAGATGTCAACATATTTTCTTGTCCTTGAGTTCCAAACAGCGACTGAGACTTCAGACATACACAATCTCTCCTTTGATTAGGAACGAGTCCGCAACGGAATTAAGGGAGCGGATTCTTTCCGCGTCGCAGCCAAGATACACAGCAAGCTCAAGCAGCGGCATCTCGTTTCTTATTGTGCGCCTTATCTCGGTGTCGTGGCTGAATGAAAGCAGCATCTCGGCGCATGACACGCGGCATTCCTCGATTGCGGCGAACAAGCCGGAGTCCTCTTTTGAAATCGAATCCTCCAGCTTTTCAAGCAGCTTCCAAAGTCCGCTCTGGCTTTGATAGGTTTCAGAGCCGGAGTCCATTCTGGTCAGAAGCTGGGCGCATACGCCGAATGCGGTGGCTTTGTAAAGATTCTCGGCAGCCGCAGATGTGCTGAACTGCTGCTCTGTTATTGCCTCCTCATCGAGCGTGTAGCTGGAAGCCGCAAGGAACTGCATGAGCACATTTTTCTCATTCCGTGATATGAGCGATTCCATTACGGATTCCTGCTTCTCTCTTGAAAGAGTGCTTGACGTTGCAGGACTGCTGGAATTTCCGCTGCCGGAATCGTCATCATCTCCCATAAAATACGAGGCAGCCTCGTTTGCCGCGTTCTTTATTTCCATGATTCCTGAAACAATGCCGAACGTGGCGTTTACGAATGCCTGCGCAAGGGAACGCGGAATCATGACCGCCTGCGCTATAAGGTTTGTTATGCCCATGACTTTGTTGGTCATCGCGTTCAGAGTGTTCACGCTTCCCTGAATTCTGCCGACAACCGACTGGAGCTTTGAGGCAAGCTTTCCGAAAGACCGGGACAGCGTGGCAATATCCATTGATTTCTCCACAGCTGCGGCAAACGCGGACACTGCCGCTGATTTCAGGTTGTCAACTGCGCCGTCTATATTCAGCGAAGCCAGATTTTTAGACGCTGCGTCAAATCGGCTTGAGTCAGAGTAGCCTGCGCGCTTGAACTCAAACGAGAACTCAGACATTCCAGTTTTTGTCTTGTCCTCGTCAATGTCCCATGACTCAACGACTACCTTGAACCGTCCCCAGAGAGGAAGGTCGAGAAAGCCGGGGTTGTCGTCGTCTGTTTCAGTCTGCAACGCCGTTACCAGCCTTGAACGCTGCTCTATGAACTTTTCTCCGATGAGGTGTCCTTTTATCCGTATTGTGTGCGGCTTTTCTCCGAGCCTTGTGTTTGACCAGAAGCCGTATGGATATTCAGCCGTGTCGATATTCTGTCCGCCTCCGAGCGATATGGAGTCGTATGCAAAGGCGACAGGCTCTCCGCCCGGGGACTGGTATGAAGTGAGGCGCGGTGTGTCCGAATTCTGTCCGTAAGCCTCGCGCCATGAGCCGCTGTATGTTCTAGGCAAGGAAGAGTCAAAACTGACCGCCGCTTTTGATGTGCTCATATCATGCTCCTCGCCTCGACAGCAGAGCCTGTGTTCACCCGGATATTCCGCGATGTGTTGCGCGAAGTCTCCGCTGTGAACATTGTCCGCTTGTCTGTAAGTGTAAGATTAAGATTGACATCTGCCTGTCCTGCAATTTCCGCGCTAGCTCCATGCCACTGTGAGCCGCCTGCCGTATACTGGCTTGTGATTTCAGGTGGAAGAGTTTCCGCCGGAATTGCATTCTCTGGAATTTGATTTTCTGTTTCAACGTCCTTTTCCATAGCACCGCCGATTGTCTCGCCGAGCTTCCGTCCTGCCATTCCGCCGAGCTTAGTGCCGACTAGACCGACAATTCCTCCTACGATAAGCCCTGCGGCAGTTCCAAGTCCCGGTATAATCGAGCCGACAGCAGCTCCTGCCGCTGCTCCGGCGGCTATTCCTCCTGCGCCTCCAATGGCAGCTCCGGCTATAGAGCCAGCCGCGTCTCCGACCGCGCCGCCTTTTGCCGACGCTTTCTGTTTTTTGCTTAATGTCTCGTCCGCATTGATAGACTCAATTTCTTCTCTTGCGCGCGGAACGGCAACAAGAGCCTCTCCGATACCGGCGGCGGCTCCTGCGCCCATATACAGAGCTTTCGGCACTCCCTTCAAGGCAAGGCTTGTAGCTCCGCCCATTTTTTGAAATACTTTTCCCTGCGAGCCGCTGTTCAGATAAGTCCCTGACGTCTGTCCTAACGGTGTCTTTCCTGCTGGCTTCTGTTTTCCAGCCGCGCCCGGATTCGGAAACGGAGATGCTCCCGGCTTTCCGCCCCAGTTTGTGACATAGACAGGCATTCCTGCGCCGCCCATGCCGGAGCCGATTTTTATATTGCCACTGCCTTTAAAGCTTTTAAAAGCGGAGACTAGATTCATGACAGCCGCAGCTCCTTTTGAGACGCCAATCAAGGCTATTCCGGCTGCTATTGTCTTGAATACCAGGCTGTAGCGTTCCGGCTTTTCCGCTAAATAGTTAAGCAAGTCGGCAAGCTGCTTCAAAGGCTTTGCAAGACCTGAGTCTGCGAACCTTACAAATGCTGTCCGAACCTGCTGCAGATTCGCGGCGAGAGTGCTAGCCATTGTAGCGGACTTGCTCTCCATTGCTCCTGTCGTGTCGCCCAACTCCATGAGCTTCGGATACATATCCTTGTAGAAGTTGCCGTATGCGCGGATTGCCTGCATCGAGCTTTGCCCGAAAATGCTTCCAAGAAAATCAGTGTTTCCGACCTTCTCTGAAATTTTGAGCAGGTCTGCCATGATGTCGTTGAAGTCGCGGAACTTGCCGGACTCGTCGCGGACGCGCACTCCGATAGCCATGAGCTTCGCCTGCTTGTCAGGGCTGCTTAGCTCAGCCATTGCGGAGCCGAGAGCTGTGACGGCAATCTCTGCGCTCTTTGTGCCCATCATAATAATCTGCATCGCGGCGTTGGCTCTTTTAATGTCGTCAGGAGCAGTTCCGATTGGAGAGTATGCGGAAATTACAGCAGAGCCAGCCTTCGCGAATTCACCGAATGTGAAAGCTCCCTGGTCTCCCTGCTTGACCATGTCGTCCATCAGCTTTGATATTTGGTCGGCTGTATACCCGAACTTCTGAAATTCTGAGAATACAGAGCCGATGGAAGAGCCTTGCTCGCCGGTCGCCTGAATTGCTATCGCGATGTTGCGGATATTGTCCTCAACATATTTCAGGTCGCCTGTCTTTGTCATTACGACATCGAGCGCGTCGTTTATGCTTGTCGTGTCTATTTTTATGTTTGAGTCCGAAGCCGCGTCAAAAACTTTCTGCTTCAGAGCTGCAATCTGCTCTGCGGACGCGTCGGCTGTCAGCCCGATTCGTGTAAGCCTGTTGTCAAGGCTGATTATCTCCTTTGTGGCGGCTCCGACTGAAAGCGACACTCCAAGCGCGCCTGCCGCTGTTCCAAGACCTGAAAAAGCCTTGTCTATGCCCTTGACGGCGAAAGCCGCTTTTGACGCGAACGTCTCTACACCAGAGCCGGCGTTTTTTATTCCCTGAGAGAACTTGTCCTTCAGAGAGAGCAGTACGCCCGCTTTTATCTCGCTCATTTATGTCCTCTCAGTCGTTTTGTCTTTTCGTGCCAGAAACTTAGTTCAGACCAGGAAAAGCCCATGGCTGTCTCGTAGCTTATTCCGGGAAGGACAGCCATAAGGTCTACAACCATGTCAGAGACAATGTCCTGGGCTTCCCTGATTGTCAGGAATTCTCCTCTGCGCTTTCTGTTTCCAAGTCCGGCTCTGTTTTTTTTTCAGTTCTTATGCCGAAAAACCTGTACCAGACTTTTTGAAGCTCAAGGCGGATAACAGCCCAGTCATCGATGTCAATTGCCTGGACAATCGCCTCCGGCTCGCCTGAAAGGGCTGAGCATAACGCCTGGTCTGCTCCGACGCTGCTGGCATCGTGTCCGTCCGTACCGAGAAAATCACGTACTTTAGGACGGTGGAATTTCAGCTCTGTTATTGTCCGCTCGCCGACTGTGACAGGTCTTTTCAATGTGTACTCAAATACGAATTCCATGCTATCTCCTTAGACCAGTTTTTGGCTTTTTGCCGAATGGTACTCTATGTCGTACTCGCCCTTGCCAAGCTCGCCCATGTCCGTTGTCCAGGCATTCGGCATTACGTGCTGGCTTCCGTTCGCGGTGAAAATCGTAAGCGTGTCGTCCGATGTGTCGAATGTCTGAGGGTCTATTGACGCGTTGAGCTTTAGCTTAAGCTCCGCGTGTGTCGGAGTCTCGACATAGCCTGTGTTTTCAGGCTGCTCCGCGTCCTGCGTTTCTCTCTTGTGTCCAGACGGCTTGAAAGTTCCGCCGTCAGCCTTTATGGGCAGCTCCCCGAACTCTGAGGAAACCACCCGGATAACCTTGCTTAGTCCTGCCATTTTTTTCTCCTGTTACTGGAACTGGTTCAAGCCTGCTCCGACATAGAACTGTCCGATAAGCACTGGACGGTGTCTGTATTCAAGCCGTGTCTTGGAGCCTGTCTTCAGCTCCACAATTATTGAATTCTTGTATGCCTCGAAGTCCTGGCACCATTGCACTCCCTGAATGAAATGCGACTGGTAGACCTCGGCAAGAAAGCTTCTCCAGACGCCGGTTGTCATAACCTTTGCGCCTGCTCCGAAATTTTCTTCCGTGCGCGCGAGCTTCCATGCTCTGAAGCGTTTCCTTGAAAGCTGGTTGATGTATGTGCGGATTGCGGAAACTGTCTCAACCACCTGAATGTCAAGATAGCTGGTGTCCCGCGCGCCGTCAGAATTTTCCGTATAGCTTGTAACCGCCCGCTCAACAAGGAGCGTTCCTGAAGAATCCACGCGGTACGTGCAGATTCCGTTCTCAAGAAGCGTCTGCCTGTCGCTGAAGCTGAGCTCATCCGCCTCAAGGTCATCGATTTCAATGTCGGTGGTCGGGACAGCTGGGTCGTCTGCAAGGCGGCGTGAGAGAACAGCGCACCAAGCGGCAGCCCAGAAAGCCGGGTGCTGCGGAGAGTTTCCGCGCGGCAAAAGAATTATGTGCGGACAGTTGACTGTCTGCGCTGAGCACAGCATCGTGCCTTCCGTGGAAACATCTCCAAGCTCTCCAGAAAGGGCTATGAAGCATCGTCCGTCAATCTGCCGGAGAGCCGTGTATCTGTCGTCCAGCTCGCAAGCCGTCGCCTTTATATTCTTTGCGTCTGAGAATTCGCTCGCGATATAGTGGTAGCGCGTGGCTCCAAGATTTTTCAGCGGAGTCTCGATTTCAGGAGAGAGAGTTCCGGGAACAGCTTCCTGCGCAGTTATAGAAACTCCGCTTGCGGCTGATGAAATCGAGACAGTGTTGTAGTTTCCTGTAATGCCCTTGACGGCGGAAGCGAGCCTGACCGAGATTCTGTTGCTCTCGCTGTCTTCAACTACCTCCGCCTCGACAGGGCAGTTGTCTTTTCCGTTGACCGAGGCGACAATTGCAGCCGCCACATCTCCTGCGCCCGCTCCGTCATAAACCGCCGCGTAAAGCTCTGTTCCGTTTACAGTGATTTTCACGTTTCCTGCGGATGCGTCGGATGCCTCAATCTGAAAATTTCTGCTCCATTTTGTGCCTGCTTCCGGCTCTGCGACAGGAAGCACCCAAAGCTCCTCGGTTGTGTTGTGGTTCAGGAATTCCGCCGCCATGATTGCGGCAGGGCTTCCGTTTCCGAAAAGGATTCTCGCCTTGTCCGCGCTACGAACCTGCACGGCTTTTCCAGCCTGCGCAGTTCCAGAAGCCGCCATTGTGCTTATCATCAGTGCGCGCTTTACATCGCTAGCAGTTCCTGCAAGCGAGTTGTCGATTTCCTGATACATACCCGGAACAAGCAGGGCTTCAGGAATTTCAGTGAATGGGATTGCCATTTACACCTCCATGTCAGTGATTGAGCCGACCGCCCGTTCCCCGGTTTCGAGAGTTCCGTCCGCGCCTTCAAATATTTCAAGCTCATCGTCAAGGGCGATGCTTCCTTCCGGAATTTGCGCCGCCCTGACATTCCATGTCCAGGAAACCGCCCACATTGAAATGTTTATGCTGTCGAGCGTTCCTGTGTATAAATTTTCAGCCTCGATGTCCGAGACATCAGTGGCATTATAGACTGAATTGTCTGGTATGCTTCTTATAACAGGGATTAAAAGGGATATGTGCTTAAGGGCAGAGTCATAGATTCTGTCCTTGTTGTCAGCCCTTGCAAGAACCCAGCTTATGAA
>DKDI01000004.1:80738-132069 GCA_002449305.1 Treponema sp. UBA6852
GTCAGGACAGCAGGAGCTTTTGTTGCCAGCCTTCTTATCTCGTTTTCCGTGAACCTTCCTGCGTGCGGCTCTATGCTGATTTTTATTTTCTGTCTTTGGAATGAGTCCCTTATTATGCGGACTGCCTCATTTCTTATGTCAAGATATGTGTATCTGCTCAACTCTTCGCTCCTGTTTTTTCCTCAAGACGAAGATTTATCATTGCGGCGATTTCAGCCTTGTCGTCATCTCCAAGCCCCAGATACGGACGGGCGGCAATGCTCCTTTGTCTCCATCCGAGCTGATGCACTGCGGCATAGACTTTTGTCGCTCCGGCAATCACTCTCCATGAGTCTTCCTCATGCGCCAGCGAGTCCATAAGTCCGCCCTGCCGCCACAGGATTCCGTTTCCCGGATTTTCCGTGCCGAACTTTTTTCTGTAGTAGGCTTTCGTTGAGTCCGCTATGTCAGCCCAGTCGTCTCCGTCTGGAGTTTGTTTTTTTGCAAGCCTGTCCTTTGTCTGCGTCATAATCTCCTCGCCGATTGAGGCGAGAAGAGATTTTCTCTCGTCAGGCGAGAGTGCCATTTCATTGAGCCGGGAGCACAGAGCTTTCAGCTCGTCGTCCTGTATTTTTACAAATGCGCCGTCCACTAGAACAGCCTTCCTTTCTTGAAGAACCTCGTTTCTGGAATTCCGTCAGCTTTATTCGCTTCAACAACGAAGCTCTCCTGCTCGGCAGGTCCGGAAAGACCGCCCTTGTATTCCTTGTCGATTTTGTCTATCAGCTGCATTGTCATCTTGAACCATTCCCTTTCGTCCTCGCGGCTTGTAACCGTGTCGGTCAGCTTGTGCATGGCGATGTCGGAGCAGAACGAGCGGATTGCGTTTTCGAACTGCGGCGGAACAGGCTCTATGATGTCGCCAGATTCCTTGTCCAGAAGCCACGGCAGCTGTGACACGATTATTCCAGTCGCATCGTTCAGCGCGGTTTCAACGCGGCGGCTGTCAGTTTCGTCGCTGTCAGGCGCAAGAGGGAGCGTCCCTGCTGGAAGACGCTCCTCAAGCTCCTCTACGGAAAGGAGATTCCTCATTTGCCGTCCTTTACTGCAATCCACTTGTCAGCTTTGATTTTCGCGATGCATTCCTCTGGAACATCGTATTCCGCGAAGACCTGCGTGAGCGTAAGACCGCAGCGGTGGTAGCGTGGCGTGTGGCTCTTGTGCCTCAAGACCATCCTGACCGTTTTTTTCGCCGTTGCCGGATTTTCTTCTGGCTCAGTCTTTTCCTCATTCTTGTCTCCAGGCTTTTTGTCGTCCGGCTGCTCTTTCAGGCTTTCCTCGCCGCCGTTGTTTTCAGCGTTTTGCGGCTCAGCTGATTCTTCTGTTTTTAAGGGTTCTTCGGAAGCCTGTGTTTCCGGCGGAAGATTCTCTGTCTGCGGATTTTCAGGCTTCTGTTCTTCAGTCTGGCTTTGGTTTTTCTTTGACGCTGCCATTTTTGCCTCCTATGCAAGCCAAGGGTTCACGATAAGCTCGACCTTGTTGTAGTTGATGTTTCCAGCTCCGTTGTCGAGGACTGTCCGCTTCAGAATTTTTTCAGCATCGCTCTGAAGCTCCGGCGGAACTACAAGTGCTGTCGGCACAATGCCCATCGGATCTCCTCCGTCGCGCTTGAAGATCTGCATGAGCTTGTATGCGGACTCGAAGTTTGCCGCGTCCAGATTAGCTTTTGAGGCGACAGCCTGCTGCCATAGTCCGTAGCCGAAGTTTCCGCGGTAGCGGATTCCGAAGCGGATTTTGTCCTCCATAAAGACGCTCTCGTCTTTTGTGTCTGTAAGGGACTCAAGCTCCATGCCTGTGCGCTGCTGATGGATAAGCGGCTTGAGAGGACGGTTCAGGGAGAGCAAGAACCATGGAGTTCCTGCGTCGGCGTCTGTCTTTTTGAGAATGTTTGAGACAGAGTCTGCTTCTCCTGTTCCGTCCGCGTTCGGATAGACAGGATGCTCCTCATCAAAGAAATTCTGCCCGTCGTAGCAGGTGGAGGAGAATCCGTTTTTTAGAAGCTCCGCAACCTTGCGGTCGAGGAAGTCGTTAGCCTCCTGTCCCATGCTCTGCGCGATTGTTGAGTAAAGCCCGAGATTGTCGTCCTCGATGTCGGTGCGGTCAACTCCAAGTGTCGCCTCGTACTTCTTGTTCGCAATCTGGTAGCTTGATTCGCTCATGTCCTTGAGCACACGGCTTCCAACCCACTCGCGCATCTGCGGAAACTTTCCGAGCCAGTCGTAGGTGTTTGTTTTGCTTGACGACTGGATTGTTGTCGCAAGATGCTTGTACATTGAGCCTGCGTTCGCATTCTTGAACGCGACATTGAATTCTCCGCGTATTGTTGTTCGGAGATTGTTAAGGGTTGTATTGTTTAGAATTGCCATTATTTTCCTGCCTCCTTGATTTCTTTCCAGTGCTCCTCTGTGTACCCCATAGAGGAAGCCCATTCTTTTTCAGCTGCGTTCAGTTCGACAGAGTCCTTGTTCTCAGGAGCTTTGTCGGACACCTGTGCGCCTCCAGTGATTGACGGTGTTACCGCCATAATCTTCTCGAACTTGGCAAGTCCGTCCTCGCTTGCGCAAAGCTCAAGATATTCAGCCTTGCTTGCAGGAGCGATTTTGCCGTCTTTTGCCGCCTGCTCGACTGCGGCTATAGCCTTCGCCTTGAGGGAAGCTGCGTTCATCTCGGCAAGCTCCTTCTCGGCTCTTTCCGCGCGCTGCTGCGCCGCGGCGAGGTCTGCTCTTGGAGCGTAGGACGCAAGGTCAACGACCTTGTTTTTTGCTCCGTTCAGTTCGGTCTTGAGCCTGTTGATTGCCTCAAGACCGTCTGCCATTGTCGCGGTTTCAGGCAAGCCCAGAGCCGCGCAAAGTTCTTTTTCCATGTTTTTCTCCTCCGCAGTATCCTGCGATGAATTTAGTGCCGGGTTGTCAAGGTTCGGGTTGTTGGTGAGGGCAGCCCTGAGAATCTCGGTGATGTTTCCGTCCTTGTCGCGTGTGAAGACAGGGCTTATGTACTTGTATTCTTTTTCCGCCACGGCTTTCTGTCCGCGCGCGTTCCACTCGACATCCGCCCATATAGAGCCGTCAGCTTCAACCGTGAAATTCCTGAACCAGCCGAATGCCGGAGACGTTCCGCCCTTTGGAGCTGAGAGGTCTGTCGAGTGGTTCTCGTCGATTACGCATCCGTTCTTCACGGTGACAAGACCACTTGAGTTCATTTTTGCGCACAGGGCGGCTGGATTCTCGTTTTTCCAGTGCCGTCCGTCCACGCCTCTGATTTCTTTTCCGGCAGGAAGAATCTGTATCCGTCCGGGAACTCCGCTTTCTGTGTTAAGGCATAAAAAAAGGCTCTCAGTAGTTTTCATACTGAAAGCCTATATCATTTTTTTATCCGCAATGGTGTAACTGCCGTTAAAAATCGCTGAACAGGGAGGGTTGCTTCTGCTCGTGCTCCATCTCGATTGCCCTGTGGTACAGCCGGTAAATCTGGGAGAAGCTCATGTTGTATATCCTGCACAACTCTCCGCGCATTTCTTTTGTTCCGTCGTATTTTTCCCGGATTTCCTTCGCCAGCTCGTCGCGGAACGCTCTGTTTTCTTTGGGAATATAAAGCGGGACTCCTCCGAACTGCGACATGAGGACATCGAGCATTGTCTCTGCAGCTCCGTCGCCGACAGCGTCTGCAAGGACTCCCCTGATTTCTTCCGCCGTCTCTGATTTTTCCTTTTTGAACTTGGGAAGAAAAACCATCTGTCCGCCGAAATACTGGCAGATTGCGCGGATTCCCTTGACCGCTGTTTTATGCTCGCCCCTGCCGAGCCTAAGAGAGCAGCTGGAAACCATTTCCGCCGCGAGGTTCAGTTCTGTCATTCCGTCTCCTTCCTGTCCGGGTTCAGTCCGGCGTCCGCCATCATTTTTCTGAGAGCGGTTATCACTTTCTGCGAGTTCCTTGCTGTCATAAAGCGCGGATGCGCAGCTCCTGTTATCCGTCTTATGAAGCTGTACAAAGCCTTGTCGGACTTGTTCCGTGCTACCAGTTCCCACATTCCCTTGATGTAGTCCATCTGCTCCCTGCTCGCGTCCCAGCCAAGCTCGTCTTCTTTTGTCTCCAGCTTCTTGACCTTGAAGCCGAGCCTCTTCATTGCTTCCAGTGTCTTGTCCAGCTCGAAAAGCGACATATCGGAGCAGCTTGTCTTTTTGGTCGTGCTTTCCAGAACGGCTCTGTAGTCTTCATCAGAAAGTCCGATTTGCGACTTTGCAATGTGGATAAGCTGGATGATTTTTGAACGCTCTGTTTTGCTCTTCATTTCAACTCCAGGCATGACATTTTCCGCCCCTGTGGCGCGTCGGGCTGTACAGCCCTTGCGACGGCAGGGGCAATGTCGGCTAATTTTCCGATTCAGTCTTTTTCGCGGCTTTTGCAGGATATTTCGCCATGTACTGCGCCATCGCGAATGTGGCGAAGCTTTCGATTCCGCCGAACTTCTTGCAGTCCACGTAGTCCGCAAGCTCGCTGTAGTTGCTGACAGTCACGAATATTGATTTCCTGTTTCCATCAGGCTTAAGCCTGTTCTGCACGGCTTTCACCACCTCGCTTCTTGCGAGCGTCGAGACCTTGCACAGTCCTCTGGCTTCCGCTTCCTGCTCAAGAGCCTTGTACTGTCCGTCCGTGACAGTAATCAGAATCTTCCTTCCACCCATTGGATTGCCTCCTATAAAGAATTGACCACGTCAGCGTCCACAGCTTCCGCCCCAAGCTCCGCCGCCTGGTTCATAGCCCGACGTACCCAGTTGTTTATCAGGAGCGGATAAGCCACGCTGTACACAATTCCGCGCCTTGTGGATTTCCTGAGCTTTTCAGCCAGAGCCTCGCAGCCGTCGTCCGTGATTATTTTTCCGCGCTCCTTTCCGAGCCTCTTGAACTTGATGTCAAGGTAGTCCGCGATTTCCTTTCCTGTTCCCAGAGGCTTCAGCTCAAGGACTTCAATGCGCCGGATGACCTCCCGGGCTTCCCAGTTCTGCGACTCGTCGAGCTTAGCCTTCATTTCCGTCTGCCCGATAAGGACAATCGCGAGCAGCTTCTTGAATCCGTCCTCAAGCTCCCAGAACCGCTTAAGGTATTTCAGGGTCGGAATGCTCAGGTCGTGCGCCTCCTCAATCATAAGCACATGGTTGTAGCCTGCGCGTGAGCTGTTGGTGAGAATCCTCTCGACCTGTCTTGACTTAGCCTCTAGCGTCCTTCTCGGTTTTTCCGCAGAGCAGTCCTGTATAATCGCGTCGCAGATTGCGCTTGTTGTGAGCCGTCCCTTGTCGATTGAGCGCGGCGATATGATTTTTATTTTCTGCCCCTCGCTTTGAATCCTGTCCATTGCGTAGCGGCGGATTGTCGTCTTTCCGCTTCCCGACTCTCCGAGCAGGGCGACCATTCCTCCAACCTTTGCAGTCTGGTAAAGAAACTCCGCTATGAACCGGGTCTCGTCTGTAAGGTAGACATCGTCCGCCTTTGTCACATCTCCGCTGAATGGGTCTTGGAAAAGACCGAATTTTTTATACGCTTTCATCGTCAGCATAGCATTCTCCTCTTGGCGTTACGCCAGCCTGACGGCGTTTGAGCCGTCCGTGTATTCTGAAACCAAATCATCGACAAGCTGCGACGGAACTCCTTCAGGAAATTCTTTTTTCAAGCCTGCGATGAACCCTTCTGGTATGAAGCCTGTTCTTGCTTTGAACCTTTTTGCCATCTCAACAGGCGTGATGAGTATGTCGTGGACTTCCACTGTTCCTGCGGCGACCTCGACCTGCTTTCCTGTCTGTGTCCTGAAGAACGGGTCTGCCTGGGTATGGATGAGACTGTGGGTTTTGAAGCCCTGTCCGTCTGTAACCTTTGCAAACGGAACTTCCGTCTTGTCATCGCTTGCGGCGATTTCCGCAAGTGCCTTTGTGTTCTTCTCAATGAGCGTATCGGGCTGGCTTTTGTATTCTTGTCCGAATACTGGAGCCGCAATATCAAAGCCCACTCTGTCGTATTCAATCGGCTTGACCTCGAAGCTCACAATCTCGCCCGCGCGGTCTTGGTAGCTTACGAGTGCCAGAGCCTCTTTGCTCACAAGAATCGGCTGGACATTTACGGTCATTCCCACCATGATGTCAGGCAGGGCAGAAAGGCTGTAGCGTGTAGCAGTCTTGTTCTTGGGATGTACGAAACTGATTGCAAGGTCGCCGCCTACGGTTCTCGGCTGTATGCCGGTCGTAAAAATTTGACGGCATATCTCTTCATCGGGAAGCTCCCTCAGCTGCTCTTCTTCTATCCAGTTCCAAATCATTGTGCGTGAGCCGATTTTACGACCTGCCCGAGTGATTCTTGTGTCCCTGTGCTCCAGCTTGTTTGCGTTGAATGCCGCGCACCACCTTTCCGCCGCGTCGTTCAGCTCTTCCATGGAATTCACTTTTTCAAGATGAAGAAGGCTCTCGAACTGGCACTCCACGATGTTGTTCGCGTTCTCGACCTGTCCTTTCGCCCTCGGGTTGCCCGGCAGGTGTGGCTTTGTCTCCACGCGCAGGGCTTTCAGCGCGTTCGTCACAGGCTTCGAGATGTTCGCGGAGCCGCAGTCCCAGACTAGAAGCTCCGGCAGTCCGTGGAAGTTGTAGAGCGGGTCTTTTTTCTTTCCCCAGGCGTACAGCAGAAAGTCGTACATATTTGCCGAGTTCTCTCCTGCCGCCGCATAGTAGTGGACGCAGATTGTGCCTGAGTAGTGGTCGGTCAGGACATACCTCCAGCACTTAAGGTTCTCCCTGCCTTCAAGGAACGGCTTGTTCTTGTAGACCTCGTCGTCCCTCAGGAACTTCTGCTTGCCGTTCGGTGCGAAGTACATCAGCGCGACCGAAGGGTCTGCAAAATGGACTTGGTTAGGATACTCGCTTCTCATTCTCTGGTGGGGGCTTGGCTTTGACGTTGTTTCCGTTGACAGCGTGCGTGCCTTTAGAAGTCCTCCCAGCTGCCTTGATGAAATCGGAATGTCAAAGCCGTTCTGGAGCATTATGCTCCTCGCGTTCTCTATGCTCATTGTTTTCTTTCCGTTCTTGCGGACAGAGTTCTGCAGGAGTGCGGCAACAGTACTCAAGTCCTTTTCGTTGATACTTGAAGCCCCTGCGTCGCTCCGTTTTCTGCGGTCGCTTTTCCAGCCGTTTCTGCGTAGAGCGCGATACGCGCTGACTTCGCAGAAACCAAACAGTCGGCACATTTCGGCAATTATAGAGCTGCGTTCTTTTGCAGTTTTTGCCGTTTGCATTTGCAGAACAAAATCCTCGTACACGGCTATGCCTCCTGCTTTGTCGGACGGATATATTCCATGTCCTGACAGAAGTCCTGATAGCTGTCGTCAAGGAGCTGAAACAGGTCGTTGCACTGTTCGGAAAATGCTGTGAGCTGGTCTACATTCACGCCCTCGATTTTCTGAGCCTGTGCCACAATCTGTCTGCAAGACCTAAGAGCTTCGTTTGCGGCGGCAAGCTCGCGCATAATCGGAGCTTTCAAACCGTCAAGGGCTGTCTGTGCCAGCTGTTCTTTTGTCGGCGGCTGTCTGCCAGCAAGCTCCATCTCAAGCTCGCTGATTTTGCCTTCTTTTCTGCGGACTACTTCCTCGACAGCCTCAAGCTGCTTTTCGTGTTCATTCTGTGTTTTTGTGCGCTCATTGCGGAGCTCGCGGAGAGCCTTTTTCAGCTCGCGGACTGTCATTTTCGCAACATCGTCAATGTCTCCAAGTCCGTCAACTTCATCTCCATTTACAAGGTCTTGTGCGTCGTCATCATCAAGAACTGTCAAGGCTCTGATTTTTTCTTTTCCGAGAATATTCAAATCGGCAGACGTCTGCCGATTTCCAAACTTTAAAGCGGCTTCCATTGCATAGCGAGCAGACCTTTCTGCAAGTCCAAGCTCTTCGATTGCCGCTAAAAAGTTTCCATGAGCTTCATTTGCCTTGAGTAAAAGAAGTTGCGCGCCAAGCCCGAGCATTCCGCTTGCCATCTGCTCCTGGTACATCTTCGCTTTCTCAAGGCAGACCATGAGATTGTATGTTTCGCCTTCCTCAAGAAAGCGTGTGTTTATCTCCTGCTTTCTGGAAGCCTTTGCTTCAACGGACTGTGCGACTAGCTCCATTGATTCAGTGTTTTCGTCTGATATGTCTGACAGTGGTTTTCTGCCCATAAAATTACCTCGCTCTTAAAAAAACGCAGATGTCTGCGCTTTTGATTTTCTTACTGCATCGCGGACATATACCTTGACTCTTCCTCAGAAAGAAGAAGCCTTGCTTTCTGATAGCTCTTAGCAATCTGCCCTGCAAAGCCGCCGAACTTAGGCGACAGCCGCCAGCGTCCTTTCGTGTCCCGGTCTGCCAAACCGAATTTCTCGAAAATGGCAAGGTCGCGGCATACATTTGTCGCTGTTGTCTCCACCTTTTCTGCAAGCTCCTTGTTTGTCATTCCGGCTATGTGGTTGTCGCACATGGCGAATATTTCCGCGATTATTCTTTCCTGCGAATTCAGTTTTTCACCGCTCATCTTTTGCCTCCCATGCTTATGGCTTTGTCCATGATTTGAATTCCGAGCCTTGCAAGAAAAGCTATGCGGTGCCTCTCGCCGAAATTCTTGATTCTGAGTCCTGTCCTGTAGATTGCTCCCATCATGCGCTTCTCCTTTCTACAAGTTTGCGACATCAAGCGGAATCTGCCTGTAGCTTCCGTCTTCCTGACGCTCGTAGAACCTCATGTATGTCTTTGAACTTGCAACCTGCATTGATTCCGTGATAGCGTCCATCGCTTTTTTCCATGTGGTGTCCTTGATGTTCAGGCGGCGGAGTCCCAGCACTCTGCTTGTGCTTACAAGTCCGCTCTTTCCGACATTGAATGCGTCGTCAACGATTGCCCGCAGGTTCTCGTTTGCGCCCTCGCTCCAGCTTGCGATGCACTTGTCAATCAGCTGCTTTGCGACCTGAAGCTTCTCGTTGAACTGGATTGTGTCGTTCACGGCGACCATCACCTTGAACCTGCCGTCGAAGCTCGTGAGCGTCACATTTCCCTTAGTTCCGCCGAACTTTCTTGCGCCGCTGTCCTTTGCCGATTCCGCGAGGAAGTCCTGCACACGTAGCCAGATTGACTTCTTGAACTCGACGAGCCTGTCGCGCTCCTTGAATGTGTCAACCATGATTGAGGTGACCGCCTCGTGCCGCTTGAGGTCTATCGGCTTTACTGCCGCTATGGGAACAAGCCGCCCCTGCGCATCTTCCAAAAACTGTTCTTTTATTTCTTTTGCCATAGTTTGTTCTCCTTAAAAAATCTTGTTCAAAATATCCTTCATAAAGGCTGCTGGCGAATCGCCTTCAATCCTGACAGCACGTCTGTATCCGTTGTTGAAGACAATGTACACGCAGGCGTTATGTCCGCTCCACTCAAGGCATCTCACGTTTGTTCTTGGCGTGTTGTGGAGCAGCATCCCGAACTGGATTCTTGTCCGCTCAAGGTCTGCTTGCCACCTTGAAAGGCTGCGGCGTTTTTCAGCCGCAGGCTTCGGAAACATCGGGTTTGAAAAGTCCCACTTCATTTTCTGTACAGCTCCTTGTCTGATTTTTTCATGCCGCGCCTCTTGTTGCTTCTGCCTAAGTTGTTTTCTACGATGACAAAAAGTCCTATATCTTTGATGCCGTATGTGTCAGCCATGTTGCTGAATGCTGCAAGCAAATCAATGGCAACACCTGCATTTTTTCCGAACAGCTCAATAGCATCGCCGATGGTAATACGGTGATATAAGGCTTTTGAGGCTGCAAGAATGCCTACTAGCCATGAATTGCAAAACAGGTTGTTGAAACTGTCAAACGCCTTGAAAGAATCAGTGGCTCTGATTAGGTCGCTTTTTTTCATGCTGCGCTCCTTCTGGAAACTATCAGCAGCTCGCCGACAGTTGTTAATCCCAGAATGCCGCAAAGCACGTCATAGACTTTTGATGAGGAAGTGCGACCAGCCAGTACATTTGAGACTTGCGACTGAGAACAGCCTGCGCGGACTGCGATGTCTGTCTGCGTAAGTCCACGAAGCCTGATTTGGTAATTGACCCATTTTCCTTTGTCCGCGTCCAATCTTTGCAGACAAGGGCTTCTTGTGGTATAATCCATAAATACTCCTTGCAAGGATTTTCCTTGCGCTGTGTTTTATGCCGAAAGAATCAGTTTTGCAGAGCCTTTTCTTTCGGCTTTTTTTTTAGCCGGTTAATAAATCATTATTTATTGCCGATAATTAAAGTATAGCAAGATTTTCGTTAAAGTCAAGCGAACATATTGCTAACAGAGGTAAAATTTGCAAGAATTAACGAAATATTTGCTAAAAACACGAAAATCTTTAGGGTTAAGTCAAACAAAATTAGCAAAAGAATTAGGAATACCACAAACCACTTGGGCAAGTTATGAAATCGGCAAGGCAAAACCACCTATTCAAATACTTGTAAAACTTGCACAAATGGGCTACCCGTATGCGGACTTAACAACAGGCTCGTATCAAGGCGGAGAAAAAACGACTGGAGCGGCTGGAGAAGCCTTGCGGGAATTAGCTAGTCAACAAAAAGAAAATGAACTTGTACCTTCTCAGGCTTTCGACATTTTCCGTTTAAGACACGGAACAGCCGTAACACTTGCTGCAAAAGAGACTGATTTTGATGCACTCGTACTTCTTCCAGTTTTCACACAGACGGCGGCGGCAGGAAGAGGACAGCCCGAAACTCAGCTTCAAGAAATCGATAAATATATCCCGATTGTGCTGGAAATGCTCGGCGGAGCAAACCCACGCAACTGTGGAATTGTCCGGGTCGTTGGTGACAGCATGACAGATATGAATTTGTTCAATGGTGATTTTGCTATTTTTGACCGAACACAAATTGAAGGCGACGGAGTATATGTTATAAGCATTGGAACTGATGTCCGGGTAAAGCATCTTGAATATAGACCGATAGAGCGAAAAATTGTCATTAGTTCAGAGAATGCAAAACGTTATCCGAATCCTGAAATAATCACTTATGAACAAGCCGAACAGCTTTTGCGTATACATGGCAAAGTTGTCAGTTGGCTTCACAGAAATCCGTACTAGGAGATAATTTCAAAGGAAGGTAATAAATTATGGCAAAAAAAGAACTAACCATCAGCAATCCAAAACTGGTCGCCGATTTCTTCAAGGCAGCAACAACAGAAGATTTAACGGAGGTTAATATATCATTTGCCCCTGAATATGCAAGGCTCAGGATACATATCAAAGGCGAAGGCTTTAATTCCACGCTGACACCTTCAATTATGAAAGGTTTTTTGTCTTTGCAGGATATGATTTATCGACAGTATTCCCTTCTGCATTATGGGTGCATAAAGCGGCTAACAGCAGAAGAGAGAAAAATGCTGGAATTTACCGTTATCGTATCGGAAGGCTCTACAGATACGCTTGTAGATCTTGTAAAATCTTTGGGGAATATGGTTATTGGTATGGAATCCAAACATAAACTTGCGGCTGTTGCTATAGCAGGTGTTCTTACAGCAGGCTGGGCACTAGGCACAAAGTACATTGATTATAAAAAAGAGATTGAAACTGCGCATATCGAGCATGAGGCAACTGTCGAGATGCTTAACAACATTAAAGCTTCACAAGACGCTGCCACACAGTTAGCTCTTGAAGACAAGCGAATCATACTTGAAATGCAAAATAATGTTTACAATTCCGCGGTTGCTGTCTATTCAGCCTTAAAAGATGATGATATAGAAAATCTGGAAATCAATGGGAATACTGTAACAAAAGCCGACATTGCTGAGCTTACGAGAATTGAAAGAAAGAAATACGAGCTAGAAGAAAATGTCTATAGCGGACAGTTCAACATAAGTGCAATATACCGTGAAAATAATAATGTCTACATTGATGCTAAACAAGAGAATTCAGGATTGATAATTGCTCATATAAACATTCTTGCTGATTTTATTTCAGCAAATGATTATAACTGGCTTAAAAATGCAGTTGAGGGCAAACCTGTCGAAATGACAATAACAACGACTGAAAAAAACAACAAAATAATTTCAGCTGTTTTGCATTCTTTCAGAAAAGAATAATATCAATAAAAATGGCTTGTGAGAGAAAAGCGTTCTCACAAGCCCATATAGCATTTAACATGACCAGATAAATATGCTATCACAGGGAGAAATCAAGAATGTATTAGCAGCGGCTAAAAACGCTCAGCCAAGACCTTATGAATGTACCTGCTTACTGTAAGACCGCTTTGTGCCGCAAGCTCCTCAAGCCGCTTCTTCTCGCTCTCTGTAAGCCGGACGGCAACCTGCACGGAAAGGGCATTTTCCTTGCGTGCGCCTAGGCTTCCAGCAGGACGTCCAGCACCTTCTCTTCTTCCGCCTCTCGGCATGGCTACCCCCAAATTCTAGAAATAATGACGACAACAATTCCCATGATGATTCCACGGAAAACCGACTCCAATGTGATTCTCAAGAATGCCTTCAGCTTGATTGACATATCCGCCCCTAGGTAGTATGCTTTTTACTAAAGGCTGAGCGGTCGTCACACCAGCCCAGCCTCGCACCCGTTAGATGTACTTGCTGATTACCAGCAGAGCTACACCTATAAGGATTTGAACGAATGCCTTGTAGACTTCCACAACCACAGTCTTCAAGGCTTTTTTTATCCGTTCAGTCATCGCATACTCCCTTTAATAAAGATGAACTACGGAGCAACGCTCCTGATGTTTTCAATATACTTTTATTTGATTATTTTGTCAATGCTTTTATTCAAAAAAACTATTAAATATTTTTTCCAGAAATTCCGAATCTTTTAACCTCCGTTAAGCCATCCGCAAAGCCTTTTCCTGATAGCCTCGAAGGAAGAGGTGAACAATGCTAAAATTTGAGATACGGCGAAACCGCCAGAGCTACAATTTCAGGGCAGACCCGGGCAAGCCCGACAGCTTTGAGAACAACTGGAAGAACAACAGCCTAGACCTGCTCGCTCTTCTGGACGGTCAGGAGCTTCTGTTCCAGTGCCGCGCGCAGACAGTCGCAAACTACTGCTTCGGAGACATGAAGCCGGGCGACAGGCTTCCGCACGGTGACACAGTCGCCGAGGGAAAATTCACAGTCCGCTGCTTCGTTGAGCCCAGGAAGTTCCACGGCGAAATCCACGCAATCACAAGCACAACAGACCTTGACGGACAGGCTATCGACAGGAACGCTATGCAGATTTCTGCGCAGTGCTTCCAGAACGGACGGTGGCTAATCCACGACAGGCACAGCTTCAAGCTAGGACGGGACACGAACTACGCCTGGTCAGCAGGCTGCTTCATCCTCTCATCAAAAGACCTCGCAGAGCTGAACGCAGTCCTCAAAAGAGAGGGCGTAAAGGCTGGAGATGAAGTCGAGGGCGAGGTCATAGAAGACTTTCACGGAGGCAACGCATGAGCATGGACATATCAAGGCTGCTTCCTGCGGCGGTCATTGCGGCAATAATGCTGACTGTGATTCTCACTGAAATCATCAAGAAGGCTGACAGAAAAGACAGGCTCAAGGGCTACAGGATTTACATTCCAGCCGCGCTGAGCCTGCTTGAATCCGCTCTTCTTGCCTTCGGCGAGTTCTTCACTTGGCGGCAGACGCCTTTCTACTGGGCTGTGATTTTCGCCGTGAGCGTATTCGGCTACGAGGCAATCTACCGGAAAATCAGGACATGGCTGGGGATGGATGAAAGCAGCTCAAAAGATTAAATCAGCACTCGCGCTCATCGGACTGCTTGCGCTCGGAATTCTGACCGGCGCGCTGCTTCTCAGAAAACCTGAAAAAGAAAAATCCGACGAGGCTGAAAAGGCAAAAGAGGAAAAGAAGAATGAGATTGAAGGCACTCCTGCCGGCTCTCTTGTCTCTGCTGCTGGCAACGCAGACGAGCTCCGCGCAGAAAAGGACAGAATCAAACGCACCCTCCGGGAACGGATACGGAATAGACTTGACGAGGAACTACACAGGCTCTCAGGTTCTGGCGATGATTCAGATTGCAGAGCAGGAGGCGGAGCAAGCAATCGATGAAGCCTTCAACGAGGGCTACAAGCAGGGATTGCTCGCTTCCGCTCCCGACGCGGAATACTGGCGGATAAAATCTTTGCAGCATGAGACGGAAATAGCGCGTCTCAAAAAGGAAAAATGGCTGTACGCTTTCGGCGGTCTTGGAGCAGGATTCCTTGCCGGAAGCGGATTCGGTTTCACGATACGGATTCAGAACTGACAGCTCCAGTTTTATTAACGCCTGTTAAACCGCAGGCGTTCTTTTTTTCCAGTAACATTCTCTAAACGGAGCAAATATGGAAATAGCAAAATTCGTCCTGACCTGCATAGGAAGCTTTATCGCTGTCAGCGGATTCTTCATGGGCATCTGGAAAGCCTACAGCAAAAAGATGGAGGAAAGAATCAAGTCCATCCAGCAGCAGGCGGACGAGAAGATAAAGGAAGCCCAGAGCAGCGCGCGGACTGAAATTGACGAAGTGCGCGAAGGCTCAATCGCAAAGTCGGAAAAACTTGAGAGGCGGATTGTCGCCCTTGAAAAAACTGTCTCTGACCTGCAGAGAGATGTGAGCCTCAATCTAGGACAGAGGCTCTCAAACATCGAGGGCGAGATGAAGGGAATGAACAACATCCTGAAGCAGATTCAGGGCTGGTTTATCAACAACACGCCGAGGAGCTAGCAAGTGAAAGACATTTTTATCGGAAACCAGCGGATTATAATTCTGCAGGGAATCGAGAAGAACATAACCCTATCAAATGAAATGGCGCAGAGGCTTCTGCGCGTCTACGGACACACGCTTCCGCTCGAAAAAGTGAACGCAGCCTGCCTGTGGCTTGAACAACGCGGACTTGTGACAATCGAGCGGCTTGACGAGTCGCTCCTCACAATGAAGCTCACAAAGCACGGACAGGAAGTGGCTCTAGGCTTCGCCCGGGAAGACGGCGTAGACCTGCCTGTGGAGGACTAGGCTATGGGACAGAAATCCAGCATAGACAGGCTTCCCGAAAAACTCCGCTCAAAGCTGATTGAGCTTCTGCAGAATCCTGCCGTAACACAGAAAGAAATCGTCGGGCTGATAAACGCAGAGGCTGGCGAGAATGTGGTGTCAAGGAGCAGCGTGAACCGCTACAAGCTCCGCATGGACAAGTTCGCCGCCAAGACAAGGGAAGCCCGGGAGGTCGCGGACGCGTACATCGAAAAATACGGAACAGAAAACAGGAATAAGCTCGGCAAGGTCGTGAACGAATACATCAAGCTTATGGTGTTCGACCTGACAACCGAGCTTGAGGAGCTAAAGGATTCAGACGGAGAGATAAAGCCGGAAAATCTGGCGGACATAATCTACAAGGTTTCAAGGGCAATAAAGGAGCTTGAGCAGGCGGAAAAGCTCAACGCGCAGCGCGAGTCGGAAATCAAGGCGGCTGTCCAGAAAGAAGCCGCGGAAAAGGTCGAGACGGTATGCAGGCAGAAAGGCGTGACGGCGGAAACAAAAGAAGCAATCCTTGCTGAGATTTTCAGCATTACGGAAAAATGACAATACAGGAAGCAATGGGCAAGGCAGTTCTCCTGCCGTATCAGAAACTATGGATTCTCGACAAGTCTCTCGTGAAAGTGTGGGAAAAATCCCGGCGCATCGGAGCTTCCTATGTCGAGGCGTTGAACTGCGTTCTCATTGCCATGATGTCAAAGCCGGCTGGAGGAATGAGCTGCTACTATCTCTCGTACTCAAAGGAAATGACACAGCAGTTCATAAACGACTGCGCGTTCTGGACGCACATTCTCGGAATCGCCTGCTCCGATATGGAGGAAGTCGTTGTCAGCGACGAGGACAAGGACATAATGGTCTACAGAATCCGCTTTGATTCGGGCTTTGAGATTTGGGGATTGCCCAGCGTTCCACGCTCGCTCCGCTCAAAGCAGGGGCATGTAGTCATTGACGAGGCGGCTTTCGTTGACGATTTGCCGGAGCTACTCAAGGCTGCGATGGCTCTCCTGATGTGGGGCGGCTCGGTTTCAATTCTCTCCACCCATAACGGCGACGACAATCCCTTCAACATCCTAATCCAGCAGATTCATTCAGGCGGCAAGGACTATTCCCTTCATCACACCACGATTACGGACGCTCTTTCTGACGGACTTTACAAGCGGATATGCGAGGTCAAGGACAGGGAGTGGACGGAAGAGAAAGAAAGCCAGTGGCTCTCGCAGCTTGAGAGGGACTACGGCGACGCCGCGGAAGAAGAGCTTTACTGCATACCTGCAAGGAGCGGAGAGCGTTATTTTTCTGCTGCGCTGGTGGCTTCCTGCGCCGTCAAGGACAAGCCTGTGTTCCGCTTCGGAGCGGACGACTCGTTCACATTTGAGAGAAGAGAGCGGCGTGAAAAGGAATGCAGAAAATGGTTCAGGGAAGTCAGACCTGTTCTGCAAGCAACGGACTTGCCGGTCTGTTTCGGCGAGGACTTCGCGAGAAGCGGAGACCTTACCGTTCTTCACTTCGACACGGAGCTTTCGGACGGAGGCACGGACACGCTGTGCGTAATAGAGCTGCGCAATGTTCCGTTCGCGCAGCAGCTCCAGCTCATAATGCTGTGCTGTGAAACGCTCAAGAACTTCAGCGGAGCGGCTTTCGACTCTCGTGGAAACGGACAGATGATTGCCGAGATGATGGCGCAGGAATATCCCGGCTCGATTCTTCAGGTCATGCTAACAAGAGGCTGGTACGCGGAGAATATGCCAAAACTGAAAACTGCCTTTGAGGACGGAAAGACAAACATTCCAGACGACCTGTTCCTGAAAGACGACTACAAGGTCGTCTGCTTGGTGCAGGGAGTTCCGCTCATAACGGACAGGACTGGAACAAAAAGAAGCAAGAGGCACGGCGACGGCTGCATCGCAAAGGCGATGTCTCTCTTTGCGCACAACGAGCTTGAGGGCGCGGCTTACCAGAAGATGACATACGAGGCGGTCGGGACATCGAACAGATTCAGATTCAAAAAAGAGGACGACGAATGGTAGACGGAAAAGAAAATGACAAAAACGAAAAGAATGGAAAGAATCAGTTTGGAGCAGAGCAGGCTTTCGCTGTTCCGTACACGAACAGAACTCCGTGGGCTGATTTCTCTTTGCTCAACAGACTGTCGCCTGAAAAGCTCGCCTCAATACTCCGCGATGTGAGGAGCGGAGAGTGTCCTGCGGAATATCTGGAGCTTGCGCAGGACATGGAGATGAGGGACCTGCACTACCGCTCTGTTCTCTCCACACGGAAGGACGCTGTGTGCGGACTCGAAATCCGCGTCGAGCCAGCGAGCGACGACAGGCACGACATTGAAATGGCGCAGGCGATAGAGAACGACATTGTAAAGAACCGCTCCGCAAGGTTCATTCCGCTTCTGCGCGATATGCTCGACGCCTTGGCAAAAGGCTTCTCTGTCTGCGAGATTGAGTGGAGCACCACAGGAAAACTTTGGAAGCCTAGAAAATACGCTTGGAAAGACCCGCGCTGGTTTCAGTACGACAAGGAGACCGGGCAGACTCTCATGCTCCGAGACGAGCTGACAAGCGAGCTGCATCCGCTTTTACAAAACAAGTTCATAATCCACGAGCCGCACCTAATCAGCGGAACGCAGATTGCCGGAGGGCTGGCTCTTCCGGCGCTGTTCTACTTCATGCTCAAAAGCTACGACGTGACAAGCTGGGCGGCTTTCATCGACCGCTACGGATTTCCAATCCGGCTGGGAAAATACAGCCGCAAGGCGACCAAGGACGACATCGCAACGCTGCGCCGGGCTGTCGCCTCAATCGGCGCGGACTTCGGAGCGGTCATCCCAGAGGGCGCAGCAATCGAAATCATCGAGTCCAAGACTTCAAGCGAGAACAGCGAAGCCTATCAGAAAATGGCGACTTGGATAGACAAGCAGATTTCAAAGCTCGTACTAGGTCAGACGATGACCACCGACGACGGTTCAAGCCGTGCACAGGGCGAAGTCCACGAGGAAGTCCGGCAGGACATAGCGGCTGCGGATGCTCTCGCGGTTGCCGATACGCTCAATTCATGTCTTGTAGTTCCGTACATCAACTTCAATTTTGGAGAGCAGGAACGCTATCCTGAAATCGTGCTCTACAAGCCGGACGAGCAGAATGTCGAGCAGGTTGTGAACGCAATAGAAAAGCTCGCTCCTCACGGTCTGACGGTCAAGGCAGACGAAATCAGAAGCATGCTCGGACTTTCAAAGCCGGAGGAGAAGGACGAGATTATCGGCGGCAGAATGCCTGTTTCAGCACCTGATGGAGAATCAGATTTGAACTCAAACACGGAACTCAATGCCGCATCTGCTGGCAGTCAATCTGATTCGAGCTTTGTTTCCGACATCGAAGCCGATTATTCAGGCGACCTTGTGCCAATCAGCGACGAAATAGCGGAAGTACTGGAAAAGGCAGCGGACAAATCAACCGACTTCGACAGCTTCAAGGCGGAGCTTTTGCAGCTTTCGTCAGAATGGAGCGCAGACAAAATCGCAGACCTTATGGCGATAGCGTTTTTCTCAGCTCGTGCCAAAGGCGACAGCAATTTTGCAGGGTAAAAAAATGGCAGACAAACTCATTCCGAAACAGGCACTTGAATACATCAAAAACAAAAAGCTCCGCCCTGCGTTCAGCTACAAGGATGTGTGGAACGAGGAACACGCCACGGCTTTCACGGTCGCAAAGGCAATGCAGCTTGACATCCTCTCCGACATAAAAGGAGCTGTCGAAAAGGCGATTGAAAAAGGCACGACTTTCGAGCAGTTCAAAAAGGAGCTGAAACCCACGCTCATGCAGAAATGCTGGTGGGGAAAGAAGGATATGACCGACCCACTCACAGGCGAGACCATAGCCGCACAGCTCGGAAGCGACCGCCGCCTGAAGACAATCTACAGCACGAACCTCCGCAGCGCGTACCAAAAAGGACAGTACGACCGCACGATGGAAAGCGACCTGCATCCGTACCTCATGTACAGAATCGGTGCAAGCATCCACCACCGGGAGCAGCACGTGCGATGGAACAACCTTATCCGCCCGAAAGACGACCCGATTTGGAACAGTATTTTTCCACCCAACGGATACGGCTGCAAGTGCTACACCGTCGCCGTTACAGAAACGAGAAAGCAGAAGTACGAGCGCGACGGAGTTCCGGCTTACGACTCCGGCACGCGGAAAACTGTGCGCGTTCCAGTCCAGACGGAATCACCGAAACCGAATTACAGGAATTTCTTCAACGAGCGGAAAGGGACTCTTGAGCGCATTCCGCAGGGAATAACTCCCGGATTCAACTGGAATCAGGGGCAGACAGGACGAACAATACCAGTCCTGCAGGAGTGCATAAAAAAAGCGCAAAACGAAATGCCCGAAGCCGTCGATTCCGTAATCAGGACATTACAGAACTCCACGATTTACAGAGACCAGCTTTCCAGCTTCGTAGAACAGGCATATAAAAACAAGGCTGCCGGAATGGTGAACAACAAGAACACTACACCTGTCGGCTTTCTGGACAAAAAGCTCACAGACTTCCTGAAAGCGGAAGGAATAGATGCAGGCGGACGGAACATCATTGTCCTTGAGCAGCGGCTGGTAACCGGCGACAAGTACCTTGTCAGGCATGCAAAAGCAGGGAATGCACCGACGGAACAGGATTGGAAAAATCTGATGGATTATATAGCAGACGCGAATGTTTACTGGGACAACAGAGACAAGAAGAAAAATCTGCTTTTTCTGAAAAAACTCTCTGATTCAGAATACATCAAAATTGCTGTTGATGTTCTGACCACAGAACGATATTTGAGGCTTCCAAAAGTTGACACAATGTTTTATTTAAGGCTTGCAACAGAAGATAATCAAGGTATAGATGAATTCAATGCGATTTTGAAATTAAAAAAAATAAGATAGGCGAAGGCGGTGGGAGTTGAACCACACTGCATGTAGCATGTCCGAAGACCCTATGTCCGCTCCTATATTGACTTCTACCTTCGCTTACCTTTACTTGCATAATACGGCTCTCCGCCTTGGAAGTCAAGCCGAAGTTTTAACAGCGGTTAATCTACACCAGAGCTTTCCTTTTCTTATACTTTCATCATACGCTTTCATCAGCCAGCGGACATTGCGGCGACCACCTGTAGTCGTGATGTACGTATTCTGAAATCGGGGCAGATGCCGCGAGAAGCGGCGGCAAAATGTGCCTTTGCTGTCGTGTTTGTCACCAAGCGCACATGATGGCAATGTAATGTAAGCCGACTGTGGCGGTTCAAGTCCGTCCTGCCTCATAAATCTTGCCGCAAAAGCGTAAGGAGGTGAACCAATGAAGAAATGGACTAAATGCCTTTTTAGCTTCTGGCTTTGGATTGCGGTGGTTCTTGCATCGTTCATGATGTGTGTCGTCTCAGTCGCCGCAAGCTCAGTTCCAAAGATTGCCGTTGTGGTTTTTGCTGCGGTCATTTTCACGCTTGCCCTTGCATCCGTGATTGTCAACCCGGGAATCTTTGCAAAGCAGATTAGCACCGCGACCAGCTCTTAAAGCCTGTTTCCGGCAAAAAAAGAAAAAACACCTGCCGTCCAAAAAGACGGCTGCACTCTTTAAGCGAGGTCAAAATTGAAAGTCTACATCGCAGGGAAAGTTACAGGTCTTGAGAAAGCCGAAGTTTTCAAAAAGTTCAACGAGAGCGTGAGCCAGCTCAAAAAGCAGGGCTACATTACAATGTCTCCGGCTGTGCTTGCGTCGAACGGCGGATTTGAGCATTCCGACTATATGCACGTCTGCTTCGCGATGATTGACGTGTGCGACGCTGTATATATGCAGAAGGACTGGCGGGACTCAAAAGGCGCGCGGATGGAGCTTCAGTACGCAAGAAAATTCAAAAAAAAAATTTTCTATGAGGATGAAAGCACGCGCGAAGATTCAGAGCAGAATGAGGAAAAAAGTATGGCAGGAACGAGCGGCAGCAAATCCGAGAAAGAAAAATGCCGCTTCAGGCACTTTCGTGCCGACATTCCGCCGGGAATTATTTCCGCGCCACAGGCAGAATTTCCTGCTGTTCCGTGCTATGAAAAATATGGCTGCGAGAACTGCGCCTACAGGACACAGAAAGAAAAGGAGCTGTAAAGAATGGCAAAATGCAAAATTTGCGGAAAAACCGTCAGTTCTTTTTCCATAGCGATAAATCCGCACAACGACGTTCCCGAGATAAAAAGAACTGTCCGGCTCTGCAGCCGCCGCTGCGCGAACGTTTTTCTTGGCAGAATAAAAGCCTCCCGGACAAGAAAGTCGAACCTCAATGAAAGAAAAACACTCGAGGCAGTGGACAGGAAGCCTTCAAAGGATGAGATTGCGCAGGCTTTCCTCACGCTCACGACCGGGGAGAGGTGCAATCTTGCTCTCCTCGGCATGACGGCGATTCTTGAGGACACGCAGTCCCTAAAAGGGTTCTATGAATTCCTCTCTGGCTGGAAAAAATGAAGCATTCGATTCTGGTCTGCTATAAGAAATACGGCTGCCCATCCCGAAGGTGCAAGGTTGAAATCCGCTCAAAAAGACGCTGGAAAAATCACACACTGTGAAAAGGTTTTGCACTATGTTCCCGATAAAAACCGCCTCTTCCCGGAAAATCCCATATTATGACTTCCAAAACTCTAAAATATAACTGCTTTATTCATTTTGGAGAATTAAAATGAAAACTTATTATACATTTATAATGCTAATTTATTCATGTAAACTTGCTAAAAAATCTGAAAAAGTATTTGCGATGCATAAAGTAGAATCATTTTCATGATTCCATAAACAGACTTTTCCATCTTTTATAACAAAATAATTTCCTGCCGGATCTGAAGCGAATGGTACAATCTTATCATCAGAAGAATCCAACGGATAATGTTTGTAGATAGTCTCTATATCTTCTTTATTGAATGATAAAAGAGTTTTAAATTCTTTGTCCTTTTCTGTTTTTGTATCAAAATATTTTAAACTAGGCCGACCACCGTTGTACTTGGAAAGGATTTCTCTTAAATCCAATGGGAAAGAAACAGAATGCTCCTTCTCAAAAGCTTCAATTGCATTTGTATTCTTTAATGGTTTTACATATTTCCATGTAATTTCACTCATAGTAACAGCTCCTTGTATTAGTATCTCAATTAGCGGTTTTCGTTTCCGCCACCCCAGATTGTTTTTCCACCAGTATGACCAGTCTTTGCATGAATATCTGAATCAACAAGTTGCATTTTACCAGCTTCCTCATTGTGATGCCAAGTATAACCATCTGGAGTATCACCATTTTTAATCTGCTCCAATTGTTCAGGATTAAATTTCTTTGCAAGTTCCGGATCTTTTTCAATGGCTGCTTTCAGCTGTTTATTACATTCTGCAAACTGTTCTTTATCTGTTGATTGATAAAGATTCTCTGGCAATTGAACATCAAATTCAGAATCAAATACAGGAAAAACACCAGTCACATCATTTCCATCCACATCTTGTACAGTTTTGAGTTCAAATGGAACTCCAGTTGTAGGATGTCTATCTCCTTCTAGTGATTCATTTCTAGTATGAATTTTTTCTTCATTGCAAGATTCTTTTTTTTCGACCTTTTTATCCGGATCATATCCAGTATCTTTTGATTTTGCTTCGTTGATATTGAAAATTTCATTTTTTATGATTTTCTTATCTGGATCAAACGAGGATTTTATTTCTGCTCCTTTTAACAAAACTTCAGCAGTTTTCGGTATCAACTCGCTCATTTTGCTCCCCCTTCAAGACTCCACTTTTCAAGCAATTCTGTTTTCCCGAGTTCATTATGAATATAATCAGTGATAATGCACTGGCGAATTGAACGAAGTAATTCTTCTTCTATATCAGATTTGACATATTCCCTGATTGCATTGTCTACATCGATTGACCATTGTTCATTATCACTTGTTCTGGAGAATGTACTTACAAATACTGAATGAACTTTTGGAAAAAATTCAGAAATAACAGGAGAAAGTTTTGTATAACGAGGAGATTCTAATGGAGTTTTTACAGCATTTAAAATCAGGACCTTTGTTGAACCTCGTAAATCTAATTTCCATAGTTTTTCTTTAAGTTCACGGAGTCTTACTTCATCTGTTATGGCAAGTCCATTAAACAAAAGGCTCGCAATTTCAATTTTTTCGGACAAGAAGTCTTCTTTTATTTCTTTTTCCGGATGCTTGTATGAATATATTTTTTTATCATCTTCGAAATGTCTTACCTTGCATAGCACCGGTTCTACCCACTCATTTTGATAAACGGCGGCAACTCCACGAGGCAGTTTTGCAAGTTCCGCAATTTGGTCATTATTAAGGTTCGCGGCTTTTCCCACAAGTTCACGATCATCTTGGTCTGGCAGACGCATGATAATTTTCGTATTTGTATTACGAATAACAGCCATATCAAGAAGTGCAGGTGCCTGGTCTGCGATGATAAAGCCTTCGCCATAAGTACGCATTTCCGCAATAGAGTTAGTAAGCATTTCAACAGATTTCCCCTGCAGGTTACCCGAATCTTGTGCCTGCTCAGTAGAAGTCTTTTTTAAAAGATTATGCGCCTCTTCCAAAACAGTGACGTGTCGCAAATCAGAGTTCATTCCGCCTTGTGTCATTCTGTGTTCTTGCAATTTTAGAACGAGTAAGCCCATAATCAACGACTTTGTTTCGGCTGATCCCACGCGGCTTAAATCAACAATCACGTTCTTATCAAACAAATCTTCCGCCTCAATTTCTTTATCAGTAAAAATCAAACCGTTAATTCCATTTGTAAGTGATTTTAAGCGAGTTATAAGAGAACCTTTATATGCACCTTTATTTTCTGCATCATATTCAGATGAATCAATAATTGTACGGATATTTCGTGTAACATCAGCGAATGTTGGATATAAATCTGTTCCATACGCATTTGTAGACTCTGTAAGATTCCAACCACAATCAATATAAGATTTCTCAATTGCCTCTTTTAATACAGCTGGCATTGCAGCATACATTGGCCAACAGACATTGAAAATCTCAACAAGACGGTCAAGATGTTCCAAAATGTGAACATTTTTATAAGAATCTGCATTTCTATTAGGGAAGCTAAAAGGATTTATACGAAGCAGTGGCATTAATTCAGGATTAGTTCCATAAACACTTACGTCTGCATTTGTTCCAAATATATTCTTATATTCACCTTTTGCAGGTTCCACAACTAAAAATTTCACGCCAATTTTTTTAAGCTCATCCAACACTTGATAAACGGTGTTTGACTTTCCCGCACCGGTCGAGCCTGTAATGAACGTATGGGAAGCAAGACTTTTCGGATTCAATTTTACAGGAAGCTCTTCCTCGCTGTGCATGTAGTAGATATTACCAAGATGCACTCTATACTTTTCGCCACTTTCTGGTTTGTCATAACTTGAAACACTCCGCCCGAACTCTGCGCACTCAATTACAGGAAGTCCTGGAAGCGAATGATTCGGCAAGCCCGCTTCAATTGCAAGTTCAGTGCTTGAAATAAGTGTACCTGGAGTCAAAATTAAATTGCCATACATAATTTTGGGATGCTCAAAATGTCGTAATGAAACTGAGATTGCTGGCGTTTTATTTGATTCAGGGGTCCATACTGTAATGAAGCTTGATTCTAATGAAGAATTCTTACCACGAATAAGTGAACGATATACACTTGCCGCCATTTGAGCGGTCCATTCGTCGCTAATACAATACATAGCACAATTCCACATTCCTAAATCTGCACAATTATCATAGCGTTCAAGTATTTTATCAATTCGTTCCATAATTCTTTTAACAGTATGATTCTCAAATGGAATTTGAATATTTTTACTTTCTCCAATTTGTTTTTGTTTTCCTGTTTGGAGATTAATATTCTCAGCATGAGCTTCTGCTTCTGATGTAGTTGTTCCTTCTGAATCTGATTCATTTAATCCATGTGATATCTGATGATTTTCTGAATTAGTTACAGAATGATTTGTACCTTTAGAAACAGAATGAGATTTTCCTGAAGTTCTTGAATGATTAGCACCTACAACAATAGCACTAATATTAAATCCTGTAGATTTAGAAGAATTTGTACCATCTGTCTCCGTAATTGAAGTCCCATTAGTTTCAGAACGACCTGTTCCTTCCGTTTCAGAAAATGACTTTCCAATAGTATGATTTACAGATTTTGCTAAACTTTTTGTTATTGTATCACTTGCACCAATTGAGATAGATTCATTAACTCCTTCGCTTTCATTTTCACCAATCGAATACTGTGAAGAACTAAAAGGAACTAATTGAGTATATATATTTTCCAATGCGCGTCGGTTTTCATTCAAATCAGTAAGACTTATAGGGTCTGCGATTAATAGTAAGGTATATTCTTTACCACGCATTGCATCTATCAATTTCTCAATTCCCTGCACAAATTTCTTTTCTTCTGATTCTTCTTCACTGCGCAAACCTGCAATATCAGTAACAGCTGCAATTGTTTTTTTTGCAGAGAAATCATTTAATACTTTCTCCAAAACATTTTTAGTTACTTCATTATTATTTATATCTATTTCTTTATAATGCTCAGAAACTTTTATTCCTGGAAAATTACTAAGAAGACTGTTTTCAAGAATATCCTTTGCATTCTTTGTTTTCTGTACATCTCCATTTGGATTTTTTACACCAATTCGAATTTCTACTTTATTTTTTTCCCCTTTTATCTGCATTAACAGACTGGCACCGGTATTACCTACAGCATTGAAAACAGTAGCAAGTTTATCACGCATGTTTTCTTTTTTATTTAAAATAACCTGTGAAATATCAAAAAATCGAACAGAAGAATTCAGTTTATCCTTTAAAGAATCCACACTTTCTGATTTTAAATTATTTACTACCTCACAATTTGAAAGATTTGCAAGATAATTTTTACTGAGAATACTATCTGCAATTCCGAGAGCATATTGTAAATCTTCCTTTTTTATTTCTTTCAATGCTGGTTCATTCATTTAATTTCTTTCTCCTTTAGCCAAATAATACAACACCTGCAATTACTGCAACTGTAGCTACTGCAGCTACTGCTAATACCACACCAAGATTAGAATCATTTTTTTCGTTGTTATGAATTACTCTCTCATATGTGTCTTGGGATTCATCATTAGGTATTTCTCTTTCCTCTATAATTCTTTCACCTACAACTCTACCATCTTCATTATAATATGTAGTACTTGTTGAAGATGATTTTATTTCCCGATTTTGAGACGACATATTTTCTGTCTGCTCAGATGGCCAAATCTCTTTTGCAAGGAAAAGAATCTTATTTAACCTTATTTCTGAAAAGTTTGTTGATAATTGACCAACAAGAGTATTATAGTTTTTCTCTGATAACTCATTAGAGAACTCCCGACCATCATGTGGTTGTAATATGTTTTGTATTATTCCTGCTTTTTCGCATTCATTCCAACACTCTTTAAAAACTCCATCATTTACATCATGGTTCATCAACAAACGATTCCTCAACATATCACGTATAGCTATAAAATCATTAGTCTGAATCGCATCAATTAATTTCTTATCCATAAACAACTCCTTCTAGTCTGTAATTGCCTCATTCAATTGTTTCTTGAACTTTTCTAGCCAAGCAAGGTTTGCTTCATTATTGGCTACCATTTCTTCAAAAGATTTTTTATCACTAAGAGTATTCTTTAGTTCTTTCAATTTAGTTTCGATAGCTGCATTCAATTCATCAAAAGATTTCTTAAATGCTTCTTTCAGTTTTCTCTCTTCCTCTTTTGCAACATCTGTCGCTATTGTACGAGCCTGTGAAGAAAAATCATCAAGTTTTGGAGTAACAACAGCATTAAACATCTTTGTGAAATTTACATACTGTCTATTTTCATATTTATCTCTTTCAATTGTAGCCATATATTTAACTTGTACAGGAACATCTTCTGTATAAGTATAGTCCTCATAACCCCAATCATCTGTATCAGCCCCAAAGAAAGAAAATAGTTTTCCAAAACCACGAGCAACTGCACTTCCCAATCCGCTCTTTTTTCTAGTTCTGGTCCTTGTTTTTGTTCTCATTTCTGTTCTTGTTCTTTCTTCTTCGACAAGTTGAGTTCCAGTTTTTTCTTTTACATTAAATTCAAACTCTTCTACATTCTCTGCCGAAAGATTCATAGTTGCAAGACTTCCTAAAACAGATGCAGCTTTGACTTCATGTCCAAAAGCACTTCCTAGAAGTTCAGAAACATAAGAATTATATTCATCACAATATTTTCTTGCTTGGTTTCCAACTTTTTCATTGATAATATTTTCAATATCAATTGCAAACTTATTTCTGAATTCTTCTAAATCAGCTTGAATTTGTTTGATTCGTTTCCTTGTTTCATTCTCTGTAAGCTTTTCACTACAATATTTACTTCTTGCATGAGAAATTAATGTACCTAATTTATCTCCAGAAAGAGTTTCAAAAGCTTCCTTTATTTTAGGTTCTACAGAAATAGAATCTATTTTTTCTTTGAATTTAACACCCTTATCACCTTTTTTTATAATCTGTTCCATTTTATCAATGGCTTTTTGGGTTTCTTCAACCTTTGATTTATTATCTTTTAACATCTGGGTTTCATGGGCTTCTGTACCTAAATCCCGAATTATTTGTAAGAATGAGTGAATCGCTTCGGTTATTTTTTGTGGCTTTGCATATTTTTCGAGATATTCACTAATAGCCCCTTCAACAGCGGGTATACCCGTCTGAATTAAAGCATCTGTGTATTTATCATTTGTAGAACGAGCCATTGTTTCTTCTGCTTCAAGCTTACTTCGCACAGATTCGGAAATATCTGCCATTTTAGAAAAATGTAATCCTTTGTAGTTTTCTTCTTCATCATCAAAGAAAAGTTCAATTTTTGAATCCAAATCAAGACGTTCTTTCTTTGTAAACTGCTTTCCAGATTGATATAATCTAATTAACTTTGCAACATAGGATGAACAAGGGAATACCTTTGGATTTTGTATTCCATGTTTTTCAAGATATTCTTTAGTTTTATTGATATACTTCTGAACATCCTCATTATCTGTATCAAATTCATCCGCCTTGTTTATTACAAAAATAAAACGATCACTGGCTTGTCTACCGCCATCACGCATTGCATTAGCAATATCTGTAAGCAAAGTGTCATCATCATTACTCTCAAGATGCCCTCCATCAAGAATATAAAGAACCATTGGTTTGTATTTTGAATCCTTTATTAAACGGTATGTATGATTCTTATGTTCATCCGTTCTGCTATTGTTTGGACCTGGTGTATCTGTAAGAACAAGTTTAAGACTTTGCGAAGAAATACCAACAATGTTCCCATAAATTTCAATACGCGCCGTATTTGGATCATCATTAAATTGATTCATATTTTCAATTGTAAGTGATTCTCTACTAGTAATTTCATTGTCGTCCTTATCATAAACTATGCCACGAAAAATTGTTTCATCATCCTCATCATGTATGCGAGCAATTGTAGCCGTAGTCGCTTCATTACGTGCAGGCAAAAGCTCTGTACCTAGCATTGCATTAATTAGTGTAGATTTTCCACTACTCATTGTCGCAACTACAGCAATTTCAAATTCTGTATCTAGAGCTGTATTAAATGATTTTTCAATATTTTTATCAGTGCGGAGTTCTTCAAAAGGACAACTCTCACTTCTCATTTCTGCATATAATTCTCGTAACTTTTCTATTTTATTCTTTGAAGAAGGATTTGTATTTGACCTATTAACTTTTCTACGATATAAGATTTTAAAACTATTTGTATTTTGATTATAATTCCTTACAGCATCTTCAACGATATCACAGTCTCGTTCTATTCCATCAAAACAAAGACTAAGTTCTGAATTATATGTATCAATAAGATTTGTCAGAAAACTATCAATCCATAAATTCAATTCTTCACCTTCATGTGCGAGAAGAAAATCATCAGAATTTCTTGAACCATCTGAAAATGTTGTTTCTCTTGTATAAGCGTTATACTTTAAATCAATATTAATCATTATTGCCTCCAATAAGTTTTTCTATATATTTTTCCACTTCTGGTAATCCTGTGGAATTTAAATCCGAAAATACAGTTTGTATTACTTTTAGCTCTTTCTTTTCTTTTCCAGTAAGATTTTCATATAAACCATTTCTTACCATTTTTAGAATTCTTGCAGCTTTAGAAGAAAGAGGAAATAAAACTGGATTCTTAAAGCCAATCTCTTCAAGATATATTCGATACCTTTCTATAATGTCTATAATATTTTCTTTTTCTGAATCAAGACAATCAGATTTATTTAATATAAAAATCACTGGTATTTCGTTTTTATTTACAACTTTCTTGTAAATTTCTTTGAGCAGTATTTCTTCATCTGTGGTACAAAGTTGTGTTGCATTAGCAACATAAATCAAAGCTTCGAATTTATTTGATGTAAGAAATTTTAATGTAATATCATGATGGGTGTTATCGCCAGAATAATTTGTTCCAGGAGTATCATGTACTGCAGCAATAATTCCATTATTGCCAATACCATCCAAATCGCCTTGAAGATATATACGATTAATATTAGGATCCTCATTCCAACCATTAATAATAGAAAGATTTGTATCTAAACAATGATGTTCAATTTTATTGTTTTCTTCAATAAACCCTAAAAGCGATTCAGAGTTATCGTTATCATAAACGCTTGTAATTTTAGCCGTTGTAGCCTCGCTACGAGCTGGCAAAACATCTCTACCTAGAAGAGCATTTACAAAAGTTGATTTTCCTGCACTCATGTTAGCACAAACTGCAATATTTTTTATAGGAAGCGTTTTATAATATTTCTCGTGATTCTTAAAATTTAAGAAATCATTATAAGATTGCTGTGAAAAACGATTTTTGGGTAATTTTTCGTTTACACATTTTAAGAATTTATCATATTTCCTTGGAGAAAAGCCAAAAACTAACGATATATTTTCAACAGCAAGAAGTTTCTTATTAAAGACTTTACGATAATATTCAAATTCGGAATACAAAAGCCACTTTAAACTTTTTTTTAATGGCTTACACATTTTTTTAGCTTCATCATAATTTTTTTCAATAAGAGAATTAAATGCTGATTTAAAACAATTTGTATATTGTATATTTTTCTCTTCCCGATTTCTTAGCTCATGAATAATTTGTTTTTGAAAGAAAGACAGCGAATTGAGTTTATTAAATTCCTTTTTCACGTCTATAATCTGTAACATATTCTCATACTTCCATTAAAACGATTCATATTACAAAACACACCCTTCATGCCATTTTGCATCATTAGGTCAAAAATATTTTCATTATTCGTACATTGCGGTCTCCTTATAATCTATATGCTGCTTTAGTAAATTTGTCTTTCTCATTCTACTCCACTTGCTGCGACATCCGACGTCATACATATTTAATTCCGAAGAAAATTCATTTTCCCCGTCCGTACATTTCCAGCAGTTTTTTCGCCTCGTCCGTCACTTCATCAACCAGCTCCTGTGGCTCAAGAACTTTTACAGTGCTTCCCTGTCCCAGCACCCAACGTTTCACCTCAGGCAGTTGAGTCGTCTCAAAGCTGACATCCACGCTTCCGTCGTCATTTCGGACCACACTCTGATTCTCGTGCCAGATATGCTCGGCGGCGAAAGTTCCGATTTCCGCGCTGAACAGAAGCCGGACTTTATGCCTTGTCCTTGATGAAAGCCAGACTCCCATCGTCCGGTCAACATAATTTCTTGCGTCAAATCCTGCTGGAATCTCAAAAAATTCATCTGTCTGCCGGACATTCTTCATTCTTGAGAGGCTGAAAATCCGCACTTCCTTTTTCAGATGGCAATTTCCAATCACATACCAGTTTCCCCTCTGGCAGATTATGTGGTACGGATCAATCTGACGCTGCATAAAGGTCGTTTTCTGGAGAGGACGGTAATCAAAAATAATGGAACGCCTTTTCTTCAGGGCGTCAATTACAGAGTCAAAAACCTCAGTGACAATAGGAGCGAGCGCGTCCGGAATGTATGTTATATCGCCGGAAAGGAACCTTGAGTCGATTGAAACGTTTTCCGGAAGGCTTCCTTCTATTTTTCTGAATATTGATCTGAGCTGTTTTTCCAGCGGTGTATTTTTATATTGAAGAAGAAGCTGGTCAAAAAGCGCAAGGCTGAAGAATTCTCCCTCGTTTATCTGAATATATTTGATGAAAAAATTCGGCTCCGTGTAATACCATCCGCGGTGTTCGGCACTGTATTCCATCGGCGCATTGTAAAAATCCCGGAGAACATCAAAATCCCGGTTTATAGTACGCTCGGAAACCTCAAGCAGCCTTGCAAGCCCCGTCGCATTCGGATATTTTCCGGACCTGATCTCATCATCAATCCGATGAATTCTGTACGCCTGTAAAATTTTGTCCTTATTCTTTTCACTCATGCTGAAAAACCGCCTCGCCTATTATAGCCGATAAATAATTATGACACAATATTTCTTTAGCAATATTATTTATTCCTTTAATTATTTGAGAAGAATGTTACACCGCCCTAAAATTATCTCTATGGATATTGATGTTAACACCTCCACAAAGATGGTCGCCTTACGTATTCAGGAAGAACGCCAAAAACGGAAGATGTCCCAAATGGAGCTTGCGCTGGAAGCCGGAATCTCACAGGGGTTTCTTGCGATGATTGAGGCGAACCGCAAAGTTCCTACTGTAACAACAATATTCAAGATTGCGAATGCCCTTTCCGTAAAACCGTCGATATTTTTTGAGATTCCAGATTCAGACCGCGAGGTCCGGAAACAGAAAATCATAAGCCTCATCCGCTCTCTTTAATCTGAAAAATCCGGATTCCATAAAAATATATCCTCCGAATGGAACATCGGAAAAAACAATAAGATTATCGCCCTAAATCCAGCCGTTCAAGTCCGCACTGGCGATGAGCATCTCAACAGAATTCAGGACGGTCTCATCATCCGAAAATTCGTCCTCATCATAAAAACGCTGCATCTCAATCATCCTGACGTTTCCATCGCCGGCAGAAGTTTTTATCTCCTCAAATTTCCTGTATGCAGAGACAAAAAGCTCATGTCCGAATTTCTCAGGCGGAAGCACGACTATTAAAAGGGAATTTTCGTCCGGCATCTTGATTTTTGAAGGATTTTTTAGGAAACAGACCGAAAAATCAGCTCCAAACAATGACCGCCTGTTTTTTAATTTACGGCTGACTGTTTTTCTTATTTCAACGGAATTTTCTCCTAGCAAAAACATGACATTGACCTTTTTCCTATTGCAGAAATATTTTTTCAGGCAAGCGATATGGGCTGATTCCGTCTGATGCTCCCTTCCGTTCAAAAAATACTGACAGTCCCTGGACATACGTCCGCCATCCGTCAGAAATCTGATTGCCGAAACGCAGATTCCACCGATTAAGCCAAGTGTGGCTCCGGCAATAATAATATTTGAAAGTTTCATTTTTCCTCCGTAAATGCAAGATTATTTTACAACAACTGGTATGACAGACAGGTTCAGAGGAAGAAGAAATTTATCAAACGCCTGAAATCAATGTGTAGATTATCAGAAAAATGCGAGAATTTGCCGCAGGAAAAAGTGCGGCTTTTAACGGAAGTTGCGGAGGGTTTTGGGAGATAGAAAGATGTTGCGGTTCATACGTGCAATATTTTACACTAAAACACCCGAACTTTACAAGAAAAACACACTAAAACACCCGAACTTTACAAGAAAAACACACTAAAACACCCGAAGTTTTTCGGCAATAAAAACCATCAAATTCCAATCGTAAATCAGCCGTAAAATTTTACGCTTGTTTTATGATTGTTTTCAGTTATATTTTTCTTATTATGTAGGCATTAACGCTATCAGAAGGACTTTATTTTAGGAACAACATAGATTCAGACATAATGAAAATCAAAGGCTCAGACCTGCGATGTAAAATTCAGAATCTCAATGCCTGATGACACAGACACTTCCTTTTTGAATGAAAATGATATATTGAACCTTTACCGTATTGTGCAGGAAAGTCTTACAAATGTAATAAAACATGCGAATGCAGGCGAAGCGGTAATTCTTATCAGAAATTCCAGCGAGAATGAAGAAAAAGGACTTTACATTTTTATAAGTGATGACGGCTGCGGTTTTGATTATGACGCAGAACAGTACGAGGGCTTTTCAAGTTACAAAAGAATCGGCGGCGCAAAACATTTTGGACTTATCGGAATGAAAAAAAGATGCCAGCTGATTGGAGCCGAATTTTCAGTTTCTTCTGCCCACGGCGAGGGAACACAAATCAGTATTTTTAAGAGGATGAATTAGAATATGGGACATGAAGTCAGTTTTTTTGTAGTCGAAGATCATACACTTACAAACAGGGGAATCCGCGGATTGATTTCCGAGCGCGGCAGATATTCCTGCTGTGGCTATGCTTTTTCAAAAAATGAATGCATAAAAAAGCTTTATGAACTTGCAAAGGAATCCAGGATTCCGGACATTCTGATTCTTGATTTATTCCTTTGCGACGAAAGCGGACTTGATATTCTGCGCGAGGTAAAGGCCAATCTTCCTTCTGTAAAAGTCATTGTCTATTCGATGTTCGCAAAACCTGGAATTGTATCTCTTGCGCTTGAAGGCGATGCCGACGGTTTCGTCCTAAAATCCGCCCCGGAGAGTGAGCTTTTTTCAGCCATTGAAACAATTCTTGCCGGCAAAACTTATGTACAGCAGACTCTTGTAGCCCCGCTTTTTACATATAAAAGTGTTTTTGACGGCCTGACACGCCAGGAGCAGACAGTTTTCAAAAAACTGATAGAACGAAAGAGCCGCGGCCAGATTACAAAAGAACTGAATATTGTCGAACGCTCGCTGGAAAATTACCTTTCCAAAATTTACCAGAAAACAGGCTGCAGGAACCACGAAGAACTGATTAAAAAGTTCGGTGAGTGAAATATGGAATAAACACGACTGGGAGGCAAGGGAACTGGAACAGAAGTGAGAGTTGAAATTCCAGGATGAAAAATCAATTTTCTACAAAAACATTGCCATGTAAACTGGCAAGTAGGTTATGCCGTTTTCTTCCTTAAAATCTGAGGTGTGAATGACAAAACATTTATCGGCATATTCTGCAAATTTTTTCCTGAACTTGTTAAGCGAGGAAATTGTATAACGCTTTGAGGATTTTACTTCGATTCCCTGAATGTTGTGACGCGAAGTAACTTTATTTTTCGTAATAAGAAAATCAATTTCCATGCGTGAATCTGAATCTTCATTGTCAGACTTTGAATAAAAGTAGAGTTTGTGTCCGCTTGCTGTAAGCATCTGGGAAACAATGTTTTCAAAAATCATTCCTTCGTTTACTTCAAGCTTTCCAAAAAGCAGTTTTTTATAAATCTCTTCAGCAACAAGACCGTTTTCGTCAAACGCATGGCTGATTAAAAGTCCTGTATCTGCCATGTAGCATTTTAATGTGGTGCGGCTCATATTCATTTTTAATGCGACATTAGGCTCATCAGCATTGTAGCAAATGTTTACGATTCTAGAATCTTTAAGCCACATAAACGCGTCATCATAATTGCGCATTTTTGCATCTTTTTTTAGGGAAGCCAGCTTAAATTTTTTTTCGTGCTTAGAAAGCTGAGAAGGAATTTCATCAAAAATAGATTCCGCTTTTAATTCCGAGCCTTTTGCGTGCTTTTGAATATCGTTACGATACAGCTCCAGAATTTCCCGCTTTATCATATCTACCTTTTCAAAATTTTTTGATTCACAATATTCTTTTACAGCTTGCGGCATTCCGCCTACTATAAGATAAAGCCTGAATAAATCCATAGCCTTTCTATGCAAAGCCTGTTCCATAGGAATTTTCTTTTCAAAGCAATTTTTTACAACAGGAATCAAGGTGTCGTTTCCTAAAGCAAGCAGAAACTCCTCGAAATCCATGGGGTTCAACTGTATATGATGTTCTTCCGATGGAATTAAAATGTCCTGTGTATTTTTTCTGATGGAAAGAAGAGAGCCCGTTTCTATAAAATCATAGCGTCCGTCGGCAACAAGATATTTAATCGCGGCTCTGGCGCGTGGGAAAAACTGAACCTCATCAAAAATAAAGAGCGTGTCGCGTTCGTGCAGTTTTACGGAATAATAGGCAGAAAGGCGCATAAAAAGAGTGTCTAAATCAGAAAGATATTTTTCAAACAGTTCTTTGATTTCATCAGGAGCAGAAAAAAAATCTATGAGGATATACGATTCATACTCATTTTCTGCAAATTCCTGCGCAAGAAAGCTTTTTCCAACACGGCGAGCACCTTCAATCATAATGGCGCATTTCCCTTTTTCTTCATTCTTCCATTTTAAGAGACTTTTATACGCCTTTCGATACATATTTACACCTTTTTGACTTTAATTTTTATAAAATTATACACCATTTTAAGATTATCAACAAGCAAAGATTACACCTTTTTAAATCGGCGATACTTTCTACGCATACGGCGGAAAAGCAAGAAAAAAATATGCGGAATCAAAAAACACTTGACGCTTGTGGCTGAGCTTTATTCCATCTGGCTTTATTGGAAAAATAAGAGGCTTAAATAAACGCCGCGCAGACTGCATAAAGCGGAACATTCGTCATCCAGCCCTGATTTTTGTACGGCAACAGCGAAAATCTGACCGAACGGGCGGGCTTATATTTATCGTAAAACGCTTTAAGGCTTTGGGAGCGGACATTTGTCTCGGCTTTTACTTCAATGGGAATAATGTCCATTTCCTTTTGTATCAAAAAATCCTGCTCAAAAGTCGCGCTTTCGCTTCCATAATAATACGGAGTAAAATCTGTTTCAGCAATCAATTCCTGTAAAACAAACTGCTCTGCAAGCGCGCCTTTAAATTCAACAAAAAGAGTGTTTCCATTGATAATCGCCTTTGCAGGAACTTCGCTCATGGCGGACAAAAGTCCCACGTCCAGAACAAAAAGTTTGTATGCGGAAAAATCCTTGTATGCTGAAAGCGGAATGTGAGGCTCATTCACCCGGTTAACTTTATGAACAAGTCCTGAATCACAGAGCCACTGGATTGCGTTTTCAAAATCTGCGCTGCGGGCGCCATGTTTTATTTTTCCAAAAAAGAATTTCCTGTTTTCCTTTGCCAGTTGCATTTGAACAGAATCCCAGACAAGATTGAGTTTTGGAATTTCGCGCGAGTCAATATGCTTTCCAAAGTCGCCTTTATACTGGGCAAGAATCGTCTTTTGAATCTGTCTGGCCTTTATATAATCAGAGTCCTTTCTGAAAGATTCCACAACCTCAGGCATTCCTCCGACAAAATAATAATTTTTAAGATGATAAATGTATTTTTCCGCAAAGTTATCGATTAAGGTAAAATCCCTAGAAAGCAGGGCATCACTCAAAGGCTTTTCTTCAACCGCATACAAATATTCCCTAAAACTAAGCGGATGAAGATGCATTAAATCAACTTTTCCGACAGGGTACGAAACTCCCTGATGAAGGGCAACTCCTAAAAGCGAGCCAGCCGCGATAATATGGTACTCGTTAGCTTCTTCACAAAAATATTTCAATGACTCAAATGCTTTTGGCGCATTTTGAATTTCATCAAAAATAATTAATGTGTCTGAAGGAGTAATCTGAAAGCCCGCCTCTATGCTTAATGCCGGCAAAATCCGCTTTATGTCATAATCAGATTCAAAAAGATTTTTCATTGCGGAATTATTATAGAAGGAAATATAAGCCGTTTTTTTGTAAAATCGCCTGCCGAATTCCTTCATGACCCAAGTTTTTCCAACCTGCCGGGCTCCCATAAGAACTAGCGGTTTTCTGCTTGAGTTTTCTTTCCAGTTCTTCAAATCATTCAGTATGAATCTTTCCACGTCATAAATATAACACTTTTTAAGACCTAAAACAAGGCAAAATACACATTTTTTAAGACCTAAAATAATGAAGAAAGCTCATTTTTTAAGTTTTCATCACAAAATTATAGCAACACTTTTATTGTAGCAACAGCCTAAACCAGTTCTTCCCGCGTATTCCGGGAGTAAACTCCCTATAAATCTCGGCGGAATGCAGTATAATATGCTGCATGGCAAAAAACATAATTCTTTGCGACGACCATTCGCTTTTGAGAAACGGAATAAAAAACTGGATTCAATCTTATTCAAATTTCAAGGTTACGGACGAGGCCGGAACATGGGACGAATGTAAGAAAATCGCAGAATCGTTCAGCCACTGCAAAAACGCTGAAGATGCCGGCTGCGTTGCAATCGTTGATATTTCGTTTAAAGCGGAATTCACGAACAGAGGACACGAGGAGTATTGCGGTTTTGAAATTATCAAAATGTTTTCCGCTCTTGGCATTCCCTGCATTGCATATTCAAGCCACGATTCAGGCGGATTTGTTGAACACGCGACAAGCGCAGCAGTCGGCGCTAAAGGCTTTGTTTCTAAAAATGCAGACGAGACTGTTCTACTTGCCGCGCTTGAAGCAATCTCAGCTGGAAAAACATATATTCAGGCGGAACTCGTAACAGGACTTCTTGAAGTCCGCGACATTACACAGACTTTTACAAAAAAGGAAAAGCTGGTTGCAGAAAGCCTTACACTCTACAATACAAACGCCGATGTCGCCGCGACGCTTGGTATATCAGAAAAGACAGTCGTTAATTATCTTACGATTTTATATGACAAAGCGGGCGTTAAAAGCAAGTTGGAATTCCTTGAAAGAATGGGGCGTCTATGAAAAAAATCGGATTCACCGCAGCTTTAATTCTCGCAGCCGTTTTAGGAAACATCGCCACTTCATTTTTTTCTGCCGCGCTTGAACTGCCCGCTTTTTTTGATACAATTTTTACAGTTGCAATCACTTTTTACGCAGGGCTCGTTCCGGGCATTATTGCTGCAGCCTTCTCCAATCCTCTGATGACAGTTTTACGCTGCGCATTTTACGGAACAGAAATCTTCTATTTTGATTTTCTGTATTCTGTCTGCGGAATTTTTATTGTTCTTGCAACATGGACAATAAGCCGCAATAAAAAAGAATTTTTCTTTAGCCGTGCAGTCACCGTTCTTTACCTTCTGGTTATCGCATTCGCATCATCATTTTTAAGCTGTTTTTCCGCAAGCTTTCTCGACACATTCATCCGCCCGCTATTTAACAAATCTTCCGGATTTTCTGCAATCGATAATTTTTCCATCGCATTTCAAAAATTAAACTTCAACGTGTTTTTGTCCTACTTATTGCCACGGATTCCCCTTACCGTGCTTGACAGGCTTATCTGCACTTTTGCAGGCTTCGGCATATACCGTTTTGCTGAACAAAAATTCGGGAGCAACGCATGACGGAAGAATTGATTTACGCACTTAATCTTTACACATCGTTTTTTCTATTTTTGATTGCAGTCTGTTTTGCATCTTTTTTAATAATTCTGCTGATTTTAATACGAAACATAAAAAACAGAAAATTGCTAAAAGAAAACCACGCTTTTATTTCGGAAATCATTCAAACCCAGGAAGAGGAACGAAGGCGCATAAGCCAGGAACTGCACGACACGATAAGCCAGAACATAAAAACCCTTTTGCTAAAACAAAAAGAACTTGAAGCCACCTGTAAAGACGAAAAAATCCGCACGGAAATAGAAAAAATAATCAGCCTCGAAAAGCAAAATCAAACTGAACTGCGCTCCATCATTCAGAATTTGAATCTTCCTGTCCTAAAAGGCGCTCCTTTTAAAACGGTGATAAATGATTTGTGCGAGCAGTTTTCTTCTCAAAGCGGAATTTTCTGTTCATTTTTCGTTTCTAGTGATGTTCCTCTTGAAAAATTTTCAACCGGGCAGAAGCACCACATTTTGCGGATAACCCAGGAGGCCCTGAACAACGCAAAAAATCACGCAAACTGCAGCGAAACAAGCGTTGTTATACGAAAAGAAAATGACACAATCTGCATAATGATTTTTGACGATGGGCAAGGCTTTGATGTGAACAGCCGCAAGAACGATGTCGGAACGCACGGAGAACTTCACTTTGGAATGAGCGGAATGGAAATGAGGTCAAAGCTTTTAGGCGGCACGCTCAACATAAAAAGCGACAAGGAAACCGGAACAGAAGTGAGAGTTGAAATTCCAGGGTGAAAAATCAATTTTTTACAAGAACATTGCCATGTAAGCGTTTTTTTTGGGGACTACAAAAAAATAAACTGCTCCGAACCGTGTTTGTTGAATAATCATTTTAATCATTTGAAAGTTAGATTTTTCAGGACTGAACTCCCGTTTTTTACAAGGCTCAACTCTCAATACAAAATAAAAGCCTCCTTGTAGAATGATTTCCAAGTTTGAGTATTCGGACTAAGAAAGTCGGCAGACGGTAAGCGCGGAGGAAAAAGATGGGTATTTTTAGCGTTGTTTTTGGAGAATCCAAAACGGAAATAAATGTCGTAAATGTCCAGGAGGATAAAAATGATCCTCAGGCCAGAAAGATTGCAGGAAATGCAGTAATGCAGCTTCTTGAAAGCAATGAATTTTCGGCAGCCAGCGAGACTGCTCAAAAATATGCGGGAGCTTTCGGCGACGAGTTCATATATTTTTATCTTCCGGTTTCCAATTTCTTTAAGAAACTAAAAAATACAACTCAAGATATATATGATTTAGAGAATGGAGAAGATTTTAAATTCGCTGCTGATTTGGCTGAGGGTTCAAAAAAGATGCCATCCGATTTTGAGCTTACAGAGGAACAGGCACAGCAGCTTGTAGATGCAATAAATAAACTTAAGAAGAATCAGAAAAATGAGCACAAATCCATATATGACAAATACAAGCGTACAAAATCAAACAAGCAGCTTGACGAAATGAAACAAATAGAAAAACACTTGCTTGACGGCTGCTCCGCATTATTCGTCTATAAATGTGTGGCAGAAAATTTCGCATCTTACAAAGGTTTCAAAAATTTTCAAATTGGGCTCGGACTTACAGAAAAAGATTTCGCATTTCCAGGTCCTGATAAATCAAACGCATCTTCAAAATTTTCCTTTATGACAAGCCTTTCGGAAATGCCAGATGCAAAAGGCTTGTTCGCCGTCTATAAGCTTATATGCAGCTATCAGACTGAAAAGAAGAACACAGTTTCTGTTGGCGGCGGACTATGCTCTGCTTCAATCAATCTGAATAATGGATTTTTGTTTTTCGCAAAAAGCTGCAAAATTCGGCTTTCGTTCTCAGGAGAAAGAACACGTCTTTTTTCAATAAAAGGAAAAATCAATCTAAAAAAATATCCAGAGCTTTTAGAAAAAGCAAATTCCTTCAAACTTTGGAAGCCTATTGACGGAAAGCCTGAAATTAAGGTTGATTTTTCTTTTAGGAATGAAGAGTTCAAGCAAAAAATGGACGAAATCCCAGAAATAACAAAGACTATTGACGCTGAAAATGCAGAAATAAAAGCTGCCCTAACAGCAAAATAAGTCAGGACGGAAAACAAGTCATGGCTTGGACTGGACATTTTGTTGAAACAAATTACGAGGAACGTGCAGAATTTTTATATCACTTTTTAAAAATGCATGAAATCTGTACAAAAGACACAGAGAAAGCCTTTTCAGATACGCTTAAGTTCATTCTTGGCGGAATGATGATTAGGAAAGAGCCTCGTTATATTTCAGAAGGTGTTCAGGCATCTGAAAATGATTCCACAGACGAGCACACAATTCCTTGCAAAGTTTTGACAGATTATCTGATGAGAAAAATAAAAAACAGGAATACGTTTCCTACAAAAGAATTTCTTTCAGAATTCATAGAAAAACTTTCAGGAATTGGAAAAATCACAAAAGCAGAAAATGACAGATTAAGCAAATCTGGACTAAAGCAAAAATTGCCGGAAAAAATTACGCTTGATGATATTATCACTGGCTCTGTGAACCATGCGGTTCGTTATGAAAAAGCGGGAATAGTTTTCTTTAAAAAAAATTGAAATTTCACGAGGAGATAAATAATATGTCTGATTCAATTATAAAATTAATTATTTGTGCTTTTGGGGGACTTCTTGCCAGTGAAGGAGTTGTAAGACTTATCGGAAAATTCAAGTACGGCATTTGGGCAGCAATTTTGCCACCAGCGACTTGGCTCGAAATTATAAAAAAATATTTCATACTATTACTGATTATATTCCTGGCGGCAACTTTTGCGCTTTTCTTTTCAGGCATCATCAATTAACAATCTGAAACCTACGCAAAGATTTATTTTGCGTAGATTTTTTACGGGAGCTAAATAAATGAGAAAGATTACAATTTTTTTATTTCTGCTCTGTATCGCGATAAATATATCTTTTGCTGATTCAGAGTCGGATTTTGAATTTACTTCATATACTGATAAAAAAATCGGGAAGTACATACAAATTACAAAGTATATTGGCAATAACGCAAAATGTGAGATTCCCGAAAAAATCGGAAATTATCCTGTCTTGGAAATTTATTGCGGAGATTCTTTGTTCGCCCCAAAAAATAAAATCACAAAACTGGAACTTCCGAGTTCGCTTAAAAAAATTGGGAATAACACTTTTAAAAATCAAAATATAAAAACAGTAACAATTCCCCCTTTCTTAGAAACAATTGGAAGAGAAGCTTTTGCGGATTGTGGAATACAAAATCTGATTGTCCTGCCGAGAACTAAAAATTTGAGATTTAAGGCAGGGGCATTTAAGAATAATCATCTTACAAAATTAGATTTTCCTTCGAATGTCGATTATATTTTTGAAAATGGCGAGGGACTTTCTGCTCACACCTGGGGAATTCCTGATATGAGTAATCCGAGCTATCCAAATCCTGTATTTAGCGGGAATGATTTTGAAAGTTTTATCATTGAACCAAATTGGTATTCAGAGCCAATCATTAATTTTGGAAACACCTGGAGAAACTACAGCGGCGCAATTGACTATGAAGACTGGAGGGGAAAACTTCAGAAAGTTGTTTACAAACCTGGCTGCAGAAGTTTATCCGTGATTGCAAGCAAAACTGTAAAAAGCATCTCAATTCCAAAAAGCATCGGCATTGGTGAAAACGATAAACCTCTTAAACAATATCATGGAGCGGAATGGTGCACACCGAATATGACAATTGATGGAATAAAATATGAAAAAGGAATTAAGACTCGTATATGCGCAAGATTAAAGGAAAAAATCACATCTTTACAGAAATTAAACTTGGAAGATGACGGCATAGCAGTCTATGAAGTTCCAGATAATGCATATTGGTATTTTGGTGAACACGGGGAACCTGTAGGGGCTTATACTGACAGTCGAAAATAGCGAAAAGGAAAAACTTATACGGCAAAAACCCGGCCAATGCACGATTGAAAAAATCGGTGAATAAAACATGGAATAAAGAACTGGATTCTATCTTATTCCATCTGGCTTTATTGGAAAAAACAAGGGAGAATGTTAAAAATCAAAATTAAGTAGAAAATCAAATAAATCTACTGTAACAATGCCTTTTTCATCGACAGAAGATTTCAGATTGTTTTTTGTAATTACGATTTTCTTAAAGGAATCGCCTATGTTGTAAAGTGATTTTTTTTCCTGAATCTCTTTTTCCGCCGAATCCATGCTAAGAGCTGATTGGATGTAAAATTTTTGGTTTCCAGAATTGGCTATAAAATCCACTTCAAGCTGCTTTTGCGCATAGATATTTTTTCCGTTGGCATCACTGCGTTCTGTTTTTTCATTTATGTTCACCTCGCCCACATCAACCAAAAAGCCCCGGTAGCGAAGCTCGTTATATAAAATGTTTTCCATGATGTGAGTTTCTTCAATCTGACGGAAATTCAGTCTTGCATTACGGACTCCTATATCTTCAAAATAAATTTTAAATGGAGAGGAAATATATTTCTTTCCTTTTATATTGAATTTTTTTGCCTTTGAAACTAAAAAAGCGTCTTCAAAATATCCGATAAAAGTTGTTATCGTGCTGTCAGTAATTTCCTTCTTTGTGAGCGTTTTAAAAGTATTGGCAAGCTTTAAAGCATTTACAGGCGAGCCAATCATAGAAGAAAGCATGTCAAACGTTTCTGCAAGCTCAGACTGCTTTCTGATTCCGTTGTGTTCAATTATGTCTTTTAGATATGTTTCCTCGCACAAATTGTTCAAATAAGAAAAACGTTCCTCATCAGTTTTCATCAAAGCGACCAAAGGAATTCCGCCTGTTACAATATATGACTTCCATGCTTCATCAGGTTTTAAATGCAAACCTTCGCAATATTCAGAAAAACTCAAAGGCAAAATATGAACCTCCGAGCCGCGTCCCTTAAATTCCGTAATAATATCAGATGAAAGAAATTTTGAGTTTGAACCGGTTACATAAATATCAAAATTTTCATGCCTCAAAAAACTGTTTAATGTTCCGACAAAATTTTCAAGCAGCTGAACTTCATCCAAAAGCAGATAAAAACTGCCACATTCATTTGTTTTTTCTTTTATGAACGCACGGAATTTTTTGGCATTTACTAAATAAGTTCCGTTTTTCTGCTTAAAACGGGTTTCTTCTTCTGGAAAAAATGAATCAAGCAAATCTATGTCCTCGTCAGAATCAAAGGCAAATTTGATGACTTGATTTTCGGAAACTCCCTTGTTTTTAAGATATTCACAGAAAATCCTGTTCATAAAATAAGACTTGCCTGCACGCCTTGCTCCTGTGATTATTTTTATAAGGCCGTTCTTTTCACGGACAATCAAACGTTTGAGATAAATATCACGTTTAAAACTCATTTTACACCTATTATAAATTTTTCAAAGTCTTTGACTAATTTCTAATAGGAATTTAGCAAAAAATTTTATTGCATTCAAGTACAATCGGCGGTACTTTCTACACATACGGCGGAAAAGCAAGAATCTCTTCTTAAGCAAAAACTTTCCACTATACCTGAAACGTTTCTTGAATTTCAAAACTTTTTCGGTTATACTAGAAACAAATGAAACAGATTGCACTGGACAGATTCGGAACTGACGAAATAATTTCTCTTTACAAGGACAAGCCCGTAATAAAAGTGCTTCAGGGAATAAGACGTTCGGGAAAATCGTTCATGCTTGAGCTTCTTTCGCGGAAGATTTTGGAAAGCGGCGCGGCGGAAAACCAAATTCTCCTATTAAATATGGAAGATTTTGAGAATGCGGAATTTCTGGACTCAAAAAAACTCTACGACTTTATAAAATCAAAAAGCGAGGCGGTAGGCGGAAAAAAGCTCTATCTTTTTCTGGATGAAATTCAGGAGGTCAGCGGCTGGGAAAAGCTTGTTAATTCGCTCTACTCTTCCGCAACGATTGACGCGGACATCTACATAACCGGAAGCAACGCGAACCTTCTTTCTTCCGAACTTGCAACGTACTTGAGCGGTCGCTATGTCCTGATTCACATCTGGCCGCTTTCTTACAAGGAATTTTTGTATTTCAATTCTGAAAACGACTCTGCGGCGGCATTCAGAAAATTCATTGAATTCGGAGGATTTCCGGGACTCAAGGACATGATGGAAAATCCTGTCCAAATCCGCTCGTATCTGGAAGGAATATATTCGACGGTTCTTTTAAAAGACGTGATTGCACGCAACAAAATCCGAGACACCGCGGTTCTTGAAAAAATCATCCTTTACATCGCCGACAACACAGGAAATATTTTTTCCGCAAAACGGATTTCCGACTTCATGAAGTCCGGCGGACGGCCGCTTTCCGTGGAAACAATCTACAACGACATAAAATATCTTGAGAACGCGCTCGTCCTTTACAAAGTTCCGCGGTATGACGTTCGCGGCAAGAAAATTCTTGAGACAATGGAAAAATATTACCTTGCCGACCAGGGGCTGCTGACTTTTCTGCACGGCTACAAGGACACCTACATAAACGGAATTTTGGAAAACATCGTGTTCATCGAGCTTCTGCGGCGCGGCTACAAGGTCTTTATCGGAAAAATAGGCGATGCGGAGATTGACTTCGCTGCGGAAAAGAACGGCGAAAAGCTCTACGTTCAGGTCGCATACCTAATCAGCTCGGAAGAGACAAAGGAAAGAGAAATCCGCCCGCTAAAATCGATCCTTGCACTAGGCGACAACTTCCCAAAACTCATTCTTACAATGGACGAGCTTCAGCCCTCAAACGAAAACGGAATCGTGCGCAAGAACATAAGGGAATGGATTTTGGAGGGGTGAAAGGAGATGCGAGTATTCAAATTCAGTCCGCTATTTTAATAACAGAAAAATCAAAACAATTGGTTCAATTTCTAAAATTCTAAAAAATATTTGAACTAAATCTCCCCAAGCAGAAAATCTCTTATGTTCCGGTAGATTATTCCGTTGCAGGAAAAATCGAGTGCAGAATTTTCATCAGTTATAGTCGCCAAAATCAAGAAAACTCACATTTTTGGAGAGTATAAATGAAAAAAAAACAGACGCAACCCCAAAAATCAACCTCTACGCTTCAAACTTTGTTATTTTTAACATACAATAAACCGCATAACAGTTATGACAAAAAAGGATTTTCTTTTTTCGGTTTCAAAAGATGCGCTTGTAGAGCTGATTTTTGATTTTTCAGAAACAAACCGGGAAGCTGAGGATTTTATTCAGAAAAAATGCAAAATGAACAGTTCTTTATATCTAAGTTTACAAATAAACAAATGACTGCGGAGCTGTCTTGATGTTGTAATCAGTCAGATTTCTTGGAGGATTAAATGTCTGAACATCGCCCAATTTATATGCAAATGCGGTTTCTTTTCCTTGAAAATATGAAAAAAACTTTTCTCTGCATATACCAGAATATTTTTCTGTTTTTTCCCAAAGTTCCGCCGGTGTTCCTTTTATTACAGAATTGACTTTTACAGAGCCAATAACTTTCATATCCGGGGCAGTTGAGTAAATCAAGATTTCATCGACAGTCCGCTTTGCAATTTGCCTGCGATATTCATACTTTTTTGTCCCTTGTAAAATTTTTGATGAATACTCCGGCTTTATTGATAACAATATCTTGCACATGTTTAGTCCCTTATAAAGTCTATATTTGTATTAGAATCATTCAGTATCTTGTTAAACTGCTCATCAGAAAGCCTTGTAAATGGTCTTGGTCCATTCGGAAATGGAATTATATCATTAGCCCACAGATACTCAAGATTAAGCCGTTTTGCAAGACTTTTCACATAGATAAAATTCACAACAAGAAGTTTGTCCTTTTTCTTATTCCAAAATTCTTCCAGCTCTTGTTCTGTAAATACACTCCTGTTTTTGCACGTTCTAAAAAATTCTTCTTTCGTATTAAAACCATGATTCATGTATTTTACCGAATCAATGATTCCAACAGTAGTTACAACTGATTTATATTTTTTAATTTCACCATTCTCTGCCATACGATAAAAAAGCAATAAATCACCTTTTTTCATACCTCGCTCTGATGTAAAAGAAATATAAACTTTTTGAAGCGCGTAACGATGCGGCTCTTTTCCAAGAAAGTCAATCTCATTTTCTGTATTTAGCTTAGAATCCGGAAGCAAACTTGTATGATATTTTGCAAGAATCGGCAAAAAATATTTTTGGCGGTTATCAAACAAGATATTAGGATAATTTTCTTTTACAGAAAAGTTTGGATTATAAGAATGCATTGTTTTTGTCAGAACCACTTCATCTTTGCCGTTTGTTCTTTTTGTTCCGTATTTTCTAAATCCCCAAACAAAAAGCAAATCTTCAAGTGCTTTCAATTCTTGCCTATCTTCAAAAAGAGTAACATAAATTTCATCGACTTTCCGTTCAAGCGCATTGTCAAAAATGATTTTTACAAAACGCTCACCCAATCGAAACCCAGAAGATTCCACCTTAAAAGTTCCAACTTTCAGTCTTTTTTTAGGCTGAAAAACTGGAGTTATATCAGAATAAGGTTCATTTTCAAATTCTGTTTTAAGATACAAAAAGCCTAAAATATCATTTGTGTCTGTACGGCAAACATAGGCTTTCTCATCACTCTTTTTTCTAAACCATTGTTCAAAACCAGAATAAGCAATTTTAAATGTATCAAAGAACGGACTATTTATATCAATATTTCCAAAAAGCTCTTTTTTGACGGCAAGCATTTTATATGATATAAGTTCTGGATTCTCATTGGTACATCTTGTAATGAACTCATTTATGGAAAGAACTTTTTCTCTTAGATCAAATATTCTTGATTTTTCTCTAAGCGCCTTATCTTCTGTTATAAGCAAATCTACCCGATTTGAATAAATTTCATAAAGCAATTGATTATCAACTTTATCATTATGGCTTTTTTCTTCTGGAAGTTTTGATTTAAAATCATCTGTTTGAGTTGCAACCGTTTTTATTTCTGTATATGCGGAGAGTTTTGCATTGTACAAATTTTGCATATTTTCATCATGAAAACTCCGAAGCTCTTCAACAACAAAAGGATGAATGCATTTCTCATAATTCAATTTGTCAAGCCAATAGAAAAGCAGTCCTATTCCATAATTTGTGGCTTTTGTATTTTCACGGTGAATAATAATATTTGTATCTAGTAACGCCCTCATAAACTACTCCAAATTCTTCATTCATGCTTACACAGTATTACAATTTATACATATAGTATATATTCAGTCTTATGATTTCGCAAGATTTTTAAATCCTTAAACCATCTCCACCTGACCGTTCATAAGCAAGGGAAGCAACCTATCTCGCATTATTGCCAATCTTAAATTTTCAGTTTTTAGATTTGATTGCATTTTTGACAGAGCTTTTACTTTTTGTGTGAAAGCCTGAACAATTTCTTTTGGCGGTAGAACCACTCGGCTTTGATTTATATGCTCAGAAGTTATGTGTCCCATCGTTGTTTTTCTGGCTTCCGCTTGTTTTTGAAAGTTTACTATGTACCTATCCAATTGCTGATAAACATATTCATTGGAAAAATAATTTTTTGGCACAACTTTGAAAATATGCTGGTTTAATCCGCCTTTTCCACTATTCCAAACCATGACTTCTAAAGTTGCAGACCAAGAAAACAAAATATCTCCGTTATTAATTTTATATTTTTCCGGAATATTTATTGAAACTTGCTCTGTGTCTTTTGTTATGCCTTCATTCATTTCACGAATTTTTATGACAGGCAATGATTGTTCATTCTCTTTTGGTCTGAAATTCTGGCAAGCAAGCCCGTTTATATAGTCCGCAATTTCATAAAGATTTCCAACTTCCCACCCAGCCGGGATTTCTCTTTTCAGCTCGGCGTTGTAGGCCACTTTTCCGCCACTGGACTTGTAGGGCTTGCCGTTTTCATTCGGAAAATCGAACTGCACAAACCAGTAGTCGTAAAGGCGTTTTGCCATCTGCTCAAGCTTTGCGTTTATGCGGCTGTTCAGGGCAATTTTTTTGTCGATGGAAGAAAGAAAATTGCCGATTTTTTCCTGCGAAGAATATTCAGGAATCCAAACAGTGCAGTCTTTTATTTTGCCCGGCGAAGTGTGCCTGATTTTTGTCTGCTGGGCAGCTGCACTTAACTGATTTCTTACAAGTTTTGACGGAATCAAATAGAAAGCAAAATTCGGATTCAGTTTTTCCTTGCATTTTATCAGAGCGACATCCTGACTTTGAATATATTTTCCGTCGCACGGAATTTTCGCGGTTGAGCCTAAAAGCCCGATTGCCTGCTCAGTAAGCGGCGTAATTATATCGTCTTTTTTCAAAATAAATTCCGGCTTTACAGCTCCTGTAAAAAACAGATTATCCTTTGACTTGTCATCTTTGAAGCAATTATTCTTGTAGTCAAAATTTCCCAAAGTCAATCTCATCAGTTCGCCTTTCGTGGAATAAAATTCTCCGCCCAAAGACATTCCGCGAGTAACTTCCATCAATTTTCCCAGCTTATATTTCTTCATCTGCATTGTTTGTTTCCTGTTTGACATCCAATCCTTGTTATGTTATATTCAAATTATGGACGTGAGGTGTGTTAGTTCCCCTGTTCGCCGTTTTTGGCCGCGTCACTCAAGCCTCTGAATTTTTCGGAGGCTTTATTTATTTTAAATAGCTCAATTGAATAAATATGATGTCCGTTGGCAATGCTTTCCTTTACAGTAATCAAAACTTCGCTCTTAGACCTGTTTGAAAGATCTGCGGCAGAAGCAAAACGTTTTATTGAAATTATGTTCGGGTCGTCAGGATTCTTCAAGTCCGGGTGGCTTGCAATAAGCTCGGCACGCTCAAAAAGTTCAATGATTTTTTCAGCCATTTCAAAATGCTCGTCAAGAGAATATCCGTTCTGCTTGGACTTTTCTATTGCCTTCGCGCTTGTCATTTTTTCAAGCGATTTTTTTGAAAGAACCGCCTCAATTCCTGTCTTTTTGTTTTTGACTTTACCAAGCGAGGTTTTTAGTTTTTCAAACAGTTCAGCGCGCTTAAAATTCGCATAGCCTTTTCTTTGTATTTTCGGACTATTTGAAGAATTTATTTTCATTTCAACTTTCTCCCAGCTTATATTTCTTCATCTGCATTGTTTTTGCTCCGCCTCTTAATTCTGCTATTCAATCAGTTTTTTTCCGTATTTTTCTTCTAGGAATCTTCTGTTGCGGTCTAGTTCTGCGCCCAGTTCTTCCTCTGTCGGAAGCACGGTTTTATAGCGGCTTGCGAAAATCTGCCGGGATTCGTTCAGAACGGAATATTTCACGATGCTTTCGTCCTTGTCCGCACAGAAAATAATTCCGATTGTCGGGTTGTCGTCATCGGCTTTTTTCAGCGAGTCAAACATCCGCACATACATATCCATCTGCCCGATGTCCTGATGTTTCAGCTCGCCCTTTTTCAGGTCAATCAGAACAAAACATTTTAGGATATAATTGTAGAAAACAAGGTCAATGAAAAAATCCTGAGTTTCAGTCTTTACGTGCATCTGTCGTTCAACAAAGGAAAACCCTTTCCCCATCTCAAGCAGAAACTTTTCAAGGTTTGAGATAATCGCATTTTCAATGTCTTTTTCTGAACTGCTAGTTTCAGGCTTTATTCCCAAAAACTCAAGAATATACGGGTCTTTTACAAGTGATTCATTTTTTAGTTTGGATGTTGATTTTTGAGGAATCTGGTTCTGCACAATCCGCTCAAACATCTGGGTTTTTATGCTTCTTTCAAGCTCCCGGACTGACCAGTTTCCATGTTTCGCTTCGTTTATGTAGTAATTACGTTTTTCCTCGGAATCAAGCCGCATAATCAGACGCAAGTGAGACCAAGTCAATTCGCTACACAGTGTGTAGCAAATCTTTGCTGATGGAAATGTCAAATAAAACTGACGGCAATTTTTTAAGTGGGCCTCGGACATTCCGCTTCCGATTTTCTTGTTCAGTTCTTTTGAAAGATTCACAATAATTTTTTCGCCGTAGCCCGCACGTTTTTCGCCTTTCTGCTCCTGCTCAACAATCCTGAATCCGACAAGCCAGTACGCCTGTATCATTACGGAATTTACAGACTTGTAGCTTTGCTTCCGGGCAGACTTTAAAATATCCTTTACGTCCTTTATATAATCATCTGAAAACTGCGAGTTGCTTAGATTGATAATTTCTTTTTCCATGCTTTTCCCCCGGCTTATGTTTTTTCATCTGCATTTTTGATTCCATGTTTCATTCTTATCAGCTAGAAAAAAGTTTTAGATATTCCTGAAATACAAATATGCGGTTGCGCTGTCGCTTTGTGATTTCCTCAAATATTCCTTTTTCTACAAAAACAGCGGCTAAATCTCCAGCTGCTTTTGCGGAAAGTCCTGTGATATTCTGTATATTTTTTATTGAAGCAATAGGATTTTTAAATAAATCAATTAAAAGGGTATGTGCAGTTGAATACCGTTTTCCCATTGTCATAATCGTTTCTTCAACTTTTGACTTTAACTGCATTATCTTTTGCAATGTGCGTGTGCTTTCTTCTGCAGTTTGAGCAATTCCGACCAGAAAATATTTTATCCACTGTTTTAAATCGTTCTTTTCACGAGTTATTGTCAGATTGTCGTAGTATAAAGAGCGATTTTTTTCAAAGAAAGCCGAAAGATACAAAAGAGGTTTTTCAAGAATTCCAGAGGCGACAAAATATAACGTGATAAGCAGACGCCCGACTCTTCCGTTTCCATCTAAAAACGGATGAATTGTCTCAAATTGATAATGCGCTATTGCGATTTTTATGAGATGAGGAACATTTATTTCTTCATTGTTCAGAAATTTTTCAAAATCGGACATGAGATC
>DKDI01000006.1:0-131828 GCA_002449305.1 Treponema sp. UBA6852
CCGGGATGTTCAGCTATGTCGGCTGGAATCTCTTCGGAAGCTCTGTTGGTGTATTCAAAAATCAGATTGTGAATATCCTTCTGAATCAGTTTTTCGGTTCACTTGCGAATGCTGCCAGGGCGATAGCTTCTCAGGTAAGCGCGGCGGTAACAAGTTTCAGCCAGAATTTCTCAACGGCAATACGTCCACAGATTATAAAGACTTATGCTGCGGAACAGAAAGAGGAATGTCTTTCTCTGACTTTCCGAGGCTGCAGAATGACATTTTTTCTGATGTATATTTTTACGCTTCCGCTTGCGCTTGAAATGCCGTTTGTCTTGGATGTCTGGCTGAAAAATCCGCCTGAAAATGCAGTTATTTTTGCGCGCCTCGTTTTGATTGATGCATTGGTCGATTCAGTGAGCTACCCAATTATGACGCTTGCTCAGGCTACCGGAAAAATAAAGCTTTATCAGAGTGTTGTGGGCGGAATTCTGCTTATGAATCTTCCTGCAAGCTATGTATGCCTGAAATGCGGACTTCCTGCATACAGTGTTCTTGTTGTTGCAATCTGTATAACATTTATTGCTTTTGTTGTTCGTCTTTTTATTATAAAAGCTTTAACGGACTTTTCTATACGAAGTTTCTTAATGAGCGTATGCCTGCCGATTTTTGCCGTTGCAGTTCTGTCTGCGGTTGTGCCTGTTGCCGCACGGTATTTCATTAAAGACAAAATTCTGAATTTTATCTGTGTTGTTTTTTTATCTGTCGCCTTTACTTCGGTATCAGTCTTGTTTGTTGGAATGAATAAATCAGAGCGTGTTTCTGTCTTAAATATGATGCGAAGGAGGATTTTTAATGCCTAGTCTTCCTTATGAAAAATGCTCTGGATGCGGCGCATGTGTTCAAATCTGTAATAAATCCGCAATTTCGATGATTGCAAACGATGAAGGATTTTTGTATCCGAAAGTTGACTCTTCTCTTTGCGTTGAATGTAGGCTTTGCGAGAAAACTTGCCCGGTTCTGAATGCAAAAACCTCAACTGGTTTTTCAGAAAGAAAAGCGTATGCGGCAATCTGCAGTGACGAGAAAATCCGTCTTGAAAGCTCTTCCGGCGGAATGTTCACGGTTCTTGCTGAAAAAGTGATAGCTGAGGGAGGCGTTGTTTTCGGTGCGGAATTTGACAGTGATTTTTCTGTAATGCACGGCTGGACTGATTCCGTTTGCGGGCTTGAGAGATTCCGTGGATCAAAGTATCTGCAGAGCCGCACGGAAAGCAGTTTTTTGGATTGCAGAAAATTTCTTGATGATGGAAGAAAGGTCCTTTACACAGGAACACCGTGCCAGATTGTCGGATTAAAGGCATTCCTAAAAAAGGACTATGAGAATCTTTTTACCGTTGACGTTATATGCCACGGAGTTCCAAGCCCGGCTCTCTGGCAAAAGTATATAAAATTCCGCGAAAAAAAATCCGCTTCGCGGATCGTGAAAACAGCTTTCAGGCGGAAGAATGACGGCTGGAAGCTGTTTTCACTGTCATTCACTTTCGCGAATGGCAGTGAATACAGCGTAAATCAATCTAAAGGAATGTGGATGCTTTCATTCAATAAAAATGTGATGATGCGGAATTCCTGCTATGATTGTGTTTTTAAAGGTTCTAAAATTCTTTCGGACATTACAATCGGAGACTTTTGGGGAATTCAAAACTATATTCCAGAAAAAGATGATGACAAAGGATATTCTATCTGTTTTTTAAACACTGATAAGGGGAAAAAACTTTTCAAATCTGTAAAAAGTTCACTTTTTGTTGATGAAATAAAAAATTACGACTGTAAAAGATTTAATACGCAACTTTTATATTCTCTCAAGCTTCCAAAAAATCGCAAAAAATTTATTTCGATCTGCTTAAAAAAGGGGTTTGATGTTGCATATAAAAAATATGTCAAAGTGAAGTTTCCAGTTAGAGTTTACTATGCTTGCCGACGGTTTGGAGGAAAAATCTTACGAAGATTAGGACTTAGAAAATGAAAATTGGAATAATGACTTGCTGGCAACCAGATGATAATTATGGTACTCAGATTCAAGGATTTGCACTACAGAAATACCTTGAAAAAATTGGTAATGATGTTTTTTTGATTCAGTATCATAGATTTGATGATATTTTAACTATAAAACGACCTTTTTGGAAAATTCTAAAAGGTTTGAATCCCTATTTGTTGATGCGTTTTATTAAGAACAAGTTGGATTCTAAAAACCAAAAAAATGAAACTTCTTTACATAATCGCAATGCTCCAGAATTCAGAAAGAAATATCTTCATTTATCACAAAATTATTATACATTCGATGAATTAAAGGAATCTCCTCCAAAAGCGGATGCTTATATTGTCGGAAGCGATCAGGTTTGGAATATTCAGTATTTACAGAAAAATAATCTGAACGCACATTTTTTGAATTTTGGAAAAAGTGAAACAAAACGGATTTCTTATGCTGCAAGTTTCGGTTTTTCAGAAGATAAATTGAATGAAAAATTTGCGATGGCAGTAAAACCTTTGATTTCCCACTTTGATGCTATCAGTGTACGAGAAAAAAGCGGTCTTGAAATCTTAAAGAAAATCGGTATCAAAGATGCAGTCCAGGTATGTGATCCAACTTTTCTTCTTACACCTGATGAATATCTTGAATTTTTCAAAGATGAAAAAGTTGTATTGCCAAAAAAAGAATATGTATTTGTATATGAACTTTCTGCAAGCTCATCTTTGGATATTAAAAAGATAAAAACATGGGCGTATAAACAGGGGCTTGATGTTGTATATGTAACAGGTCACGGAAAGTGTACTTCGGAGAAGAGAATATTTCCATCAGTACCGCAGTGGGTTAAATTTATAGCAAACGCAAGATATGTAATTACTAATTCTTTTCACGGAACAGTGTTTTCTCTTTTCTTTCATAAACCAGTTGCTGCCTTTTCTTTAAAAGGTTGTGCAAAAACTACAAATTCAAGGCTTGATACGCTAAATATGATGGTAGGACGGAATTTGACAATTCATAAAGCTTATGACTTTGAAAAAACTCTTTTGTCCAATTTTGACTGGAATTTTTTTGAAATACAAAAAAAAGAACTAAGAGAGAGAGGCATAAATTTTCTTTCAAACGCTTTAGTAGGGAAATAAATATATGTTGTATTGGTTGGATTAAGATATTCAAAATCAAATTCATAAAGGAATAAATAGATTACTTGAAATAATAAAATAATTGCAAGGAGGCACACTGAAAAGACAATTGATTTTTGATAAAACAACGGTATTTTCCTGTTGTTTTATAAGTTCTTTGACATTTCTATTTTTGATTTTACTGAGGCGAAAACGGAATCTTGTGCTATACTGTAACAGAAAATATTTGTATATTTATTACAGGAGGTATGTAATAAAAACTTTGTCTAAAATAGCGTCAAAGTTTTTATTCACAAGTTTGCGTTGCAAACTTTTTTATAAACTTCAATTTCCGCTGGAAACTTGCGTCGCGAGTTCACTTTGTTGCGAAATTGTGCAAAAAGTCAAATCGGAAATTGATATTTCCTCATTGACTTTTTATTGGAGGTTGATATGCGCGTGCTTTCAAAAGAGTATCAGGAACATTTGAAAAAGAATGAAGTTTATCAGTTTATTGTAAATCATCCGAAGCCTGATTTTAAGGAACTGGATAAAGAATGTGATGATTTTGAATTATGGATTTCAAATGTACATAAAAAAGAACGTTCAAAGTTGAAGGAGATTTCTAAAAAGTGATTGTTGAATTCTCGGTTTTAGACACAGACGATTTTTCAATTGAGCATATCTTTGATTCTTCGGAGAATGAGTCCTTGATTGCTGACTTTTGTGCACTGAATGGAGCAGAAGGGCTTGAAAATTACCTGAAAAATCAGGCTGCATCAGATGAAAAAGACTTGAACGCAAGAACGTATCTTGTAAAAGATAAAGTTTCGGGTGAACTTGCGGCTTATTTTACTTTGCGGAGCGGACTTATAACAATTCAAGTCTTTCATGAAAGTTTTGATACAATTCCTGCTGTTGAGCTTTCTAATTTCGCAGTGAATAAGAATTATCGTAACAATCATCCTGAGACGGCAAAAATCGGAGCATTTATACTAAGACGTTTTATCATTCCGCTTTGCCAGACGATGAGCAAATACATTGGGCTTGCTTCTCTTTATATTTATGCTCTCCCAGATGAGAAACTGATTGAGCATTATACGAAACTGGGGTTTACACGCCTTCCAAAAAAGCAGGAAAAATTCGTTCAGAACCATATAAAGCCAAAATATGACGAAGACTGCGTGTTCATGTTCCAAAATCTATAAGCATTAGCCTCTCTTAAAATTCAAAAATAGAAATCAGATAAAATCAATTCTCTTTTCAGCTAGAATAAATGGCTGGAACAATTCAAACAAAATATTCACATTACGACTATCTCATCGTAGGCTCTGGCTTGTATGGGGCGACTTTTGCCAATCTTGCTGCTAAAGCCGGGAAAAAGTGCCTTGTCATAGACAAACGTCCGCAGCTTGGCGGAAATGTTTACTGCGAGGATGTTGAGGGAATCCATGTCCACAAGTATGGCGCGCATATCTTCCACACCTCAAACAAAAAAGTCTGGGATTTTGTGAACAGCTTTGTTCCGTTCAACCGCTACACAAACTCGCCTGTCGCAAACTTCCGTGGAAAACTTTTCAACCTGCCGTTCAACATGAACACTTTCTACCAGATGTGGGGCGTAACAACACCTGCGGCAGCGATGGCAAAAATCGAGCAGCAGAAAAAGGAAAGCGGAATCACCGAGCCCAAAAACCTTGAGGAGCAGGCAATAAGCCTTGTGGGGCGCGACATCTACGAAACTCTTATAAAGGAATACACCGAAAAGCAGTGGGGACGCAAATGTACGGAGCTTCCGTCTTTCATCATAAAGCGGCTTCCGGTACGGTTCACTTTTGACAACAACTATTTCAACGACGCATATCAGGGAATCCCAATCGGCGGCTACAACAGACTTGTTGACGGACTTCTTGCCGGAATCGAGACGAAAACGAACGTTGACTATTTTACAGACCGTGAGAAATGGAACGGCATTGCGGAAAAAATCGTTTTCACAGGAAAAATCGACGAGTTCTTTGGCTACAAGGTTGGAAAGCTTGAATACCGAACAGTCCGCTTTGAGACAGAAACTCTTGACGTTCAGAATTTCCAGGGAAACGCGGTTGTGAACTACACAAGCCACGGCGAGCCGTTTACAAGAATCATAGAGCACAAGCATTTTGAGCCGGAAAATCCTGCATATTCACAAAATAAAACAGTAATCTCAAAAGAATACTCAACCGAATGGCACGAGGGAGTCGAACCCTTCTACCCGGTGAAAGATGCGAAAAACGCAGAAGTCTACAAGAAATACAAGGAGCTTGCAGAAGCCCAAGACAAAGTGATTTTCGGCGGTCGTCTGGCGGAATACAAATACTACGACATGGACGATGTGATTGAAAAGTGCATGAAAGACTGGGAGGAAGAAAATGAAAGGTAAAGTAACTCTGAACAAAGACAATTGCAAGATCCTGATATGCTGCCACAAGCCTTGTGAGCTTCCTCCTAATCCGGACGGACTGTTTCTGCCTATTCAAGTAGGAGCGGCAATCAGCAATGTTGATTTGGGAATGCAGCGTGATGACCAAGTGAACGGCGAACCATGCGACAACATCAGCGCAAAGAACAAAAGCTACTGCGAGCTTACAGCTCTTTACTGGGCATGGAAAAACATAAAGAAACTTTATCCTAATCTTGAATATATCGGTCTGAACCATTACAGAAGATATTTCAGTTTTGACAAGAAGAATTGTTTTGATGATGCAGTAGTTCTTCCTGAAGACGAAGTGAAGAATTACAGTTTTGACAAGACGAAATTGGAGAAAATCCTCTCAAAATATGATGTGATGATGGCAAAGTCGAGAGTCTATCCTTATTCATTGGAAGTTGACTATTCGGTATGCCATGTTTCAGAAGATTTACGCACTTTAAAAAAGATAATACATGAGAAATATCCTGAATACGACAAGGATGTTTATAGTGTGATGACCTGCGGATGTAGGTTATCACCCTATAACATGACTGTCATAGGGTGGAATGACTTTGACGCGTACTGCACATGGCTGTTCAATATACTTTTTGAGGCTGAAAAAAAAATCGATATATCAAAATATAATGCTGTTCAGGAACGCATTTTTGGATACATGGCGGAACGGCTTTTTAATGTATGGGTACGACATAATATAAAAAAGATGAAACTTCTAAATATCTTGAAATTTGTTGATGCAAAGACTCATTCTGGATTATGGCAATTTGCTTATCTGTTGAGAAATAAATTCTTGGGAAACATTTCTTTGATTGGAATGACGAAATTTTCTGAGGAATATTATGTAAAAATACTGATGTATTGAAAATCTAGGAAATTAATAATGGACGTTTCAATCATAATCGTAAACTACAACACAAAAGAGCTGACAAGAAACTGCCTGAAATCAGTCTTTGAGCAGACAAAAGATATTTCATTTGAAGTTATCGTTTCGGATAACTGCAGCAATGACGGCTCCGTTGAGATGATAAAATCCGAATTTCCGCAAGTGATTCTTATAGAAAACAATGCGAATCTAGGATTCGGGGCGGCAAATAACCGTGGACTAAAAATTGCGAAAGGAAAATACATTTTCTATCTGAACAGCGATACGATTTTGCTGAACAATGCCGTAAAGATTTTTTTTTGCTACTGGGAAAATTCTTCTGAAAAAGAAAAAATCGGGGTTTTGGGTTGTAACTTATCGGATGATAAAGGAAACTGCATACATTCTTGGGGGAAATTTCCGACATATAAAAATATTTTTAAATCTCTTTTTTATTGCCTTTCTGTTTCGTATGGAATGAAAAAAATTTGGAAATTCTTTTTTAAAAAAATAGGCATAATAAAACCTTTTTATGGCAACGTTGAATATATTACTGGCGCAGATAATTTTCTTTTGAATAATACAGACGCATTTTTTGATGAAAGATATTTTATGTATTTTGAAGAATCTGATTTGCAACTGAAACTTAAACATAAAGGAAAATCTAGTGTTTTAATACAAGGTCCTCAAATCATTCATTTTGAAGGTGCATCTTCAAAAGATAAAAATGAAAATTCTATGAATTATGATTTTCAAAAAAAATCAGTTGTGCTTTATTGGACGTCTTGCTGTAAATACGCTGAGAAAAATCTTTCAAGTGAAATGAAATTGTACTGTTTAAAAAGAATTCTTTTGTTTATATACAATTTGAAAAAAAACAAAAAATCAAAATCTCTGTTTTTAGAGGCTCTGAAATGACTATATATATTTTTTTCTTGTTTTTTTTACTTTTTTTTGCCGGTCGCTACAGTGTAAATAATAAGTATCTTTCAAAAAATTTACGGCTGATATTTTCTTTTGTGCTTATACTCTTATTTGCTGCGCTTAGATTTGATGTAGGATATGATTATCCAAATTATTGGCATTCAATTTTTCCAGATTTGAATAAAGATGAAGTTTACCGTTGGGAACTGTTTCCACGTTTTCTAGCTTTTTATTGTAACGAGTATAAATGTCCTTGGATGTTTTTTATTATTACAAGTGTTTTTGCATATTCTCTTGTTTATTATGGAATAAAGAAGTATTCCATTTCTTATTTTGAATCAACAGTAATTTATATCTCTTTATTTTTTTTGAGCGGATTAAGCACAGTTCGCCAGACTGTTGCAGTTTCTATAGTATTTTATTCTGCCAAATACATATTTGAACGTAAAATGCTTAAGTACATAGTTTTATGCATATTTGCATGTTTGTGGCATAAATCCGCTTTAATAGCAATTCCGATTTACTTTATTTACAACTATATAAATATTGCATTCTCTGTGATTTTCTTATCTATTATTTTAATTTCAAAGTTTTTTATTTTCAAAAAACTAAAAGAGCTAGGGCTTATGTTGTCTTACCTTGATGCATTGGAAAATTTAAAAGGCGGCTCTCTTATGAAGTATTTTTATATTTTAATTACTATATATTTGATTTTTATATCCTTGATTACCGGAACTTACAACAAGTCAAAACGTTTTTTTTCTATATTCATTTTGGGATTTTCTTTTCCACTAATTTTCGGTGGACACATGGGATTGCGATTTTCTGAGTACTATAACATTTATCTTTGTTTTGTCTATCCTGTTGTTTTTAGCAAGTTTAAAATAAAAGAACGGGCTTTAAACTTAATAATTTTCTATTTTGTCTTTATATTTACATTGCGTATTTCTGCAAGCAATATTACTCGTTCTCCATATATTCCTTATCAGTCAATACTTTTTATTAATAAGACGGATTTTACAAATTTAAAATCATTTAGATATAACTAAAGAGGAAGCTGTTTTAATATGAAAGTTCTGTTTATTTCCAAAGACTTTAAACAGTCTCAGTCTAATGGCGGTTTTGTAGTATCAAAAAGAAATTATGATTTATTCTTAAAACTGTTTGGTAAAGACAATATTGATTTATATGTTTTTCCAGTTCCAACATTTGTATCAAAAATAAAAGGACTTTTATTTAACCGTGATTACGGAATTACAAAAAAGATAGAGAATGAAATAAAAACGAAGATAAGCAGAGGAACATATAATTATGTATTTTTCAATTCTTCGTTATTTGGAAATCTTATTGAATACTGTAGAAACGGTGGCATCAAGACAATTACATTTTTTCATAACATTGAAAAAAAATATTATCACGATGTGTACAAATATAAAAAATCAGTTTCAACATATTTCTTTTATAAATATGTATCACGACTTGAAAAAAAATCATGTTTATTTTCAGACTGCAAAATTGTTTTGAATGAAAGAGATTCTGAAAAAATGCAAAAAGAATATTCTGTTCTGCCGGAATTGATTTTGCCTATTAGCATGGATTCTCATATCAATTTGACAAAATTCAATAACTCAAAAAAAGGAAAATGCGGTTTTATTGGCTCTGATATGTTTGCAAATAAAGACGGTATGTCATGGTTCATTAAAAATGTACTTCCTCACATTAACAAGCAATTTGTTGTTGCTGGTTCTATATGTGATTACTTAAAAGAGAGATTGTCAGCAAATTATGAAAATTTGGAAATGTTGGGGCATGTGGATAATGTTGATGATTTTTATAATTCCGTTGAGTTTGTTGTATCACCAATATTTCTTGGTTCTGGAATGAAAACAAAATCTGTTGAAGCTTTGTCTTATGGAATTCCAATAATAGGAACAAAAGAAGCCTTTGTTGGAATTGATTATAAAAATATTGGAGAACTTTGTCAAAGTGCTTCTGAGTTTATTGAAAAAATAAACAATTTTGATATTTCAAAATATAGTGGACATCCATATAAATATTTTGAAAAAAATCTTTCAAACTCAGTTGTATTGAAAAAATTAAAAACTTACATTGAAGGATGTGAAAAATGGATGCTCCACAAGTTTCAATAATAATGCCGTGCCACAACGGAGAAAAATATCTTCCAGACTCAATCACTTCTGTTATTTCTCAGACTTATACAGATTGGGAACTTCTTGTTGTAGACGACAATTCCACTGATAATTCTGTAAAAATAATAGAAGATTTATGCAAAAAAGATGCACGGATAAAATTGCTTCATACAGAAACATCATCCGGTATGCCGGCAACTCCTCGCAATGTCGGAATAAATGCTGCATCCGGTCGGTTTATTGCGTTTCTTGACTGTGATGATATGTGGCTTCCGACAAAACTTGAGCATCAGCTGCCGCTCTTTGAGACAAAAAATGTTGCGGTTGTATTTTCGTATTACGCAAAAATGAATGCCGATGGAAATTATGGAAATAATTCAATATCTTCTCCTGTTTTTGTTTCATACAATTATATGCTAAATGGAAACTGCATTGGAAATCTTACAGGAATGTACGACACAAAGAAATGCGGAAAAGTTTTTCAAAAGGAAATCCACCACGAAGATTATGTCATGTGGCTTGAAATTCTAAAGAAAGGATTTTTTGCAATCAACACAAATTCTGTGGAAGCCGTTTACAGAGAAAACAAATCTTCTGTTTCAGGCAGCAAATTGAAAATATTCAAATGGCAGTGGAATATTCTTCGCAAGGAGTTAAAAATTCCGTTTTTCAAAGCTTTTAAATATTTTCTTAATTATGCGGCTAGCGGATTCCTAAAATTCATAAAGTAGTAGATTAGGGCGTTTCCTGCCATTGGCAGGACGGGCTTTGCACCGTTCCGCTGTCGCTCCATTCGACGCAGCAAACTGCTTACGAACGCCTTCGGTGCGGTTTCAATCCCTAACGCATCTCTATATTTTGGAGGTTAAAACAAAATGACAATAACAGTTATCGGTGGCTCTGGGTTTGTAGGAACCCGGCTTGTAAAGAGGCTTCTGGATGCAGGACATAATGTAAGAATCGCGGACAAAAGAAGAAGCGTTGCATATCCTGATCTCTGGCTCCGCTGCGATGTGCGCAATTCCGGGAATGAGACGAACGAGTTTCCTGCGAGCCTTACGGACGAAGCTATGGCTCCGGGTGCGTATGAGGTTGCAAAGAAAGCACAGCCGATGCATTCTCTTCTGGAAGTTTTGAAAGGAAGCGATGTCGTTGTGAATCTTTCAGCCGAGCACCGCGACGATGTTTCTCCAAAATCCTTGTACGACGAAGTGAACGTGAAGGGCAGCGAGAACATCTGCAAAGCCTGCACGGAGCTTGGAATCCATCACATTTTCTTTACAAGCTCAGTCGCAGTCTACGGATTTGCCCCGGTCGGAACAGATGAGAGCGGCGGGATAAAATATTTCAACGACTACGGACGCACAAAGTATCTTGCCGAAGGAAAATACCGTGAGTGGCTTTCTTCCGACAAATCGAACTGCCTTACAATAATCCGCCCCACGGTGATTTTCGGCGAGCAGAACCGCGGAAACGTGTACAACCTTCTGCGCCAGATTGCAGGCGGAAAATTTCCGATGGTGGGCAAGGGCACAAACCGCAAGAGCATGAACTACGTTGAGAATGTTGCGGCGTTCATTCAGTTTTGCATTGAGAACGAGGAAAAGCTTCCCTGCTTTGAAAAGGAATACGACGGAACATCAGCCGGAAAGCAGCACCTGTTCAATTACTGCGACGAGCCGGCATACGACATGAACCATCTTGTGCTTGACGTTTACAAGCACCTCGGAAAACAGAAGAAGCATCTTGTCCATTTTCCGTACTGGCTTGCATATCTAGGCGGAAAAGGATTCGACCTGCTCGCGTTCATCCTGCACAAGAAGTTCGCAATAAACTCAATCCGTGTAAAGAAATTCTGCCAGAATACTTACTTCAAGTCATCAAGAGTTCCAAAGACAGGCTTTTCCGCACCGGTATCGCTTGAGGAAGGCTTGCGCCGCACAATTGACTACGAGTTTGTGAAGAAAGTGCAGGGGCATACTTTCAGCTGCGAGTAGATTTAAGAAGTTATTTTAACAACACATATCATTGTATAGCTTTATTCAATAATGGTATGTGCTGCATATTTTTCCTAGAGTGCCAAAAACGGTCTGTTAAATACTTTTTGAAGCCGGTAAAGCATTTCCAGTGTCGGATTTGTCTTTTTGGGATTTTCTAGCCGTTGATACTGTTGGTATGACATTCCGGCTTTTGCGGCAATTTCTTTTTGTGTTTTATGACCGCGGGTTTTTCGTAGCTCTATGGCAAAGGCGATTTTTGGAGAAACTTCAATTTCTAAGCCCTCATTGCATTTTGGTTCAGGAATCGGAAAGTTTTCTTCAATATCTGTTTCAAGAACAGCCTCCAATGCCTCTTTTGCCATTTTTTTTTGCATCGTCTACAGAAGTTCCGAATGTGGTTACATTTGCCATGTCTGGGAAATGTACAATATACATATTTTCATTTTGTTTTTTTATATCACAATAATATTTCATTGTTTCAGATGTGAGCAGCTTTATAATAGGTTGTTAGATCAAGTCTAGTAACATCTATTAAAATCAACACTTCACCTTGAATGTAGAAATCGCATGGTTGAGCGTTTCTACAGAGGCGTTGTTTTTGCTTACAGTTTCTGTGATTTTGATTGCGGCGGAAAGCAGAGTAGTTGCAGCGTCTTTGCATTCTGTAAGATTTTGCTCTACGCTTGAGTTCAAGTTAACAAGTTCACTGCAAATTGAGGACGCGGCGGTTGTAACTTCCACAATTTTTTCAGTTCCGGATTTTACGATTTTGGAACTGCTTTTCATGTTGTCAAGCGCGCTTAAAATTTCCTGGGCTTTTTGTCCTTGCACTTCTGCGGAAGATTTCAAGCTGTCTACAGAAGTACTGATGTTTCCGATTTTTTTGATTGTATTTTCAAAAGCTTTTTCAACGTCCATTGATGTGTCTGAAATTGTATCAATTTGAGTTTGTATAAGCTTGAGCGACTCAGAGGAGGTTTTTGCCTGCTTCGATGTTGTTTCTGCAAGCTTGCGGATTTCATTTGCAACAACAGCAAAACCTTTTCCGGCAGCACCAGCGTGGGCGGCTTCAATTGCGGCGTTCATGGCAAGAAGATTTGTCTGGCTTGCAACGGATGCAATCATTTTGTTTGTGTCAAGAAGATTTTTTGATTTCTCTTTTACTTCAAGAATCTGCGCAACTGAATTTTTTAGCTCATTTTTATTTTTGTCCGCAAATTCTACAAGCTCTGAAACATCTTTTGATGTTTCGGCAATTTTTTCATTTACCGCAAGAAGGTTGTTTGCCACAATTTCAATCGAGTCAGATGAATTGTCAATTGTTCTGTCCTGATTTTCAATTTCAGATTTAAGATTGTTGATTTGAGTTACGATTTCTGTAACTGACTGGCTAATTTTATCAACTGAACAAATCTGCGTTTGAACACTTTGCGCAACATTTTCTACGGAACCGTTTGCTGTTTCAACGCTTTGTCCAATTACATCTGAGGCTTCTGAAAGATTTTCTGTAATGTACCCGATGTCGCTTGCGGAATTTCTAATGTTTTTAATGAGAGAAGAAAGGTCAATGATAATGTTGTTGAATCCTTCTGCAAGCTCTGCCGCTTCTTTTGTGCTGCCTTCTTTTACTTCTTTTGTAAAGTCGCCCTGTGCAATTTCATTGCAGTTTTCAGCCATAAGTTTAAATTCTTTGGCGCTTGCTTTTGCACTGAAAAGAAGAATCGCCATTGCGGTTACAATTGCCGCAGTTATTATAAGTAAAACTTTTAATATTGCTGAATAGCTGTTTTTTGTAAAATCGGAAACTGGGCCATAAACTACAATGTACCATGGAGTAGAAGATGATTTGCATGCTCCATAAAAAATTCCACCCTTTATAATTGCATTTGCTGAATAAAAGAAATTATCTTTGCTAAAGTTATACTTTTTAAATTCAGGCTCATCAAAAATTGATTTTTCCATTAAAAACGATGTGTCGTCATTTGTAATAAACAGACCGTCTGTATTTACTATATATGCCTTTGCATTTTCAGAAATTTTAATATCCGACATTGCCACAGAAAGATTGTTAAGGATTATATCGATCGCGGCAACTCCAAGCAGATTGTTGTTTTCATCTTTTACGTCCTTGCTGATTGTTGTGCAGATTGAGTTTGTCATTGTGTCAACATAAGGATCTGTAATTGCAAATTCTCCGGAATTTTTTACAGCATCTTTAAACCACGGACGCTCAGGGGGAAGCCAGTCAGAATCAGGATTCCAGCCGGAACTGTCAGAATAAAATCCGCCTGGCTCATAGCGTGAAATTAAAGTTCCGTAGTAGAGGGAGAAATCTTCTGGCATATTTACAGTGAGAGCTTTTGTTGCGAGGTCTGCTGTTTCTTTGTCGTGCTTTTCTTTTACAATGTTCCGCAAGTGGTCAATTTGAGTTTCATATCCTTGAATAATCGTTGAGATTTTTCCGTCAAGATTTTCAATTGAAGTTTTTGTGATTTTTTCAATATCTGTGTTTATTGTTTTATTTAATACAATAAGAAAAGAACCAATTATAAATGTTGAAGCAAGAATTAATGGCAAAATGTTTCCCAAAAACATTTTTGTGGAAAGTGAAATATGTTTGTTTTTCATACAGCCTCTTTGAAATTTATTATTGATTAATAGTTCATTTCTTATAGCTAAAAAAGGGCTGCCAAATTTTGACAGCCCTTTTGCTGAAAATCAGTTTATTTTATTTTGTTGCTCCAGGAATCGCCTTCTCGAATTCCTTGTTTCCGTGTGTGTAGCGCGGAAGAATTTTCGGAGAAACAAGGTCGGATTTTATTCCGGCTGCGTCGCGTTCTTTTTCAAACGCCTTCACATGGTCAAGGTTCATTTTTGAAGTTTCAGAAAGCTGAATGTCCTTGAACATCTTACCAGCCTCAATTCCGGCCTCGCGTCCGAACACGACAACGTCAAGCAAAGAATTTCCCATCAGGCGGTTTGTTCCGTGAACGCCTCCTGAGGCTTCTCCTGCTACAAGAAGATTTGAGACATTCGTGTGGCAGGTCTTGTCAATCTCAACGCCGCCGTTCTGGTAATGGAGCGTAGGGTAGACAAGAATCGGTTCCTTTCGGATGTCGATTCCGTACTTGATGAACATATTGTACATCGCAGGAATTGACTTGAGGATTGTTCCTTCCCCGTGAATCATCTCGATCATCGGAGTGTCGAGCCAGACAGCGTCCTGAACCTCGTTGTGTACTCCGCGTCCGTTGCGAACTTCCTTGATGATTCCGGATGCGTTCACGTCGCGTGTCTCAAGCGGATGAATGTAGACTTCTCCGTTCTTGTTAATCAGCTTTGCGCCGAGCGAGCGTACTTTTTCAGTAACGAGCTTTCCGAGAATTTGGGTCGGATATGCGGCTCCCGTCGGATGGTACTGCAGCGAGTCCTGGTACAGAAGCTTTGCGCCGGCTCTGTATGCGATTACAAGACCGTCAGCAGTCGCTCCGTAGTGGTTTGATGTCGGGAAGCCCTGGTAGTGCATACGTCCGGCTCCTCCTGTCGCTATAATTACAACCTTTGCCTTTGCGATTCTGATTTCGTTTGTCTCAACGTTCATGAGAACTGCGCCGCAGGCGTTTCCCTTGTCGTCCTTGATGATTTCTATCGCTGCCGTAAAGTCAACTACTGTGATTTTGTCAGGGCGGTTGAGAACCTCATCGCGGAGAGTGCGCATGATTTCAGCTCCAGAATAGTCTTTGCAGGCATGCATACGCTTGCGGCTTGTTCCGCCTCCGTGTGTCGTAACCATAGTGCCGTCTGCTTCCTTGTCGAATTCAACTCCGAGGTCGTTCAGCCATTTGATTACAGAAGGAGCCTTGTTTACAAGAGTGTAGACGAGCTCAGGCTTTCCGTCGAAGTGTCCGCCGCCGAACGCGTCAAGATAGTGCTGGGCAGGGGAGTCGTTAGGCTTGTCCGCCGCCTGGATTCCGCCTTCCGCCATCATTGTGTTCGCGTCTCCGATGCGTAGCTTTGTTGCAAGAAGAACTTTTGCTCCTGCCTCGCTTGCCATGATTGCGGCCGATGTTCCGGCTCCGCCTCCGCCGATTACAAGAACGTCTGTCTCGTAGTCAACGTGGGCAAGGTCGATGTGCTCAGGCTCGATGCGCGGTTTTGCCTGAAGCATTGCCGCAAGCTCAATCGGCGCTTTCTGTCCCTTGTTCGGTCCGATTTTAAGTTCCTCGAACTGGCTTGCGATGCGGTCCGGATGGTATTCCTTGAGAAGCTGATCCTTTTCGTCAGCAGTGAGACGCGCATGTTCGAATTTAAGGTTTTCTTCACGTTTTGCAGCCACAATTTTTGCTGCTTCGTCCAATTCGTTTCCGTACATATAATTCTCCCTGGCACCAAGGAAGGTGCGTCAGTTGTGGTTTTATTTCTCGATTTCGCGGTTGTTGTATAGCTCTTTGATTTCCGCCAACGGCTTTTTCATCAGGTTCTGGATAAGCTCCTCGCATTTTCCCTCGTTGATTTCGTTCACGCGGTCAATAAGGTGCTGGCTCTGCGGCTGGATGTACTTTCCGTTAAGACGGCGGGCAAGCTCTGCGACCTGAGGATGGCTGATTCCGGCAGGACATCTTGAAGAGCAGCATCCGCACATTACGCAGTCAAATGAAAGGTCTGCGCACTTGGCGAAGTCTCCGCGCTGTGCATAGGCGATGTACTGCATTGTGTTCAGGCTCTGCGGACAGGCTCTTGTGCAGGCGTTGCAGCCCACGCATGAATAGATTTCCGGATAAAGCTGCATCATCACGGCCTGCTCCGGCTTCATTGTGTTCAGATCATAAACCTGTTTTACAAGAGGGAAGAACGGAAGGGTTGCGATGTACATATCGTCCTCGACCTTCTTTGAGCAGGCAAGGCAGGTCTGGAGCTGGTTCTCGCCCTTGATTCTGTAGATTGTGGCGCAGGCTCCGCAGAATCCGTTGCGGCATCCGCAGCCGCGTTTGAGCTGGTAGCCGGCATATTCCATTGCGTTCATGATTGTAAGTTCTGCCGGCACTTCGTATTTCTTGCCGAACAGATATATTGTAGCCATCTGTTTTGTTTCTGACATAATTTAATCTCCTCATGCGCCGCGGACGGCGCATCTGAAGTCTTATAAAAATTTTCGAATCTTCACAGGAAAATTCTTGAAATCAATACTCTGGAGGCAGTTCCCCAAGCTGGTCGAAGCTGAACACAGGTCCGTCCTTGCAGACGAATTTGTCGCCTATGTTGCATCTTCCGCATTTTCCGATTCCGCACTTCATGCGCATTTCCATGGTTGTGAAAACCTGGTTGTCCTTGAAGCCGAGCTTTTTCAATGCGTCGAGCGAAAGGTGAATCAGAATCGGCGGTCCGCACATGATTACTGTCATGCTTGGATCCGGGTTGCATTCCGTAACGTAAGGAGGAACGAATCCCACGTGTCCGTCCCAGTCGTCCTGAGGGCGGTCGATTGTAAGATTTATCGAGCAGTTCGGCTGCTTCATCCAGACGTTCTGCATCTCATCCAGACGCACGAGATCGGCCTTTGATCGGCTTCCGTAGATGACCTGAATCCGTCCGTAGTTCTCGCGGTGATCCATCATGTAGTTTACAACCGAGTGAACCGGAGCGATTCCGATACCGCCGGCAATAACGAGAATGTCCTTGCCTTTAAGCGCGCCCTCCACAGGGAATCCGTTTCCAATCGGTCCGCGAAGACATATTTCCTGTCCTACTTCTGCGGAGTGAAGCCATTCGGTGACGCAGCCGCACTTCTTGATTGAGAATTCCATGTGAGTTTCAAGAGTCGGGGATGATGTTATGGAAATCATCGATTCGCCCACACCCGGAACAATCAGCATCGCGCACTGTCCCGGAATGTGCTCGAACAATTTCTTTCCGTCAAGACCGACTACACTGAAAGTCTTTACATCAGGAGTTTCCTGCTTGATATCAATAATTTTTCCTACATAAGGAATAAAGCTTTCTTTGTTTTCCATCAGTTTCTCCTATTCCTTAGATGTCATCGCTCTCGTTGACGGCTTTTATGACCTTGACGATGTTCATGTTCACAGGGCAGTTCTCAACGCAGCGTCCGCAGCCCACGCAGCTGAACATTCCCTCATGCGCCATAGGGTAGTACATGAGCTTGTGCATGAATCTCTGGCGGCTTCTTTCCTTTTGGGTGTGGCGCGGATTCTCGGCGGCCATCTGGGTGAAGTCGTTGTACATGCAGGAATCCCAGCAGCGAACCTGGCGCACTCCGTTGCTTGTGGCGAAGTCGCGCACATCGAAGCACATACATGTCGGGCAGACATAAGTGCAGGTTCCGCAGCCTACGCAAGGCTCGGAAACCTTGTCCCAGATTTTCGAGTTGAAAATCTTGAGCATATCCTTGCCCTGGAACTTGGAGAGATCCAGATGAGCGAACGGAAGAGCCTCGACTTTTGCCGAGATGTCCTTTTTGCACTTGTCAACAGCCGATGTGTCAGCGTCCTCAAGCGCGGATTTCGCGTTCTCAACAAAAGCCTTGCCTTTGTCCGTGTTAGCCTCAAAATAGTATTTTCCGTCGGCAAGCCAGCAGCTCACGTCTCCTGCAGGTTTTGCAAGCGACGCGTCAATTCCGAATGTGGAGCAGAAGCATGTCTTTGCAGGCTCGTTGCAGGCAAGAACAATTACTGTTCCGTGCTCGCGGCGGTTCTTGTAGTATGAGTCCACCGGATTCATGTTCAGGTATACGTTGTCAATTGCGGTAAAGCCGCGGGCATCGCAGGCGCGCACACCGAAAATAACAAAGTCCTCAACTTCCTTGCGCGGATCAACGACCTTCACTTCCTTTCCGCTCATTTCATAGCTTACCAGATGCTCGGTCTTAGGGAAGAAGAAGTCCTTTGCGGATCTTGTGGTCTTTAGTTTTTCTGAAAGCTTTGTGCCTTTCTGCCATCTTGCAAAGTCGGCTTTTCCTGAATTGTTGTCAACAGGCAAATACAAAGGCTGCTTTGAACCGATAAGCTCAAATAATGAATCGATTTTATCTTTTGCGATACTAAGCATTATTCATTGCCTCCGTCTTTTGATCTGTCGTAAACAATCGTCGTCTCCGGATCGTCTTCCTTGAAACGGAGCATGGCCGGCTTTGTCTCCATGTCAGCTCCGGCCTGATAGTCGCCGTAGATTTCGTTGATGTCCTTGATGTATTTGCGGTTAAGAAGATAAAGCGGAATGTTCTGTGGGCAGACCCTTGAGCATTCACCGCAGTCCGTGCATCGTCCGGCCACGTGCCATGCGCGGATGATATGGAACAGGCTTTCCTCAAAGCTTGTCTCCGCGACTTTCTGCGTCGTGTAGAGCGCGTTGTTGTCGAACACGCATTTCTCGCAGGTACAGGCAGGGCATACGTTGCGGCAGGCGTTGCATCTGATGCAGCGGCTGAATTCATTTCTCCAGAATTCGTATCGCTCGTTCACTGACATGGCCTCAATCTTTGCAACTTCGTCCATTCTTGCGGTGTTCGGAGCAAGCTCTGCTTCCGGATCCACGCCGATATACTCATCGCATGAGACCGGCTTCTTTCCTGCGCAGTTTCCGCATGCATCTCCGCCGTCAATTGCGTCCTGGCACGGAACACCGATAGCATAGACATCACTTCTTGTAATGCGGCTTTCCTTGAGCAGCTGTGTGAATGAATATGTGTCGGAAGGCTTCAGGAATACAAGCACAACTTCGGACGGAATAGGCTTGTCCTGCGCATTCGGATCGCGCTGCTTCGCCATCGTGTTGTTCATGCGTGCCGTGCTTTTAGCAATCTCGATGTTTCTTGTGATTCCGACCAGATATTTTGAAAGGTTCGCCTTGCAGTATTTGTTGAAGACAAAATCCTTGTCCAGTTCTTCTGCGGTTGCAAATACGGCCGGAGTGATGTCGTCTTCAAATAGACCTTTTTTCCAGCCGGCAACCTTCTGTACCTTGCCTTCAGAAAGCAGCTCCTTGGCGCGGGCAATCAGTTTGTCTTGCATCTTACATCCTCCAGCTTCTTGTTTTCGCCAAGGGCTTTTATCTGCGATACGAAATCGTTCATGATTCCGGCAAAGCGGACACCTTCAGCGGCGGAACACCATTCGACGCGTGTGCGTCCCTTGTCAATTCCCAAGTAGTCAAGCATCGAGAAAAGCAGGGTCATGCGACGGCGCGCGAAATAGTTTCCTGTAGAGTAGTGACAGTCACCTGGGTGACATCCGCATAAGATTACACCGTCTGCGCCACGCTGGAATGCACGGAGAATGAACAGAGGATTCAGTCTGCATGAGCATGGAATACGGATGATTTTAACGTTCTTCGGATATTCAAGACGGTTGTTGCCTGCCAAGTCCGCACCGGCGTAAGAGCACCAGTTGCAGCAGAAGGCAACAATTCTCGGTTCCCATTCTTTATTTTCAGCCATAGTTCTTTTTTTCAGAATAAATAATTGCGTATTGCTGGTTGGGCATTGCGAATTACAGTACTGAATCAACCTCCGCCAAGATTTGTTTGTTGCTGAATCCTAACAGATCCATTGCGCCGGAAGGACAGGCAACCGTACAGGCGCCGCATCCGTGGCACATAGCCTTGTTCACCTGAGAAACGCGGCGTGTGATTGTAGTTCTGTTCGGTCCGCGGAAATTCTTCTCGATGTAAGTGATGGCTCCGTAAGGACAGACGTTCGCGCACTGACCGCAGCCGTTGCAGGCGTTCTCGTTCGGGTTCGCAGTGCAAGGGTTGTTCTTAAGCTTGTCCTTAACAAGCAGGCAAATCGCTTTCGCGGCCGCACCTGAAGACTGTGCTACAGTCTCCGGAATGTCTTTTGGTCCCTGACAGCATCCTGCAAGGAATATACCTGCTGTAGGAGACTCCACAGGACGGAGCTTTGCGTGGGCCTCAAGGAAGAAGTCGTTGTTGTCCATTGAAGTCGTAAGCATTGTGGCAAGCGGACGCGCCGACTTGTCAGCCTCAATTGAAGCGGCAAGAACAACCATGTCTGCCTTAATGTGAACCTGCCTGTTCAGAATCAGGTCAGAACCCTGCACATCAAGCGTTCCGTCCGAGAGCGGAGTTACTTTTCCCACCTGACCCTTTATGTAGTGGACACCGTACTGCTCAACTGCGCGGCGGTAGAACTCATCAAAGTTCTTTCCAGGAGTGCGCACGTCGATATAGAATACAGTGATGTTTGTGTCCGGATAGTGGTCGCGTGTAAGGATTGCGTGCTTTGCCGTGTACATACAGCAGATTTTAGAGCAGTATTCGTGGCCTTTTGTGGAGTCCGCAGAGCAGCGGCTTCCCACGCACTGGACGAATACAATGTTCTTAGGCTCCTTTCCATCGGAAGGGCGGAGAAGATGTCCGTTTGTAGGACCGGATGCGTTGCACAGACGCTCGAATTCAAGCGATGACACAACGTCAGGACTCTGGCTGTATGCATACTCGTCGAATTTCTCAAGGCTGATCGGATTGTAGCCGGTAGCCACGATGATTGCGCCGTATTTTTCCGTGAGCATGGTTTCTTCCTGATGGAAATTGATTGCTCCGGCGGCACAGGCTTTCTCGCAGAATCCGCAGACATTGTCCTTGCCGTTCTTGAGGCCTTTCATGTGAAGGCAGTAGTCCGCGGAGATTGCGGCAACTTTCGGAACTGCCTGGGCAAACGGAATGTCAATCGCCTTGCGGTTGTTAAGGTTCAGGTTGAATGCGTTCGGAACTTTCTTGTTCGGGCATTTTTCGATACATGCTCCGCAGCCGGTACACTTTGCCTCGTCGACATAGCGCGGATGGCGTTTGATGTCCACCTCGAAGTTTCCGATATATCCTTTCACACCTGCAACTTCAGAGTATGAGAGGATGCGGATGTTCGGATTCTGGCTTACTTCAGTCATTTTCGGAGTGACGATACAGGATGCGCAGTCCAGCGTCGGGAAGGTCTTGTCGAGCTTCGCCATCTTTCCGCCGACCGTATAGTCCTTCTCAACAATGTCAACAGGGAATCCCGCATCCGCAATGTCGAGAGCCGCCGTGATTCCAGCGATGCCGCCTCCGATTACCAATGCGCGTTTTGTCATTGGTGTCTCGCCTTCAATAAGAGGCGTGTCAAGGATTGTCTTTGCAACGGCCGCCTTGCCCAAAGCAATTGCCTTTTCCGTCGCATCGCCCATTTCCTTCATAACCCATGAGCACTGCTCACGGATGTTTGCTACTTCCACCTTGTAGGCATTCAAGCCAGCGCGCTCCGCACAGGAACGGAAGGTCTTCTCATGCATACGCGGAGAACAGGAGCACAGAACCACACCCGTAAGGTTAAGCTCGTGAATCTTGTCCTCAATCATTTTCTGACCGGCGGAAGAACACATATATGTGTAATGAGTTGAATAAACTACACCGTTCACCTTGCCGAGCTCTTCAGCTACTTTTGCAACGTCAACAGTGCCTGCAATGTTAGTGCCGCAATGGCACACGAAAACACCGATTCTTTCCATGATGCTGCTCCTATTTGCGGTACTTTCTGAATGCGCTCATCAAAAGCTGCTGCGGAGTCTCATCATCAAGTTTTTCAGGAACCTGAACAGGATCAAGATGAAGAGGACCGCGCTCACGCTCAACTACAGTGCGCACAGCGTCAATAAGCTTGGCCGGCTCGACCTGACGTGGACATCTCTCAAGACAGGCGAAACAGCTTAAGCAGGTATAAATCGACTTGCTCTTTAAAAGCGGCTCGATTTCTCCGTTTTCAACCATCTGCACGAACTGATGCGGATGATATTCCATGGAGTCGTAATTAGGACAGGTTCCGGAGCATTTTCCGCAGACCATGCATTTCTTCGGATTGACTCCGCTTGTTTCAAGGATCAGTTCCTTGTATTTCTGGATTTCTGACTCAAGCATTCACAGCCTCCTTTGCTACGGCATCCTTTACGCCGAGAGCTTCCGCAAGAAGTTCTGTAAAGTAGATGACATCAAGCTCTGAAGAGCCTTTGTTCTTTATGAGGTTGTAGCGGCACAGAGGGCAGCTTGTTACAAGAAAGTCCGCTCCCATGTCAGCCGCATTCGCGAGAATCGAAGCCGCTCTTTTCTGAGGAATTGTCTCGTCCTCAAACGCGGCATAGGCGCCGCAGCATTCGTTGCGCTGGGCATAAATGACCGGAGTTCCGCCGATTGCGGTTATGAAGTCCTCAAGGATTTTCGGATTCTCAGGATCGTCAAATTCCATCACCTTTCCCGGACGCAGAAGAAGACATCCGTAATAGGCACCGATTTTCTTTCCTTTGAAAGGATTCTTGACGGCCTTCTTGACGTTGTCCCAGCCGATCTCATCACGGAGAACTTCAAGAAAGTGGAGGACTTTCGCTTCACCATGGTATTCAATATTGTCTTGGGCGAGATAGTTGTTTACTTTTAAAATTGTATTCTCGTCATTCTGCAGGTCGTTGTTCACCTGCTTGATTACATTGTAACACGCTGAGCACAGTGTTACCAATGCCTGGTTCTTATCTCTGGATGCAGCCAAAGCCCGGACAGAAGGAAGCTTTGAGGCAATTTCATTTTTGCCGGTAGGATATACACCGCCGCAGCACTGCCACTCTTCGATTTCTTCAAGTTTGAAACCAAGAGCTTCAGCGCTTAAACGGCCGTATAAGTCCAAATCCTTCGCTTTGTTTTTTAGCGTGCAGCCTGGAAAATAAGAATAAGTCAGTGTGTGTGTCTGGTTCTCACTCATTCTTTGCTCCTAAGTGCAGGATATTTTTAGCTGGCCTCAAGAAAAACTCAAGGCCTTGTATTTTTATTTTTTCACGCCAGTCATTTCTTCTGGATGGAAAACCTCGTCAAATTTTTCAGCTGTAAGGAAGCCAAGCTGTACGCAGGCATCTTTAAGTGAAATATTTTCTTCGTAAGCTTTATGGCTTGTTTTTGCCGCGTTTTCGTATCCAATGTATGGATTCAGGGCTGTTACAAGCATCAGGGAATTGTACAAGTTAAAGTGCATTTTTTCCTTGTTTGCTGTAATTCCAACTGCGCAGTTTTTATTGAAGCTTACCATGACTTCAGCAAGAAGCCTTACGGACTGAAGGAAATTATACGCAATTACCGGCATAAATACATTCAGCTCAAAGTTTCCCTGAGAAGCTGCCATTCCAACTGCGGCGTCGTTTCCCATAACCTGAACGGCAACCATTGTCATTGCCTCGCATTGTGTCGGATTTACTTTTCCAGGCATGATTGAAGAGCCAGGCTCGTTTTCTGGAATGTGGATTTCGCCGATTCCGCATCTTGGACCGGAAGCAAGCCATCTTACGTCGTTTGCAATTTTCATCAAGTCAGCGGCAAGCGCTTTTAAAGCTCCGTGCGCAAAGACAATTTCATCTTTTGAAGTCAACGCATGGAATTTGTTTGGAGCTGTAACAAAGTCTTTTCCTGTAAGCTCTGAAACCTTTTTTGCAACAAGCGTGTCAAATTCAGCCGGCGCATTAAGTCCAGTTCCAACCGCTGTTCCTCCCAAAGCAAGCTGCTTTAAATATGGAAGGGAAGAAGAAAGCATTTCCTTGTCGCGCTCAAGAGAAGTTCTCCAGCCTGAAATTTCCTGCGAGAACTGAATTGGAACAGCATCCTGAAGGTGAGTGCGTCCTGACTTTACAATGCCTTCATTTGCTTTTTCCAGTTTTTTGAAAGTGTCAACAAGAATGTCGATTGCCGGAAAAAGCTTGTCTTCAACTTCAACAACAGCGGCAATGTGCATTGCAGTTGGAAATGTGTCATTTGAAGACTGGCTCATGTTTATGTCGTCATTTGGATGGCAAAGTTTTTCGCCTGCAATCTGGTTTGCTCTGTTCGCAATGACTTCATTTGTATTCATGTTTGACTGTGTGCCAGAACCTGTTTGCCATACAACAAGCGGAAAGTTTTCGTTCAATGAGCCTGAAATAACTTCATCGCAAGCCTGAGAAATTGCCTTGAGCTTTTTGTCTGTCATTTTTTCAGGTTTGAGCGCATTGTTTGCAAGAGCCGCCGCCTTTTTCAGATAGCCGAAAGCTTTTGTAATTTCAAGCGGCATTGTTTCAATTCCAACACCGATAAGAAAATTCTCGTGGCTGCGTTCAGTCTGAGCTCCCCAAAGTTTGTCAGCAGGAACTTTTACTTCGCCCATGCTGTCGTGTTCAATTCTGTATTCCATTTAGAACTCCAGCTGCTTTATTACGTCTTTGAGGCAGTCTGCGGAATGCTTGAGCTGGGCAATTTCGTTGTCTGTAAGAGGAGCAACAAGACGTCCTGTAATTCCGTGTCCGCCAACAACTGTGAGAATGCTCAAACATACATCGCTAATTCCGTATTCGCCTGTAAGCATAGAAGAAGCGATTGTAACAGAATCATTTGAATTTTTGATGATTTCGCAAAGACGAGCTGTTGTAGCTCCGATTCCGTAGTTTGTGCATTTTTTTGCTGAAATAATGATTCCGCCTGATTTGCGTACAAAGTCCTCGATTTCTGCGTGGTCAGGTTTTGCATTTCCTTTTCCATTAAGACTGTCGTAGTATGAATCTACAGGAACCGAAGCAACATTTACCAAAGACCACGGAACAAATGAAGAATCTCCGTGCTCGCCGAAAACATAAGCGTGAAGATTTGGCTGCCCGATTCCGTATACATCAGCGATTTTTGTGCGTAATCTTGCTGTGTCAAGCAAAGTTCCAGTTCCTATGATATGGTCGGCAGGAATTCCGGATGTTTTTACAAACTGATATGTAAGAATGTCAACAGGATTTGCAACAATAATATAAATTGCGTTTGGAGCAACTTTTGAAATCTGCGGAATAATTGACTTTGTTATGTTTACATTTGTCTGCGCAAGGTCAAGACGAGACTGTCCAGGCTTGCGTGCAACTCCAGAAGTCAAGATTACAAGGTCTGAATCTTTTGCGTCTTCATAAGAGCCGTCATGAATATTTACAGGGCTCATGTATGGAGTTCCCTGACGGATGTCCAGTGCTTCTCCCATAGCGCGGTTTTTGTCAATGTCAATCATAACGATTTCAGTTGCAATGCTTTTAAGACAAAGGGCATAAGCAATAGATGAGCCAACTTGTCCAGCACCAATAATGGTGATTTTGTTTGCCATAAATATCTCCTGTGTGCAAATGGTTTTAAAAGAGCCGCCGCATAGTCCGAAGAAAATTCCTTCCATGACAGCAACATTCAAATTATATTATAACACAAAAAAAAACACCTGTTAATGAAAATAAAAACGAAAACTGCCTTTTAAGAGTGATTTTGACGAATTTTCAATTTTTTTGTGAAATTTATAACAGTTTGCAGAAAATATTGTGATTTTATTCACATACAAAAACTTCTTGTTGAACATTTTTTTCTTTCACTCTAAAATACCGCTGATTATGGAAGCCTTGAAAAGATTCAGCCAAAATGTAATTGACACCATGCGCTCTGATATTAAAGACGCAGACGGAAATGAAGTTTTTTGGGCTGGAAAAATAAATTTAGAAGGCATTGTTGTTTCTGTTCAGGCTGGTTCCCGCGGAAACGAAAATTCCGTAGTTGTAAATAAAAACGCCGCAAGAGAAGGAAATGTAATAATCCATAACCATCCAAGTGGAAACCTTTCGCCTAGCGAGGCTGACCAAAACATTGCGTACAATGCTTCCGACACTTCGCTTGGATTTTACATAGTTGACAATGAAGTTTCCCGGGTTTACGTGGTTGTAGAGCCAGTCAAGCCTAAAAAAATTGAGCTTTTGAATGAGGATGAAACTGCATTTTTTCTTTCAAGCCAAGGTCCGTTCGCAAAATCCTACGGAAACTACGAAGAGCGTCCGTCTCAAATTTCACTTTCAAAAGAAATTGCGTCTTCATTTAATAAGGAAAAAATCGGTGTTTTTGAAGCAGGAACTGGAGTTGGAAAAAGTTTTGCGTATCTGATTCCTGCAATGCTTTGGTCGGTAAAAAACAAGGAATGCGTCGTTGTTTCCACAGGAACTATAAATCTTCAGCAGCAGCTTTTTGAAAAAGACATTCCGTTTGCACAAAAATTAATCGGAAAAAAAATAAAGGCGGTGCTTTTAAAAGGCCGGCAAAACTATATCTGTCTTCGAAGACTCTCTGAAGCGGAAAACGATAGAAGCCTTTTTAATGAAGAAATTGAAATTATTGACAAGATAAGTGAATGGACAAAAACAAGCGCAACAGGAAGTAAAAGCGATCTTACGTTTCTTCCGTCTGAAAGCGTGTGGTCAAAAGTCAACAGCGAAAGCGATGCTTGTCTTGGCGGAAGATGCCCGTTTAGGGAAAACTGTTTTGTAATGAAAGTGCGCAATGAAGCTGCCAGCGCGAACATAATAATTGTAAACCATCATCTTTTGTTTGCAGACATTGAAAGCCGAATGAGCGGAGCAGGTTACGACAACGCTGCAGTTTTGCCTCCTTACAGACGGATTATTTTTGACGAAGCCCACGGAATTGAAGACAGCGCGACAAGTTTTTTCAGTGAAATCATAACAAGATTTAAAGTGATGAAGCAGGTTAATCTTTTGTTCAGAACTTTTAGAAGCTCAAACACAGGTTTTCTTGTTCAGGCTGCAGCGTTTTCTTCAGCTGATGATTGCATGGAACGTGCGCTGTCTCTCGTCAATGGAATAAAAGATTCGCTTTTGGAACTTGATCAGATTTCGATACTTGAGCTTGATGAAAATTTCAATGCAAGAATTTACAGTGGAAACTCGCAGAAATTCAGCGGAACTTTTAATGCGCTTTCAAAACTGAAATCTGCAATTTCTGCATTCAATAACCTTGTGCGTGAAGTTCTAGAAAAAATAGACGATAAGGATTCTGAAGTTCCTGCAGTCTGGGAAGCAAAGACCGTTTTGCGACGTCTTGAATCTTTGGCTGCTTTGTGCGGAAATTTTTTACTTTGGGAAGAAAAAGATGACACTGTTTTTTGGCTTCAGAAAGTGAAAATTCCTCCGAAAGTTCCAGGCGAAGATTTTGTGACTTTTGTTCAGTTTATTCAAACTCCGCTGGACATTGCGCCTTTGATGAACTCTGGCGTTTTTGAGCCTATGAAAACTGTTGTGTGTACAAGCGCGACGTTGAGAATTGACAAAAACTTTGGCTACTGGACGCGCCGTGTTGGAATTTCTTTTGTAGAGCCTGAACGTGTTGCGCAAGGCAGTTTTGATTCTCCGTTTCTATATAAAGAAAATGTTTTGTTCTCAGTTCCGAATGACGCGCCTTTTCCAGACAGTCCATATTTTCAAACTTTTGTTGAAGAGGCTATTCCAAAGCTTATTTTGGCTGCAGGCGGAAAAACACTTGTTCTTTTTACTTCCTATGACAGCTTGAAATTTACTTTTAATGCAAGCCGGAATATTCTTTCTGAAAATGGAATAGAAGTTTTTAAGCAGGGCGATGAAGACAGATTCAGGCTTCTTGAAAAATTCAAAAAAGACACAAACAGCGTTTTGTTTGCAACCGACAGTTTTTGGGAAGGAGTTGATGTTCCTGGCAGCAGTCTTAGCCAAGTGATAATTGTGAAGCTTCCTTTTGCAGTTCCTAATGACCCGGTTTTTTCAGCAAGAAGTGAAGCTCTTGAAAAGAAAGGCGGAAATCCTTTTATGCAGCTAAGTCTTCCTCAGGCTGTAATAAAATTCAGGCAGGGTTTTGGACGGCTTGTGAGACGCGCTGATGACAAAGGCATTGTCGTTGTCTTGGATCGCCGCATAGTTGAAAAAAAATACGGCGGAATTTTTACAAGAAGCGTGCCGATGACAAAAAGAATGTATTCGCCTTTGGATGCCATTCTGCACGCTGTTAAAAATTTTTTTAATTGAAACTTATTTTCGGTTTCCAAAGAGCCTTAAAAGAGAAAGAAAAATATTTATGAAATCAAGATAAAGCTCAAGCGCGCCATAAATCGCAATTTTCTTGAATGTGTCTGAACTGTTCGCCCTTGAAGAAATGCGCATAATTTTCTGTGAGTCATAAGCTGTAAGTCCCGTGAACACAACAACAGAAACAACAGAAATCAGCCAGTCAAACATTGTGCTTCCGGCTCCAAAAAGGAACAAAATCCCATTTAGTAAAGAAGCTATAATAATTCCAAGGAGAGCCATCATAAGGTAGCGCCCAGCAGTTGTAAGATCTGATTTTGTTTTAAGTCCATAAAGCGACATTCCAAAGAACATAGCCGCCGCGGAAACAAAGCAGATTGCGATTGAGCTTGCTGTGTATGTAAAGAAGATTGTAGAAATTGTAAGTCCGTTTAATGCTGAATACAAAATGAATAAAAGCTTTGCGTTTGCTACAGAAATTTTTCTGATTGAAGAAGTAAGTCCGACTACAAGACCGATTTCCGCAATGCAAAGAATAAGAAGTCCCATTCCGCCTGTTGCCTTCAGAATAGAAATAATCAATCCTGATTCTGCTGCGAGAAATGAAATTGCCGCGCTTACAAGAAGTGCGATTCCCATCCATAAATAAGTTCTTGTTAAGAAAAGCTTCCTTTCAGTTTCTGTTGGAGCATAAAACGTCATTTGATTTTCCATAGATTCCTCCGAAATTATTTGTTTTTATAAATATAATATATTACACATAAAACCGCAAACTTTATTTTTTGTAACATGGCGTTTTCAGTTTGTTGGAAAAATCTCTTTTCTTTTGCAAAAATCCCCATTATAATGGCATGGAAGAATATGATAAGAATTTTTTCAGCTGGAATTTTAATTGCTGCATTTTTTGTTTCATGCGAGGCTTCTGTTGAAGAATTAGAAGTCAAAGATGAAACTTTAAAAAGTTCCGCAGAAAATTTTGAAAGAATCTCGTTGTGGACAAATGAAATTGAGCCAAATCTTTTAAAAGAAAAATTGCTCGCTGTAAAAAATATTTCTTCCAAAACAGTTTTGTCTCCGGCTTCTGTTGCTTTGGCTTCCATTGATTTAAAAGCCGTTTTTCCGAGTTTAAAAGATTCATTCAGCCTTGACGTTTCTTCAATGGATAAGGACGCATTAAAAACTCTTGATTCATTTTTTTATTCATTTGAAAAAAATGGGAATTGTGAAAAATATTTTGAAACAGAAAATCTTTATTCATTGGTAATTTTTTTGCATGATTTTGCTAAAATGAAAGCGAATGCTTTTAGTCATGTTTCAGGCGAACCTTTTTTTTATGATGGAATTTATCAATGCCCTGTAAGAATTTTTCTTAAGGCGAATGATGAAAAAAATTCAAGTGTTGACGTTTATGCATATTTAAAAAAAATAGAACAGGAATGGAAAATTTTTCAGCTTGAAATTTTCAGTTGGAAAAAAAATTAACAGGAGGAATGATGTCTGAAAACAAGGAACTTACAAAAATAGAAAGGGAGCTTGTGCTTCAATATCTTATGGACGACAATGTTCCTTTGACTGTTACGCTTGAAAAAAAGCCGGAGCAGGCTGATGCTGAAATGATTGGCGAAAAAGTTCCTGTGCTGGAAAAAGAAAGCCGTATTCCTGCGAGCGCAGTTTTTCCGGTTGCGATTCCTTCTGAGCAAATAAAAGTTTTGAACCAGGGAATAATTCTTTTAAAAAATCCTGCCCGCACGGTTCTTCCGTTTTTGGGAAAACTTGTAAAAGTCCAGTTTTATTTTAATCATCTTGGTCTTTATTTTATTACAACGATGAAAGAATGTTCCCAAGGACTTGCGATTGTTATTCCTTCAAGCATAAAAAGAATTCCAGAAGTTTTTTCAAAAAATGATTACGATTTCAGCGGAAAAATTTCTTACAAAGCGGCGGATTCTGTTGTTGAAATCGACTGCATTCCAATGAAAGGCTACAGAATTTTTTCTACTCCAAAGTGGTCTGAAATTCCAGAAGAAAATCAGCATGAGGCAAAGTCGCTCCTTGAAAAGTTTGTGCAGGAAGTAAAATCCGGGCAGACAAATCCAATTGGAAACGGCATTCAGCTTTTGAGCATTGTCCGCTATCTTTCTGAAAAAAATATTTTTCCGCAAGAACCAGTGGAAGGCAGAGTAAAGCCGTTTTTTATAATTTTTGCTGACGACAAAAGAATTGTGCTTGCCTGCGCTGAAAATTCTGAAAATCTTGACTCTGAATTAAAGTACAATCTTTCGCTTTTCTTTACACTTTCGGAAAACAAACTTTTAAAAAGAACAGTTCAAGTTGAATGTTCTGTTGAAAAAATTTATGAAAACGAAAATTCAAAGAATATAAAATGTATTGCACTTAAATATGAAAATTTAAAAGAAGAAGATTCCAGATTCTTATATGAAAGAATCACTGGAAAAATCTTAGGTAAATAGAAAATTGACAGATAGTTAAAAATCTGACTAATTACTTTTTTCTATTGAAAAGTGAAAATTTTCTTTTTCTGTTGTTGAAATTCGTTTTGTTTCCCAAAAGGACTCCAATTGGGTTTAGAATTTGAATATTTTCGCAGATGATTTTTATAATCACAAGAATTGGAACTGCAAGAATCATTCCAATAAATCCCCAAAGCCAGCCCCAAAGTGAAAGGCTTACAAGAATAAGAAACGGAGAAATTCCAAGATCAGAACCTTCCCAGCGTGGCTCAATAATATTTCCAAGAATAAAATTGACTGCAAGCACGGCTATTCCAACATAAATGATTTTGCCAAATGAAGGATAAAACTGAAGAACTGCAAATCCGGTTGTAAGCGCCCAAGAAAGAATAGAACCGAATGTTGGAATGAAATTCAAGATGAATGCAAGAAATCCCCAGATAATGGCAAAGTCAAGTCCAATCATAAAGCAGAACAAGAACACGAGAAGTCCTGTGAAAAACGAAATCAAAAATTTTATGGAAATGTAGCGCGTTACTTCTGCAATTGTTTTTGTTATTATGAACATTATTTTTCTGTTAAGATGTTCTTCTGGGAACGCAGTTTTTACTTTTTCTTTCATTCCGCGGATTTCAATCAAAAAGAAAACAATAAACAGTGCGATTACAAGTATTACTTTTGCAGTTGAAAACATATAGCTGCTTGCCGCCAATGCAAAGTTCTGAACAAATGTTCTTACGCCTAATGAATTCCAAAGATTTATAATAAGCGATGAATTTTCGTCAAACGGAATGTGGAAAGCTTCGGCAATAAGACTGTAAACTGTTGTGAATCTCGTTTCGTATTTTGGATATGCATTTAAAACTGTTCGGCAACTTGCAACCAAAAGGTTTCCGATTATAAAAAATGCCGCAACTGCCAAAATCACAACTAGAATTATTCCTGCAATCCACGGAATACGAAATTTCGTAAGGTTCTTTACAAATGGATAAAAAACAAACGAAAGCATCAGTGCGAGCGTGAGCGGAATAAAAAATGAAGATGTAATTTTTAGAATAACAGTTGCCAAAATTATGGAAGCAAATAGTAAAATGTAAAAAATGCCTTTTGAATAATTTTTGTCTTCCATAATTTTAACTTCCTATTATTTTATTTTTTGATTGTTTTATAGACTGGAGATGCTACATCTGTTTTTGGTCCGATTTTGTCGAAGCCGCAGTAAGGAACAAGAACTTCTGGAATTGTTACAGAGCCGTCTTCATTCTGGTAATTTTCAAGAATTGCAAGCATTGCTCTTCCGACTGCAACGGCTGTTCCGTTAAGCATATGGACGTATTTATTTTTTCCATCATCGTCGTGGTATTTTACATTCAATCTGCGTGCCTGATAGTCTGTGCAGTTTGAAGTTGAAGTTACTTCGCCGTAATCTCCATCCGGATGATTTTCATCAGCACGTCCAGGCATCCATGCTTCCAAGTCCCACTTTCTGTAAGCAGGCGCACCCAAGTCTCCAGTACAAGTGTCAACAACACGGAACGGAAGACCAAGTCCACTGAAAATTTCTTCTTCAATTAAGCGGAGTTTTTCGTGAAGAGAATCACTCTGTTCTGGAAGGCAATAAACAAACATTTCAACTTTATCAAATTGGTGAACTCTGTAAAGTCCTTTGCTGAACTGACCTGCAGCCCCTGCTTCTCTTCTAAAGCAATGTGAAAGTCCGCAATACATAAGCGGAAGCTTTGACTTGTCTAGAATTTCTCCTGAATGATAGCCACCAAGCGTTATTTCCGCAGTCGCAACAAGGCAAGTTCCTTCGTCTTCAATTGCATAAACATTGCTTTCGTTTCCGCGCGGATTAAATCCAATTCCTTTTAGAACTTCTTCGCGTGCAATGTCTGGAGTTATAAATGTTGTAAATCCATGTTTGCGCAAAATGTTGAGAGCGTACATTATAAGCGCCTGCTCAAGAAAAACAGCTTCATTTTTAAGATAATAAAATTTTGCTCCTGAAACTTTTGTTCCGCGCTCAAAGTCAATTAAATCCAATGACTCGCCAAGTTCTACATGACTTTTTGGCTTGAAGTCGAATTTTCTTGGCTGACCAACTTTTTTTACTTCAAGATTTTCTGTATCAACTTTTCCAACTGGAACTTCCGGATTTGCCATGTTTGGAATCTGACGTCCTGCTTCTTCAAGCTTTACTTCGAGCTCAGAAAGTCTTGCTTCCGCAGAAGAAACTGCGTCCTTTATGCTTTTTCCTTCTTCAATACATTTTGCTCTTGTTTCTGGATCGAGTTTTTGCTTCATCGCCGCCGCGTTTGCATTTCTTTTCTGCTGAAGATTCTGCAATTCTGTTGTAAGAGCTGTGCGTTCATCAAAAAGTTTCACTACTAAATCTGCGTCAGCTTTTGCAGGATCCATGTTGCGGTCTATGATATTTTTCTTTACTGCCTCAAGATTGTCTTTAATAAATCTGTAGTCCAACATTTTTTTCCTCTATGAAATAAAATATAATCAGTTTACTGAATTTCGTAAACTACTTCAACATTTACAGAAACGGAAGTTTTTCCTCCTGAAACTGGAGTAGAGCTGTTTTCTTTTTTTGCCGCATATAAAACTGTGTTCGATATGCTTTCTGTGATTGCCTGACGTTCTTTTATTGAAATGATTTTTCCGACAGAACATCCGCTTGTGCTTGCAAGAGTAATTGCTTTTTGTTCAGCATCACGCAACGCAAGAATTCTAGCCTGTTTTTCTGCCTCTGAAGTTTCTCCTGCGGAAAATGAAAGTGAATCAAACTGATTTGCGCCAGCCTTTACAGCTCCGTCTATTATCTGTCCAGTTTTTTCAATGGAAGAAATTAAAATATTTATGCTGTTTGAAACTACGTATTGCCCCAGGATTGTCCTCCCATTTGAATATGAAGTTTCCTGCTGAATATAAAATGATGAAGTTGAAATATTTTCTTTTCCGATTCCAAGAGCTTCAAAAGAATTTCTTACAGCTTCCATTTTTTTTGCATTGTCTTCGGTTGCTGCTAAAACACTTGAGCTTCTTGTTACAACGGAAAGTGAAATTACAGCTTTTTCATTGTCAAGTTTTACAGTTCCTTTTCCTGTTACAGAAATTGTTCTAGGCACATTTTTTTCTGCTTTAAAATTACAGGAAGTAAATGCAAAAAGAACAAAAACTGCTAATAGCAAATTTTTTTTCATTTTTTTTCTCCGAAAATTATCTTATATTGAAATAAAATTTTTTTAAGTAAGTAACCCGCTCGCTGGATTTTTTCCAAACCGAACTTTGAGGATAACGGCGTACAATTGTTTCATAATTATCAAGCGCGCTTTTTATATTTCTTTCTGATGAATTTGATTCGAAAATTTGCGCCTGAAGAAAAAGTCCTTCATCAATTCTTGAATCTGCTTTTTCAAAAAAACTTTCAAGGCATGCAAGCGAGTCTTTGTATTTTTTTGAATTGAAATTTTCCTGTGCGGCTTTTAAAAACTCATCAGAAGAAGAATCTGATGAATTGTTTTTTTCTATCGAAGAAATTTCCTGCGAAGATGCAACTTCACTTCCGGAAGATAATTCACTGAAAGTTTGTGTTGAAGGATTTTCATTTTCAAATTTTTTTTCATCAACTTGTTTTTCTTCTGGAATTTTTGGCGAACTTTCAGAATCTTCATTTTTCTGATTTGAAATTTCTGGACTCGAATTTTTTTCTTGCTTTTCATTTTTTTGCGCTGGCGGAACGATAGAAGAATAGTCAGGCGCTAAAATTCTTTCAGCTGAATAATTTTTTCCTTTTATTTCAACCTCCAAATAATCATCTATAAAAGCTCCAGTGAGCTGATCATTTTTATAAAAATGAAGAATTGTTTTTCCTTCTTCTCTGGAACGCAAACTGAACGAAGTATTTTTATCTCCGATTTTTCTTCCAAAGTAGCGCATTAAATTTTTTCCGTCTTCTTCGCCAAGATAAATCCAGCCTTTTCCAGGATAAACAATATCCAGGTACTGGCTGTTTTTTATTGAAACCGAACGTGATGGAATTACAGGAGGCTTTTCTGGTTCAGTTTCTTCTTCTTGTGAATTTGAATCTGCGGAATTTTCTTCGGCGTTTTCTTCCTCAACTTGGATTTCTGGCTGCGAAATTATTTCTCCTGAATTTTCTGTATTTTGAATTTCAGTTTTTGCATTTTCATTTTCTAAAACTTCAGGCTTTTCTTCAGCAGGAGATTCTGTTTGTTCTGTTTGAATTTCTTCTTCTGCATTTTTATTGCCGGAAATTTCTTGCGATGAGTTTTCTTTTTTTTCAGGCTCTATTTTTTCTTCTTGAATTTTTTCTTCCGGCGGAACAAGCGGAATTTCTTCTGTTTCTTCAATTGGCTCTATGACTTCCTGCTTTTCAAGAAAAACTGGCTCCGGGTCGCTTTCGTAATATCCTTGAATATCTTCTTCAATCGGCTCAAGTTTTATTTCTTCTTGATTTTCTTCTGGCGGATTTTCGTCTGGTAAATTTTTTTCTGGCGGATTTTCGTCATTTGGAACTTCAGAAGCTGATTCTTGTGTTTCTTCTGTTTCATGTTCCTGTGGCTGAATTTCTTCAGCGACCTTTTCTGTTTGTGAAGGCAAAACTGCTTTTGCATTTTCTTTTGGAGATGAGGCACATGAAAAAAATAAAAATGTAAAAAGTAAAGCTAAAAAAAATTTTATCACGGAGCTGCTCCTAAAATTTCATTTGCAATTTTTTCATTTGATTTTCCAAGAGCTTCAACATTTTCCTTGGAAGGAACAGAAAACCATCTGTCAAATTCATCCTTGCTCCAAACGGAATTTTGTTCTCTTGAAAAATAATAATCTTCGGTTATAGAATCTTCTTTTGGCGGAAAAAAATTTTCTACAGCTGAAAAAGGAATTTGCTCTGGAAAAACAAAAGTTTCCTGTTTTTTTTTCTCTTGAAAAATTCCCGATGCAAAAGCAAAAACTGCAAGGGCAACAAGCAAGATTGTTATTCCCGCTGTAATCTTTGTGTTTTCCCGGAGAAAATTTTGCAGATTTTCCTTTATAATTTCAAAGAAATTCATTGCTGGCTGCTGGTTTCCTCTGTTTCATATTTTGCATCAGTTTTTAATGTTCCGTCTGGATTGTGTTCTCTTCTAGGAGGACGCGGCGGAATTACAATTCCTTCTTCAGGCTGAACATCTTCTTCCACAAAATCTGACTGGTCGTTAAAGACAATGTTTCCGTTCATGGTGTCTTCGTCAAGGCGGACTTGCAGAACTTTTGTGATTCCAGATTCTTCCATTGTAACGCCGAGCATTGTCGATGCGCCCATTACAGTTTTTCTGTTGTGAGTAATTACAATATACTGGCTTATGTTTCCGAATGCGCGCAATGTGCTTACAAAACTTGCAACGTTTTTGTCATCAAGAGCCGCATCAATTTCGTCCAAAAGACAAAACGGACTAGGGCGGACTTGATAAGTTGCAAAGAGAAGAGCTACTGCTGTCATCGTTTTTTCACCGCCTGAAAGAAGTGAAATATTTACAAGTTTTTTTCCAGGCGGCTGGGCGAGAATTTCAACACCGCTTGAAAGAACATTTGCCGGATCAACAAGCCTAAGCTCGGCTCTTCCTCCATTCATAAGTCTGCGGAACATATTATGGAAATTTTTTCGAATTTTATTATATGTGTCCAAAAACATTTCCGAAGATTTTGTCCGTATTTCTTCACTTACGCGAACAAGATTTTCCAACGTCTTTTGCGTGTCGTTGTAGTTTGCCTGCTGACGTTCGTAGCGTTCCTTTTCTTCTGCAAACTGCTCAATTGCCATTAAGTTCGGAGTTCCAAGTTCCTGAATTTTTTGCTTTACCTGTGCTAACTTTTCTTTTAAAGCTGAAACTGGAGTTGTTATAGTGTACATCCGCTCTTCAAATTCCATCAGGTCGCGCGAAAAATTTTCCTGGAAATTTTGTTTAACATTTCTGATTTCAGTGTCGTACTGCGCAATTCCAACGCTGAATTTTTCAAGCTGACTTTGATATTTATTCCGCTCCTCTTGTTTTTTCTGAAGCGCGCTTTGTTTTCCGCTTACCTGGCTGTTGCATTCAGCAATCTGCTTATCCAAATCATTCAATTCAGAGGTAATTTTTTGTCCTTGAGCTTCTAGTTCCGCAATTGATTCTTCAGTTTCTTGAAGCTGTTCTTCGTTTTCTTCCCGGCGCTTGTTTTCTTCAAAAAGCTCATTCTGCTGTTCCCGAAGCGAAGTTTCCTCGGAAGCCAAAGTTTTTCGCAAAGTTGAAATTTGCTGCTCGCATGAAGTTATTTGCTGAGCCATCTGCGCTTGGTTTATTCTTAATTTTGAAAGAGTGTCTTTGTATTCATCAATTTTTTTATTAAGTGCATTGTTTTTTGAAGTGAGTTCCGCACTTTCATTTTTTATTGAATCGATTGTAGCAAGATTCTGTTGAATTGAAGAGTCGATTTCGCGTTTTTTTGTGATAATTCCTTCCGGCGAAAGAAAATCGTCAATAAACTGCGGTGTTGTTTTTGTATATTCAGAAATCGACTGCGAAAGTTCTTCCAGCATCCGCAAAATTTCTGTAAATGCCGCAACCGCATCAATTCCCATTTGCGCAGAATCTTTTTCAGAATGTGAAGGAAGAGATGAAAAGTCCTTGAAAATATTTGCCCGTCCGTTCGCATAAATTTTTATTTTTTCAAGAGCTGTATCAAGAGCTTCTTTTGCTTTTTTATTTGAAGTGCTCGAATATCCTGCGTCTTTTAATTTTGCGTCAAGTTCTGTAACAATATCTTCAGTTATCGATGTAAGCTGTTTTTGAAGCTCCACGCGCTCTGAGTCAAGGTTGTTGATTTTTCCGGAGTTTGTGTTTATGAGTCTTAAATTTTCTTCAATCTGACTTGAAGACTGCCTGATATTTTCAGAAAAATTTTCAACATTTTTATTTATATCTGAAAGCTGCTTGTGTTTTTCGTGAAGCTCCGCATTTTGGCTGTCAATTTCTTCATTATATTCATCAATGCGCTCTTCAATGTTTTTTATGCGGTTTTCAATTTGCCCGATTTTTTCTTTCATCTGGCTTTGATGTTCGTGAAGCTGCCGAGCCATAGCTTTTTTTCCGGTTTGCTCTGCGCTGATTTTTATGACAAGCTGCTGTTTTGTGTTTACTTGTTCCTGAAGTTCTTTTACTTTGTCCGTGTTGACTTGAAGCGTATTTAAAATTTCTTCAATTTCATTTGCCGCGGAATTTCTTTTTTCTTCAGCTTCTTTTCTGTTCTGCTCATGGCGCGCCTTGTTCTGCGTAAAATCCTTGAGCTTTAAAAGCTGAATGTCAAGCTCGCATTCAAATTTTTCATCTTGAAGTTTTCTGTATTTTGCAGTTTTTTCAGCCTGAACTTTTAAAGTTTCGTAGCTGCGTTTTGTTTCCGCAAGTCCAATATCAATTTGAGCCAAATTCGCCCTTGTTTTTTCGAGCTCACGTTCTGCATCTGCAACTTCTGCCTTTGAACGGCTGATTCCTGCGGCTTCCTCAAAAAGATAACGTCTGTCTTCCGGCTTGCTTGAAAGAATCTGGTCGATTTTTCCCTGCTCCATGACAGAATAGGCTGCTTTTCCAACTCCAGTGTCCATAAAAAGCTTGCGGATTGAAGAAGCACCAACTTGATTTGAATTTATAAAATATTCGTTTTCACCGTTGCGGTAAAGCCTGCGTTTTATTGCGATTTCAGAATCTTCAAGAGGAAGAAGTCCGTTTTCGTTTGCAATTGTCAGTGTAACTTCCGCCATAGAAAGTGCCGGACGAGTTTCTGTTCCGTTGAAAATTACGTCTTCCATTGATTCGGCGCGAAGATTTTTTGAGCGGTTTTCTGCAAGAACCCATTTTATTGCATCAACAACATTGCTTTTTCCGCAGCCATTAGGACCAAGCAGGGCAGTAATTCCGTCAGCAAAATTTATATGAGTTCGATCGGCAAATGACTTAAAACCGAATATTTCAAGACTTTTTAAAAACACAGGAAGTTCCTTAATTTAAAATGTTTTTCTATTATAGCAAAATGGCCTTTGAGCCTCAAGTATTAAAGGAATTTGGATCAACAACATTGCCTTTATAAAGCATTTTTGGAAAAACTTTTATCTTCAGTTTTTTCTCGAGTCGGGCATAGTTTTCCATTTCCCAGGCATCTCCGATTACACAGTTTATTCCAGTTGCTCCGGCTCTTGCAGTTCTTCCTGCACGGTGAATAAAAAAATCTTCTTTTTCAGGCAAATCCATCTGAACAACGTGAGTTATGCCTTCTATGTCAAGTCCTCTAGAAGCAAGATCTGTTGTAATGAGAATTTTGGCTTTTCCGCTTCTGAATCTGTCGATTGCCGATTTTCTGTCAACCTTGTTCGTTTTTCCGCACAAAGTTTCGCAGTCGATTTTTTTAAACCTTAGTTTTGAAGCAATGTTTTCAATTTGATCAGATTTTGAAGTGAAAACAAGAAGCTTTTTTGGTTTTTCCGCATTTATAAAACTTCTCAGCGTGTCGATTTTGTCTCTTCTTTCTGCAAAAATTGCCCAATGCGAAATTTGCTTTCTAAGAACATTTTCCATGGGAAGCGCAACAAAAAGAATCGCGTTTTCCTTTTCATCATTTAAAATTCCGTTTCTTGCTTTCTGAAGAATTTCTCGTGTGTATTTGCTTACAGTGGCGGAATTTCCTATAAGCTGAACTGATTTTGGGAGACGCTCCATAAGATCTTTTGTGCTGTCCCTAAGTTCAGGACTTAAAAGACGGTCAGCCTCATCAAGAACAAGAGTTTCAATTCCGTCAGCCTTGAGTTTTTTTAAATGAATCAGCTCAAGAAGCCGTGCAGGCCCTCCAATTACAATTTCTGGCTTTTCCTTTAAAAGTTCGATTTGACGTGAAATTGGTGCTCCGCCAATAAGCAAGGCGCATTTTATTCCGCTGATTTTCTGCACTTGAACTTTTATTTGGGAAGCAAGTTCGTAAGTCGGGGAAGCAATCATAAGACGCGCCATTCTTTTTTCTGTGGAATTCAATCGGCTAAGCAGCGGCAGCAAATATGCGAACGTTTTTCCAGTTCCAGTTTCGCTTTGGAACATTATATTTTTTCCTTCTGAAATAAGCGGAATTATTTTTTTCTGCACCTCGGTAGGTTCTTTTATGCCGATTTCTTCAAGCTTTGCGACAATTGACTCGTCAACTTTTAGTTCTAAAAATTTGTTCATAAACAAAATATAGCATATTTTTAAAGTTTTGTGATATACTATGCAAATATGAAAATTGGAATTGATACGTTTGGTTGCGACCACGGTAAATCCGGGCTCGGCTCATACCTTATGTCTTTTATAAATAATCTTCCTGCTGAAAATGAATTCAACTTTGAACTGTTCGGGGAAGAAATCGACAGATACACTTATAACGCAAAGCGCGATGTTCCTTTTTCTAGCATTGGAATAAAACCGACTCCTGGAGCAATTCGTCTTTGGCATTATTTGTCTGCAAATCGATTTATAAAAAAAACTGGATACAATGCGGTTGTTTTTCCGGCTGGAGCTAGACTTATTCCTTCAAAATTTAAAGTTCCCGGCATTGCAATAATAAATGACATTCCTGGAAATATTTTTAAAAACGAAAACTGGCTTGCGCAAAAGCACATAAAAACCGGACTTTCAAATGTTGACTGCATAATTGTTCCGAGCATGTTCGTAAAGAAAAATCTTGAGCGTTTAGGACTGAAATGCAGGCGAATAGAAATTGTCCACAACGGAATCGACCACAGCATTTTTTTTCCGATTGACTCTCTTGGAATTGAAAATGAAATTGCTGATATAAAGCCGTTCGCAATAAAAAAGCCTTATATAATTTATGCAAGCCGTATGCAAAGTCCTGAAAAAAAGCACATTGAGCTCATAAAAGCATTTTCGCTGTTTAAGGAAAAAACAAATTTGCCGCATAGACTTGTAATTGCCGGAAGCGACGGACCTTACAGCGATGAAGTTCACAAGGCGGCATTTGAATCTTCTGCGGCGAGCGACATTTTTATAACCGGATATTTTCCGCATGAAAGTTTTCCTGAGTTATATAGAAATTCTGAGGCCTGTGTTTTTCCTTCTGTGAATGAAGGGGCGGGGCTTCCTATTCTTGAAGCTATGGCGACTGGAATTCCTGTTGCCTGTGCAAAAGCCGGAGCTCTTCCGGAAGTTGCTGGGAACAATGCGCTTTTCTTCGATAGCAATAACATAGAAGAATTTGCTTCATGCATAGAAAAAATAACAACAGACGAAGTTTTTAGGAAAAAAATATCAGAAAGTGCTCTTGTCTGGTCAAAAAGATTTTCTTGGGAAAAATGTGTGCTTGAAACTTTGGAGATAATAAAAAGTATTTTAAAATAAAAAAGGAGCTTCCGTTAGCTGTTGCATTTGAAAGCTCCTTTCATTTTTTTAAGCTGTTTTTTGTTCAATCAAAAGGGATTCCGCAGTTGGAAGTTCTTTTTGATTTACAATATCTTTTGTGATTACAAGTTTCTTTTTGCCTTTTACACTCGGAACTTCGTACATAAGGTCAAGCAAAATGTGCTCTACAATTGCCCTTAGTCCGCGTGCTCCAGTTTTGCTTCTTATTGCCATTTCTGCAATCTGGTCAATCGCATCATCGTCAAAAGAAAGCTCCACATCGTCTATCGCAAAAATAGCCTGAAACTGTTTTGTTATTGCATTTTTTGGCTCTACAAGAATTCTCTTTAAGTCTTCCTTGTTGAGTTCCTTTAAAGCACAGGTCATTGGAAGTCGTCCGATAAGTTCTGGTATAAGACCGAATTTTACCAAGTCATCGCTTGTAACTTGATTCAAAAGCTCCATTCGCTCTTCATTTGTTCTGTGAGTGCCTTCCGCTCCGAATCCTATTGAAGCAGTTGAAAGACGCTGCTCAATTATTTTGTCAAGTCCAACAAAAGCTCCGCCGCAAATAAACAGAATATTTGTGGTATCAATATCAATCATTTCCTGATTCGGGTGTTTTCTGCCGCCCTGAGGAGGAACTGAAGCATGTGTTCCTTCAAGAATCTTTAAAAGCGCCTGCTGAACGCCTTCACCAGAAACATCGCGTGTAATTGAAGTGTTTTCACTTTTCCTTCCGATTTTGTCTATTTCGTCAATAAAAATGATTCCTCGTTCTGCTGCTGCAATATCTCCATCCGCCGCATTGATGAGCTTTAAAAGAACATTTTCAACGTCTTCGCCAACGTATCCGGCTTCAGTAAGGGTAGTGGCATCCGCAATTGCAAATGGAACATTCAGTTTCTGCGCAAGTGTTTTTGCAAGAAGTGTTTTTCCCGAGCCAGTTGGCCCTAAAAGAAGAATGTTCGATTTTTCAATTTTCACATCCATTGTAAGCTGCTGTTCTCTTGAAATCGAAAGCTGCTTGTAATGATTGTATACTGCCACGGAAAGAACTTTTTTCGCATAATCCTGACCGATAACGTACTGGTCAAGATACGATTTGAATTCTTTTGGAGAAGGAATTGCGCTCATGTCGATTGGAGCGATTGTGTGGGCTTCATTGTTTAAAATCGTCTGGCAAGTTGCAACACAATGCTCGCAGATATAAATCATGTCATCTGGGGAACTTACAACTCTTCTATGTTCATCAGCAGGACGACCGCAAAATGCGCATACCGGCTGATTGTTTCTGCCTAATCTGGCCATTATTGAACTCCTTTTTTCGCGCTGTTCATTATATGGTCAATTATTCCATAATTTTTTGCATCTTCTGCTGGCATATAAAAATCACGCTCCATATCAACTGCGATTTCTTCTTCTTTTTTTCCTGTCTGCATGGAAAGATATTTTATGCTAAGTTTTTTTAAGCGTCCGATTTCCTTTGCCTGAATCGCAATGTCGCTTTCCTGGCCTTGAGTTCCGCCCCAAGGCTGATGAATCATCACACGGCTAGAAGGAAGAGCGTATCTTTTTCCGATTGTTCCGCCGGCAAGAATAATTGCACCCATGCTTGCTGCCTGTCCCATGCAAATAGTCTGAATATCGCATCTTACATATTGCATAGTATCGTAAATTGCAAGTCCTGCTGTAACTGAACCGCCAGGGCTGTTTATATACATGCTTATGTCTTTTTCTGGATTTTCGCTTTCTAGATAGAGAATTTGCGCCACAATCAAATCTGCTGTTTCATCGCGGATTTCTCCATCCACAAAAATTATTCTGTCCTTTAAAAGCCTTGAATACAAGTCATAGGCACGCTCTCCGTTTCCGCTTCTTTCAATGACAGTCGGAACAAGAGTATTCATAAATTCATTCATTAAATTTTCCTCTGATGAATAGTGTAAACAAAAAAAACGGAATGGGCAACACTCCGTTTTTTTCTTATCGTCAGAAATTTTATAAACTAGCGATTGTTTTTAAAAAGATCCGCAAAGTCAACTTTGTCGCCTTTTGAAACTTTCACCTGTTTGTAAAGCTCATCGTAAAGCTTGTTTTCTTTTATTTCATCAATAATATATTCTTTTGCACGTGCATCTTTGTAGTGCTCTTTTACTTCATCAAGAGTTGAGCCTGATTCATCTGCAATTTTTGCGAATTCTGCTTCAACTTCTTCTGGAGTAACCGCAATATTTTTCTCACGGATAAGAGCATCAACAATCAGGCGGCTTTTGAGCATTTTTTCAGCATCTCCAGTCCACTGTGTGAGCATATTTTCTTTTGACTGTCCAGAAGCTGAAATCATTTTTTCAAGCTGCTCTGGTGTTGTCTGGAACTGCTGCGCCATCATTCTCCAGCGGCTTTCCATTTCTGCCTGAACCATTGACTTTGGAAGCACAATCGGATTTTTTTCTACAAGCTGCTCAAGAAGACTCTGCGATTTAAGTTCTGAAATTTTTCTATTTTTTGCGCTTTCAAGACCTTTAGAAATATCTTTTTTAAGATCATCAAGTGTTTTGTATTTTTCGCTTACATCCTGCGCAAGCTCGTCATCAAGAGCTGGAAGATTGCGGAGTTTTATAGCTTTTACAGTTACGCTGATTTTCTTTGTTTTTCCGGCAAGATCTTTGTTTTCATCTTTAGCATCATAAGTCTTAGAGATTTCCTTTGTCTCATCCTTTTTCATGCCAATGATTTCGTCATCAATCTTGTAGATATTCTCACCTGTTCCAACAGTGAAAACAAAGCCTTCGCGCTCGCTTCCTTGAATTGCAGCTCCAGAGTCATCAAGCTCTTTGTAGTCGATTGTAACAATATTGTCTTTTTCAACAGGCTCGCCTTCTTTTTTATCGATTACAACAGCGTTTCTTTCCTGAATAGCTTTCAATTCTTCATTGAGTTCTTTTTCGCCAATTTCAACCTGAGGCTCTTTTACTTCAATTTTTGAAAAATCTTTTACTTCAACAGAAGGGAAAACGTCATAAACAACAGAAAAAGTCAAATCTTTGTCTGTGCTGAATTCTGGAAGCTTGTCGCCGTCAAGACGTGGCTGAGTGTAGGGAAGAGGACGGATGTCTTTTGATTCTTCCTCTGCGAAAATCTGGTTCAAAGATTCATCGATAAGATCTGCGAGAACTTCCTGCTTTAGGGAATCTCCATACTTTTGTTCAAGAACTTTTACAGGAACATGACCTTTGCGGAATCCTGGAAGCTGAACATTTTTTGCGTATTTAGAAATGTTTTTGTTGTATCCAGAAACAACATCTTCTTTTGCAATTGTGGCAGTGAGTTTTACTGCTGAATTTTCAAGTTTGGAAATTTCCTTTGTTACCTTCACGTGGGAACCTCTCGATTATAAAATACACCGGGTCAAGGCACGCTTCATTTTAATCCTTGACACAGCCGTTTTTAGGGATTTATAAGCCCTAAATAAAAAAGCGATTCAGAAAAAATCCAAATCGCTTCGTCGTCGAGCGGAAAACGGGAATCGAACCCGCAACATCGACCTTGGCAAGGTCGCGCTCTACCATTGAGCCATTTCCGCAAATTGCGTCGCAGCAACTGAATCCAGCACTGCTTTTAATAATGTAAGAGCGGAAAACGGGAATCGAACCCGCAACATCGACCTTGGCAAGGTCGCGCTCTACCATTGAGCCATTTCCGCAAAACCTCTGCGTTTTGTATTAATTTCTTTTCAACTAAAAAGAAGATTAAAAATATGCGAAAGGAGGGACTTGAACCCTCACGCCTAGGGCACTAGATCCTAAGTCTAGCGTGTCTGCCAATTTCACCACTCTCGCGTGAATTTTTTGACCTACACAGAGTGTTTCAAAATCCTTTGAGCGATGGGAGGATCGAACTCCCGACCCACAGATTAAGAGTCTGTTGCTCTACCAGCTGAGCTAATCGCCCGATTTTATGCGTCCGACACGGCTCGAACGTGCAACCTTCGGATTCGAAGTCCACTGCTCTATCCAGTTGAGCTACGAACGCGTCCTGCTGCACGGCTCCACGTTGGAATCCGGGTGCCTGGTGGGATTTGAACCCACGACAACCAGATCCACAATCTGGCGCTCTACCCCTGAACTACAGGCACCATGCAATCAACGAAATAGAATATATCTGAATTACTTTTGTTGGTCAAGCAGAAACTACAAAATTTCTAAAAAAAAATTCATTTTATAAAGTTTCCCAAGATACTCACCGCAATCAGTAAAAATGACACGGCAAAGCACACAAAGTCCCGCGCTTTATATGGATATTTTTTTAGGCAGCAGCCGGATGTCCGCAGTTTGAAGCCGCGCAAGTCAGCCGCAATTGCCGTTCCGCTTGTTTTTCTCACAGAAGAAACCAAAAGGGGAGCGCACAAAGGCAAAATCAGCGCAAGTTTTTTCAGCGGATTTTTTGTGTCCAGCTGGATTCCGCGTGAAGTCTGAGCTTCCTGAATTCCTTCCATTTCCTGCGCAAAAACCGGAATAAAACGGATTGCGGTTGTCAATGTAAATGCGTATTTGTACGGAACGTGAAGTTTTTCAACAAGCGCGTTTGAAAGGTCGGCAAGTTTCGTAACAGAAAGCATCAGGGCAAGCGGAAGAGTTGCGCCGCAAAGTTTAAGCACAAGATTCAGCGAGGTTGCAAGCCCGGCATCTGTTATTTTCAAAAATGAAATCTGGTAAACAACATTGCCGCTTCTTATTATCAAAATCTGAAGAATAAAAAGGAAAACTGAAATTTTAACAAGCCCTTTCAAAAGCCTGAATGTCCTTGCTGAAATTCCGCAGAGAATTCCCGTCGCAATGTCAACGGCAAGAAGCAGAACCAGAATTTCAGCGGACGAGGAAATAAAGCATGATGCGCAAACCGCCATTGAAAAAATCAGCTTTGAAACTGGATTCATTTTGTGGAAAACAGAAGTTCCCGGAACGTAATCGACAAGTCCTTTCATTTTATTGCCTCCTGAATTTTTGCGGCAAGCTCATCTGCTGTGCGGACGTTTTCAAAATTGAATCTGCCCGGAAATTTTTCTTCAAGCTCAAGCGCAATCTGAATAATCTGCGGAGGAAGAAGGCTAGCTTTTTGCAAGATTTCTTTGCTGCGCATTATTTCAAGAGTTTTTCCGTCCGCCTCGATTTTTCCGTTTGCAAGAACAATCATCCGCTGTGCGAAGTCAAGAACAAGCTCCATGTCGTGGCAAACCATAATTACTGTTGTTCCGTTTTGGTTCAGCTCTTTTACTGCGCTCATGATTTCCATGCATTCCTTGTAGTCAAGCCCGGTTGTCGGCTCGTCAAGAATCATGACTTTCGGTTCGACTGCAATAATTGAAGCCAATGCAAGCCGCTGCCTTTGTCCTCGGCTAAGTGAAAATGGTGCTTCATCCGGATTGAATCCAAATCGCCCGATAATTTTTTCTGTGCGCTTAGAAATTTCCTCTTCAGTTCCTGTTTTCAAAGCTTTCTGCCCGAATGCAATTTCGTCCCGGACTGTGTAAGTGCAAAGCTGGCGGTCAGGATTCTGAAAAAGAAAGCCTGTGTTTTTTGCAAGCACGCTGTTTTTCGCTTTTTTTGTGTCGATTCCGTTTACGCTGATTTTTCCGTCGGAAGGCTTTAAAATTCCTGCAAGAAGTTTGCTGAATGTTGACTTTCCGGCTCCGTTCTCTCCTGTGAGCGCAACAAATTCTCCATCTTTTATTGAAAGTGAAATTCCGTGAATAAGCTCGGCATCTTTTGTTTTTCCGTAGCCGAATCGGACTGAATCGCATTCAATCATAAAAGTCCTCCTGCAAGCGAAACGGCTTCTTTTGTGTCAATGCAAATTTCTTTTTCCGGCGTTATCATTTTGCGTGAAAGAAGGCTTTTGTAAAAATCAACTGCGCGCGGATAATTTACGCCAAGCAAAGCAAGCTCGCTGGAATTTTTTAGAACATCGCGGATATTTCCAAAAGACTTTAAAGAGCCTTTGTCAATCACGGCAAGTTTTTTGGCAAATTCACAAAGCAGCATGATTTTTTGTTCTATTACAATAATTGTCATTCCGTAAGATTCATTCAGGTCTTTTAGAATTCTAAAAATGTTTCTGCTGGATGCCGGGTCAAGTTCGCCGGTCGGCTCGTCAAGCACAAGAATTTTAGGCTTCAGCGCGAGAATTGCGGCAACTGCGGTTTTCTGTTTTTGTCCGCCGCTCAGTCCGGAAATTTCCCGGCTGCGGAGATTTTCAATTCCGGTTTCTTTCAACGCCCACTCAAGCCGGCTTTCGATTTCGTCTTTTGGGATTCCAAAATTTTCAAGTCCGAAAAGAATTTCATCTTCAACAATGGAGCAAGTCATCTGGCTGTCGATGTCCTGAAAAACGCTTCCGACTTCAAGCGCAATGCTGCACGGATCGTTTTCAAAAACATCTTTTCCGTTTACGCAGACTTTTCCGTAATATTCGCCTTTGTAGTGGTGCGGAATGATTCCGTTTATCGCGCAGCTGAGTGTTGTTTTTCCGGCTCCAGACGCTCCGATTATTCCGACAAAATCGCCGTCTTGAATTTCCATTGAAATATTTTTCAACACAGGAACTGAACTTCCGCTATACGCAAAGCTTAAATTTTCTATGCTTATCATTTTGCCACCGATTGTTATTTCAAAGTCATTTTCAGCGGAATATAAAGCAGCTGGACAAGAACCGCGTTAATGCAGGCCGTGCAAAGAACAATCGGAATGTAAGCCGCAAGTGTCGCCTTGTCTGCGCGGAGAGCAAAAATCAGCAGAACTGTGTAAAGTCCGCCGCTCACGAATGTGCTGAACAAAGTTGCGACTGCTGGTTTGAAATCGATTTTTCCAAGCTTAGGAAGCGGAATTTTTATCAGAAGCGACATCACGATTGCGCCCGCAAATTCGCTTGCAAAGTTCAAGTACGGAGTTCCCGGAAAGAACTGGCAGATTGCGCCTGCAAGAATTCCGATTACCGCCGCCGCTGCTACATTTGCGTTAATCAATGCAATCGCCATGCAGTACATTGCGATAATAAAGTTTGGTTTCATTCCGCCGATGTTAATGAGCGAGCCTACAAAAAATTTTAGAACCGCTCCGGCCGCAAGCAAAACTGCAACTAGAATCAAGTCGCGGATTTGAAGTCCTTTTTTCTCTGAAGTTTCAAGAACACGTTTTTCACCAAGATTTTCGTTTTCATTCATAAAAAGCTCCTGTCTATTTTGTTTCTGTTAGTAGAAACGTATATCTGATGTGCTTTTTTGTCAAGAGAGAAAATTATTTTTTTTTCAAAATGAAATTTTAAGGCAATAGACTTTTGAACAAAGCTAAGCTATAATTTAAGAATGAAATGGTTGATTGTTGCTCAGACGGCTCAGGAAGAAAATGCAAACCGAGCTGAAATTTTTTTTACTTCAAATAAATGCGATTCTGAAAAAATTGTTTTAAATCAATATGAAAAAAATTTAAAAGACATTTTTGAGAAAATTTCAATTTTTGACGGTTTTTTGTTTTTTTCTAATTCTGAAAATTCTGCGCTGCTTTTGTCTTGGGCATTTGGCTTTTGCTATGGAAAAAAAATACAAGTTCTTGCTTTAGATGAAGAAAAAAAATACAGCGAGTTATTTCCTTTTGAAAATGAAAAATCATCTTTAAAAAATTTCTATTCTGAAAACGAGCTTTTTAAATGGCTTGAAAAAAATATCGATGAAATAAAATCAGACAGTTTAAAACGCGCAAATAGAAATTCACTTTTGGAGCAAGGAATTACATGCAACGCGGACAGTTTTGAATTTTATCTTGAAAAAGAAAAAACTGAAATTTGCAAATCAATTTTGAATTCTGGAATAGACGTGAATTCAAAAACATTGCAAGGAGTTCCGCTTTTGTGTGTCGCAACAAGAAATGACAACAAGGAAATGCTTGAGCTTCTACTTGAAAAAGGCGCGGACATAAATGAAGTTTCCGAAGACAGAGGATATTCTCCTGTGATGGATGCTGTCTGGCGGAAAAACTACGAAATTGCAAAACTTCTTATAGATCATGGCGCGGACTTGAGCACAATGAGTTCAGACGGGCAGTCTATTCTTGTGCTTGCAGTTGGAAACGGAAATTCAAAAATTGTAAAACTGCTTTTGGATTCCGGCGCAGATCCAGACATAAAGGACAGCATGGGGATGAGCGCGCGTGGATATGCGTCGCTTTTCAAAAATGAAGAGCTTATGAAGCTGATGAAAAAAAAATAAAAAAATGTCTAAGAAAAAAATTGTAATCGCTTTTGCAGGCGGCGGAACAGGCGGACACATATACCCGGGAATTGCCATTGCTGATGAACTGAAAAAGTTTTCCAATGAATCAACTGAAATAGAAATTCACTGGATTGGAAATTCCAAGGGAATGGATTCTGCAATAATTGAAAAAAATCTTTTGTCATTAGGTGGAAGCATTTCTTGTTTTCATGGAATCCCATGTGGAAAGCTTAGGCGTTATTTTTCGCTGAAAAATTTCACAGACTTTTTTAAAATATTCGCAGGATTTATAAAATCATTTTTTATTCTAAAAAAAATAAAGCCGGATTTTCTTTTTTCAAAAGGCGGATTTGTAAGTGTACCTCTGTGCGCCGCCGCTGCTCTTTTAAAGATTCCGTATTTTACTCACGAGTGCGATTTTACTCCGGGACTTGCAACACGAATCAACAGCAAAAAAGCTTCTAAAATTTTAATTTCATATGAGGAAACAAAAAAATATTTCAATGATTTTCAAAAGAAAAAATGCATCGTTACAGGAAATCCAGTTCGTCCGGCATTTTACAATGACAGTTCAGAAGCTGGAAAAAAATTTCTTGGCATAGATAATGGTTGCAAAAAAAATATTCTTTTAATTTTAGGCGGAAGCCTTGGCGCAAACCAGATAAATAATCTTGTGATTGAATGCCTTGATGAACTTAAAAAAGATTTCATAGTCGTTCATCAAACTGGAAAAAAATTTGCACAGGAAAATCATGACATTATGGCTTTTGGCGATGACAACTACAAGCCTTACGAATTTATTTTTAATGAAATGGTTTCTGTAATTCAATCCGCGGATATAATAATTTCCAGAGCTGGAGCAAATTCTTTATGGGAATGCGCCGTTTGTTCAAAGCCGATGATTTTAATTCCTTTGTGCGGTGCAGGAACAAGAGGCGATCAAGTTGACAATGCAGAATATTTTGCAAACAGAGGTGCTGCCATTGCTTTAACAGGAAAAGATGCTACAAAAGAAAATCTTCTTGATGCATTATCTGAAATGAAAAATTCAGAAACTAGAAATAAATTTGCTGAAAGCTGCAAGTCCATTTGCAAAGAAAAAAAGCCTTCTGAAATTATAGCAAATCTGATTTTGGAGCAGATAAAAATATGATGTTCCCCGCAATCGATATTGTTTTTTTGCTTGTTGTTTTGACGTTTGCAATTATTGGAGCAATAAACGGATTTTTAAATGAAGTGTTCGGAAAAGCAGCTCCAGTTGTAAGTATTTGGGTTGCAATTCTTTTTTACGGACGGCTGGTTTCTCCAATTGAAAAGCATTTGAAAATTCATTTAGTTTCTGTTGTGCTTTCTTTTTTGCTGATTTTTATAATTGCATTTATAGTTATGAAAATTCTTCAGACTGCAATAAAAAATATTTTTGGCGGTGAAATTTTCAAAGATCTGGATAGATTTTTAGGCTTTGTTTTTGGATTTTTGGAAGGACTTGCAATTGTTGGAGTTGTTTTAATTTTAATGAAAGCTCAGCCTTGGTTTAAGGTTGATTCAATTCTCAATGAAAGTTTTTTTTCAAAAGTGCTAAGTCCAGTTATTTCAATTCCGCTTGAAAGCCTTACAAAAGCAGTTGAAAAAAATTCATCAGTTCCGCTTGCCATTCCACTTGAACAAATCCAAGGAAATTAAAAATGTTTGAAAATATTTTGAACCAAAGCGCGACAAAATTATTGCAAGAAGACATTGAAAAAAAACGCTTTCCAAATTCAATCCTGTTTTCAGGACCTTCATCTTCTGGAAAACTTTCCTGTGCTTTGGAAACTGCAAGAGTTCTTTCATGCGCAAATTCTGGCGAATGGAATTGCACTTGTTCAAACTGCCGGCAACACAAAGCTATGGTAAGTCAAAATCTTCTTATTTGCGGTGCTGGAAACCGAACGTTGGAAATTGCTGCAGCGAAAAAAACTTTAATAAGTCAAAATATTCAAAACACAAAACATCTTGAGGCTTCAAGGTATCTTTATTTACGCGCAGTAAGAAAACTTATTTCAAAGTTCAATTCTGTGCTTTGGGACGGAGATGACAAGCTTCAAAAATTTTCTCCACTTTTACAAAATATAGAAGAGGGACTTGAAAAAATTCAGCCAGGAAGAATTCTTCCAGATGACGAAGAGTTAAAAAAAATTTTAGACTCAATTGAAAAAGATTGCATAAAACTTGAAAACAGTTTTTTATACAGTTCACTTCCTGTTTTGCAGATAAGGAATTTTTCTTCCTGGGCGCACTTAAGCTCGAGCAATGGAAGAAAAGTTCTGGTTATTGAAAATGCAGATTTAATGGCAGACAGCGCAAGGAATGCTTTGCTTAAAATTCTTGAAGAGCCTCCAGAAGATGTAGTATTTATACTTACAACTACAAAACGAGGCGCAATGCTTCCGACAATTCTTTCAAGAGTCCGCACTTACAATTTTTTTGAACGCTCGCCAGAACAGCAGAAAAATGTCATAAATAGAATTTTTCACTATGAGCCTGTTTTCAATAATGAAAAAGAATTTTGTAGCATAACGGAATTCTTGCAGTCATTTTTAACAGTAAACCCTGAGCTTGTAAAATCTTGCGCAGCTGACTTTTTCAATAACGTAGCTCAAGGACACGTTCCTGATATTCCAAAAATAATTTCAACTTGCGCTTCATTTGAACCAAGAATTCTTTTTAAAATTTTTATCTGCGGAATTATTGAATCTCAAGAAAAATTAAAATCCTCTGCTGCAGGTTCAGAAGTTTCTTTTATGATTTTAAAACTGCTTAGAACTTCATTAAATAATGTTGAAATTTTTAATCAGAATCCATCAGCCTGCCTTGAAGAGCTTGCAAGAAATTTAATGCATATAAATTACATGAATGACGGCATTCTAAAAAAATTAGCTTGATTTTTTTGAGGAAAATTTAAATGACAGATTTCGTTGAAAAGGCATCTGAAAAAATCACAAAGCTTTCTGATGAACAGCTTGAACGTCTTTTGAATACAGTCCGTGAAGAAAATGAAATATATGATTCAATAATTCAAAGCATTCCTTCAGGACTTGTAATCGTTGATAAAAATTGGTACATAACAAAAATAAACAAATCTGCAAAACGTTATCTTCATTTTTTTCATCTTCATCAAATAAAATCAGAACCTGTTTGGAATCTTATAGCGGATGAGGAAGTTTCAAATTTTATTTCCTTTTGCGCGCAGGAACAAAACACAAATACAAGTGAAGAATTTTCTATAGTTTCCGCGGATGATAAAGCAAGGTTCATCGTTGTTTCAATTTTGCCTCTTGTGCGTGATGGAAAAATCGCAGGAACAATTATTTTTATTGAAGACATAACTGCAAAACGTCAGCAGGAAATTTTAATGCACAGAATGGAAAGTTTAAAAAGCCTGACAAATCTTGCCGCATCAGTTGCACATGAAATAAAAAATCCGCTTGGCGCAATAAGCATTCATATTCAGCTTTTGCAAAAATCAATAAAAAAATGCAGGGAAGGCGACGGTCAGCTTCCTGATGAAAAATTCATGGAAAAATATCTTTCCGTCGTGAATGAAGAAATCGAAAACTTGAATAAAATCGTAATGGATTTTTTGTTTGCAGTGCGCCCTTTAAAAGTAAACATGACTCTTTCTGATCCTGACTCAATAATAGAAAAATCAATAAATTTTTTCATGCCAGAATTTGAAAACTGCGGAATAGAAGTTTCTGTAAATTTGCAAGGAGAAGGAAACAGGCTCTTAATTGATGAAAAACTTTTCAGAGAAATTTTTATAAACATTGTGCAAAATGCAAAAGCTGCAATTCTTTCTAGCAAAAAAAACAACGGAAAGCTCGCTGTAAATTCTTTTATAAAAAATGATCATTATATACTCACAATTGCAGATAACGGATGCGGAATGGACGAAGCGACTTGCTCAAGAATTTTTGAGCCTTACTACACAACAAAAGCAGACGGAACTGGACTTGGACTTACAACTGTTTATAAAATTGTAAAAGAGTTTAGAGGAGAAATAACTGTAAATTCAGAACTGAATGAAGGCACTGTTTTTACTGTGCAAATTCCTGTGCCACAAAAAGAAACTATGCTTCTTGAAGAATAATTTATAACCTAACGCTTGCTTTAATATAAAATATTTATTGATTTTAATTGATTCTTTTTTTTTAGGAGGAAAAATTGAAATTTACAATTTTAATTATAGATGATGAAAAAAATATCCGGGAAGGACTTGCGGCTAATTTTGAGCTTGAAGATTACAATGTAAAAACAGCAGCTTCTGGAAAAGAAGGACTTGATCTGATTTCAAAAGGCGACATAGATTTAGTAATTACAGATTTAAGAATGCCAGGAATTTCCGGTGAAGAAGTTTTAAATCATGTTGCAACAGAAACTCCAGGAATTCCAGTCATTATTCTTACTGGCCACGGAAGTATTGATTCCGCAGTAGATGCAATGAGACATGGCGCTTACGATTTTCTTACAAAACCGTTGAACCTTGATCAACTTGGAATGATTGTAAAACGCGCGCTGGAAAGCAGGCAAATCAAAATTGAGCATCAAGAGTTAAAAAAAGAAGTTGCTGAAAATTCTGCATTAAAAGAAATGATAGGTTCTTCCGCCGTAATGCAAAAAATCCAGGAGACAATAAAAAAGGCGGCTGCATCTAAAGCGAGCGTTCTTATCACTGGTGAAAGCGGAGTTGGAAAAGAAGTTGTTGCCCGGGCTATTCACGCTTTATCTGGAAGGCACGATAAGACTATGATAAATGTTCATTGCGCGGCTCTAAGTGAAACTCTTTTGGAAAGTGAGCTTTTCGGACATGAAAAAGGAGCTTTTACTGGAGCTGACCATTTGCAAAAAGGCAGATTTGAACTTGCCCACGGAAGCACAATTTTTCTTGATGAAATCGGGGAAATAAATCAGAATGTTCAGATAAAAATTCTTAGAGTTCTTGCTGAAAAAAAATTTGAACGTGTCGGCGGAGAGCAGACTATAGAAGTCGATGTCCGTGTAATCGCAGCAACAAATAAAAATCTTGAGGAAGAAATAAAAGCTGGAAGATTCCGAGAAGATTTATATTACCGCCTAAATGTAATTCACATTCATGTTCCGCCTCTCCGGGAACGAAAAAGTGACTTACCGCTTTTGATTTCAGCATTCTTGGAAGAGTTCAACAAAGAAAATGGAAAAAAAGTAAAAGGATTTTCAGGAAAGGCGAAAGCCGCAATTATGAAATATGATTGGCCGGGAAATATAAGAGAACTTCGCAATTGTGTTGAAAGCGCAGTTGTAATGAGTTCAGGAGATGAAATAAACATTGAAGATCTTCCGCCGGCAGTTGCGAAAAGCTCACAGGAAAACAGCATTGAAATTCCATTTGGAATAACTTTAGATGAAGCTGAAAAAATAATCATTCAACAAAATTTAGCATCAAACAAAAACAACAAAAGCAAAACTGCGGATATTCTTGGAATCGGAAGAAAAACATTGCAGCGAAAACTTTCAGAGTGGGGCGAAGACGAGGAAAAAAAAGATGGAGACAATGTATGACAAGCTCGGGGATCTTTTAAATGAAACTTTAAAATCCGGGCAAGTAAAATTTAAAAAGAAAATAAAATATTCAGAAAAAGAAATTCCTCCTGAAAAAAAATCAGAAGAAAATTCTTATAAAGAAAATATCAGCAAGAACAAAAGTAAGGCAGAACCAAAAAATCAAACAGAGCCTTTAAAAAATAAAAATTCATCTTTAAGAAAGATAACGCCGGAAGTTGAACGCGCATGCAGGTTGCTTGATATAACTGCTTCTGCAAATCAAAACGATGTAAAAAAAGCTTATAAAGAAAAACTGAAATATTTTCATCCAGACAAATATGACAAAAATCCTGTGCTAAAAAAAGTTGCAACAAATAAAACGCAAATGATTGTTGAAGCCTACGAGCTTTTAATGAAGTCTTTTTAACTTTATGATGAAAACGCAGCTCTATAAGAAGATGGAGCAAGCCCCGTGCATTTTTTAAATACTCTCGAAAAATGAAACTGATTTTCAAAAGAAAATTCATCCGCAATTTCAGAAACTGTGCTTGAAGAATTTATCAAGGCGAGGGCAGCCGTTTGAATTTTTAGCCGCATAAAGTATTGATGCGGAGTCATCTGCATTTCATCTTTAAAAATTCGTATGAAATGCTCTTCCGAAATTCCGCAGAAATTTGCAACCTCTGAAACAGAACATCTTGCGTAAACTTTTTTCTCCATAAATTTTATTGAATGTTCAACGTAGTTTTTTGCAGTTTTTGATTTTTTTTGCTCAGCGATTTTTGTTTCCGTTTTATTTTGTTTTCCGAACCAGCGGAACAGGCAGCTTTCAAGAAGCAATTCCGCCGATTTTTTTAAGTCCGCAGAATCCGACTTTGAAAATTTCATTATGTCTTCAAGTATAAATTTTATAGAAGCAGTTTCATTGCTGGCAACCGGCTGATTTTTTTTTCTGCTTGAAGAATTTATCAATAATTGATATAGCTTTTTTTCAGACTTGCTCAGTGAAAAAAGAACTGCATAGTAAGTAAGTGGCTTTTTTACTTCTTTTGGCAAAATTGAATGAAATTCGCGCGGAAAAACTAGAAACAATGTGTTATTCCTTATGCTGTAAGAAGTTCTGTTTGAAAAAAAAGTTCCTTCACCTTCCGAAAAAAAATGAATTTCAAATTCCATTTCTCCATGTGAATGATAACGTCCGTGCCATGCAAGTTTCTCTCCGGCAATCAATTTGTAAATAAAGGCAGTTTCTTTTATTTCCACAATATTTTTCCTGTTTATTTTAAATATTTTAGCATGAAAAATCAATTTTGGATATATAAAATCAGTTTTCTGTATTGCTTTATAGTCATTTCAGGCTGATACTATTTTTGTAAGCGAAACGAATTTTAATTTTTTCTGGAGGTTTTTATGAAAACTGTCGCTGGAATTGACTTGGGAACACAAAGCATGAAAGTTGTTCTCTATGATTATGAAACTAAAAAAACTATGGAAAGCTCGTCTTGCCCAATGGAGCTTATTTCAGAATCAGACGGAACAAGAGAGCAAAAAACTGAATGGTACAAAAAAGGTCTTGAAGTCTGTTTTTCAAAACTTTCTTCAGAAGGAAAAAAATCAATACAAGCGCTTGGCGTTTCTGGCCAGCAGCACGGATTTGTTCCTTTGGATTCAGAAGGAAATCCGCTTTACAATATAAAGCTTTGGAACGACACTTCAACTGCAAAAGAATGCGAGCTTATTACAAACACTGCAGGTGGACAAGATGAAGTTGTAAAAGAGGTTCAGAATTTTATTTTGCCTGGATTTACCGCTCCAAAAATTTTGTGGCTCAAACTGCATAAAAAAGAGCTTTTTGAAAAACTTCATTACATAATGCTTCCTCATGATTATTTGAATTATATTCTTACTGGAAATTATGTGATGGAACAAGGAGACGCTTCTGGAACTGCTTTGTTCAATTCAAAAGAAAAAAGATGGTCAAAAAAAATCTGCGACGCAATTGATGAATCTCTTATAGAAAAACTTCCAAAAATTATTGCAAGCGATGAGCCTTCAGGATTTGTTTCAAAAGAAACTGCTGCTTGGCTTGGAATTCCAGAGGGCGCGCCTGTTTCTTCTGGAGGCGGAGATAATATGATGAGCGCAATTGGAACCGGAGCTGTAAAAAGCGGAACACTTACAATGAGCATGGGAACTTCTGGAACTTTGTACGGCTTTAGCGATTCTTCTGTTTCTGATCCGGCGGAAGGCATTTCAGGATTCTGTTCCTCTTCCGGAGGATATTTGCCTCTTCTTTGCACAATGAACTGCACGGTTGCTTCCGAAGAAATCAGGATGCTTTTAAATCTTGATGTAAAGGAATTCGACGCTGAAGCTGAAAAGTCAAAACCGGGATGCGAAGGAGTTTTTGTGCTTCCGTTCTTTAATGGAGAGAGAACTCCGAATCTTCCGCACGGAAAAGCAAGCATAACTGGACTTACGGTAGCAAATTGCAGCCGGGTGAATATCGCAAGAGCCGCACTTGAAAGCGCAGTATATTCAATGAGAGCCGGACTTGATTCATTTAAAAAACACGGCTTTACACCAAAGGAACTTCGGCTGACTGGAGGAGGAGCAAAAAGCAAAGTGTGGAGACAGATTGCGGCAGATATTATGAACCTTCCTGTAAAAGTTCCAGTTTCACCAGAAGCCGCGGCATTTGGTGCTGCACTGCAAGCTTTGTGGTGCTTAAAGAAATTGCAGGGAAATCCGGTTTCAATGGAAAGTCTTGCGGAAACACATGTTGCGCTAGACGAATCCAAGACAACTTTGCCGGACGAAAAAAATGTCCAAGAATACAGCAAGTCATTTGAAGAATATAAAATTTTGGTGAACCAGCTTTCGCCATTGTACAAGTAAAAAAAAGTTTGCGGTGCAAACTTCAATATAAAGAGCCGGTTTAAAAAATAAAAACTGGCTTTAGGAGGATTTATGTCATTTTTCAAAGGCTCAAAAGAGTACTTTCCAGGAATCGGTCAGATCAAGTATGAAGGTCCAAAATCAAAAAATCCGCTGGCATTCAAATACTATGATGCTGAAAAAGTTGTAATGGGCAAAAAAATGAAAGACTGGCTCAAATTCACAGTAGCCTACTGGCATTCTTTCTGCGCAGACGGAGGAGATCCTTTTGGAAGCGGAACGCGTGAATTCACCTGGAAAACTCCAGAAGAAAAAGTTGACGCAGCATTTGAATTCATAACAAAACTCGGCTGCGAATATTACGCCTGGCACGACCGCGACATCTGCCCGGAAGGATCAAGCCCTGCCGACAGTGAAAAAAAACTTTCACATATAACAGATCTTCTGCTTGAACGTCAGAAAGAAACCGGCATAAAGCTTCTGTGGGGAACAGCAAACGTATTCAATAATCCGCGCTACATGAACGGAGCCGCAACAAATCCCGACTTCGATGTAGTTGCGCAGGCAGCAAGCCAAATAAAGGCAGCAATTGACAACACAATCAAACTTGGAGGAGCGGGCTACACATTCTGGGGCGGACGAGAAGGCTACATGAGCCTTCTGAACACAGACATGAAAGCAGAAAAAGAGCACCTCGCCATGATGCTTACTTTGGCACGCGACTACGCAAGAAAACAAGGATTCACAGGCTGCTTCTACATAGAGCCTAAGCCAATGGAGCCAACAAAGCATCAGTATGACTACGACTCAGAAACTGTAATCGGATTTCTTCGCGCTCATGGACTTGACAAGGACTTCAAGCTGAATATCGAAGCGAATCATGCTGAGCTTGCAGGACACGAATTTGCGCACGAGCTTACAATCTGCGTAGACAACGGAATGCTTGGCTCAATCGACGCAAACCGAGGAGACCCTGTAAACGGCTGGGACACAGACCAGTTTCCGGTAAGCATTTACGAAACAACACAGGCAATGCTTCAAGTAATCAGAATGGGCGGATTCACAACAGGTGGACTTAACTTTGATGCAAAAGTCAGAAGAAATTCCATTGCTCCAGAAGATTTGTTTATAGCGCACATCGGCGGAATGGATATTTTTGCTCGCGGACTTGAAAAAGCAGTTCAGCTCATTGAAGACGGACGCATTCCTTCAATGGTAAAAGAACGTTACGCAAGCTTTGATTCTGGTAACGGAAAACTTTTTTCTGAAGGAAAACTCACACTTGACCAAGTTGCTTCACTTGCAAAACCTTATGAGCAAGTTGCAAAAACTTCAGGCAAGCAGGAACTTTATGAAAATATTCTCAACCAGATTTGCCTTGGATAAATACGTCTGGTCAAGGTACGCTTACACTCAAGGCCTTGACTCAGCCGTTTTTAGGTTTTTGATAAACCCTAAATAAAAAAAAGCAGTCTTCGGAGTTTTCCCGATGGCTGCTTTTTCCCAATGCAATCGGGAAGCTCCCGAAACCAGCTTTTTGAAAATTTCATCTTCGAAAAAATCCCGAATGATGTTTTTTGTACAGATGAGTATTCGGGAATTTTCCGAATGCGAATTTCAGCATAATTCCATTATTTGCAAAAACATTGTTTCTATTGTAAAATGTCTTCCATGGAAAAATCGATTCTCCCTCAAGACTTAACCGGAGTTCACATACATTTTGTTGGAATCAAAGGCACTGGAATGGCGGCTCTTGTAGAAATTCTTTCTGCCCGCAAAGCTGTAATCACTGGCAGCGATGTTTCAGAAAGATTCTACACTGACGAAATTCTTGAAAAGCTTGGAATCAAAGCCCTGCCGTTCAGCGAAAAAAATATTACAGAAAAAACTCAGCTTGTAATCTATTCAAGCGCGTATTCACCTGAAAAAAATCTAGATCTTGCGCAGGCAAAAAAACTTGATATTCCGCTTCTTTTGTACAGCGAGGCTTTGGGCGAAATTTCAAGAACTGCATATAGCTGCGGAATTTGCGGTGTCCATGGAAAAACCACAACAACCGGTCTTGCAGGAACAATGCTAAAGGAGCTTGACCTTCCGTCTCAAGTTCTAGCAGGAAGCATTATTTCTTCTTTTGGAAATTCCTGCACAATGACTTCCCAAGAATTTTCAAATTCCAATTCAACTAAAAAAAAGTACTTTGTTGCGGAAACTTGCGAGTACCAGCGGCACTTTATGTCTTTTTTTCCGCAGAAAATAATTTTGACTTCCGTTGAAAGCGATCATCAAGATTACTATCCGACTTTTGCCGATATTCAAAATGCTTTCGTTGACTACATCTGCAAGCTTCCAGAAAACGGAGAGCTGATTTTTTGCGCTGACGACAAAGGAGCTTGCGAGACAGCCGCTCTTGCAAAGAAAAAACGAAGCGACATAAATTTTATTCCTTATGGTGAAAATGCTGAAGGCGACTTTAAACTTTCATTTGGAAAAGTTGAGGGCGGAAAACAGTTCTTTAAAATCGGGAAAACTGAATGCGCTCTTCATGTGCCTGGAAAACACAACGCAAGAAATGCCGCTGCCGCATTTGCTCTGTGCTTCAAACTTTTGCAAGCCGCCGGAAAAAATCCGCAGGAATATTTTGACAAGTTAAAAAACGGACTTGAAAAATTTTCAGGCGGAAAACGCAGAAGCGAAATTGTTGGGCGCGCGAAAAATAAATTCGGACAGGACATAATTTTTATCGATGACTACGGACATCATCCGACAGCGATAAAAACGACCTTGGCTGGATTCAGACAATTTTATAAAGACCACAAAATTATAGTTGACTTTATGAGCCATACTTACACGCGGACAGCGGCTTTGCTTGAAGAGTTCGCATCAAGTTTTGAAAGCGCGGATATGGTTGTCATAAATAAAATCTACGGAAGCGCACGGGAAAAAGCAGACAGTTCAACTGTAACTGGAAAAATTCTTGCCGAGCACGCAAAAAAATATCATCCGAATGTTGTCTATGCAAAAGAATTTGAAGAGGCTGCTCAAATAATAGAAAGCGAACTGAACAAAAAATCCGATGCAAAAGACGGATACGTTTTTGTTACAATGGGAGCAGGAGACAATTTCAAAGTCGGTCAAATGGTTATTGAAAAATTTAAAGTTTAGGAAAAATGTATGAACAGCATGACAGGCTACGGCTTTAAAGAAGCTATTGTAGAAAACACGCAGATAAGCGTTGAAATAAAATCAGTCAATTCACGCTTCCTTGATTTATCTGTAAACATTCCATCTTTTTTGAATCCGCTTGAAGCAAGAATCAGAAAGGCTGTAAGCGAAAAAATTGTCCGCGGAAAAATCGACTTGACAATTCGGGTTCGCGACAACAATTCAACAGCAAAGGTCAGTTCAGATCCAGCTGCGGCAAAAATGTACAGCGACGCGATTTTGGAAATTGCAAAGGCTTTGGGAAAATCAGAGTCAGAAATTCCTTTGAGCCTGATTGTTTCGCAGGAAGGCGTTTTGAATGTTTCTCATGAATACGACGCTGAATCCTACTGGAAAAAAATTGAAGGTGTTTTTTCTGAAGTTCTTGAGCAATTTATAAAAGACCGCAAGCGTGAAGGTGAAAATTTAAAAAATGATTTGCTTGAAAAACTTTCTACGCTTGATGAATGCGCCACATTTTTTAAGAAGTGGCAACCTGAAATGGAAAAAAAATTCCGAGAGCAGATTTCAGCAAAATTCCATGAACTTCTTGCAGACAAAGCGGACGAAAATCGCATAATGTCTGAAACTGCGGCGATGATTGTAAAGTACACAATCAACGAGGAAATCATAAGGCTTCAAAGCCACTTGCAGGCTCTCAGAAAAGAAATCAACGAAAATCCAATTCCGGGTAAAAAAATTGATTTTATCTGTCAGGAAGCGAACCGCGAGATTAATACAATTGGAAGCAAAAACCAGTTTACAGAAGTCGGTGAAAAAGTAATTGACGCAAAGAATGCCCTTGAAAATATAAGAGAGCAGGGCAAAAACGTTGAATAGCAATAATTGAAACTTTCTATTTGACTTTTTATAGGAGTTGTTATGAATTATAAAATTCCACAAGGAAAAGAACTTAGAGTTGCCATAAGCGGAAAATCTGGCTGCGGAAATACAACCGTAAGCACTTTGCTTGCACAAAAACTGAATGTAAAACTTATAAACTTTACTTTCCGTCAGCTTGCGGCAGAAAAAAATCTTACGCTTGCACAAGTAATTGAAAATGCAAAAACTGATGACAGCTATGACATTGCAGTTGACACAAGGCAGGTTGAGCTTGCAAAAAAAGAGAGTTGTGTTCTTGGAAGCCGGCTCGCAATCTGGATGCTGAAAGAAGCTGATTTAAAAGTTTATCTTATTGCTGATGACAATATCCGCGCACAAAGAATCTTGAACAGAGAAGGCGGCTTACTTGAAGAAATAAAAAGGTTCACTGCAATGAGAGATTCTGAAGACAGCCGCCGCTATAAAAAACTTTACAACATCGACAACAGCAGCTTTGACTTTGCAGATTTGAAAATTGACACGGCTTTATTCAGCCCAGAGCAAATAGTAGAAAAAATTCTTTTGGAGCTTGAAAAAAGAAACCTTGTAACAGCTGAATAATTTTTTTAGCCACTGCAATTATTGATGAAAAAAGCCTCGGAAAAATCCGAGGCTTTTTTCATATAAAAATTCTACAAATTTGAAATCAGCCATTCCTTGAATGAGTCGTAATCTTTGCTCATTGGAATTGCGTTATCAGGAAGAGAAATAACTTTTTCCAGACGTTCAGGAAGAGCAGGCTCTTGTCCGATTGCCTTATAAACTGTTGCACCGAATTTTGCAGGATGAGCAGTTTCAAGAATTATTGCAGATGCTTTTTTGTCTACAACAGTTTTTGCCCAAGAAGGAACATTCGGTGTAAGGCCTGGTTTTGTAAAATCATTTTTCTGACCGTTTACAAGTTTTTCCATTTCTCCGCCACGAATATCATTCCAGGCTTTCCAGGCAACAGCTCCATGAGGATCTATTACATATCCAGTTTTGTTTTTGCAGCTTTTTATTCCGTCAATAGTACCTTCGTCATCTGTCCAATATGAAGCAAAAAGATTTCTCACTTGCTCAAGCGAATACATTGCGGCAATTCTTTCATAGTTGCTAGGAGCGCCAACATCCATCGCATTACTTAATGTCGCAACAGAAGGACGTGTTTTGTATTGGCCGCTTGCAATCCAATCTGGCACTGTATGGTTTGAATTTGTCGCGGCAACAAATCCTGTTATAGGTGCTCCCATTTCACGCGCAATAAGTCCCGATGTAAGATTTCCAAAGTTTCCGCTTGGAACAATAACAATAATTGCGTCCCCTCCATTTTTGCTGTCAAACGGAATTCTCTTTTTTACAACGAGAGATGAATACATATAATAGAAAGACTGCGGCAAAAGGCGGGAAATATTAATTGAGTTTGCAGAAGAAAGCCTGAACTTGGATCTTAAATCTTTATCTGTAAACGCAGTTTTAACAAGTTTCTGGCAGTCATCAAAAGTTCCCTTTACTTTCAATGCGCGGACATTTCCTGTGAAAGTTGAAAGCTGCTTTTCCTGCAATGGTGAAATTTTTCCGTCCGGATAAAGAATTGTAACGTCGATTCCTGGAACATTGTGAAACGCGCTTCCTACAGCGGAGCCTGTGTCTCCGGAAGTCGCAACCAAAATATGAAGGTTGTCATTTTCTGAGCGGTTGAAATATGACATTACGCGCGCCATAAATCTTGCTCCAAAATCCTTGAATGCGCAAGTCGGTCCGTGGAAAAGCTCAAGAACATAAGTTACAGGATCAATTGGAACAACTTTTGAAGAAAATGGATAGCAGTCCTGAATTATAGATTCCAAGTCTGTATCTGGAATTTCATTTTCAACATAAGGCTTTGCCATTTCGTAGGCAATTTCGCGGAATGAAGGTTCTGGATTACGCTCCAAAAATGAATTTTCAAGATGCGGAAAATCAGTCGGCATATAAAGTCCGCCAGTTTCTGCATTCATTCCATTCAAAACCGCAGTTCTAAAATCAACACTTACTTTTTTATCTCTTGTATCTGTATATTTCATAAAATTCCTCATGTGAAAATTATTTCAAAAGTATACCAATGATTATAAAGTTTTACAACAGCACAGAAAATACAACAAGCGAAAGATTATAGATAAAATGGGCTGCAAAAGAAGGCGCGATTGAAGCCGTTTTTATTCTGCAAAGCCTTAGGACTGCGCCGCAAAAAGCCGCATTGCAAACAGAAATCCATCCTAAATATCTGTGGGCAAGCGCGAAAATTACAACTGAAAATATTTCCACGGGAATTTTCCATTTTTCCAAAAGTGAATTTAAAGTTTCTGGAACAAACTGCCTGTAAAGAACTTCTTCAAAAAATGCGCCAGCTGCCAATGTAAAAATAAGAAAAGCCCAAGACAAAACATTTTCTGGCTTTTTTAATAAAATTTCAGTTTGAGCGGAAGAAACTTTAAAGGCAAAAGAAAAAGCATGGACGGCAGCAAAAATCAGCATTAAAAAGCCAAGTGTAAGCGCGCTCCATTTCAATGAATTAACAAGCCAAATAAATTTTTCATTCGCAGATTTTTTTTTGCATTTGTTTTCTATTTTAAATTGAAACTGAAGAATTGCCGCAATAAAAAATTCAGCCAGCACAGAAAAAGAAAATTCTTCGCTTAAATAAGTTCCTTTGTCTGCAAAAATCGGCGGAATCAGCAAAAAAACAAAAACAATTAAAAGCTCTGCTAAAATGTATCTTTTTTTCATTTTGGTATGTTATACTATCAAGAAACTGCAAAATTTACTATAATAAATACGTAAATGCATAAAATTCTGGAGGTGGTTTTGTGCCAGCTGTAATTTCCGTAATTATAACTCTTGCTTTTATTTTAGCGCTTTTTAAATTGTACAAGGCTTCAACTGAAAAAATGAATTTTTTTTCAAAAGGTTTTGACTATGGATTCAAGCATTCTGAAATTTCTGCGCTATGGCAACTTGCAAAAAAATGCGGAATTGAAGAGCCGCTTTCGCTTTATATTTCAGAAAATTCCGTGAATAGATGCATTTCTTCAGTAATCGAAGAAGCAAAGCAAAAAGGCGCAGAAGACTCAACGCAAGTCCAGGCATTTCTTGAAAAACTTTATAAATTCAAAACGCGCGTAATTCTTGACAAGGAAAACAAGCGCGGAATAGAAAGCACAAAATCACTTGATGCAAACCAAAAGCTAAGCGTCATTTTAAAAGGAAAAGGAGTTTTCAAGTCGCGCATTTTAAACAATGGAACTCAGCTCATAATTCTTCTTCCGTATCAAATTTCAAAGCAGTCCAAGCGGCCGGAATTCCTTTCTGAATCAGAATGGGACGGAAAAGAAATTTCAGTTTACTTTTGGCGCAACGGAGATGCAGGCTACGCTTTTGACACAAAAGTTATCGGAACTGGAATTTTCAGAAGCGACAAAGCATTGTTTTTAATGCATTCAACAAAACTCGACCGCACTCAAAAAAGGCAGTCAATAAGATGCAAATGCGAAATTTACGCACAGATGTACATTGTCCAGCAAGGCGAAAAAATCGAATACGACAAAGTTGAAACCGCGCCCGGATACAAATGCCTGCTTGAAGACATAAGCGAAGACGGTGCAATGATAAGAATCGGCGGAAAAGGAAAGACGAATGTCCGCATAAAAATTCAATTTGAAATAAACGGCGCGCTCGTTGTCATGCACGGCGTAATCAGAGCGGTTGAGTGGAACAGTCAGCTTGGCCAGTCAAGAATTCATTTTGAATGCACGCACATTGAAAAAGGCATGAGAAACACAGTTCTTGCGTTTGTTTACAATGTGATTCCGCCGGAGCAAAAAGAAATTCATCAGGCAATCGAGCAGGCTTCTTCGGAAGAAAATCAAGTTCAAGAAGAAACCAGCACAGAAGAAAATGTTCAAAAGGAAAATTCAAGCCAGTAGTTTTTGAAGCGGTCGGAATGTATAGAAATTTTTCTATATATTTTATATTATTTACAAAAGAAGATTTGCTATGAAAAAAAATTTATTTAAACAAATATTTTTAGTTGCTCTTTCAGTCTGCGGATTTTGCTATGCGCAGGAATCTTATATGTCTGATTTTTACAAAGGAAACTTGGTTGAAAAAAAGCAAGTTGTAGAATCATCAAGCGCGGCTGGAGATTCTTCAATTGCAATCGCTTCACTTGACTTTTCAATTTCCGCTTATGATGCGCTTAGTTCAGACGCTGATTTTATAAATCTTGTTGAAACTTCTGTAAAATCACTTACAGCAGGAAACAGCAAAGGCAAGGAAAAAATCATCTCTGAAAAGCTTAGGACAATATTTAAAATTTTTAACAATTCAAAAATAAAAGTCGCAGTGATTGACGCCTTTTCTGTTTTTCAGTCGCCGGAAAATCTTTATCTTGTAAATGACTTTTTCTACAGCAAAATGCAGAAATCGCAGGAAATGGACGAAGCTCTTTTAAAGGCAGTTCTTTTTATGGGCTCCTACGGAAATTCCGCATCGTTCAATATGCTTTTTATTGCTGACATTCTCGATGTCTGGCCGTCTTACAGCGCAATTTTAGCTTCATCTTACGGCGGACTTGCAAACGAAAGCGAAAAGGAAATTCTTCAGTTTTTGTCGACAGTTCCAATTGAAAAAAAGATTTTGATTTTAAAAAGGCTTGATGAAAATCCAAAAGTTTCAAAAAAAATCTGCGGAGAAGCTGCAGAAAACGCATTGTCATCAATTATATATAATATTGAAGGAGCAAAACCTGATTTTTCAGGAAGCAAGCTGAATTTGACTCTTGTCTGCCTTCAAGTATTTTCTGACACACAATGGACTAGAGCCGCATCTTTAATTGCTTCGTGCTTTAATGGAATTAAACAAGAATATGAAAACGGAAATCTTTCCGATGAAGACTTTTCTTCTACAATAAAAAACATGGCTTCTGTTTCATCTTCGGAAACTTCATCTGCGCTTTCATCTTATCTTGATTTTCTAAACAAGCAAACTGAAAAAAATTTGCCTCCTAGCAAAGCCGTTGTGCTTTCTTTAATCAATTCATTGGGGGAAATGGGCGACAAGGCCGCTTTTGACAGCCTGCTTTATGCAACTTATCTTGATTATCCGGAGGAGGTTATAGCTGCCGCAAAAAATGCCCTTGCAAAATTAAAGTGGTAGAATTCTTAAAAGAAAATTTTCTAAATCCTTTTGTTCTTGCGGCGGTAATATTTTGCATTTTTATTTACTCAGGAATTTTTAAATGCAAAGAGCGTTTTCCATACAAAAGTCTGATTCCTTTAGAGAAAATAGAAACAGCTTCTGGCATAGTTTGTTCCAATCCTTCAAAAATTTCTTCTGGAAAATTTTACGTTGTGAAATTAAAGCTTTCCACTGTTTCTGGAGAAATTTCAGGAGCAAAAATAAATTCACAGGCATCCGGAAAAATTTCAGTTCTTGTTCCTGCCAAAATTATTGAATCTTTATATCCTGGAAAATTGTACTCATCTTCAAAAAATAGAGTAATTATCGAAGAAGGAGAAGCTGTAACATTTTATGGAAAATTTTCAAAATCATTTTTTTCAGCAGAAAACGCAGGACAGCTGGAGCAGACTCCGTCATTAAAGCAAAAAATTTTCAGGTTCAGGTCTATTTGCAGACTTGCTTTTAAAAGACTCATGTACGGCTGGGGAAGCGCAGGCGGTTTTATCTTGGCTTTGCTTTCAGGTTCAAGAGAATACACAGACAGTTTTCTATGCGAAACATTCAAAAATGCAGGGCTTTCCCACGTTCTTGCATTGAGCGGAATGCATCTTTCTTTTTTTTCATCAATTGCCGGTGGAACTGGAAAAAGAATTCTTGGAAAAAAATTTGATTTTTGGCTTAGGCTTTTTGGAATCTTATTTTTCGTATGGTTTGCAGGACTTTCACCTTCATTGTTCCGCGCGCTACTTTGCTCATTGATTCTGCTTTTCTGCGGAATTTTCTTTTGTGTTCAAGTAAATTTTTTCAAGGTTCTTTGTTTTGTATTTTTGCTTCACTGCATAATTTTTCCTGACGATATTTTTTCTGCGGCATTTATACTTTCTTACGGCGCGCTTGCAGGAATTCTTCTTTTTGGAAACGTGTTCAAATGTTTTTTTCAATGTTTTTTTCCTAAAAAAATTTCAGATTCACTTTCTGTTTCTGCCGGTGCTCAGAGCGCGACTTTTCCTGTAAGCCTTGCGCTTTTTAAATCAGCAGCTCCAGGAGGAATTCTTGCTTCTGTTGCAGTATGTCCGCTTGTAAGCGTTTTTTTGACCAGCGCAATGGTTGCAATTCTGTTTTCTTTTATGATACCTTTTCTTTCTCCGTTCTTTGGGGCTATAATGAATTTTCTTTATCAGATAATAAAATTGACGGCAGAACTTTTTGCGCTTTTGCCGCTTGTAGAATTTTAAATTTTTGGGAGCAAACATGAATCATCCTGATTACAATTCGCCATCGGAACTAAAAGCATTTCTTGAGCAAGCAGGAATGGCAATGCAAAAAAAATTTGGCCAGAACTTTATGATAAATCAGTCTGCAAGAGAAAAAATAATTTCTGTCCTTGAATTGAAAAAAGACGAGCTTGTATGGGAAATAGGACCTGGACTTGGCTGCATGACAGAACTCATTCTTTTAAGCGGCGCAAATCTTGAAGTCTTTGAAATCGACAGAGGCTTTATTTCTATATTAAAGCAGTTTTTTAAACAGCAGGAAAAATCAGGGCAGTTTAAAATTGTTGAGGGCGATGTTTTAAAAAACTGGAAAAAAGCTCTAAACGAAAACCCGCAAAAGCCTGCAAAACTTTTTGGAAATCTTCCATATAATATTGCGGCGACTTTTATTGCCGATACAATCACAGAAAATGTTGTGTTTGAAAAATGTGTTTTTACAGTTCAAAAAGAAGTTGCCCAGCGGATGGCAGCAAAAAAAGGCACTGAGAATTATTCGGCATTTAGTGTTTTATGCCAGTGGGGCTACAATGTAAAACTGGATCTTGTTCTTGGCTCCAGCAGTTTTTGGCCGCGTCCTACAGTTTCCTCCCAAGCAGTTATTATGACAAAAAAAGAAAAGCCTTTCAGCGGAAACTCTGCGCTCTTTGTAAAAGTCGTCCATGCTCTTTTTTCAGCAAGAAGAAAAACAATTCAGAACAACATAAAGCCTCTTCTTGCGGAAAATATTTCAGCGGAAGAATTTTTTGAAAAATGCGGAATCTCTAAAACTGAACGCGCGGAAAATTTGGCAGTAGAGGATTTTATAAGAATTTCAGATATGTTGAGCCAACTCAAGCAATCTGATAAAATACAACAAGAGGCTTGAAAAATGACAGCAGAACAAATTGCAGAAAATTTTGAATCAGTTAGAAATCAAATAAAGGAAGCTGAAAAAAAATCAGGCAGAAATGAAGGCTGCGTAAAACTTTGCGCTGTAAGCAAATTTCATCCTGCAGAAGCTGTCTTGGCCGCATTAAAAACTGGACAGACGCTTTTTGGCGAAAACCGTGTGCAAGAAGCCTTTGCAAAATTCACGCAGATAAATTCAGTTTCAAAAATAAAACCTGAGCTGCATATAATCGGAAGCCTTCAGACAAACAAAGTAAAAAAAGCAGTTGAAATCGCATCTTGCATTCAATCCGTGGACAGAGAAGAACTTTTGGCGGAAATTGAAAAGCAATGCGCAAAAATAGAAAAGAAAATTGAAGTGTTCTTTGAGATTCATACAGGAGAAGATTCAAAAAGCGGCTACAAAGAAAAGGCCGTATTGCTGAAATCCGTAGAAAACTGCGCAAATGGAATTTATCCGCACATTGTTCCAAAAGGCCTTATGACGATGGCTCCTTTTACTCAAGATGAAAAACTTATACGCGCATCTTTTTCTGAACTAAGAAATTTAAAAGATGAACTGAATAAAAATTTCCCTTCACTTGAAATAAACGAGCTTAGCATGGGAATGAGCGGCGACTACAAAATTGCAATTGAAGAGGGAAGCACCTTAGTCCGCATAGGAACGGCATTGTTTGGAGAACGCGACTATTCTTAGCAGAATGAAACATTTGCATTTTATTTTGATTATTTTTATTTTATCTCTTTTTTTGCCGTTGCAGGCTTTTTCGCAGTCTTCGGAAAATGCAGATTCAACTCCAGAACCATACACCGAAAATGAGTTTCCGCAGTGGTCAAAAGACTTGCGGCGGTTTGAAATTGTTTCCCTCGGAGCAGTTCCGTTTGTCGCAATCAGTGTGAATTTGGGCTACAGCGCGTATCAGTATTTTTCCGGGAACTCTTCAACATTTGAAACACCTTTCAGCAAGGGAACTTCTTTTACGGAAGGGGAACAGATGAAAATTTTTTGCGCTTCAGTTGGCGCAGGAATAGTTATTGGGCTTTCAGACCTTGCAATAAATCTTGTAAAACGCCACAACGAAAAAAAACGCCAGCAGAAAATCCTTGAAAGCCACGATCAAATTATAGTTGTTCCGTTTCAGGAAAATGAAAATATAAAAAATGAGAATTTAAATTCGGAGCAATAGATGTCTTTTTTTACAAACAAAGTTCCTCCAACATACAAAGGCGAAATTCGACTAGATAAATATATCGCATCTCTTCCAAACGGAATGAACAGAAGCAAACTGAAAAGCGGAATTGTCTGCATTCAAGTGAATGGAAAAAAACAGAAAATTTCGTGCCAAGTAAAGGCAAATGATATAATCGATATTCAGTGGGAAGAAAATGTTCCAGACAATATTGAGCCGGAAAATATTCCGCTTGATATTATCTATGAAGATGAAAATGTCTGCGTTGTAAATAAAAAACAGGGAATGGTAACACATCCTGCCGCAGGCAACTGGAAAGGAACTTTGGTAAACGCGCTTTTATATCACTGGGAAAGAGAATCAATCCCTGAACTTAAGGAAGGGCAGGTTTCAAAAATTCTTTCGAATCGCAGACCTGGAATTGTCCACAGGCTGGACAAAGAAACTTCCGGCATAATTATAACTGCAAAAAATCACGACACGGAAGAATTTCTTTCATCCCAGTTCAGAAACCACAGTTCAATTGTAAAAGAATACATTGCAATCTGCATAGGACGGCCTCAGCATCAGCATGGAATTATTCAGACAAATATAATCCGCGACCCAAAAGAAAGAAAAAGATTCAAGGCAGTAGTTGGCACGGAAGAAGGAAAACCAGCCGAAAGCTACTACGAGTGCATAAGCTGCTATGGAGAATATTCATTGATGAAAGTCCGGATAAATACCGGAAGAACTCACCAAATAAGGGTACACATGAAATACCTAAACTGTCCTATTCTTGGAGATGGTATCTATGCTCATCAGGACAAAAAGTTCCCAAAGGCAAAACTTATGCTGAATGCAAGGCTTTTAAAAATAAAAATTCCAGGAAAAGAAGAGCTTTCAACTTTTAAATCTCCAACTCCGGAACGTTTTATAGAAGTTATGAAAGTTTTAAAGCGCGACTACACAAAAGTGATTCTTCCAAAGGACAAGTAACAGACAATGGATGCAGAAAAACAGATACAGATTGTCATTGAACCGTCAAAAGAAAATCCGTTCGTTGTTATAAAAAAGCCACGTGGACTTCCAAGCGCTCCGCTTTTTGAAGGGGACAAATGCGCATTTTCTCAAGCTGCAAAACTGTACCCATATATTTTGGAAGTTTCCGGGAAAAAGGAAATAGAGCACGGACTTGTGCATAGAATTGACACAGAAACAGAAGGCTTGCTTTTAATTGCCGCAACACAAGAATGCTATAACGTATTTATAAATTTTCAACGTGAAGGCAAGTTTTTAAAAGGATATTCTGCAAAATGCCAGAAAATTGAAAAACAGATTGAAGGATTTCCTCCAGCTGAATTTCTGATAGAAAACAAATCAGATAGTGTAAAAAAATATACAGTCTCTTCAAGGTTCAGGCCTTTTTCTTTAAAATCAAAGCAAGTCCGCCCTGTAACAAACGGCTCTGGAAAAGCGGCGCAGAAAAAATGCAGCGAAAAAATTTACACAACGGAAATAATTTTGGACACAGAAAAACTTTTTGCAAAATGTTCTATAAAAGAGGGCTACCGTCACCAAGTAAGATGCCATTTAGCTTGGCTTGGTCTTCCAGTCCGCGGAGACAAGCTTTACAATCCGCTTTGCAGCCAAAATGAAGAAATGCAGTTCTTTGCGGACTACTTAAAATTTCCTCATCCTTTAACCGGCAAAATTATTGAATGCTCCTACTAATTAGCCCAAATACTAATTACGTTTCTGTTTCTTATTGACTTTTGTTAAAATGTTGTTTATATTTTGGTTACCGATTATTCGGTAACACTATGGGCAATTATGGAAAAGAAGCAGAATTCAACAAGGGACAAAATCATCCAGTCAGCATTCTCTTTTTACGATATGCTTTTTTTTGAAAGAATTTCACTTTCAAAAATTGCTGCAAAAGCCGGCATTACAAAACCTGCTATTTACAAACATTTTAAAAGCCGCGAAGACTTGGAAAACGCAATGAAGTCTTTGATTCTTAGCGATATTGCCGATACAATCAAAAGCTGCGGAAAATATAAAAACGAAGAAACAATCCTTGAAAAAGTCATAGTTCTTCTTTGCAAGAAAAAATCGTATTTTTACTTTATACTTTCCAATTCACTTGAATTCAGCATTGACAACTTTTTAATGGAGATAGAGAAGCACGATATTGCTGACTTAAATTTAGAAACCATTTTTGACAGTTGCGGAAACGTTGCAGACATTGAAGTTTACAAAAAAATTCTTTTTGTTTCCGCCACAATGATTTTTTTCCAAGGCGCAAGAGACTTTATTCTGCTAAACAAAAAGCTACCTGATTCTGATGAAAATATTCAGGAATATGCGGAAAAACTTTCCAAGTTCATTATATCCGGCGGACTTGGACATGACATAAAAGACACTGACGCTCTCAGGCTTTCCCAGCTTGACCTTCTTTGCAGCAAGGAAATTCAGTCTTTAAAAGAGCCTTGCAAGTTTTTTATAGCCATCGGAAATGTTGTGCGCCGTGTGGGATTTTCAAAAACCACAATTGAAGAGCTTGCAAAAGAGCTTGGACTTGCAAAAAGCAGCCTGTACACAAATTTCAGCTCAAAAAAAGAAATGTTCGAAGCTCTCATAAAAGAAGAATGCCTGAATTTATTTCACGTTATCAAGAAGAATCTTCTTTATGCAAAAAACAGCGCGGAATGTGTCTACATTTTTATGGAAACAGAAATTGAATTTTTCCTAAAGAGAAAAGGCTTGCTTTATGTTTGCCGCTGGCTCACGTTCCAAAATTCAAAGGATGATTTTAAAATCAAGGCAATGCACGAAAAAAGAGAAAAGACAATTGGCAAAGACGAGCAGCTTGACTTTACGTCTTTTATTCTCAACGCCGACATTATAACCCAGATTCCAGATTTTGGAACTCCAAAGATGGATGTGCAGATTATGTTCTCATGGATTTTCCATATGCCGATTTTTTTCTTGCTGCACAATGATCTTCATGATTTTCCAGAGGAATCAGTTCACGCTGCAATGAAGGACTTTTTTTATTGCATGGAAAAAGGAATTAATTTTATTGATAATAATGAAAATAATATTTCAGGAGGAAAGAAATGATTTTCAGCAAAAAGACATTTTTTAAGATTTCAGTCTTGCTTGCTATGTCTGGAGCTTTTGTCTTTGCTCAGGAAGCTTTGGTGCAGAACACTGAATCTGACAAAAAAACTGTAAACCTGACAATTTACGAAGCCGTGGACTATGCGCTTGAACACAGCCATTCACTCAAGACTGCCGACATTGACCTTGAAATCAAGGAGCGCGCCGGAAAAAACGCATGGAATGTTTTGCTTCCTACAGTTCAGGCTACAGGAACTCTTAACAGAACAACAGACATTTCTTCAAATTTGTCAGGAACAAACACAATGATGAAACTTCACGGACTTCCTGAAATTGAAGAGACTGAAAGCATGAAATGGACAGGAATCGCAAGTCTTTCTGTTGACTGGAATTTCAGCCTTGCAATGATTCAGCAGATAAGAGCTGCAAAAGCGGGCTACGAAGCCGGAAAAATCAGCTATGAGCAAAGTCTTGTTGAAACAGAAGTAAATGTAAAAAAACTTTTCTACAGACTTCTCTTGCAGCAGGAAAATTTAAACTTGCAGAAAACAACTCTTGAAAATTCAAGAAGACGCATGGTTCAGGCAGAAGCGAACTTTAAAAATGGAATGGTTCCAGAACTTTCAATGCTCCAGGCGCAGGTTACATACCAGAACAAAAGCCCGGAAGTAGCCCAGATGGAGCGTAAATTCCGCCAGCAGCTTGATACTTTTGCATTCCTTTTGGGACTTCCAGTTGGAACAGACATTGTTTTGCAAGGAAGCATTGAGCCTTTTTATGTTGACTTGCACTACGACACTCTTATTGAACGCTACGGAAACAACAGCCTAGACCTTCAGTCAATTGACAAGAACATTGAGCAGCGTCAGCGCAACCTTGACGCTTTAAATCTTAGCACTTACACACCGTTTTTCAATCTCAGCTACGGATTCAAGCCTATGCTCACTGATTTTCTTGACGCAGACAAAGGCGGATTCCCTACAGGCGGAGATTGGACAGATTCAGGCTCTATAAGCTTTACAATCGGATGGAACCTTACAAACATTCTTCCGTTCTCGTCAAACAGGCAGCAGGCAAAAGACTTGCAAGCAAATCTTGACAAGCTCAAGGTAAGCAGAGAAATGCTTCTTGAAAAACAGAAAATGACTGTCCGCAAATCCGTAGACACATTGATTCAGGCACGCGAGCAGATTCAGTCCATGAACAGAAGCATAACACTTGCACAGCGTTCTTACGACATGACAGTACGCGCTTACCGCAACGGAACAAGAGAACTTCTTGATGTGCGCGATGCAGAAGACCAGCTTAACACTGCAAAGTTCGGACTTGCAAAGCAAAAGTTCAACTATATTTCAGCATTGCTTGACTTGGAAACAACTCTTAATACAAAACTCACTGGAGGAGAAAAATAAAATGAAAAAAACAAGTGCAAAACTACCTTTTATCTTGATGGCAGCGGCAATCTTGTCATCCGCATTGGTTTCCTGCAAGGAAAAATCAGAAAAAACAGCAAAGGAAGAAGAAGCTGAAACAATTTATGCTGTAAACGCAGACATTGTTCAGGCCGGAAACCTTGACGACTACTTGGAATTCGGCGGAGACGTTTCTTCTGTTTCCGCAGTTGACGTTTACCCAGACGCAGCAGGAAAAATCTCACGCATAAGAGTTGCTGTAGGCGACCTTGTAAAAAAAGACCAGATTATAGCCTACGTTGATCCAAGCCGTCCTGGAATGAACTACAGCGAAAACCCTGTAAAATCTCCTATTTCAGGAAGAGTAACTTCATTTCCGCCAACAATTGGCACAATGGTTTCACAAAGCTATTCAATTGCAAAAATCAGCGACACAGACGAGCTTCAGATAAAGGTAAATGTAGCAGAACGCTTCATCAGCAGAATCCGCGAAAACCAGACTGCTGTTGTAAGTTTTGACGCATATCCTGGAGTTGAATTTAAGGCACGCGTTTTTGAAGTTTCTCCAGTTTTGGACACAACAAGCCGTACAATGCTTGCAAAGCTTAAAGTAGAGCCAGCCGACTCAAGAATAAAGGCAGGAATGTACGCCCGTGTAAAGCTCATCACCGACACAATCGAAGGAGCCGTTGTTGTTCCAAATGACGCCATTGTTTACCGCGACGGTAAGCCTTATGTATTTACAGCAAAATCAGAAAATGCGGAATCCAGCGTAAACATGGTTTCTGTAAAAGAAGGTCTTTCCGTAGACAATAAGACAGAAATTCAGGAAGGTCTTAAAGAAGGAGACGTTATAATTGTAAAGGGACAGTCTCTTTTGAGCGACGGTTCCAAAGTAAAGATTCTTTCAATTTCTGGAAAAGCAGTTGAAAGCAAAACCGAAAACAAGGACTAAAATATGACATTTTCAGAAAAATGTGTAAATAAACCAGTAACAACACTGCTGATCTTTTTTATAATGGTCGCGCTGGGTATTTTCTGTATATTCGATATGCCGGTAGATATGTATCCAGACATGGACTTGCCGTATATGCTCGTTTATACAGCTTACGATGATGCAGGCCCGGAAGAAGTAGAACAGAGCCTTACAAGAACAATGGAAAGCTCACTTTCTGGACTTAGCGGACTTAAGAAAATGCAGTCTCAGTCGCAGTCTGGAGCAAGCATTATATTTCTTGAGTTTGACTACGGAACAAACCTCGACACAGCGGCTATAGAAATCCGCGACAAGATTGATATTGTTCGAAGCTATTTGCCAGAAGATGCAGATTCTCCAATTACACTTAAGCTTGACCCTTCCATGATGCCTATTATGAACATTGTAGTTCAGGGCGACTTGACCCCGGAAGAGCTTAGAACAATCGCCGAGGACACAATCCAGCCGCGTCTTGAGCAGCTTGATGGAGTTGCTTCTGCAAACGTTATCGGCGGACGCGAGGAATCTATAAACGTAGACATTCCTAGAGACCGACTTGAAGCCTACGGACTTTCAATTTCTACAATCGCACAGATGATTGGAGCGCAGAACGTTCAAAGCTCAGGCGGAACAATCACTTCAGGCGATAAAAACTATACTATTAAAACAAGCGGAAAATACAAAAGCTTGGAAGATCTCAAGAACACGGTAATCACTTACAAAGCGGACTCTTTAGACAGCTCAAGGCTTGTTACAGTAAAGCTCCGCGACATTGCCGATGTCTATGACGGCTACAAAGATGAAAGCACTCTTGCGTATTTGGACGGAAAGCCTTGCGTAATGCTTATGATTCAAAAGCAGAGTGGAAAAAATTCCGTTACAGCCGCAAAAAATGTAAGAAAGGCTATTGTAAAGCTCAAGGCGGATCTTCCTGCTGGAGTTGAGCTTGTAGAAACTTCAAACACAGTAGATATTATTGAACAGACAATCAATGAAGTTGTTTCTTCTGTTGTTCAGGGCGCGCTTCTTGCAGTTGCAGTTTTGTTTATATTCCTGCGCTCTCTAAAAAGTACATTTATCATCGGACTTTCAATTCCGATTTCAGTATTTGTAACACTCATGCTTATGTACTTTAAAGGCATGACAATAAACATGATTTCCATGGCAGGACTTCTCCTTGGAATCGGTATGCTTGTAGACAACTCAATCGTTGTTCTTGAAAATATCTACGCTTACCGCCAGAGAGACGCCAAGCCAAAAGTAGCGGCAATTCTCGGAAGCCAGGAAATGGTAACTTCCATAACCGCTTCAACTTTGACATCTGTTTGTGTTTTCCTTCCGATGATTCTCTTTAGAAAAAAGCTTGGAGTCATGGGGCAGATGTTTGACAGCCTTGCCTACACAATTATTTTCTCATTGATGTGCTCTCTTATTGTTGCGATTGCCCTTGTTCCAGTTCTTTGTTCAAGCTATCTTAAAATCGACAAGATTGTTGACGAAAAGAAAAGCGGAATCGGGTACGGAATAAACCAGGCATTCAACAAATTCTTCTTGAATCTCGACAACGGATATGCAAAAGGTGTCCGCTTTGTTCTTCACCACAGAAAGACATTTATCATAGTTCTTGTATGCTGCTTTGTCCTTTCTATAGTGAGCGTAAAATTCGTAGGCTTTATCTTTATGCCGGAATCCGCCTCAAACACAGTCGGAATTGAAGTTGAGCTTCCAATGGGAACAACACTTGAAGTTACAGAAGACACCTTGAGAACACTTGAGGAAATCGGAAAGAAAGAGCTTGTAGGCGTAAAATACACATCTGTAACAGTCGGCGGAACAAGCGTAATTTCCGCAAGCTCCGAAACAAACACAGGCGCAATAACTTGGACTTTGTACGAAGCCAAAGAACGCGAAAAAGGCTGGGACAACGAAAAATCTGCAAAAGACAAGCTTAGAAAGTACTTCAACACGATTCCGGGCGCAACACTTTCATTTTCAACAAATTCGAACAGCGCGTCTTCTGGAGAAATGAGCATCGATATCCGCAGCAACGACCTTGATCTTGTCCGCAACACAGCAGCTCAGGTTGAAAAAATTCTTAAAGAGCAGGCGACTGAACTTGTAACAGAAGTTTCAAGCGATGTTGAAGATGGACTTCCTCAGGCAGAAATTGTAGTTGACCGCGACAGAATGTACGAGCTTGGCTTGAACATTTACAATGTAGGCTCTGAAATCAATGCCGCAATCAATGGAAAAACTGCCAGCCGCTACACAAAGCTTGGAGACGATATTGACGTTATTGTCCGCCTTGCAGAAAAAGACAAGAAAAAACTTGCAGACCTTGACCAGGTTTCTGTAGTGAATTCAATGGGACAGAGAATTCCTCTTTCAAGCTTTGCACGTTACGAGGAAAATCTTTCGCCTGTTACGATTCTTCGTGAAGATCAGTCAAGAATTGTCCATGTTACAGCAAAGCCAGTTTCCGGTGTTTCCCTCGATGTTGTTCAGACAGGACTTTTAAAGATTATAAACGACAACATTCCAAAAGACGACGCTGTAACAATCTCCATAAGCGGAGACTACGAAGACATGATGGAAGCTGTTGTTAACTTCGGCGCAATTATAATTCTTGCCGCGGCATTGGTTTTCATTGTTATGGCAAGCCAGTTTGAGTCTCTTATTGACCCGTTCATTGTTATTCTTACAATTCCGTTCTCGTTCATCGGAGTTATGATGACTTACGCAATGGTCAATCAGCGTCTTAGCGTTGTTACAATCATGGGTATGCTCGTTCTAGTCGGAACAATCGTTAACAACGGTATTGTTCTTGTTGACTACACAAACCTTTTGAGAAAGCGTGGCTATGAGCTTGAGGAAGCTTGTGTTGAAGCTGCAAGAAACAGACTTCGTCCAATCTTGATGAGTACACTTACAACAGTTATTTCCCTTGCTCCAATGGCATTCTTCCCGGGCGAAGGCTCAACTTCAATGCAGCCTATTTCACTTACAACATTCGGAGGAATGACATTCGGTTCAGTAATGACACTGTTCCTTATGCCGTCTATTTACTACATCATAAACTCAAGAAGAATGAAGAAAGCCGCAAAAAAGGCTGCCAAAAAAGAAGCTCTTCAGAAAAAGAAGCTTGAAGCCCTTGAAGCAAACAACGCTTAGCTTTTGATTGGAGGAAAATTATGGCTGATGAATACGAAAAAAATATACAGCGCGTGCGTGTAGAAATAATCTGTTCCCAGGCATTGGAAGAAGACTTTGCCGAGGAATTTGAAAAAAACAAAGTAGGCAAGCACTACACAAAAATTTCCCCTGTAATGGGAGCAGGCTACAGCAATCCGCATTTAGGAGACGCAGTCTGGCCGCAGCTCAACACAATGTACATAATCTACTGCAGCGAAGAAGAAGCTGAAAAAATCAAGCAGATTGTGGTTAAGCTTAGAAAACTCTTTATTACAGAAGGAATCGGTTGCTTTATAGGAAGCGGAACTGAAATCTAAAAATTAAATCCTGCTGGTTTTTACTGGCAGGATTTTTTTTCGACAAAAAATTGAAGTAGAATTACAAAATCTTGGAGGAAAAATGTCAAAGGATGCTTGTAATAAAACGGACGAAACGGTAACTCAACAATAGATAGTGATACTTCTCGCCGTATAACTTCGCTTAGATTTCTTTTAATCGTTCTTGTCGTATTCATTCATAACTGTTACACACCTCAATCAATTCAGAGAATTATGGATAATGGTGACATGCCACCTCTTTTTGTGAAAAACTCATTTGTGCATTGGGTAAAAATCTTTATAACATTTGGAATATCACGTTGTGCAGTTTCGTTGTTTTTTATGTTTGCGGCTTTTTTGCAGGCGAAGAAGAATGACAGTTATCTTGTTCTTCTAAAGAAGCGGGCAAAATCTCTTTTGTTGCCGTATGTGCTTTGGATGTCGCTTCTTGTTTTTTTTCTATGGTGGGCTAAAATTGATTGTAGCAAGAATAGCTCCGCAGTTTCTTGGTCATCCAGAAAATACTTGCCTTACATGGACTGTTTTGGATTGGGTTCACAAGGTCTTGGGGTACAAGCCGAATCTAGATGGGAGCGGTTTTGATTTTCCAGAATTTGCTACGCAGTTTTGGTTTATTAGAGACCTTATGATTCTTGTTGTTGTTTCGCCTGTGATAAAAGCCCTTATCAAGAAGTTTCCAGCCGGCTTTTTTGCATATACTTTTACAATCTTTATAATTCCTGTCCGCATGTATTTTGTCGAGACAACGGCTTTCTTCTTTTATATAGCTGGCTTGTATTGGGGAATGTATGACGTTCCATTATTCCAGAAGATTGACAGAATCCAGTGGAAGGAAATACTCTCGCTCTTTGTGGTTTCTGTTATATTTGCATTTACGCTTGGCGGCGGAGAACATACCACTTCGCGTAACTTTATGGTAATTTTCTCCTGTGTGATTGTGATAAAGTTTTCTGCCGTCATTGTGCGTAAAGAAAAATTGTATTCGCTTTACTCATACCTTGCAGGCTTTTCGTTTTTCCTGTTTGCAATTCATGCTCCGCTTGTAAACGAATATACCTCAAAACTGTGGATTTTGTTCTTTCCGATAAAGAACACATCCTGGAGCTTGTGCCAATATTTTATCCCGACTTTCTTAACAATCGTTATCGGAACCGGAATCGGGATTGTGATTAAGAAAATTTGTCCGCCTTTATTTAGGGCTTTGAATGGGGGAAGGTAAAAAAAACAAGAATTACAGAATATTCATAAATTGAACAAAATCTTAGTTTTTACCTTGTCAACAGACAATAATAAGTTTATACTAATCAGAACTTACTTTAGAGGTTTAAAGACGAAATGTGTAGATTCATAGGCATGGAATATCTGGCCGCAGCCGCATTTATTGCATTTGATAAGGAAGATGTTACTTTGGACGAGTTATCTCAGTATGGAATCAAGGTAACAAAAATTCTTGAAGATAGCCATATCTCTGCTGTTATTCTTTGCTCGGAGCATTATGCTTTGGAAATGGTAAGGAACTTTTCCGATTGTTTTGACCTTATTAATGATGATACTATCTTACATTTGAAAGTAGAGAAGAATATTTTAATTGCAAGATTTCTGACGTATATGTCAAAAGACCTTCTTTCGGCTTTTACGAAGCAAAAGGTTAAATGAGCGACATAACAAAAATAAAAGACCCTCTTTATGGTTATATCAAAGTCGAGGATTCTGATATAACCACAATTTTAAATAGTGCCGAATTTCACCATCTTTGTGATATTGTACAAACAAGCTATTCTTCGGTTTTTCCTACATCTACTCACAATCGATTTACTCATTCATTAGGTGTTTATTACTTAGGAACGATAGCCAGTGCGTCTCTTGTAAATTCATTTGACTTTTTAAGAATTAAGGGATTTGGAAAAGAAAAAATAGAAAAGTATAAACATCTGTTTCTGCTTGCCTGTTTGCTGCATGATGTAGGGCATGCTCCATTTTCTCATACAGGTGAGGCTTTTTATTTGGAGAATAAACAGAATCCAATATGGGAGCAGCTGAAAGCAGAGGTAGGTGACGAATGTTTTGACAGTGACTCGAAAGGTCGTTCTGTTGGTGCTCCTCATGAAATAATGAGTGCATTTGCTTCCTTAAAATTTTTCCCGAATTTGTTTACAAACAGTGAAGAGAAATCTTTCTTTGCTCGGTGCATTGTTGGATTAAAATATAGCGAAAATTCTGATGTATCCAGTATCAAAAACTGTTTTGTAGAATTGCTCAATTCAAAGACAATAGATGTTGATAAACTTGATTATCTTTTGCGGGACAGTTTTGTTACAGGCTTTAGTAGCGTAGATATTGATTATAAACGCTTGCTTTCTGCTGTGTGCGTTGCAGCAAAGAAAAGTAATTCTTCCAAAAAGCTGGTGCTTGCTTTTAACAAATCCGCTCTTAGTACTTTGGAAAGCGTGATTCTTGCACATGACATGGAGCGCAAATGGATTCAAAATCATCCTGTAATTCAATATGAGAACTATCTTGTAAAGTATATCATTTCAGAAGTCGTAAAATATTATCAGAGGAAGAATATATCCATATTTTCATTCCATGCGCTAGCTGTTAAAGGGTGCTCCAATGATGTTGAGGTAAAATCTTTTATAGACTTTATAAAAAGTAATACAAGTAACAAAAATGTATTAAAGTGGCTTGATTATGATTTCGAAACTTTGTTGAAAGACTTCCTTGAAAAGAACAATATTAATTTAAATACTAACATTCGGCTTCTTACTGATTCGGATGTTTTGGCAACGGCTAAAAATTGTCTGCCAGAGAATGCCATTATAAATGAATATTTTGACCGAAGTTCGAGAAAAAAAAGTTTTTGGAAGTCCGAATCTGAATATAAGATTTTGTTTGAACAAGATGCAATCAGTAAGGAAGCTTTGAAACAGTTGGAAGATAGGTTTACTTCTATTGAGAACGGATTAAAAATAGCTGATATGCTACCAATAATAAATGCCGATGCATTGCAGTATTTTAAGGAACAAAAGTTAAAACTGGATTTTTTTCCTGGATATGAGAAAGTACAGCAAAGAGAATTGAATAGTACAATCGCTCTGCTTGAGTTGTTAGAAAACTTTGCAAACGAACAGAGAATACCATTTGAATTTGTTACGATTTCTGCAAATCAATTTAATACAGGATTCAATAAAAAAGATTTTAAGGAAATCAATGTATATTTTCCGAATTTGAGCAATGTCAGTTTCTTGAAAGATGCCATAAACCTTTTTGATGCAGAACAGCCCCGTTCGAATTTCTTTTATCTCTATGCAAAAATGGAAAACAGAGATTATCAGGCAATCTCGAATTTGGTAAAAAAACTGATACGTTTTGCTACGGATAATTTTACCAGCGATAAATCATTCATAAAATGAACTGATTGCAAATAAAAAATCTTAATGGTAAACTTTTTTCTAAAATTTTCACTGGGGGAGCAAAAATGGAAAATTACTGCATAATGGTGCAGACTGGAAGCGAAGAAAAATTCAAGGAAGAGGCGGCGACTAGACTTTCAGAAACAGAAAACAGCAGCAAAGTACAGTTTTACTTCTTTAAGAAAATGATGCGGACAAGCAAAGGCAAGACTTTTGAAGAGCCGCTTTTTCCAGGATATATTTTTTTAGAGGCGGACTCCCTGAACACAGAATGCGTTACAACCTTAAAAACAGTAAAAAATTTCTACCACTTTTTAAAATCCAACAGCGACATAACAGAGCTTAAAGGAACAGACCTTGCGGTTGTAGAGCAGTTCAAGCGGTGCGGAGAGCGGCTAGGCTTTTCAAAGCTATATTTTGAGCCGGGCAGAAAAATCGTAGTCGTAGAAGGACCTCTGCAAGGACTTGAAGGAAAAATAATCGCAGTCAACAAAAAAAGATGCCGCGTAACAATCCAGCTTGACATGATGCCAAACGTAAAAAAAATAGACTTGATGTACGACCTTGTTCAGCCGGTGTAGGAGATGTGGGCTGTTTAACACGCAAACCGCGAAACAATAATCACACGCTGGGTAAAATATTTTGGAATTTAATCGAAAGGAGGTTTTTATGGGAATTTATTACAGCACTGTTGACGGCATAGTTCTTACTTTTTCAAAAATCCGCAAAAACGGCATATTTGACGAAATCGACTTTCGCTTTGAAAGACCAAATGACAAAGGAGGATTTGATTTTGCCGAGGGAAAGCTGCCTAACAATACATTCAATAAGTCATACGGATTTTCAGAAGACGAGCTTTTAGATTTGGAAAAGTATCTTAAAAACAATGCCTTTTTGATCTGGGAAATTGCACGTGAAACCGCATAAAATAATTGCATAGCAACTAAAGCATTCTTACAGTTTTCTTTATATACAATATTATGGCAAACAACTTTGATATTTTCTTTATTGACAGCGGTTTAATATTTGATTTATAATCTATAAGATACGTTGCAACTGTTTATTGATGTCCGGTAGGGACGTAAACGTGTACAGCTCCAAGCCTTTTTTTAGTACGCTGGGATTTTTCTCATTGCGGAAAGGGTGGAGGTGTATGCGGAATGGAATAGCTGAAAAACTTCAGCTATTATTGTCCAATAAACTACAAATTGACTTTTTAATAAAAGTGTTATATTTTTGCCGTTAGTATGAATGAAATGCAGAAAGAGGATTTGTATCAGATTCAGGTACGGCTGTGAAAACAAGCGAAAATGAGTACACAATGGAAACTCTTGCAGCTCTTGCCGGCAAGGTCATAGCAAAAAAGAACGGAATTTCTGATATTCAAGGTTTTGACTTGCTTATGAATTCAAAGACCGGCGAAATGCTTTTTGACGACAATTACAACCTTTGGAATAACGGTCCGGACTACATTGCAGCGGAATACTTTCTGGAAAAAAAAGCGGAGTAGTGTTTTTTTATACTATCAGAACAAGAACACATTTGACCTGATAAAAATAAAACTCGTTGTCAAATAATTTTCTGCAGGATATACGCGATAATAGCCATGTGTATGCATTTAAGTAAATTATAAAGCAAATTAGTGTCCAGTATTTGCTTTTGTATAATCCAGTATGAAACGTTGTAGCGTCCACTGTGATGCTTTGTAACGTCCAGTGTGAAATGATGTAGTGGACAGTGTGAAAGGTTAAAATAGGCATTTTTGTTTTATTCAATGATGTTTAGCTTAAAATAAATTGCTTCTAATAAAATCACATATTTATACATAATTGATTTAATCAAATAAATCAAACAAACGTACAATCAAACTGATTTCTAACAAAAAACAATGAACGAACCAAAAATTATTCAGCTCCCCAAAATAAGTGACCCTAGGGGAAATTTGTCTTTTTTTGAGAACGACAATCAGCTGCCGTTTAAAATCAGACGTTCCTACTGGATTTATGATGTTCCAGGAGGAGAAAACCGTGGCGGACATGCCTACAAGAATACAGAAGAGTTTATAGTTGCTCTTTCTGGAAGTTTTGATGTCGTGCTAGATAATGGAACAGAAAAGAAAACATTCGCTTTGAACCGCTCTTATTACGGCTTGTATGTTCCAAAGCTTTACTGGCGCGAGATGGAAAATTTTTCCACAAACTCGCTTGCAATGATAGTTTCTTCTACGGACTACAATGCGGATGACTATATCCGCGACTACAATGAATTTTTGTCAAAGGTAAAAAATGAACAAAGATAAAACAACGGTCTATGACTGCACAATGATTGAGCTTAGCAAGAATCACCGCGAAAAGGGAAATCTTACAGTTGTTCAGAATGAAAAAGAGATTCCTTTTGACGTAAAGCGGTGTTATTACCTTTATGATGTTCCAGGCGGCGAGGAGCGTGGCGGTCACAGCCACAAACAGCTTAAGCAGCTGATTATTGCTGCAAGCGGAAGTTTTGATGTCCGCCTTGATGACGGGCAGGTTAAACGTACTTTTACACTGAACAGACCGTATCAGGGGCTTTTTGTTGTTCCCGGAATCTGGCGAGATTTAGATAATTTTTCCAGCGGCTCAGTATGTCTTGTGCTTGCAAGCGAGGTGTATCAAAAAGAAGACTATATCCGCAATTACAATGAATTTCTGGAGTGGAAGAAATGATTCATGAACTTGCTGACTGCAAAGCTGAAAACATCGGTGAAAATACAAACATCTGGCAGTTCTGCGTTGTTTTTCCTAAAGCTAAAATCGGCGATAACTGCAATATCTGCGCAAATGTTCTGATAGAAAACGAAGTTATTATAGGAAACAATGTGACGGTCAAGTCCGGCGTGCAGCTTTGGGATGGAGTTGTGCTGGAAGATAATGTTTTTGTCGGACCGAATGTAACATTTACAAATGACTTGTTTCCTCGTTCAAAAGTTCATCTAGATGAATATAAAAAAACTATTATAAAAAAAGGAGCAAGCATTGGTGCAAATAGTACAATAGTTTGCGGTCATATAATAGGAGAAAATGCAATGATTGGAGCAGGAAGCGTTGTAACAAAAGATGTTCCGGCAGGAGAGCTTTGGCTTGGCAATCCGGCTAGATTTGTAAGAAAAATTGATGATTTGAAAATTAACGGGGGGGGGTACAACTGTAAAGTAAAAATTGTCATAAATAAATCAAAGCGGTATTGCAACTTGTCTCCAATAATGGAGGCGGCTGCATGATTTCTTCTATAAAAAATGTCAGAATTGCTGGTGTTTCTTGTGTTGTGCCTACAAAATCAAAATCTTTATATGATGAGCCAAATCTTTATGATGGGAATCAAAAGAAAATTAAGAGAATTGTTGAATCAAGTGGGTTTTTGAATAGAAGAATTGCAGATGAAAATGTAACAACTTCTGATCTTTGTTATAAAGCAGCTCTTGATTTACTTGAAAATTGTCCAGTTGAGAAATCAGATATTGATGCAATCCTTTTTGTAAGTTATACGCCAGATTATTTTATGCCAGCAACTAGTTATGTTTTACATAATAAGCTTGGTTTGAATGAAAACTGTATCTGTATGGATATTCCACAAGGTTGTAGCGGTTATGAAGTTGGATTATATCAAGCTGGAATGTTGATTAATAATGGCTGTAAAAAAGTTTTGCTTCTTGTTGGTGATACATTCAGCAAATTTTCTGATATGTTCATAAATAAAACAGCTCCGGTTTTTGGTGATGCAGGAACAGCAACTCTTATAGAATATTCTGAAAACGTAGCGCCTTGGTATTTTTCATTTCATACGGATAGTTCTGGATATGATGCTTTGATTTGTGAGAATGGAGCATTTAGAAATCCTGTAAGAAGGTCTGATTTCTATGAAGAAGGAGCTTTTGAATATAAAGCAAAAATGGATGGTGCAAGAGTTTTCGATTTCACTATGAAAAGAATCCAGCCGTCTATTATGGAGATTTTAAAAAATAATGGAATTTCCAAAGATGATATAGATTATTTTGTGCTTCATCAGGCTAATAAAATGATTTTACAAAATATTGCACTTGCATTAGAAATCCCCTTAGAAAAAATGCCTATTGGAACAATGACAGAATATGGAAATCAATGTGGAGCTTCTATTCCTTGTACTTTTAGTAAATTCTTAAAAAAAGATTTTTCTTCAAAGAAAAGTAGAGTTTTATTAAGTGGATTTGGAGTGGGATTAAGTTGGGCAAACTGTATTCTGGATATAGATAACATTTATGTTTCAGAATTGATTGAATATTAGTTTTAGGAGGAATATTTATGACTAAAGAAGATTTTATTTTAAAATTTGCAGACATTCTTCAAACTGAAGAAAAAATTACACTGGATACAGTTCTTGATGATTTAGAAGACTGGGATTCTTTGAATATTATGGCATGTGTAAGCTGGTTTCTAGAAAATAAAATTAATATTACAACGAAAGAAATTACAAGTTGCAAAACTGTAGGTGATATTGCTAAAAAATTTGGTGTTAATTAATGGCAATTTTTTCATCGAATGATATTTTTATAGTAACAGGTGCAAGTTCTGGAATCGGTAGGGCGGTGGCTTTTAAGTTGATTGAAGAAGGCGCAAAAGTTGTTGCAATTGGTCGTAATGAAGAAAAACTTGCCGCTCTTAAATTTGAGTGTATAAATTCTGAGCATTGTTTTATTGAAAAAGTAGATTTAAACGAGCATCTTTCAGATATGCCATTATTTTTGCAAAGTTTGAAAGAAAAATATGGAAAGTTTACAGGTCTTGCTTATTGTGCTGGTTCAATTTTGCTAAAACCTGCGAGTGCTATAAGTTATGATGAAGCATTGAATTTGTTCAATATAAACTATTTTGCACCTGTTATGATGTTAAAAAGTTTTTGTGATAAACGCATCTGCATAGGTCGAGGGGCGTCTGCTGTGGCGGTCGCCTCAGCAGACGCCTTTCTCAGAGAGAAAGGCCTCTGCATCTATAGTGGAACAAAGGCTGCATTGCAAGCAAGTTTTTCAACTGTAGCAAAAGAAGTCGCTCCACGAGGAATGAGGATAAATACCGTAAGTCCTAGTGATATAAAAACTCCAATGACTATGAATGATACGATGAAAGAAATGCGTCAGGACCGAGAAAAATTGTATCCATTTGGATATGGAGAACCTCAAGATGTTGCAGAACTTGTTGTATTTTTATTGAGTCAAAAAGCAAAATGGATTACAGGGCATGACTATATAATTGATTGTGCAACATTTTAGGAAATAATTTATGGGTGGAAAAATAGTAACTGAAGCTTTAATTGGTAAGTATGTAAATCTTAGAGAAGTAAAAATTGACGATGCTGATTTTATCTTAAAACTTCGTTGCGATGATAAGAAGAGTCAGTTTCTTCATAAAACTGAATATAATTTAGAAAAACAACAGTCTTATATTAATCATTACCTTAAAATTCAAAATGAATGGTATTTTATCGCAGAAGATAAAAATGGTATTAGGATTGGAACCTACAGAATATACGATATTCAAGGGGATAGTTTTTGCATCGGAAGTTGGCTTATGGAGGACGGCGTTTCGGCAGAACAGAGTTTTGAAACTGATTATTTAGTTAGAATGTATGGTTTTAATATATTAGGATTTAATCGAATTCATTTTGATGTTAGAAAAGGAAATAAAAAAGTATGGCGATACCATATGTCATTAGGGGCTGTAAAAACAGGGGAAACAGAACTTGATTATCTATGGGAAGTGACAAAAGCGGATTATTTGAAAAGGGCTTTGCCTATGTGCAATGCTATGGGAATTTAAATATTATTTTACATAATTGATTTTTTTTATAAATTGTATTATATTTTGTATAGTAAGTATTACTTTAATAAAAGGAAAAATATGAAAGCTTATCATCATGAAATAATAGATAACGTAGTATCATATATTTCTCAAAAATATTTTCAGGCATTCAAAAAAAATATTACTCAGACTTTGCTATTTAAAATTCTTGCCTTGTTTGACTTTCGTGTTTTAAAGCAAAATGGCAGACCTTGTCTTGAACTTTATTATACTGCAAGAGACAGAGGTCCTGTTCCTGAACAGTTGTATAATGTTGATTTATCCGAATATAAGAGTTTTAAGGTAAAGGATAAAAAGAATGGAGATTATAAGACTAGATATTTTATTTCTGTTAAAACTCCAAATTTAGACTATTTAGCTCCATCTGAACAAAAGATTTTAAATTTGTTAGTTGATGACATTATAAAAAATAAAATCAATGGCAGTAAAGCTTCTGATATTACTCATAAAGAAATATTGGCATGGAGAACAGCATATAGTGCTAAGCATAACTCTATAATGTCCTATGAGGATGAATTTCCAGGTATTAAAGATAAAAGCATCAATGAAATGACAATTCCAGAATTAAATTTTAAAAAGTATATGGAATTGTCGAATGTATAAGATTGGGACTGTTATTAGAACTACCTTGCCATATAAATCATTTGGAGTTGACGAAAAAGAAAGGTGGTTTGTGTTTCTTGGGAGAGTGAACTTTACTCGTTCCCCTAGAAATGTTTATCTATGTACTACAACAACGCAGATTCAAAAATATAAGGAAAATCCATCTTCTACTTATGTTTTTTTCTCTGAGAAAAATTCTTGTTTTGACAGGGATTGCATTCTTTGCTTGGATGAAATTGAAGATTCATATACCGAAACGAAATTCAATTTAAAATTCAAACCTGAATATAAAGGTGAGATTACTAAAGAAAAATTAAGAGAAATTGCAATAAAAATAAAAAAAGCAGATTTGCCTAAGATTATTATTGATGATATTTTGGAGTCTTTTAAGCTGGAAGGAATTTCCACAAAATAGTCCCTCTAAAGAATAATTCAAGCATAAATATCTTTTCTTTAAAACATTACATAACAATTTTATTTCTCATACAAGGACAAAAATATGCAAGTTCAGTTTCAAAAAAAATCTCTACGACTTTACAGTATTGATATATTTAGATGCTGTTGTGCATTTGCTGTATTTTTGTTTCATGCAAGGATTCATTTAAATGTGAATTTTGGAATCTTAAATAATTTTATTGGAGATTCGCATATTTTTATGACGGCATTTTTTATGCTTTCAGGCTTTTCATTGTATTATAGTCAAAATATGATTTGTGGGGGGGATAGTAATTTCTTTATAAAAAGAATTGTATCAATATTTCCACTTTATATTGCAATATGGTTTTTATGGTCTGTATTTGAATTTATTAAAGGAAACTTTCTACCTGCATGGAAGCATCTGGTTATTGCTCCTGTTGAATTTTTAATGTTGCAGTCAATTTATGACGGAAGTTTTGGAATTCTTCATAATGGAGGAACATGGTTTATCAGTTGCATTTTTATCTGCTATTTGATTTACCCATATCTTGAATCTATAATTAAAAAAAATAAAAAGAAAACAAATATTGCTCTTCTGATATTATTTTATTTGATTATTTCATACTCTTATGTGCCTGTTTATATTTTTAAATTTGGTGATATTTATGCAAATCCATTTTTCAGACTTCTTGAATTTGCGGAAGGAATTATTTTGGCCTGGTTGTTTTTGCAAAATAAAGACAAGAATATTTCAAAGAGAACAAATCTTTTAATTCCTTTTTTTATTTTTGCCTTGATTGCTGTAATATCTTTTGGTGTTCATTTTGGTTTTGGATATGTACTGCTATATAATTTTTTAGCAGTTCCTGTGTTTGGATTTATTCTGTATTTTTGCGGAAGATTAGAAATGCGCTATAAGATATGCCGCTTTCAAAAGATAATTTCATTATTAAGTGAATGCAGTTACGCTTTTTTTTTAGCACAGTTTTTCTGTTTTGACATAACAAAATATCTTGCAAGACATACTTTATTTTTTCAAAAAGGTGGAAATTCAAAATTATTTTTCTGTTCATTTTTCTTTTGCTGCATTATAAGTATTTTTCTGCATTTCTTAATTGAAAAGCCGATTAAAAAGTTTTTAACTAAAAAGCTTTATTTTTAATTTTTACAAGGACAACAATATGCAAGTTCCATTTTTAAGTTTAAAAGAGGTTACAGAGCTTCATTCTAAGGAAATCAATGAGGCTGTTGGCCGGGTTGTGAATTCTGGATGGTATCTGCAAGGGGCTGAAAATGAAAAGTTCGAGGCTGACTTTGCAAAGTATATCGGCACAAAATACTGTGTAGGGGTTGCAAACGGACTTGACGCGTTGATTTGGATTCTGCGCGCATATATTGAACTTGGCCGTCTGCATAAAGGCGACGAGGTGCTGGTTCCGGCGAACACATACATCGCCACTATTCTTGCAATCAGCGAGAACGGCTTGGTGCCTGTTCTTGTAGAGCCAAAACTTGAGACTCTTGAAATTGATGATGATTTGCTTGAGTCAAAAATCTCGTCAAAGACTAAGGCTATTATGATTGTGCATCTGTACGGACGCTGCGCTTATACCAATAAGATAGAAGAAATATGTAAAAAACATAATCTTTACCTGTTTGAGGACAACGCGCAGGCTCATGGCTGTCAGTTCAATGGAAAAAGAACAGGAAGTCTTGGAAATGCGGCTGCCCACAGTTTCTATCCGGGAAAGAATCTTGGCGCATTGGGAGACGCAGGGGCTGTAACAACAGATGACGAGGAAGTTGCAAAATGTATCAGGGCATTGGCAAATTATGGCTCAAGCAAAAAATATGTCTTTGACTATATAGGGCGCAACAGCCGCTTGGATGAAATTCAGGCCGCTGTTCTTGATGTAAAGCTTAAATATCTTGAGCAGGACAATGACCGCAGAAAAGCTGTTGCCAAAACGTATATTGACGGAATAAAAAATCCTAAAATATTTGTTCCTGAAACAAAAGATTTTACTGCAAATGCGTTTCATCTGTTTCCTGTTCTTTGTGAAAAGCGGGATGAGCTTCAGCAGTATTTAAAAGAAAAAGGCATAGGAACAGTTATTCATTATCCGATTCCGCCTCACAAGCAGAAGTGCTACAAGGACTGGAACGGAATGTCGCTGCCGGTTACAGAAAAAATCGCCGCGCAGGAGCTTAGTCTGCCGATTGGACCTACAATTGCGGATGAGCAGGTGCAGTATGTTGTTGACTGTGTGAATGAGTGGGAATAGATTGTGAATATCCTTAATAAAATAAAACATTTCTTCAGTATGGTGCTTCCTGCTAATTTAAAAAGATGTATAAAACGTTTGCAATGTAAAAATCTTATAAAATCCACTTATAGACATTATTCAGAAATTGAAGAGGAGATTAAAAACAGAAATCAAAAAAACTTAAGATTTGCAGCTTATGTTGTTTATGACTCGACTTTTGGCGCTTATGATTTATTTGATTTAATGCTTTCTGATTTGGAGCATTACACGCCAAAAATTGTTGTTATTCCGGATGTTTCCCGTGGGAACGAACATATGATAAAACAGTATCATGAAACAAAAAGTTTTTTTATAAGAAAATATGGTTCAGAATTTGTTCTTGATGGATGGAATGAAGGCGAGAATAAATTTGTTGACTATAGTGATGAATTTGACGTGGTTTATCTTGCAAATCCTTATGATATCATGGTTGATAAAATTCACGGACTTTCATATTTAAGTACAAAAAATATTCTTCCTATATATATGAGTTATGGTTGTATGCCTGATAATTATGGATGCAAAATTATTATGCCATTAAAAGAAATAAGTCTTTTTTGGAAAGTTTTTGCAGATAATAAGATGACATATAAAGACTATTGCCGATATGAACTTGCAAAAGGAAAAAATGTTGTACTTTCTGGTTATGCAAAAATGGATTCCCTTGCAAAATTCAAAGAGAATTCAAGAGTTAAAAAGCGCATAATAATTGCACCGCATCATACAATCAATAATCCTGCATTGCCATTATCTAATTTTCTTGAGTATCAGAATTTTTATTTGGAACTTCCAAAATTATTTCCGCAGATAGAGTTTGTTTTTAGACCCCACCCATTGCTATTTATAAACATGATAAATGAAGGGTATTGGAATGCAACTCAAGTAAATGAATATATTAAAAAAGTAAAAGATAATGGAATGATTTATTCTACTGGCGGTGATTATTTTGATATATTTGTTAATTCCGATGCAATGATTCATGACTGCTCTTCATTTGTGGTTGAATATCTTTTTACAAAGAAACCATGTTGTTTTATGGCGAAAAAGAACTATAAAAAAATTTTCTCTTCATTAGGAAAATCCTGCTTAAAGAATTATTACCTTGCATTCAATAAACAGCAGATAATAGAGTTTATACAAAATGTAGTTATTGATGAAAAAGATGAATTAAAACAAAAGAGAGAATTATATACTGCTAAATGTTTAGCTGTAAATTATCCTAATGCCTCGGAAAAAATATTAGAAGAGATTTCTTTATAAATAAGAAGGTGAATTTATGTATTATTTGGATAAAAATATAAAAAATCTTGACCGTATTTTTGATCAAAATAGTCGAGAGGGCTATCTTAGACTTGATTTGAATGAAAATCCTGAAGGTCTTCCGCAGGATTTTATAAATAAAGTATTAAAAGATATAACTCCTGAATTTGTTGCAAAATATCCAGAAACTTTGGACTTTACTCAGATTTTGGCAGATTATCTGAATACAGACATAGACCATATTTGTCTTACAAATGGTTCTTCAGAAGGTATTAGGCAAATAATAGAAGCTTTTACTTCTCCGAACGGTAGAATTGTAGGTGTTACACCTACGTATGCTATGTTTGAAGTGTATCCAAAAATGTATGGGCGTAATTTTATTCCTGTTAAGTATGCTGATGATTTGAGGATGCCAGTTGAAAATATTTTAAAGGAGCTTACTCCAGAAACAGAGTTGCTTATTCTCTTGAATCCGAACAATCCTATGGGAAATGCATATTCTGAAATTGAGTTTCAGAGAATTATTGACAGTGCAAAACAAAATGAAATAACTGTATTGATTGATGAAGCTTATATGTATTTTTATCCGAATAGTTTTATAAATTATGCACTTACAAATGGACATATTTTTGTGACAAGAACATTTTCAAAATTATTTTCCCTTGCGGGGTGCCGACTTGGTTATGTCGTTGGATGGCCAGAAGGTATAAAAATGGTTCAAAAGTTATGCACTCCGCATAATGTGAATGCTTTTGCAATGAAATTTGCAAAGGAAATAATCAAAACTCCGAGAATGATAGATGATTTGATTCTGCATTATAAAGAAGGAAAAGAATTTCTTATAAAATCGTTAAAGGAACATGAATATTCTTTTAATGCAAAAGAAGGAAATTTTATCTTTATAAAACCAAAAACTGATGCCTATGCTCTTGTAAAAAGAATGAAAAATGAAGAAAGCATCCTTATAAAAACATATTCAGGAATAGGAAAATTGGGAACATGCTTGAGGGTAACAACTGGAGGAATAAAGCCGATGAAACGCTTCTTGGAGGCCTTGTATAAACTGGATTTAGAAAATATGTCGGGGGGGGGAGTAATGTAATAACGAAGCCACTCTACTTTATTGGAGTGGCTGCATGATAAACTTCACCGTTGGTCCGGTTCAGATGGACGAAGAAACTTTGTCTCTTGGAAGCAGTCAGATTCCGTATTTCCGTACAGAAGAATTTTCCGTTCTTATGAAAGAGAATGAAAATCTGCTCTGCAAGTTCTTTGACGCTCCTGAAAATTCGCATGTTGTTTTTATGACAGGAAGCGGAACTGCGTCGATGGAAGGCGGAGTCATGAATTTCTTTGATTCTTCTGACAAGGTTCTTGTTGTGAACGGCGGAAGTTTCGGTTCTCGTCTTGTGGAGCTTTGCCAGATACATGATATTCCGATTACAGAAATAAAGCTTGATTTTGGAAAGCCTCTGACTTATGAAATTCTCTCTCGGTATGAAAATCAGGAATATACAGGTTTGCTTGTCCAGCTGTGCGAGACTTCCAGCGGCGTTCTTTTCGACATGAATCTTATCGGGAATTTTTGTAAGAGAAATGGAATCTTTCTTTTTGTTGATGCGGTAAGCGGATTTATGGCTGACGAGTTTTCAATGAGAAAAATGCACGTGAATGCTACGATTACAGGAAGCCAGAAAGCACTTTCACTTCCTCCGTCAATGTCGTTCACCGTTATGGATGAAAAAGCTGTAGCTCGTGCTCAAAAAATTAATGTCAAAAACCTGTACTTCAACTATCCGCTTTATCTTAAAAACGGCGAGCGCGGACAGACTCCTTTTACTCCGGCTGTCGCAACCTTGATTATGCTGAATGACAGGCTCAAGAGAATTGAAAAGTCCGGCGGAATAAAAGCTCAGAATGAAATTATGCGAAACAGGGCTGAATATTTCAGGGAAAAAATAAAACAGATTCCATTTGAAATGTTTGTTGCTAGGGAAAATGCTTCAAATTGTGTAACCGCATTGCGTCCTGAAAATCCATCGGTTGATGCACATAAAATTTTTGAAATCCTGAAAGATGAGTACGGAATCTGGATTTGTCCGAATGGCGGCGAATATGCAGAAAAAGTATTCCGTGTCGGTCATATAGGCGCGGTTTCGGAAGAACAGATTGATAACTTAATAGATGCGTTTGAGGATTTGCAGAAGCGTAATCTATTGTAAAACGTAAAAGAGGAGAAGATAAAAATGATAGCTGGAAAAACTGTTGTGTATACAAGCGGAACTTTCGATATGCTTCATGCGAACCATATAAAGATGATTGAATACGCACGCTCATTGGGCGAAATTTTGATTGTTGGTGTAAACACGGACGAGCTTGTAGCCTCGTATAAATCCCAGCCGATTATTCCGTTTGAGGAGCGGATTGCTCTTGTCAAGGCTCTGAAATATCCGGACATTGTGATTCCTCAACGTTCTCTGAACCATGCGGACAAAGTGAAAAAACTTAACTTTGATGTTTTTGTTGTAGGCGATGACTGGGCAGGCAAATATGACTATTTGAAAGATCAGGATGTTGATGTGGTGTACTTTCCTTACGGTGCCGGCATAAGCTCAAGCAGTCTGAAAGAACGTGTCTACGAACGTTACAGCGAACTTAAGAAAACTGCGGACAATCATTTTCCGAATGATGTGGATGTAAGGAAATAATTTTTCTTATGGAGCAGAATTTAACACAAAAAACAAAATTCGGAATGTTGTGGAATGCCTTTGAGAAATTTGCATCTCAAGGAATTGCATTTGTTTTGAATATAATTCTTGCCAGACTGCTTACTCCTCATGATTATGGTGTCATAGGAATGTTGACTATCTTTTTAACATTTTCAAATGTATTTATAGATAGCGGATTTTCAAGGGCTTTGGTTCAAAAGCAAGATAGAAATGAGAAGGATTTTTCTACAGTCTTACTATTTAATGTTTCTGTAAGCTTAATTTTATATGTTGCCCTGTTTTTATGCTCTCCTGCCATAGCTAGGTTTTATAAGACACCAGAACTTGTCCAGCTAGAAAGAGTCTTTTTTATTGTGATAATTTTGAATTCATTAACTGTTGTTCAAAACTCACAGCTACAGGCAGCCGTTGATTTTAAACATATTGCTTTTATAAATACTATTACACAGATATGCTCAGGTGTTGCAGGAATTGTTGCAGCATTTTACGGACTCGGAGCATGGGCTTTGGTAATACAAGCTTTGTCCAAATCTTTTATATCCGCCGTTCTTTTTTGGTGTATAGGAAAATGGATTCCAAAAACAGGGTTTTCATATAAATCTTTTAAATCTTTGTTTGGCTTTGGTTCAAAGCTTCTTGTAACAGGGCTTCTAAGTACAACTGTAACAAATATAAATAGCATTGTTGTGGGTAAGATTTACAGTCCAGCAAATTTGGGGTTCTATACAAGAGCACAACAGTTTCCAGAACTGGTTTCAGGAACTTTGGGAAGTGTGTTAAATAATGCAACTTTTCCGCTCATGGCAGCTCTTCAAAATGATAGGGAGAATTTAGTATATATATTTAAAAAACTTATAAAAACTGCTGCTATGGTTGTTTTTCCTGCAATGGTGGGATTGGCAATTCTTTCTAAGCCTATTATAAGCGTTCTTCTTGGAGAACAATGGTTGCCTGCGGCTGAATTATTGTTTTGGCTTTCTCTGTCATATATTTTTACACCGCTTTCTATAATTAATATGAATATATTAAATGCAATTGGACGTTCCGATTTGTTTATGAAAGTTGATTTTTCAAAAATTCCTTTTATTGCTATAACAATGCTGATTACATTTCCTATAAGTTTAAAGGCTGTTGTTATCGGAAGTTTTGTAAGTGCATTTATTTATTTTTATATAAATGCACTTATGCCAGGCCGTCTTTTTAAGTATGGGGCTTTTAAGCAATTAGCAGATATGTGGAAATATACAGTTTCAAGCATTATTATGGGAGTTGTAGTTATCTTTGTAATTTCATTTATAGAATCAAGTATCATTCAGTTGTTTTTTGGAATTTCGATAGGAGTTGTAGTTTATGTAGGATGTTTATTGTTGTTGAGAGACACTGAAGTAAGGATATTTTTAGAAAAAATAAAGGTTCTAAAGAAAAATGGAAAATAGTAAAATAAGAAATTCAAACATCGAGCTTCTCCGCATTGTGCTTATGTTTTTTGTCATAACGCTGCATTATAACGGAATGGGCGGTCATGCGCTGGAATTGTATGCTTCTGGACTTGTTTTTTATTTTACTCGCTTTACGGAAGCATTGGGAGTTTGCGCTGTTGACTGTTTTGTGTTGGTTAGCGGATATTTTCTTTCTTATAATAGGAAAATAAAGGTAAAGAAAATTCTTCATATTCTTCTTGTCGTTATCGGGTTGAAGTTTTTTGATTTCTTCCTTCAGATTCTTATTGATGGAAACAATTTCTCTCTAAGACATTTTGTGGCTTGTTTTCTTCCGACAAATTATTACGCGACTTTTTATCTTGTCTTGTATGTTCTGAGTCCGTTTATTTCAAAGCTTTTTGATTCCTTCAAAGATAAAAAACAGGCCGCCGTATTTATCGGAATTCTTATTTTTCTGTTCTCGCTGTTTCCATTTTGTCTGGAATTTGCCAATAATATTTTGGGCTTTAATGTCGGTGGAATGAACACAGTTAATGCATTCTCAGGAAGCGAAAGTGGATACACAATTGTGAATTTTATGCTTCTTTATTGTGTTGGATCTTTTCTTTCTCGGTATAAAATCAGTTTGAAAAATACATATTCTCTGACCGGCTATGTTCTTTCTTTGATTTGTATTTTTGTTCTTGAGTTTATTGATTCCAGTTCCGCCTCGTCTTATGCCTCGCCATTTGTGATTTTGAATGCAGTCTGTCTGTTTATGCTGTTCTTAAAAATCTCTTTCAGCAGCAAAGTTGTGAACTGTGTGAGTGCAGCAACGTTCGGTGTTTTTTGTCTGCATACAGGAAATTTCTTGGGAACAAAGTGGTCTTTGTTTGAGATTCCGGCTCTAAAAAATTCACGGGGGGGGGTACTATTAAATTCCTTATTTGTGGTGTTTGCGATGACCGCCGTATGCTATGGAATTGACTTGGTGCTGCGGTTTTTAGTTTCCCCGTTGCGGAAAAAGTTGAATGAAACCAGCCTTTATAAAAAAGAATTTGTTGTGGAATGATGTATGGAAAATATTTAAGAATTTCTATAATATAAATTAAGTATGAAGATTGAGCGTTTTTTATCCGATATTGATTGTGTATATTATAAAGGTTAAGGTAAAATATGCCATTTAATAAGGAAATTATAGAAGAAGTCTGGAAGAAAGCAACTGCCATACAAGGATATGATGAAGAGCATTTTAGAAAGGATTGCTGTGGTGCTATTATAGCAAGAGAAAAATACGGTGATCTAGACAGTGTTTTTGGATGGCAGATAGATCATGTTTATCCTCAAAGTCTAGGGGGTACTGATATTATAGACAACTTAAGAGCTATGCAATGGCAAAATAATGAATCTAAAAAAGATGACTATCCTTCTTATTATTCATCAGTAGTAGCAAATGGTATTTCTAACATTGAATCTAGGGTTCGTCATGTAGTGAATCCAAGCTTGCAAAAAAAATTAAAAGAAATTTACGGAATTTAGAAAATGTTGGTTTCAAGTTTTTATATAAAAAAATTATTTGATTTATATACATATAAAATAGATTTTACTCATTATGCTGATAATCTATGTATACTTACAGGTGCAAATGGATATGGAAAAACTACTGTCTTAAAAATTATCAATAGCCTTTCAACGCTTGATTTATTTTTCTTTTATACAATTTCATTCGAAAAAATAGAATTAGTTTTTTCAAATTCTGATAAACTGGAAATTACACATTCATCTCCATCTCATGGTCATGAATATGATGATGATACTGTTGAATATCCTGATTGTGTAACATTTTCTTATGTTAATAAAAATTTAAATCATAGAGTTTTGTTTGATCTGAATCTTGAAGATATTACAAGGCTTATGCCCCTTTCAATTCGGAGAGAAATAGATTTTTCTTTTATAGAGGAGGGGCGCATTGAAGTTTTAAAAAACTATCTTACTAACCATAAAGAAATATATGAAGAAATTGCTGCAAATAAAGGAAACAAAGACTTTTTATCTCTTTTAAATGAACTTAGAACAGTTTTTATACCTGCCCAACGACTTTATTATACAGAACAGGAGCGGGAACATAATTATACGAATTATCGAAGAAGTCATTTTGTTAGAAAATCTTCTATTGACAGAATGATTTCTGATTTAAAAAATGAACTTCAAAGAAAGCGTTTGGATTATTTGCTCGAAACACAGCGACATGATAACCAATTTATAAATAAGTTGCTTTCATCTTCTTCCAAAGGCTATGATGAAAATATTTATAACGAAAAAAAAGATTTGCTACAAGAAAGGTTGGATGAGTTATTTTCATATGGATTAATAGAAAAAACGCCTATTAATCCATATATGGAGAGTAAAAAAGAAATACTTTCTGTTTATATTGATGATTTGTTAGAAAAAATAGATTCGTATAATGAACTGCTAAAAAAAATTCGCCTTTTTTCTACTATTTTAGAAAAAAAAGAATTTGCTAATAAAAAAATAAGTTTTTCTCCAGAGCATGGATTAATAGCAACTTCTGCAAATGGAACTGAAATAAATCCAAACTTCTTATCAAGTGGTGAGCAAAATGAACTTATTATGCTTTATGATTTTATTTTTCGTGTAGAAAATGGAACCATACTTCTTATTGATGAGCCTGAAATATCTTTACATGTATCATGGCAATTAGACTTTCTTCATGATATTGAATCAATTTGTAATAATAAAAAAATACAAGTAATAGTTGCTACACATTCTCCCCAAATCATAAATGAGTATTGGGAAGCTTGTTTCGATTTTTATAAAAATAATAACAATGAATAAAGATATACAAGGTTGCAGTGATTCGGTTGTACTACGCGAAAATACGATAAAGTTGCTTTTTAATAGTGATAAGTTAAAGAATAAAAGTTTATTGATTATTGAAGGAAAATCAGATTTTAAAATTTATCGAAGTCTATTTGATGATAAAAATGTTTATTTGTATAAAAATGGCTCTTGTGATGGTCTGATTCCTTTGTTGGAACATTTGAATTTAGAATACATGGATTGTTGTTTAGCAATAAAGGATGCTGATTTTGATAATTTGGAAGGAAAAAAATATCCTCAATTGCAAAACTTATTTTTAACCGATTTTCATGATATTGAAATGATGATGATAGATGATGATGCGGAAAATAAAATTTGTAGCGAATTTTTGGATAAAAAAGAAATTGATATTTTTAAAAAATGCATAAACGATATAATCTATATTTCATATATAAAATGGTTAAATATTTCTAAGAAACTATGCTTATGCGTTGATGTGTTTTTTCATCTTGGTGATATTTATGATGGAAATACTCCTGTAAAACTTAATAGTTGTGAAGAGAAATTAAAAAGAGTGGAGAGCAATGTTGCAAAGTGCCGTGATTTTGAAAAAAATATTGAATCTTTTATAAGTGAAAATCAAACTAGTGATTTTCTAAATTTGACGAATGGTCATGATTTTTGTAATGCATTGGCAATTTTTATAAAAGCTCATAATGGCGAAAATATAAGTGGCATTAATTTAGAGCGATTTATTAGGGCAACTTATTCTTTTGAAAAATTTAAAAAATCTAAACTGTTTGCACATATAAAAGAATGGGAAATTGCGCATTGTAGAAAACTTTTTAAATAAAAATCTTTTGAATTTCTTGTAAATTAAAAATTTCTATAGGTTGTGTTTTTTCTCTTTTTGAATATTTACTTATTGTTTGTTACGTAGTTAGTCTATTTTTTCTTTCTTCTCTGCGGAAAAAATTGAATGAAACCAGCCTTTATAAAAAAGAATTTGTTGTGGAATGATGTATGGAAAATAAAACTAACGGTCTGATGTTTTCTGTTGCTGTAATAACTTACAACCAGGAAAAATACATAGCACAGACTTTAGACAGCATAATAAATCAGAACCATGATTATTCCTATGAGATAGTGGTCGGAGATGACTGCTCATCTGACAATACAAGGGAAATAATCAGACAATATGCGGAAAAATATCCTGAAATTGTAAAACCGGTTTTTAATGAAAAAAATCTAGGGATTATAAAAAACTATTTCAATGTAATTTCTCATTGTTCAGGAAAATACATAATGGAATGTGCTGGCGATGATTTCTGGCTTCCTGGAAAAGTCGAGCTGCAAATCCCGTTTATGGAAAGAAATCCTGAGGTGGGAATGTGTTACGGAAAAGTGCAGTCATATAAAAACGGAAAAAAAAGTTCAGAGCTGAAAGGTTTGAAAAGAGAGAATTTTGATGAGCTTCTTATAGGAAATGTTATTCCGGCTGCCACAGTCTGTTTTAAGAACGAATTAATTAGAAGATATATAGAAGATATTCAGCCGGAAAATAGAAACTGGCTGATGGAAGATTTTCCTATGTGGCTGTATTTTGCACATGAAAGCAGAATAAAATTTATTGATAAAGTTACAAGTGTTTATAGAGTGCTGGAGAATTCGGCAAGTCACAGCAAGGATATAAAAAAACAGCTGGCTTTTGAAAAATCCTACTGGGAGATAAAGAATTTTTTTTCAGAAAGATATCTGAATAGAATGATTCCTGCTTTTGATGAGCATTTAGTTTTAGCGTATATCTATTTGCGGAATAGTGACAGAAAAGCTGCCAAGAAAGAATTTTTACAAAGCAGAGAACAGACTTTCAAGGTTAGAGCTTATGAACTGATTTGCTCGTTTGAGATTTTGTTTAGACTTTTGATGATTAAATGGAGGAATTTATGAATTGTTGTATTTGTGGTGTTGAATTAACAGGAGAAAATACCTCTATTGAGCATATTATACCAAATGCAATTGGAGGGCGGTTAACTAGCAAAAATATTTTTTGCAAGCAATGTAATAGTAATTTTGGTACTGCTATAGACAGTAATTTTGTAAAAATATTTCAGCCGATACAAGACTTTGTAAAAATTGATAGAGATAGAAAAACTAAAGGTGGAAGTTACTCTGGATTTGTTTTTGATAAATTCAGTAAAAAAATATATGAAGCAAACATAAAGAATGGAAAAATTACTTCAATGTTTGATGAGAATAAGAAAACTATAATATATGATCCAGAAAAACATAAGATATTAGCGTGTAAATTTAATCTTGATAATAATGCATTTAAAAGAGGTCTTGCGAAAATCTCATTTGATTTTGCAATAGAAAAAGGTCTATCAACGACTGCACTAGATGAAATTTTTGACATTCATAATAAGACTATAAAAGAAAAAATAACAATAATTCCATTTATTCCATTAACTTCTTTTGATGTTTTTATGGAATGTAATATGGACGCTATGTTTCATCTGGTTAGATTGTTTAATTGTGATAAATTTTTGTTTACTTATATAGAATTGTTCAGTACATTTCAATTCTATATTTTGTTATCTAAAGAGTATACAGGAAGTCAAGTTGATGAAATTTTCTGTCAAAAAATAACTAAAGAAGTGCTTGATGAAGAAAATATTAAGAAAAGTTTTGAAATTCGCTACAGGGAAGACATGGATATAATTTCGGGTTCTTATGGAATAGATGTAAAAGAAGTGAAAAAAAACTTAAAAAATACAGGTGATGTAAATGAAGATTTTAATAATTTGTTTGAAGCTGTATCAAAACAAGCCTTTGAAAATTATAGAAAATCCACTTATGAAATCGATTATTATGAAACAATGAGAAATTGTATTTCGCCTAAAGACCTTATTCATATAAAGCGTTCTCGCAATGTAAATTTCTTAGATCTTTTTTATTTTTATGAAAACCAGAATTCTGAAAAACTTAATGATTTTTATAAAAAGTACATAAAAATAAATGGAAAAAAATGTATATATCCGAATAAAATTGCTTCGGTTATCTCTGCGCATTCGGATAATAAATGTTACAAAATTTATGGATATTATAAGTTTTGTAAATTGATGGGATTGCAAAAAAAATAGTGATTTACAAAAATGACATACATAAGGCAAATTAATACAAAAATAATATCTCCTCTTCTATATTTTTCAGTTTCATGGTCAATTGTTCTTGTTGCATATTCTCTTTATTGGTCAGAACTTCTTCCAAAATTGACTATAGATATTGTTACCTTTTTTATATTTTTAATATCCGTTTGTTTTATTTTATTTAGATATTCAAAATCATTGGAGTTTAAATTTGAAATTAACAAACAAAAAATAGAACGAAAATTAAAAAGAGGTGGCATGGTTTGCATTCTGCTCTTTTTATTAGAAGCTATTGCTGAAAAAGGTTTTCCTCTTCTGTTTATCATAAAAGGACAGTTTGTATATGGAGCATTTGGATTGCCTTTTGTCCACGTAATTTTATATGCTTTATCATCAATTTATATATGTATTTCCTTTTTAGCATATAAAATTACCCAAAATAAAAAATTTCACAAGTATACAGTGTTTTTCTTTTTTCCTTATGTCCTTTGTTTTACTCGATCTGCTGTAATTTATAACTTCCTTTATATATTGATGATTAGTTTTTCATTTAAAAAAATTAACTTAAAGATAATTTTTAGAACATTATTATTGTCATTTATAATTGTCTATATGTCTATCATTGCATTTGGCTATTTAGGAGAACTTCGCAGTGGAAATGATAATAATAAAATTGGTGGTTATATTGAGGCAATCTCTTATCCAACAGAAAAATTTGATAAAACAGGGCTTTCTCCCTTGTTCTTGTGGGGATACATTTATATTACAACTCCATTGGGAAATTTACAAAATACAATTGATTCAGGAGCATATTCACCTTGTTCATCTGTAGATAATGCAGAACTTATTTTATATCATTTTTTACCAGATATTTTTAAGAAAAGGCTTTTTCCAAATGCAGAAGAAAAAACTAAGCTGATAGTTCCATATTTTAATGTTTCCTCAATTTTTACAGATGCATGGGCAAAACTTGGGTGGTTAGGTATGATTTATTCTTTTTTAGGTATGCTTACTGTTATATCTGTTATTTATAATCTTAAAAAAAGAAATAATATTTATTCATACCTATCATTTATTTTTTTGAGCACGATAATCTTTTTTAATATGTTTACTAATATGTTCAATTTCATGGGACTTGCACCACAGTTTTGGATTGCCTTTTTAATGTCATTTTCATGGAAGAAAGTTTTTAAACTAGAAATTCAAAAACAATAGAAATCATAACTTTTATCTACTTAAATCTATACCCCTTTAAAAATTCTATGCTCACTTTCATAATAGTACTCTACAACCAGAAAATTTCTGCGGAAAAATTTTCTATGCTTAATGGAAGAATTGTCTTTTGCGATAATTCTACTGACGCAGAGATAAAAAGATTCAATGTTTCTTTTGCGGAAAATTTGAAAAATGACAATTTTTTTTATCTTGATATGCACGGAAACAAAGGGCTTTCAAAGGCTTATAATTCCGCAGTTGAAAATTTGAAATTAAATGCAAATGACTTTGTCGTGATTTTTGATCAGGATACTTTGATTCCTCAGAATATGCAGTTTCAATATGAAAATTTTATTTCAGAAAACAAAGACGCTGACATAATATGCCCTGTCGTTCTTGATTCTGTCGGCGTAATGTCTCCAAGCGTTGTAAGCGGAACAAAATTTAGGCACATTGCTTCAATTTCTGAAATAAACGAAAAGAACATTTTTGCTTATTCTTTTATAAATTCAGGAATGTGCATAAAACGCAGTGTTTTTGAAAAAATAAAATATGATGAAAATATGTTCTTGGATTTTGTTGACCATGATTTTGTTATAAGCGCGAAAAAAAATGGATTCAAAATAAAAATATGCAAGGAAGTTGTTTTAAATCAGAACTTTTCTGGAGTTACAAAAAATACATATAAGCAGGATTTTTCACGGTTCTGCATTTATATGAAAGATGCAAAAGTTTTCTACAAAAAATGGTTTGATAAAAGCTATAAACTGGTTATTTTTCCAAGAGCAATAAAACTTTCTCTGATTCACAAAAATCTTTCATTTCTACTCACTTTACTAAGGAACAAATAAACTTATGATTTCTGTCTGCATGCCGACTTACAATGGCGAAAAATTCATACGGATTCAGCTGGAGTCAATTCTCTCTCAGCTTGGAAACGGTGATGAGGTTGTTATTTCCGATGATTCTTCGACTGACAAAACTGTTGAGATAATAAAGTCTTTCAACGATAGCCGGATTCATCTGCTTGAAAACAATTCTTTTCATTCTCCGGTTTACAATCTTGAAAATGCCCTGAAAAATGCGAAAGGCGATTTTATTTTTCTTTCTGACCAGGACGATGAATGGACTGTGGACAAAGTTTCAGTCTGCCTGGAAAAACTTAAAGACTGCGACCTTCTGATTCACGATGCGGACATTGTTGACGGAAACGGAATTCAGACTGCAAAATCTTTTTTCAAACTGAACCATACCAAAAAAGGAAAGTTCTATAACCTTCTTAAAAACGGTTATCTTGGATGCTGCATGTGTTTTTCAAAAAACTTATTGAGCCAATTTTTGCCTTTTCCAAAAAAACTGCCAATGCATGACATTTATATTGGGAACTTTGCGGCATTTAATGGCTATAGAATAAAATTTATAGAAGACAAGCTTATTCATTATCGCCGTCATGGAAATAATGCAAGCATAACATCCGAACACAGCCATCGAAAACTGCTTTCAAGAATATCTGACAGAATAATAATTCTAAAAAACATATAAATATTAAAAACAAATTTTATACAAACAGGATTCTCCAAAAAAAATCATGAAAATCTCAATCATCACAGTCTGCTATAACAGCGAGGCTACAATCGAGCGGACTATAAAATCCGTTCTTGCGCAAAAAAATGTAGAACTTGAATATCTTATTATTGATGGTGCTTCAAAGGACGGAACGCTTGGCATTATAAAAAACTATGCGGAAAAAAATCCTTGCATACACTTTGTAAGCGAAAAGGATAGGGGAATTTACGATGCCATGAACAAAGGAATTTCTATGGCGACTGGAGATGTTGTCGGAATCTTGAACTCTGATGATTATTATGCTTCAGATGATTCAGTTTCTTCTATTATAAACGTATTTGGACAGAACGATGTAGAGATGGTGTTTGGAAATATTCTTTATGTGAAGAATAATAAACCCTATCGCTATTGGAAGAGCAGAAAGCCAAAAACATTTAAATTCGGCTGGATGCCGCCTCATCCGGCTCTGTTTGTAAAAGCTGAAGTCTATAAAAATAACGGAGTTTTCAGACTTGACTGCGGAATAAATGCCGACTACGAACTTATGCTCCGCTTCTTTGAAAAAGAAAAACTTTCTTCATTCTGGCTAGATAAAATTATAACCTGCATGGAAGCCGGCGGCACGAGCAACAATGGGATAAAATCAAGAGTTGCCGGAATAAAGAACGATTCATTAGCATGGAAAGTAAACGGACTAAAAAAGCATTGGTATACAGTTATTTTTAAAAAGTTAAGAAAGATTCCTCAGTTTTTTGTTTTGGATAAAAAGTTGCCAATATGAATGAGAGGGTATTGAAATAAAAAGGGGATTATTTATGAAAAATCTTATTATGACGGAAACAATCAATCTGCAATGAAAAAAATATAAATCGGCAAAGAAAGTATAAGAATGAATTTAAATCAACGGTTGTTTTTCAATATTAGATTAAGACTCACGACTTATATATTTGAGGCGTTTTCTGTAGAAAATATGGTAATAAAGTATAATTTAATATATAATGCTAACTGATAAGGGAGTTGTTTATGTCAAAAAACAAAGTTTATTATGGTGAATATACATTAAAGCATTGGATAGATTTAATATTAAGTAAGAATATTGTTCTACCAGAATACCAAAGGCTGTTTGTCTGGGATAAAAATAAAGTTGCAAAATTAATCGATTCATTTAGCAAAGATTGTTTTGTTCCTCCTGTTACAATAGGTTCATATAAAAAAGATGGTAAGCAGTTAAATTTAATAATTGATGGTCAGCAAAGACTAACAAGTTTACTGCTTGCATATTTGTCAATATATCCAAAAGAAGATTGTTTTAAACCAACTTCAAAAGATATAGATAGTTTTGCAGATGAAAATGATGATTTTAGTGATGATGAAACATCTATTTTGGGTTGGACATTTAATGAACTCTTGAAAAAAGGCAATAAAAAGGAAACAATCAAGAACACAATAGAGAATACTGAAAAAGAAAACTACTGTGATTTAGATTTTGATATTACTGTAGATGATGAATTTCTTGAAAATCATTATTTGGGATTTTGTTATCTGATTCCTCAAGAAAATCAGCAACAGTATTTTTCAAGTGTTTTTAGAGATATAAATGCCGAGGGCAAAAAGCTTACAGCTCTTGAAACTCGAAAATCTCTATATTTTCTTGCAGACGGATTTAATGATTTCTTTGATCCTGCCTGTATTCATGGAATTACAATTAAAAAAGATGATGGCGTTGAAAGAATTGACTTTGTAAGATATTTGGCGCTTCTTTTTCAATATAATAAAAATGGATATGATTCTGTCGCAAAAAATTATGGAAGAAAACTTGAAGAGTACTATGAAAAGTTTATTGATGCAATGATAAATCAGAATAACGATTCAGATTTTACAGCTTACGATGATATTTATAAAAACCGTTTGCAGACTTTTGATGCTGAATTAAAAACTTTTGAGCTTGACAAAAAAGTTTTTCCGTCAATTATTGATGCTGATATTTATATGTTCGGATTGATTTATTTCATACTCTTAAAGAATAAGCAATTAGATGAAACAAAGAAAGAAAATTTATTTAATGATTTGAATACAAAAATTAATGAATTGAAGGAAAACCCTTCTACAGGATATTTGCATAAAAAAACACCTTCGGCTTTAAAATATTTACGGCAAAGAATTTTTGAATCAATAAATATCTATGGAAAGTATTTAAAATGAGAGTGCATGAGAAATTTATAAAGTCTTCAATAATAAATATTTTGAATGAGGCCATGCACTCAGTTTCGGCTTGCGGAAATGGCATGGAGACTTATCCATTATGTGAATATATAATGCAGTCCACATTCTTGCAAATGACAGGCTTTAACGAACAGAAACTTAAGTGTATTTTATGGGAACTTGCCACAGATGATTTTGAATTTAGATATAAATTTTTAAAAAACAATTACAATGAATATTCGTCATATGAAGATAAAAAACACATTTTCAACGATTTGATTAATGAGATAAATAAAAGCGATTATAATTTTTCAGTAAATGAAATAAGGTCAGATTTATTTGACTCTGTGAATAATGAATGTAAAAGTATTTTTGAGTCTTCGCTTATGAAGATTTGGTTGCCAAGACAATATGAACATTATATTCAATTTTTAGAAACTATTACTATTAATAAATTTTTGCAAGGTAAATCTTTGTTTTCAAATTGCTTATTATCTGCTTATGAAAAACTTTATAGACATAGAAACAGATGTGCTCATAATCTATTGTCATATCAAGATAATTTGCCGACATTAACAACATTAAATTCTGAAGATTACAAATATGACAATTGGTTCATAAGATTTTTTCTGTTAGTATTGATAGATGAAGTGTTTACTAGGTTGTATAAAATATATTTAGACAGTAATCATTATTTTTAATAAACGAGGAAAAAAATTAATGAAGAAAAACAAAATTGGTATTTCTATATTATTATTTGTTGCTATTATTGCAATAGCATTGACAACTCTTGATGTTTTTCCTTTTTTGATAAATAAATCAATATTAGGATTTGCTGTTATGCTTATTTTGTTTTCAGCTATAGCATTTTTAATTTTTAAAGTAAAATCAGAATTTTTCTTATTATATTCACTGCTTGAAATTATATTTTCTATCGGAGGCAGCATTTGGGGATTTTACACAGAACTTAACGATTCCAGGATGACCAATTTAATAATAATATTTACAGCTGTCTTTTTACTATCCCAAGGTTTTGAAGATTTTCAAAATGCCTTGCCTAATAAGAAAAAGAATGATTTATAGTTTTGAGCTTGAGGAAGGCTTGCGCCGCACGATTGACTATGAGTTTGTGAAGAAAGTGCAGGGGCATACATTCAGCTGCGAGTAATCAGAATGCGAAAATTTTATTTCATCTTTGCTTTACAAATGCAACTTTTTGTATTATTTTGTTTAATATGAGCACAACAGCGACAAACATAAGAATTGATTCACAGTTAAAATCTGAGGTTACTCCTCTTTTTGAAGGATTGGGGCTTTCTTTGTCTCAGGCTATAACTCTTTTTCTCCGCCAGTCTGTTTTGCGTAATGGGCTTCCGTTCAAAGTTGAATATCCGGAATATTCCAAGGAACTGCTTTCAGCTGTTGAGGAGGCAAAAAAATTGGAGAATTCAAAAGAAACTCCTCGCTATACTGACATGAAAAAAATGTGGGCGGACTTGGACAAGTGATTTATGAGGTGATTTGGACTACTCAGTTCAAAAAATCATATAAGCTGGCAAAGAAAAGAGGACTGCCAATCCAGGAACTGCATGATATTGTTGAAAAGCTAAGAACCGACGCTGTTATTGAGCAAATATATCATGACCATGAACTTGCCGGGCTTCTCAAAGGAACTCGTGAACTGCATATACGTCCTGACTGGCTTCTTTGCTATCGAAAGACAAAAAGCACGCTTACTCTGGTATTGGTTGAAACTGGCTCTCACTCCGATTTGTTTGGTAAATAGAATAGCATTTCGTTGCTTTGGTAAAAACTTTGTGCTATCTTTTAATTGCTCTTGTCTTACAGGAGGTGCTTTTATGTCTTATGCAATTTTAGAGAAGTATAATATTCTGACAGATGAGTTAAAATCAGAAGTGAATGATTTTATTGATTTTCTTCTGAGAAAGAATACTTCTAATCCCGGACAGTTTTCTAATAACATTGTTTTGTCGAAAACATCGCCTTCTGCCACATTGAAAAAGATTCAATCTCTTTTTGAAGAAGATAAAGGATGGAACTCCGAATCAGAAATGATTGAGGATATGAGACAGTTCAGACAGAGCAGGGCGAAGTGAAAATTTTTATTGATACAAATGTCCTTGTTTCAGCCTTTGTTTTTGGCGGTACGGCTGGTAAACTTTTTGAATTGTTGTTTGATAATGAATTTGAGCTTCTTGTTTCTGAATATGTTGACAAGGAATTCAAAGATAAACTCGAATTAAAGTGGCCAGATAAGGCAAGCACAATTTATGAACTGTATCATACATTGCCAATAAAATTCTGTAAAAGTACAGAAAAACAGTTTGGAACTTTAAGGGATAAAAAAGATATTCCAGTTCTGAGCGATGCAATATTTAATAACGCAGATATAATTCTTTCGGGAGACAAAGACTTTTTGGAAGCAGATATAGAGAATCCCTTGATATTTTCACCAAAAATGTTATTGGATTTTCTTATAAAGAAGGAATAAAGTTTCACCTCTGTTTTACAAAATGCAATAGGTTCTCACTCCGATTTGTTTTGAAAATAAACATTAACTTGTAAATTTTTACACAAAAAATAATTTTTTCTCTCTCCCATTCACCTGCCACATTTCCGGCAGGTCATTTTTGTTGTCGTCAGCTAATTTTTAGAAATACACATCTCATTTTTCATAGGAGAATAAAATGAAAAAAGCGCTTATCACTGGGATTACCGGGCAGGACGGCTCGTTTCTTGCGGAATTCCTTTTGGACAAAGGTTATGAGGTTCACGGAATTATCCGCCGTTCCTCGTCGTTTAACACAGGCCGGATTGAGCATCTTTACATTGACGACCTGATTGAGGATATGCACAAGAACCGCAAGGTTTATCTTCACTACGGCGACCTTACCGACAGCGAGAGCATGATACGTCTTATCCGTGAAATCAAGCCGGATGAAATCTACAATCTTGCAGCTCAAAGCCATGTTCAGGTTTCTTTTGAGGTACCGGAATTTACTGCGGACACTGACGCGACAGGCGTTCTTCGCATTCTTGAGGCGGTTCATTTCCTTGGAATGGAAAAAACTTGCAGGATTTATCAGGCTTCTACATCCGAGCTGTTCGGGCTTGTTCAAGAAGTTCCGCAGAAAGAGACCACGCCGTTTTATCCGCGCTCGCCTTATGCCGTTGCAAAACTGTACGGATTCTGGATTATGAAAAACTACCGTGAAAGCTACGGAATGTTCTGTTCAAACGGAATTCTTTTCAATCATGAGTCGGAACGCCGCGGAGAAACTTTTGTCACAAGAAAAATCACTCTTGCCGCAAGCCGTATTGCAAAGGGATACCAGAAGCGTCTTTATCTTGGCAACCTGAACGCGCTCCGCGACTGGGGATACGCAAGGGATTACGTTGAATGTATGTGGCTGATTCTTCAGCAGGAAAAGCCGGATGATTTTGTTGTTGCGACAGGCGAGCAGCATTCTGTCCGAGAATTCTGCAAGTGCGCTTTTGCAGAGGCTGGAATCGAGATTGAGTTCAAGGGCGAAGGTGTTAACGAGAAGGGCTATAACAAGGCTACAGGCGAATGTCTTATAGAAGTTGACCTCAAATATTTCCGCCCGGCGGAAGTTGAGACACTTCTTGGCGACCCGACAAAGGCAAAGAAAACTCTCGGCTGGAATCCTACAAAGACATCGTTCAGGGAGCTTGTGCACATAATGATGCAGCACGACCTTGATTACGTTGAAAAGGAAAGGACTCTGCACAAAAGGTAATTCTTGTCATTTCGTTTTCCGCATGTTAATATTAATGAAAAATAGGAGGCTAAAAATGACATTAAGGGTTGTGTTGGAATACGACGACGCTGTTAATTCTTGGGCGGCATATTGCCCGGAGCTTCCTGGAATAAATTCATGCGGAGCGACTTTGGAGGAAGCTTCTGAAAATTTCAAGGAAGCTGCGGAACTTTTCTTTGAACCGTCAGATTTTCAAGTGCCTGCCGAATCAAAAGTGCTGCAGATGGTTATTTAGATACCGGTCAGACTGTCTTCAAAAGAAATTGTCCGTATCTTGAAGGACAATGGATTTGTATTAATCGGACAAAAAGGCTCGCATCAGAAGTGGCATAATGCGGAACTTGGCGCGACAACAATTGTGCCTTGCCACGGAAACAATCAGCTGCCTATCGGAACACTTTATTCTATAATCAGGGCTTCAAAACTTGAAAAGTCTTTGTTCGGATTTTAATAAAGCTTATCAGGATTAATAAAAATGCAAAAATCATCAAAAATTTACGTAGCGGGACATCGCGGACTGGTCGGCGGTGCGATTCTCCGTGAACTTCAGGCGCGCGGCTATACGAATATCATTACAAGAACTCACAGCGGGCTTGACCTTCTGAATCAGGCGGATGTTAACAGATTCTTTGAGGAAGAAAAACCGGAGTACGTTTTTCTTGCTGCGGCTCATGTTGGCGGAATCGGGGCGAATTCAGCTTATCCTGCGGATTTTATCTATCAGAACATGGTGATTGGATTCAATGTCGTTGAGGCGGCGCGCAAAAACGGCGTAAAAAAGCTGATGAACCTCGGCTCGACCTGCATCTATCCTAAAATGGCTGAGCAGCCGATAAAGGAAGAGTCTCTTCTTACAGGTCCGCTTGAGCCTACGAATGACGCTTACGCTCTTGCAAAAATCAGCGTGATAAAGCTCTGCACGGCGTACAACAAGCAGTTCGGAACAAACTTCCTTTCTGTGATGCCGACGAATCTTTATGGAATCGGCGACAATTATGAGCTTGCTGGAAGCCACGTTTTCCCTGCGATGATTAGGAAATTTCACGAGGCAAAGGCGAGCGGCGAGGATGTCGTTCACCTTTGGGGCGACGGCTCTCCGTTGCGCGAATTCCTTTTTGCAGGCGACTTGGCGGATGCGGTTGTCTACCTTATGGAAAACAAGAACGCAGAAGATTTGCGAACTCCGACTGGAGACTTCGTGAATGTTGGAACCGGAAAAGAGCTGACAATCAAGGAACTTGCCGGAACAATCCGTGAGGTCGTTTATGCTGATGTTGCGGAAACTGGAAGAACTTGCCGGATTGAATGGGATTCTTCAAAGCCTAACGGAACACCAAGAAAACTCTGCGATGTAACCCGCCTGAACAACCTAGGCTGGAAGGCAAAAGTCGATGTCCGCAAGGGAATTGAAATCAGCTATGACGACTTTCTGCATGGAAAGGTGCGAAAGTAAACATCATTTTTTTTTAGCAAAATAAAAGTAAAAGGCTTCGATATTGTTTAGTTACCGAAGCCTTTTTTATTTTAACATCAAGAAAAAATTTGCCTAATTTTTAGTTGTCATTTACTTTATTAAAAATCTGTCATTCTTTATAAATTTTTCTAGGCTTTCTTGCCATTCAGGAATTTTAAATTTCAGCAAAGTTTGAATTTTATCTTTGCTTAAAACTGAATATGCCGGGCGTTTTGCGGCGCATGGATATTCTTCGGTTGTGCAGGAATTTATAGCGCAGTCCTTTGTGATTCTGCCGTACTTTTTTCCAAGTTCATATATTTTTTTTGTAAAATCGAACCAAGTCGTTTCACCTAAATTTGTAAAATGATAAACTCCATAAGGCAGAGCTGATTTTTTTCCAAACAGGCTTTTTGCTTTTTCTGATGTGGATATAATTTTTAAAATTGCAGAAGCCAAGTCCACAGCGCAAGTCGGAGTTCCTTTTTGATCGCAAACAACACTGACTTCATCTTTTGAATTCATCGCTTTTGTCATTGTGTAGACAAAATTTTTTCCATCGAATCCGTAAAGCCATGCAGTACGCAAAATATAGTACTGGGTCATTTCTTTTTCCACAAAATCTTCGCCTGCCGCTTTTGTCCTTCCATAAACTGAATCCGGGCATTTCAGCATATCTTCTGTATATGGAAAATTTCCCGTTCCGTCAAAAACATAATCTGTTGAAATGTGAATCAGTTTTGCGCCAAGCTCACGTGTAATCCTTGCAATATTTTTAGGACCTTCAGCATTAAGTTTTTCTGCAAGCTCAGAATCTTCTTCAGCCTTGTCTACGGCAGTGTAGGCGGCGCAGTTTATTACCCAAGTTATTTTTTCTGGAACAGTTCCTCGGGCAACAGAAATTCCAGTTCTTCCGGCGGCCGTTCCATGATTATGAGCAAATTTTGAAAGCTCTGCAGGATTTGTTATGTCAACATCTCTGTCGCTTCCAATCCAGTCAATTTTATTTTCTGTAAGCTGCTTAGCAATTTCACTTCCAAGCATTCCTTTGCAACCGATAAGCCAAACCATTTTTTGCTCCAAAGTAATAAAACGCTTTTACTGTTTTTCCTTGAATTTTTTTACAACGTCTCTAATAGAAGAACTCGCACCTTTTTTCATAACAAGGATTTTACCATTTTTCACAACAACAATCAAATCCTGCACTCCGCAAAGGGCAACCGGCATATCGGAATAGACAAAGTTTCCGCCACTTTCAACTGAAATAAATTCTTCTTCACCTTGCTCAAAATATTTTTCAAATGAATCCCAGCTTCCAACATCATCCCAGCTAAAAGAAGCTTTTACACAAACCGCATTCTGAGTCCGTTCGGCAACTGCATTATCAACTGCAATTGATTTTACAGAACTGTAGGCTTCATTAAGAGGCTGCCAGTTTTCTATATATTTTATCGAATTTAAAAGTTTTATTTTTGGAAATTCAGCAGTGTCAAAAATTTTAAAAGTTTCATACATTTCGCTTTCGTACTTTTTAATTTCAGATTCAAAAAGCAAATTTGAAAATCCAAACATTCCGCTGTTCCAGGCATATTTTCCGCTTGCAAGATAAACCTTTGCAGTTTCCAAGTCAGGCTTTTCCTTGAAGCTTGCAATCTTTAAAACTGAATCTTCAGAGTCCAAAGACTCTCCCATGTTTATATAGCCAAACCCAGTTGAAGGCTCGTAAGGCGGAATCGCAAAGCACACGAATTTTCCCTGATGCGCAAAATCCGCAGCTTTCTTGCAGTCCGAAACAAAATTTTCCAAAGGTGAAATAACTTGGTCGCTTGTTAAAACCAAAATCAAATGCTCTTTTTTTTCCGCAAGCTCAAGAAATTTGCAGGCAAGCAAAAGAGGAGGGCAAGTGTGCCTTGAGCAAGGTTCTGCAATTACATACAAATCGTTTTCTATTTTCTTTTTCTGCTGCTCGGAAACTTTTTCTTTTAATGCTTCAACTTGTTTTGTAAGCTCTGCGCAAATTTCAGGACGTGAAATAATCAGAATTTTTCCAGAAGGCTCAACAGCCAACGCTCTTATAACTGCGTTCTGCAAAAAAGAAATTCCGTCTGCAAAAGCCATAAACTGTTTTGGAAATTCCGGAGTTGAAGCAGGCCAAAGTCTTTCGCCAAATCCGCCGGCAAGAATCACAACATCAGTAAAATTCGAATCTTTCATTTTGTTATTGCTCCTGCATTTTCTGCTTTTCCATTTTTGCAAAGAAATAGGCGCAGAAAGTTTTTATTCTGTTCATAAAAGATGTATCAACACGGTCTCTAAGAAAAAAAACGCTTGGAGCTTTTACCGCTCCGATTCCGTAAAGAATCCATTTATCTTCCGATTTGAAAATCACAATTATCGACTTCATATTTTCCGGGCTAACGCAATTGAATTTGTCGTAGTAGCGCATTGTTGAAAGATTTGTTGACTCATAGTAATAATATCCGTCGTTTCTTTCAGAAGTGATTTTCATTGGAACAAGACCAAAAGGTTTCATTTCAAAATCAGCATTTACAATCTGAATGTTTTCATCTTCTTGCGTTGATTTTATTTCCGCGGAAGTATACAAGTCATACCATTCTTCTGCTCGCTCCGAATAATAAGGAATTCCAGCATAAGACGGAATATCCATCACAAGCGAAGAAAAATTTTCAAGAAGATTCTCATTGCCTTCATAAGGATATTCTTTTATGACTTCGGCAAAATAAGCAGGCTTAAGGCTGCTGACGGTTTCCACAGCTTTTTTCAAGCCCGGATTTTCACCTTTCATGCACATCTTCTTGTATGAGCCTGTGTTTTTAATTATAGTTTTTCCGTTGTTCAAAGACTCAATATCTTCAGCTGACAAATTTTTATTATAAGGCGATTCTGAAAAAACGCCGGCAAAAGCAGCAGAAAATAAAGCAAAAGCAAAAATATTCTTAAAAATAGATTTCAATGTTTTCCCCTATAAAAATAAAGACTAATTATTATAGTAAATAAAAATCAAACTTGCAAGGTTACATCAGGAATTTTAAATACGCTAGATTGAAGAAAGTCTTTTTTTTGTATAAAATCGTTTCCATGAATATGGAAGCTTTTATTTTGGGCTGCGGAGGAATGATGCCGTTGCCATATCGCCACCTTACATCAGTTTTGCTTCGGCGCGACGGAGACTTGTTTTTATTTGACGGCGGAGAAGGCACGCAGGTTTCTTTAAGGCGGCTTAATTTAAAATGGAAAAAAATCAATGCGATTTTTGTTTCGCATACGCATGCAGACCACGTTACAGGGCTTCCCGGAATTCTTATGCTTTCTTCTCAAGTTGACAGAACCGAACCTCTTTATATTTTTGGTCCACCGAAAATCGCAGAATATATAGAAACAAGCCGCAAAGTTTTGGATATGTACATAAATTATCCTATTGTTGTTAAAGAAATAACAGAGCCGGGCGTAGTTTATGAAGGCGACGGATTTTATATAAGGTCGTTTCCTCTTGAGCATACAAAAACTTGTGTAGGATATACATTGGAAGAACTTGACCGTCCAGGAGAATTCAATCCGGAAGAAGCAGAACGTTTGAAAATTCCAAAAGGCCCTTTGTGGGGAAAACTTCAGCGCGGCGAAAGCGTTGTGAATGAAGACGGAATTGAAATAAAGCCTGAGCAAGTTGTTGGAAAAAACAGAAGCGGACGTAAATTTAGTTTTGTAACAGATACAATGTATCTTCCGTCGATTGCAAAAGAAGTGAAGGGCAGCGATCTTTTGATTTGCGAGGGGATGTTTGCAGACGGATGTGAAGATCAGGCAAAAGAAAAAAAACACATGACATCCCGTCAGGCAGCCACAATTGCAAGAGATGCCAATGCGCTAAGAATGGGTCTCATTCACTACAGTCCGCGTTACAACGACAAAGAGCTTAATGTTCTTTTAGAGCAGGCGCAAGAAATTTATCCAGAAGCACGCCTTACAAAAGACAGAATGAGAATAGAGATTCCTTATGTCGAATGAAGTTGAACTGATTTCTTTCTGCAAAAATTACGGAAAATTTTCAGCCTGCAAAAATATAAATTTCTATGCAGAAAAAAATTCTATCACTGGAATTCTTGGGCCGAATGGAGCCGGAAAAACTTCTGTTTTAAAAGCAATATGCGGACTTCATTACCAAAGCAGCGGAACTGTAAGAATTTGCGGAACTGAAGAAACTGATGAATTTAAAAAGGCAACGGCTTTTGTTCCAGAAATTCCAGAACTTGATTCAAGCCTTACAGTAAAAGAAATTCTTTTTTTTGAAGCTGAAATTTCAGGACAGAAAAAAAACGAAGCTGATTTAACTGTAAAAAAGGCAGCTACAATTTGTGGACTAGAAGAAGTTTTCAATAAGAAAATTTCAAAGCTTTCAAAAGGATTTAAACAAAGAACGAGCCTCGCAAAAGCAATCTGTAAACTTCCAAAGATCCTTGTTCTTGATGAATTTTCAGCAGGATTAGATCCAGCGCAAATTGCTTCGTTCAGAAAAAAGCTAAAAAATCTTTCAAGCTCAATGACAATTATTTTTTCAACGCACCATATTGAAGAAGCAGTTTCTATGTGCAATAGAATTTACATAATTGCAAACGGAGAAGTCGCAGCTTGCGGAACTGAAAAAGAAATAGTAAAAAAATTTAACTGTAAAAATCTTGAAGAAGCGTTTATTCTCGCCACGGAAAAATCACAATGAAATATATTTTAAAAAGATATTTTTTTAATTTTGCAATAAATCCGTTCACATATATTTTAATTGCCGCATTCGGAATTTTCATAAGCCTTAGATTTTTTGTTGGGCAGCAGTTTTTTCTTGGAGCTGGTTCTACAGACTTGCATAGTTTTTTTTCAGCATTTCCGCCAGCCTGCATTTTATTTTTGCCAGGGCTAATTTCAATTTCTTCAAATGTAAAAAAAGATTTTCCTTTAAAATCAGTTTTTATATTTTTTCCAGAATTTTTTTCAGTTTTTTTTATTTGCTGCTTTGCAACATTGCTTTCTGTCTTAGTTCCAGTTTGCGTTTCTTTTTTTGGCGATATTGAAATTTCTCAAGTTTTCATTGGCTTTATAGGAATTTTATTTTACTTTGCCGCATCAGTTTCTTTTGTAATTTTTATTTTCAGCATAATAAAATCCGCTGGAGTTTCTTTTGTAGTTTCAGCATTTTTTCTTGCAATCATAAATTCAATTCACAACATTCCGCTTTATTTTAATCAGCCGGAATTCTTAAGCGCAATAATAAAATTCATTTCATTCGCCTGGAGATTTGATTCTTTTTCAAAAGGAATTTTCAGCATTTCTGATTTTCTTTTTTTTGCTTCATGCGCTGTATTTTTTTATGCACTTGCATTTTTTATTCAGGAACACAAAAAAGGGAACAAGTCTGTTTATTTAAAAAAATTAAAACGCGCATTTTTATTTTCATTTTTACTTTTTACAATTGTAAATGAAAACTTAAATTTTAAAATTGATTTTACTTCATCAAAAAATTTCAGCATAAGTAAATACAGCAAAAAAATCTTAAGCCAAGTTGAAGATCCTGTTTCAATTTCTTATTATTTAAGCCCCAAATTAAAAAGCCTTTATCCGCAAGTAAAAGATGTAACTGATTTTTTACAAAGCTATGCAGGGGAATCAAAAAAAGTTTCACTTGAAATTATAAATCCGGCAAAAGAAAACATTGCAAAAAAACTTTCAGAAGCAGGAATAAGAGGTTATCCGATTAGAACTTCTTCCGCAGATTCTGCAAGTATCACAAATGTTTATTCAGCTATAAAAATTGACTACCTTGGAAAAAGCGAAACAATTCCATTTGTGCTGAATATATCAAGGCTAGAATTTGATTTGACTAGAAAAATAAAATCTCTTGTTGAAGAAAAAGAAAATCCAGTTCAAGTCGTCTGTGCCTCATCTTTTGCAAACGGCTACAATCTTGCTTTTCAATATCTTGGGGCGGAAGGATTTTCAGTAATCCAAACATCGCTTCCTTCTGAAAAAAGCTCAAGCGTTGATATTTCGTTTGATGAACTTCCTAACATTCCTCTGATTATTTTCGGAAGCGACAAGTTCACAAAAAGCGATTGCAAAGTTCTTGAAAAATTTATTCTCAATGGCGGAAAAGTTTTTATTGCAAGCCAGCCTTATTCAATAGACTTTGAAGACAATTGGTCTGTAAAGCAAAATGAATCCAATCAGCTTTTTGAGCGGCTTATGTTCACTTTTGGAATTTATTTTAAACAGACTCTGACTTGCGACATTTCAAATTTAAGAATTACAATGACAAGCAATTCCGATGTCAATGGAAATAAAAAAGCATCTCAGACAGAATATATAAATTATCCACTTTGGATTTCCTTAAGGGCGCAGAAAAATGCAGTTTCCGGGCTTTCACTTTTTTGGCCTTGCGCATTCGATATTGACGATGAAGTTGCAGAAATTGAAAACTTAAAAACAGTTCCGATTCTTTTTACAAGCAGTCGCTCATGGCAAATTCCAAGAACAGAAAGTTTTATAACAAATCCTTTTGCAGTTCCAAAGACAGCTGAATCAGAGCAAGAATATTCATCTTTTTCAGTCTGCGCTTTCTCTGCAAAGGAAAATGAAAAATCCCCGTCTCTAATACTTTTTGCAGATCAATATGCTTTTTCAGATTCGCTGCTTTCATATAATTCAAATTCTATTTTAGATGTTGACTCAAGAAGCCTTGATTTTTTATGTAATGGAATTTTTATTTTAAATGGTGAGGATGAACTTTTAACCTTAAAAAATAAAACAACATTTAACACTTCAGTTTATAAAATCAGCAATGAAAATTTAAGAGAAGCTGCAATAAAAACACTTCTTATAACATGTTTTCTGCCAATATTTATAAACCTAACAATAGGTTTTGTTTTCTTTTCAAAGAGAAGGAGGTTCAACAAATGAAGCGCATTTCATCAAAAAAAGCTCTTCTTATATTTTACGGATTCGACATAATTCTTGTTCTAGTTCTGCTGCTTCTTTTTCTTCCGCTGTCAAGAAAAAATATTCCAGAAACTTCAAAACTGAAATTCATTAGCAATGCCAAAGAAATTTCTTTCATTGAAATTTATAACGCAAAGGAAAGAAAAAAAATTATAATATCACAGAAAGATAATATATGGCTTGGAACAGATGACGACTCAAACATGACGCTAAACTGGCCTTGCGACATTCAGACAATAAAAAATTTCTTAGCAGAAGCCGAAAAAGAAAACACTTTGTATAAAAAAGCTGAAAAAGTTTCGTCCTGGGCAAGCCTTGGCGTAGATGAAAAAAATTCATGCCGCATAACTTTTTTCAAAAATGGAAGTGAAAAAGTTTCAGAATTTTTCTTTGGAATAGAAGATTCTATCACTGAAAGAATTTCATTCAGAACATCAAAAGAACAGACAGTTTGGGAAACAAAAACTTCTGTCTCAAATTTTCTTTTTAAAGATGCCTCGTTCTGGGCTGATCCGTACATAGAGCCTTTATGCGTAGCTGATGAAAATGAAGCTTCCGCAAAGCTAAGAAGAGGGCAGCTTGTGTATCTTTCACCGTCAGAAAATATCAAGCCGGAAAAAGTTATTTCAAGAATATTCAGCAATACGAATAAAGCTGTTTATTCAATTTACAAAAAAGATGACTCTTACATTGTTATACCTTCATTTTCTTCTCTGAAAAAAAATGGAGAGGCAATAAAATCAATAAATTACAGATATTCAATAAGCCAATGGACTTATGAAAAATTCCTAGAGGCAAATAAATGAATGAAAAAAAATCTGCAATCGGTGTCTTTGAAAACTTTGCCGAAGAGTATTTGAACTTTGAAAAAACTCCAAAGAAAAATATTTTTTGGCTCGACACGATGGAATTTCTTTGCAAACGTCTTTACAACCCGCAAGATTGCTGTCCGAGCTTTCATGTCGCAGGAAGCAAAGGCAAAGGTTCAATTTCAAAAATGATTGCCTGTATTTTGGAAGAAGCCGGATATTACACAGGTTTGTATTCATCGCCACATATCTTGAATTTCAACGAAAGAATAGGTACAGCTTCTGGTCCCTTTCCTGAAAAAGTCTACGAAGAGTCTGTAAAACAGCTTATAGACAGCATAAATTCCATTAAGACCGAAGAGCTTCCCGGAAAAAGACCTGTCACTTGGTTTGAGCTTGCAACATTGCTTGGAATGTTGTGCTTTAAAAATGCCGGAACAAAATATGCAGTTTATGAAGTTGGAATCGGAGGAAAACTTGATGCAACAAATGTAATAACTCCAGCTTGCAGCTGCATAAGCCAAATTGAACTTGAACACACAGAATATCTTGGAAACACAGAAGAACTCATCGCCACAGAAAAAGGAGGAATTATAAAGCAAGGAATTCCCGTAATCGTTTCCGGGCAAAAAGAATCAGTAAAAAATGTTTTTAGAAAAATTGCAAAAGAAAAAAACGCTCCAATTCTTTTCACAGATGAACACTGTAAAATACCTAAAGTTGTATACAAAAATATACAGCAAAATTCAACAATCTCTCACGATGTACACTTTTTTAGACAAAATTCAATAAAAATGTGTTTTTCCTTGGATTCTGAAAAATTTTCACGCCCTTTAAATGTTTCTCTTTCGCTACTAGGAGAGTTCCAGGCAAAAAACGCAGCTGTTGCGTCACTGGCTGTAAAAACAATACTTCCAAATCTTGATGAAAGTACAATTGAAAAAGGACTTGAAAAAACCATTCTCCCAGGAAGATTTGAACCAGTCGATTTGGCAAATTCAAAGTTTCAGGATATTTCAAACTTAATATTAGACGGGGCGCACACTGTAAAAAGCATCGGCTTTACAATGGATACATTCTGTAACCTTTTTCCAAATGAAAAAAATGATTCGTACCTTCTTTTTGCTTGCGCGGCAGACAAAAATGCAGAGGAAATCGCAGAATTATTCAAAGGAAAATTCAGCCAAATAATTTTAACCGTGCCAGGAGGAACAAAAGAATCCGACTTTCCGCGGCTAAAGGCAGCTTTTGAAAAATCCGGCATAGAATATACTGCAATTCCTGATTACTTAAAAGCCATTCCGTACATACTTTCCAAGGCCGCAGAAGAAAAGGCTACTGTTCTAGTTACAGGCTCGTTCTATCTAGTTGCGGAAGTAAAAAAATATCTTTTAGCACAGAAAACAATTGTGCAGTTTTCTCACTGAACAAAGACACGAATGACACGTTTTGAGATTCCGCAGGTTATTTCGTATGAAATTGTACCTGTAAGACGCGCAATGTCATCGGCAGTTTGCAAAGCTCCATCCGAACTGTCCCCAAATAAAATGGCTTTATCCCATCGTTTTGCGTTACAGTCTGCACCCAAGTCTATCATACACTGATCCATGCAAATACGGCCGCAAATAGGATAGTTTTTTCCATCTACTGCAATTTTCACACCGCACTCAGAAAACCGCCTGAACCATCCGTCTGCATAGCCAACAGGAATAACTCCAACGTTGGTATCAGATTTGGCTTCCCATCTGCATCCATAACCTGCAAAGTTTCCTTTTTTAAATTGCCGAATCGAAGAAACACAGCTTTCTAAAGTCATAACAGGTTTTAGTTCCACACTTTTTCCTTTTGAAGCTAAATATTCTTTTGAAACTTCATCTGCATAATAGCCATAAACAATAATTCCTGGCCGAACCATGTCAAGATGCATTTCAGGAGAATCAAGTGTAGTGGCAGAATTCGCGCAGTGGCAAAGTCCGGGATTAATTCCAGCCTTTTTTATATTGCTGATTGCCTCAAGAAAATTTTCAAACTGAAACTTTGTATACGATTTTCCTTTTTCAGAAACACAGTCGCTAAGCGCAAAATGAGTCGCAGTTCCGCCCAAGACAAGATTTTTGCAGTTTTTTATTTTGAGCGCAATTTTTCCAGCTTCAGAAGGAAGACATCCAATTCTGCCCATTCCTGTATCAACTGCAAGATGAACCGCAAAATTTTCTATTCCAAGTTTATTGCAGGCAACAGAAAAAAGCTCTATATATTCTTCATCAAAAACAAAAGGCGTAATTCCAGCGGAAACAACTTCTTCAACTTCATCTGGAGTACAAAGACTTAACATAAGAATAGGCGAGGAAATTCCAGCATTTCTAAGCTCAACGCCTTCTTCACAAGTCGCAACAGAAAGATAATCTGCGCCAGCTTCAAGAGCAGCCTTTGCGCAAGGAACAGAACCATGTCCGTAGGCATCAGCTTTTACAGCAACGCACATTTTTGTTTCAGGCTTTAAGCATTTTTTTATTTCTATAATATTGTTTTTTAAATTATCCAAATGAATCAAAGCTCTTGTAGCACGCATAATCAAAAAGTCTAGTCAAATCACAAATTTTGTCAAGAGAAAGGAGAAATTAGAAATATTAATTCTAAAATATATGCAATACGCCGCAAGACAGACGGCTGCAAAGACAAATTATAGCAACTTCTCCTAAATTGCCTTTTAAATACTGCACTAAATGCCTCATTATTAGTACGCTAATAAACACCCATTTAGTGCAGTAATTGACTCCTTATTAGTGCGCTAATCAACATATTATTACTGTAGTAATTGAGCTTTTCAAACTTACCCAATTAAAACAATTTCTTTCTATAGAATATAAGCAAAAAAAATGATAACTTAAGTTTATGGTATTTTTTTTCGATTTGGACAGAACGTTAATGGATTTTGAATCTGCGGAAAATCTTGGAATAAAAGCAGTTTTTCAAAAATATAAAAATGAAATCTACATGGATTTTGATGAGTTTTGCATTCAATGGAAAAAATGGGCTCAGCATTTCTTTGACAAATATTCAGCAGGGGAACTTACATTTGACGAGCAGCGAAAGGGAAGAATTGTAAAAATATTCGAACTCAACGGAAACCCAATAAAATCAAAAAATGAACTTGATTCAAGATTCAGCCTTTATTGGTCAACTTATGAAAAGGAATACAATCTTTTTTCAGATGCGATTCCTGTATTAAAAAAACTTTCAGATTTAAATATTCAAATGGGAATTATAACAAACGGCGATTCTGAAAATCAGCGGTCAAAGCTAAAAAAAGCCGGCGTAACAGATTTTTTCAACCCGATTATAATTTCTTCAGAAGTTGGAATCAGCAAGCCGGACTTGAAAATTTTTCAAAAAGCAATGGAACTTGCAAATTCATCAGAAAGCGAAACTTGGTACATCGGAGATAGCACGGAGCATGACATAATTCCAGCCAGAAAACTTGGAATAAACACGTTGTATCTTAACAGAAAACGGCAAGGAAAACTAAAAATCGAGCAGAAAAATCCGCTATATGCAGAAGTAAAAGACTTCTATGAAATGATTGAAATAATAGAAAATGCAATAAAAGACTGAAAAATGCCCAGAACGAGACTTGAACTCGTACATCCTTACGGACTCTAGTACCTGAAACTAGCGTGTCTACCAATTCCACCACCTGGGCAAGATTTGAACAGTATATTTAAATATCAGTTTTTTGTCAAATATATTTAGCTGAATTCATAAAAAGAAAACAAAATTTCAGCTTTTGCATCTCATAAATAAAATCGCAAAAACTACAATCAAAGCTATAATGCTCGCCACAAAAAGCCATGCAGGAACATCATCAGAGAAAATTGAACTTTCATGGATTTTAAAAGCTTTTTTTATTTTTTTTCGTGATTTTCGTGAAAGTTGTTTTTTTTCTGAATCTTTTACGTTTTCAGAAGTTCCGTAGAGTTCTTCCTGGGTTACCGCATAATGGCAAGCCGGACAGCCTTTTAAGAAATTTCTTACAGTTCCTATGTGGCCGCAGTTCGGGCATCTTACCGCAGCAAAAAAACGCCCACATTTTGGACAAAATTTTGCATTCGGAGCGACTTCTGAACCGCAGCCTTCACAGAAATACTTGGCTCGTTTTGCTTCAGCCATTATTCAGTTCCCAAATTGTCTACTGTATAGTCGTAAATCTGCCAAATTCCATCGCGCTGGCGGACATAGTAAGTATAGCGTTTGCGCTCCATGAAGTTGTCATTTTTAAACCATTCAATTACTTTTACAGTGCCTTCAGTCTGCGAATATGAAGTTGTTTCAATTTTGAATTTAGACGGAATTGCCACAATATCATAGTCAATCCACTGAAGCATCAAGTCAGCTTTAAATGACCGAAGCATATCAGCTCGCTCATCTGCGCTCACAAGATTGTATTTTCTTCCGCGGGAAGGATCACGCTTGAGCATTTCCTCCAAATCCATATAAAGGAAGAACTGATCCCAAAGGCTTTTTTGGCGCGCAACAATTGTCTGCTCAACAACACGATCCGGACTTATGTCTTCAGGCTGAAGAACAACCGCAGTGTTTGTTTCAACAGGAAGTGCAGATGACGAGGCTGCGGACGGGCTAGGGCGGACTTCAAGGCTAAGTCGGTTTGAAGTCAAGCTGACATTTTTGTTTCTATAAAGTTCCGGATAAAATCTAAGCTCAACGTAATAAATAGAAGGATCTTTTATTTCAAGGTAGTCTTTTAGATTTTCACGGAAAGAATATTCTTCGCCCGGTTCAAGGGAAATTTCGCGGAAATACACAGTCTGATTTGTAGTGCGCTTTCTTATCAGTCCTTGAGTTGAAGGAAGCTGCGTCTTTTTTACATTGAAAGCAATAAAATCCACGGAAAACATTTTGTCATCAGCGATTTTAAATCTCAAAGTGGAAGAGCCTTTATTTGAAACTGTTATATAAACATAAACAGGATTATTTTCCGAGTCTCCCGGATAATAAACAGTTCTATCATAAAACTTTATTGAAACTTCCGCATTTTCAAGTTTCTGCTCTGATTTTTCTGGAACCTGCGCATAGGCAAAAAAACAGGAAATTGATATAACCATAAGCAAAAAGCGTTTAATGTTCACAAAAATACTCCCGAGGAAAACCTCTTTTTTTGATTTACAGGGCTTTGCAATTCCCTAAAATAAAGCTAAAATAAGCAGATTATTCTATATAATTAATTATCGGTCAATTATGAAAAATACATTATCAACAAAAAGTCAAAATCCACTGTTTAATCTTATTAATTCCTGCAATGAATTTCATTCGGCCGCAATAAAGTGCGCAGACGCAAAGCCAGAAGATTTTCCGCTGCAAATTTCAGGGCTAAAAGGAAGCCTTCCAGCTTTTTTTATCAGGCAGACCGAAGAAAGGTACAGACAGAACTGCATCCATGAAACTCAGTATGAAAATAAATTTTTCCAGTTCCAAAAAGATATTGTCATAGTTGTTCCGACTCAAAAAGAAGCTGACGAATGCGAAACAGATTTAAATACAGTTTTTGAAGATTCTGTAGAAATTTTTAAATTTCCTTGGTGGGGAACAATTCCATACAGACCTGCGGCAAAAGGCTCAGCTGTTTTTGGAGAAAGAGCAGGAATCCTTGCAAAACTTGCAGTAAAAAATCCATTTTCTGAAAAGCCAAGAGTTTTCATAATAACACAAAGAGCTTTTTTAACTCCAGTTCCGCCGATTTCATACACAAAAACATTGGTTACAGTTTTAAAGAAAGGACAGGAATTTGATCCAGAAAAACTGGCGGAAAAACTGGCGGAGCAGGGCTATCTTAGAGTTCCAAAAATCGGAATGAAAGGTGAGTTCGTTTTGCGCGGTGAAGTCCTCGAAATCTTTATGAGCGGAGAAAAACTCGCACACAGAATTGTATTCGATTTTGACACAATAAGCCAAATAAAACTTTTTGATCCAGAAACTCAGACTTCAAAGGAAAACATAGAGCATCTTGTAATTTATCCACAAAAGGAAATTATTTGGACAGAAGAACTTATTGAAAAACTAGAAAGTGAATGGAAAAAAGAGGATGAAGCCGGCATAAAAAATGATTTTGCCCTTTATGATAAATCAAAAAAACAATCAACAAACGAACGTTCGGCAGAAATAAGTAATAACAAAACTAACAATTCACAAACTAACGAACAGTCAGACTTTAATGAAAATAAAACAGAAATACAAACCAATGCTAACAATCGATTGTTAGACAAAAAAAATATACACCTTGCTCTTACAGATGCCGCAAAACAAGAAAAAGACAGAACACTCGCCGAACTTATCGAATTCAAAGAAACAGAAGGCGAAGAATTGTATTATTCGGTTCTATTTGACAAACTGTATTCAATTTTAGACTACTTAACAAATAATACAGATATTTATTTTTTCGACTGGGACAGACTTGTGAATGCAGAAAAAATGCTAGAAAATGAATATACGGTGGCATACAGGCTTGCGCGTCAAAATATTCCAGTGTTTCCCCCTGCAACCATGCAGCTTGATTTTTTCAATCTGGCAACAGAATGTAAAAAACTTGTTGCATTCAGAACTTTAGACACGCTAAGCAATTCTGAAGAAAATATTCAAGACAAATCCATTTCATTCAACACATCGCTAGAAATAAAATCACAAGCAGGGCAAAGCTATTTCGGAAACATAAATTACTTAAAAGAGCAGCTTTCATCATTTTTAAAAGAGAAATATAACATTTTCGTTTTTGCTGACAATGGAAACCAGGCTTTAAGAATAAAAGAAATTATAAAGGAATTTTGTGATTCTGGAGTTCAAGTTCTTCCGCAGGCTTTAATAGCCGGATTTATGATTCCAGACGAAAAACTTCTTGTCATTCAGGAAAATGAAATTTTCGGCCGCAAAAAAAATACGCCAAAGTCAATTAAAAAAGTAAATTCAAAGCCAATAGACACATTCGTGGATCTGACTCCAGGAGATTATATTGTCCATGTAAATTATGGAATCGGGCTTTTCAAAGGAATTGAGCGCGTAAAAGCAATGGGTACAGAACGCGACTATATAAAACTTGAATATGCCGATGAGGAAATTGCTTTTGTTCCTATCGAGCAAGTAAATATGGTTCAACGTTATATAGGAAGCGAAAACGAAAAACCAAGGCTCGACCGAATCGGCTCAAAAAGCTGGAGCGCAAGGAAAGCAAAAGTCCAGCAAAAAGTTGAAGAAATTGCAGAAAAACTTATAGATCTGTATTCAAAACGCCAAGCTTCACGCGGCTTTCCGTTTCCAAAGGATACAGAATGGAACGCAGCATTTGAGGCAGCCTTTCCTTATGAAGATACGCCCGACCAATTTTCTGCGACACAGGAAATAAAAGCGGACATGGAAAAACCAGTTCCGATGGACCGGCTTGTATGCGGAGATGTTGGCTACGGAAAAACAGAAATTGCAATGCGAGCAGCATTCAAGGCTGTAATGGGCGGAAAACAAGTCGCATTTCTTGCGCCGACAACAATTCTTGCAGAGCAGCATTTTGAAAACTGTCAGGAACGCTTCAGAAATTTTCCAGTTACAATCGCACAGCTTTCAAGATTTGTTTCTCCATCGGAACAAAAAAAGATAATTTCAAGACTTGCAAGCGGAGAAATAGACGTTCTCATAGGCACACACCGAATTCTTCAGAAAGATGTCATTTTTAAAAATCTTGGCCTTATGATAATTGATGAAGAGCAACGATTCGGCGTAAAAGACAAGGAAAAGCTAAAAACTCTAAAAACAAACATCGACTGCCTAGCAATGAGCGCAACTCCAATTCCACGCACGCTGCACATGAGTCTTTTAAAAATCCGTGATATGTCGCTCCTTACAACGCCGCCGCAAAACAGACAGCCAATCGAAACTGCAATCGAAGAATACAATGATGAAAAAGTCGCCCGGGCAATAAGAAACGAAGTTCAGCGTGGAGGTCAAGTTTTTTACCTTCACAATAGAGTTGAAACGCTTGAAGAAACAAGACTGAAACTTGAAAAACTTGTTCCCGAAATGCTAGTTGAAACTGCGCACGGAAAAATGACTAGCGAAGAACTTGATGACATTTTCAGAAGATTCAAGATGGGCGGATTTCATATTTTAGTGGCAACTACAATAATAGAAAATGGAATCGATATTCCAAACGTAAACACGATAATAATCGACCGTGCGGATATGTACGGAGTAAGCCAGCTTTATCAGTTGCGCGGACGTGTAGGGCGAAGCGACAGAAAAGCTTATGCATATCTTTTTTATCCGCAGAACAAAGCTTTAAGCGAAGTTGCAATGAAAAGGCTTCAAGTAATAAGCGATTTTACAGAATTAGGCTCTGGATTTAAAATTGCAATGAAAGACATGGAAATACGAGGCGCAGGAAATCTTCTTGGAAAAGACCAAAGCGGTGAAGTTTACGCAGTCGGATTTGAAATGTACTTAACGCTTTTAAATTCCGCAATAGAAAGACTTTCAAGCAGCAACTGGACAGCGCCAGAAGAAGTTCTTCTTGAACTGGAATACACGGGATTCATCCCAGATACCTACATAAAAGACGCACAGACAAAAATGGAGCTTTACAAAAAAATCGCATCCGTTCAAACTCAAGATTCATTAAATTCAGTTTGGGAAGAACTCTTTGACAGATTCGGTCCGATTCCAGATGAAGTAAGCAGCCTTTTAAGCCTTGCAAAAATCCGCATAATCTGCAACAAGCTATCAATAAGTTCTTTAAAAGAAAAAAAAGGAATTGTCCAAGTCGAATTCAGCAAAGTTTCAAAAGTAAACATTGACAAACTTCTAGGACTGATAAAAACAAGTTCTGGGCGCGTAAAACTAAACTCAGCCAAGCCAAACCAAATTATCTTGCAAACCGAAGCAATCGACTTAAAAAGTAAAAGTGAATTTATAAAGGAAAAACTCGAGCAACTGATTTAAATTCAGTTTTCTTCCGAAAAAGAAAAGTTTTGGGAATATACATTACTGACTATAATGCGCATTCTGTCTACTAAAATATATTATAACTCACTTATTTCTTATGTTTCTTTATATTTAGCTAAATTTTTCCTCTAAAATCAGGATGCAACTTTAAAAATTCTTCCTGCTCAATTTGCAGTTCTTTCCGCTTGTTTATAAGCTCAATATTTATTTTTGCAATTTGCGAATAAAGCTCCATATACGAAACCGGAGCTTGCTCAATTTTGCAGGAAGTTGACTTTACAAAATTCTTATTATTTTTTCTCCACATCTCTTCATCTTCCGCAGTCCAGCCGTTTATTTGATTTTTTGCAAACGTATGAAGTTTTTCTATGCAGACAATTTCATACCACTTTTTTTCATAAAAGGATTCAATTGCAATGCGGAAACTTTTATCACTGACTGGCAAAGTCGCTTGATACTCATTATTTCCAATACACTCAATTTTTGCGGCTGAATTTTTTTCAAGAAATTCTTTATATTGTGATGATTCAAAAAAAGTGCCTGCTGGAAAATAAAAACTGTATCTATAAATTCCGCCCCAAAGTCCCTGGCTCAGGGATTCACGTTTTCTCATATTCGTCACGGGAAAAATAAGAGCCTCTGTAATCTGCAAATTTGAAGGCAAAACTTTATTCATTTTCGAAACAAAGTCGGAACTTTCCATATTTTCATAAAGCAAACAGGATGCGGTTTCTTCAAAGGAAGGAATTCCCAAAGTCATTGCAGAAGCAAATTCCAAGCGCGGCAACGGATTAAAACCAGATGAAAACACGAAATTCAGCCCAGAACGTAAAACAGCCTTGTGAAAAATTTCAACTTGAGACAAATAAGCAGTAAATTCTCCGCCGTTTTTTCTTGTAAAATTGAAAATTACTCTATAAAGAACCGGAATATTACATTCAGGCATCTGCAAAGGAATATCAACTGTATTATTTTTTATACATTTTAAAGCTGATTCTATCTTTTGCTCTGTAAAAACCCCTATTTTTTCTTTTGTATTGCAAACACCGCATTTATGGTTACAGTCTGTACTGCACCTTTCAGCAG
>DKDI01000006.1:131842-132548 GCA_002449305.1 Treponema sp. UBA6852
CCTTTCAGTAAGCTTATGTTCAAGAGACTTTTTCCATTCATTTTTATAGAAACCTTGCGCAGGACCAAGGCTGACAGACTTCCAAGGCAATTCCTCTTCGTTCCAAGTATGAAAAATCCAGTTCTTGACATCAAAACCAGCTTCAGAAAAAGCCTCTTCCCACAAAGGAAAATCTTTGCGCAGATAATCATCCCAAGCATCAAATCGAACACCTTTTTTGTAAGCATTCAAGATAACTTTGCCCGCATTAAAATCGCCTCGGCTCAAAAGCCCTTCAAGAATAGTCGCATTGTAATTATGCCGTCCCATTTTGAATTTTCCACGTGGGAGACTTTTAAATATATATTCAATTTTCGCTTCTGCCACTTCTGGCTTTATCTGTTTTACACGCTCATAAGGAGTATGCGGTTTGGGAATAAAAACGCCGACATTTACATTGCACTGAATTTTTGTCTTTGCCTGAAGTTCAAGAAGAAAATCAACAATAGCTTTTTCTTCACTGCCTTCAGCTCCGGGAGCAGAATTTCTGTCTTCAAAATAATCGCCAAGAGGAAGGCCTATCATAAAATAAAATTTTGCGCTTGACCATCCACGGCTCTTTGCTTCTTTTATAATTTCTTCAAGATGACTTGCATAAACTTCCTTATTAAGGCTTAGCTGCCACATTTCCTCTGGAGTTTCAACAGCAAATGTAAGACCGCTTTTT
>DKDI01000007.1 GCA_002449305.1 Treponema sp. UBA6852
AGAATTACGCCTTTTTTGTAAATTTTTTTTATAACTCGAAATTCGACCTATTATTTATTTGGGAGGAGTGTATGAAAAAAATCTTTTTTTTAACCTGTTATTTTTTTATTGGAATATTTGTTTACTCTCATGATCTTGCCGAGGCTGTTTTTGAGTGCGATATGCCAACCGTTCAAAAATATGTAGAAAAACTTAATGCAGATTTAAATAAAAAAACTGATTGTTATATTGATAATGTTGAAAATCCGACATATTTGTTTATTTCTGTGCATAATCGAAATCAAGGAAGTGAAATTGAAAAACGTAGAATGGTAAAATATCTTCTTGAGCATGGTGCACTAATTGATGATGATACATTTTTTTATGTTTTAGAATTCTCTGATTATGAAATGCTTTGGGTTCTCTACAATTATGGTAATTTTGATAATTACCGCACTATTTCGATTGGAGATATAGAAGCAAGTCATTCTCCAATAAATTCTGTTGTAAATCTTTTTGGGAGTTTATTTGGTAAAGAGTCCGAATATGAGGAATTAGAGAAAAAAAAATGGACTTTATTGGATTACTTTTTATCTAGTTATTTTCATAGATGGCATGAGAGTTATAATTATAATGCACAAAGAAATCTTTATGATGGTGTTTATTATGGTGGTTCGATTTGGGATAATAAAGATACTGATAATTTTTATATGATTGAAGCTCTTTGTAGAATAAGTTCAACTGTTAATTATGAGAACTGCAATCATACTGTATGGCTTATAGCTGAAGATTTAGATCATACTAGAAAATATCTTAGAGAAGGAGGCGCTTTTCGTAATATTGATTTTATGGCAATGAATTTGTTAAAAAATGAAGAATTGGTTTCATTTCTTAAAGATTTAGATTTTTACAAACCTATAAATATAGAATCGAAAAAACTTGGACAAACTGCTTTTTGGATTTTACAGGAATATTTCAAGGGAAAAATAGATAGTAATACTATAAAATTTTTAAAAGCTGTATATTCAGAACGTGTAAATGGAAGTTCAGAAGATATAACTCAAATAATTTTGGATTGTATTAATAGTGGAATAAATTTACATACACAACTTGATAATTTTTCAAAATATAATCCATTTATTTTTGCTGCTATGTATTGCTATCCAGAGACATTGGAAAAGATAATTTCTGTTGATAAAAATTATAATTTAAAAATGTATGATTATGTTAGTGATGATGTAATAAAATTTAGATTTAATGGAGATGTAAAAGATTTTTATAGTATGCCTGTAGATGACATCATATTTGTAAAGTGTCCAACGGAGAATATAAAATTTTTAAGAGAAAAGTTTGGTAGATAGACAATTTTTTAAATTTAGCTATTAAGTTATTCTGTTCTATGAATCTTGCATAAATGTTAAGTTGACACGTTACAAACGTACTTTCGTTGAAAGTAAAATCAACTAACATAAAATAAAATTGAGGAGTCTGATATGTCAGATTTAAAATCAGGTTTAATTCTTGAAGAAGGAGAATCTCTTGTAATGGAGATTGAAGCAGAACTTTGGGCTACAAGTTCAAATCCTTTGGCAATAGCCTTGGGGCAGATTCAGAAATTCTTTGCCAAAATTTTTGGTTATAGAGTTAATGGTTTTCTTGTTATCACAAACAGGAGAGTTGTTGAAGTTAAAAAGGTAATTGAATGTTATTGTTTTAATACAGGAACAACTGTAAAATATTTGCTTCCAAGCAGTGTGAAAGAAATTGGATATGAAAGGACTTCTACTTGTGGATGCTTCTGTCCTGCTTATTATCTTTATTATGAAAGTTTTACTCAGCGAACAAGAGTTATGCTTTCTGGTGCAGATGAAAAAACTGCTCAGAAGACAGTTGATGCTTTCTACAAAGCAATTTCTGCTGCCCAAGTAGGAAATGCATAGGTTTTTCAGATATTTATATTTGAATACTTACTCTTTTCTTTTGTTAATTTGTGGAATAATAATCGCTTTGATTCCTTTTTATAAGGTTTCAAAGTGGTTGATTATTCCGCAAGTGGCAGTCAGCCTGTTTTTTGTGATGAAATCTATGAAACTATTTTCAACATGGAAAGATAAAAAGGTAAAATATAGAATTCTTGTGGAAAAAAACAAAAATGAGTTTCATCCTGAGACTTTTAAAATTTTTATGCAGGCTCCATGTGGTGTTTTATTGACAAAAGTTGTATTAAAGGATTTGGGCTTAAAAAAAAGATATAGCGAAGTGAAAATATATAAGAAAACATTCTTTGATTTTATAAAAGATGGTTGCGCAAATAAAAATCAGGAAACAAGAATTTACATTAATAAGGATATTAAATGATTGTATTAAGCATTATTATAATTTTTATTATTTCAATATTATTAAATTTCTTTTTCGTAAAAAAACTTGAAAATAAAACGAACAGAGTATGCATGAGAGTTTTAAATGTGATTCTGTCTTTTGTATTTATAATACTATTTATTAGTGTTGATATTATGGGTAAACATTTAAACTCATTTATAGACTTAGGCATAGCGCAACTTGAAAAAAAAGTTGATGAAATATATCCAGGTACATTGGAAAAACAAATGAGCACGAAGGAAATAAAAAAAATTCTTGAGAAATCTCTTGAAAAAAATGATGTGAATGGTGTTCAAGCTTTAGCTGATAATATAATAAAAATTAAAATAGAAAAATATACGCTGGTAACGTTGAAAACAATAAATGTGTTGGAACGGGATAATAATAAGCTATCTGTAAAGGATGCCTTGGTGTCCATAAAAGAATTGTCAGTAAATTCCGTGTCTCCATATTTTAAGGTTGTGAAAGTTATATTATTTGTTTTGTATTTGGTATTGGGCTTGCTTTCAATTTTATTGACTTTTTATCTTCAAAAAGATAAGGACTTAAAAAATGACGGAATTGTTTTTGGTGAAGAGTCTGATAAAACTTTCATAGGAATGGAAACTGAATAACTGTATTCCACTCCAAAAATTCATTGTAAAATCCCCAAATACCAAGTAAAATTCCGTTATGAACAAATTCCTTTTTGCCTTGCCTGCGGTTTTCGTCCTGTTTTTCTCGTGCGATTTTTCAGGCGACAATTCCAACGACTACGCTTATTATAAAGTCGCTCCCAGAACGGAAGAATCGCAGTTTTCTCTTCCAGATTCAGGCTTGAAAATCGACATGATAACCATTTTGAATACGGATGAGATTGTTCTTGGAGAGGATGTTGAAAGCGTCACAAAAAATGTTTCCGTTGCTCCGTTCAGCATGTCAAAGTTCGAGGTAAGCTACAATGTGTGGCGTTTTGTTTACAAATGGGCAACTTCTGATTCGCGCGGAGAAAAAAAATATACTTTTGAAAATGCCGGTGCGGAAGGTCTGTACGGAGATTTGAGTAGCAGCAAGCTTTTTAATGAAGGCGGCGAACCGCAGGATAAAGGAATTCCTGTCTGCGGAATAAACTGGCGCGACGCTGTTGTTTGGTGCAACGCGTTGAGCGAATTGTGCGGCCTTTCCCCGGTTTACTGCACGGACTCAGCTTTAAAAAATCCGCTCAGAAGTTCAATTTATGCAGAAGGCGAAACTCCATCAAATATTCCGCTTCCTTTTGGAAACGCAAAAGCAACCGACATGACAAGCCTTGCCAAAGGAAACGTTGACAATCCTTACGTGAACAAAAGTGCGGACGGATTCAGGCTTCCGTACATTTATGAATGGGAATACGCCGCGCGCAAATGCAACGATGGCTCTTTTATAAGCGGAAAAAATGCTCCCGGCGACAAAAGTGGTCCTTGCAGCGGAAACTCAAAGCCCACTCTTATGGACGAAATCATGGGAATTACGCCAACGCCGCCTTCAAAAGTTGCAAGAAATTACGGCTGGAATATGGGCAACTCAAAGAATGACGGACCAAGAGAAACCGCCGCCGGCTGGGACGACAGAAATTCTGCGTGCAAAATTCCTGCGAACGGCTCAATGAGAATACACAAGCAGGGCGGAAAACTTCCTTCCGAACTTGGATTTTACGATCTTGCCGGAAACGCCTACGAATGGTGCTGCGACTTCGGCTCACCCTACGACTGGAAATATGAGGTCTACCCTTACAAAAGCATGAAACAGGGCGGCTACAACGCTTCTTATGTATATTTTGAATCCTGCTACAGAAGAGCCGACCCGGCCTACGTAAAGACCGGCGGACTTAGGCTTGCAAGAACCGTGGAGTGAAGGCTAAAATTTCTTCTTTATTTCCCAAAATCCAAACGGGTCTGTTTTTAGTTCGTGCTCATAAAGCGAAACGACTTTTCCAACATCAAAAAGCATTGCCTTGCAGCTTCCGATGTCAAAGTGTTTTATAAATCCCATTTCGTCAGCTATTTTTTGAATTTTGCACCAGGCTTTTACAGGCGGATTTCCTGCTTCAATAAACCATTCTTCAGGCGGATAGATTTTGTTGATTTCTGCGCTCGGAGCAAACATATCTGAAATTTCTTTTGGAGTGATTTCTTCAACATAATGCATTGCGGTAAGTTTATAAATGTCTACGCCCAAAAGCAGTGCCTTGCCTCCGTTGTGAATGGCAAAATTAAGTCCGCCATTTATAGCTTCTTGCGCATGTTTTCCCCAGCCTGAAATCTGCATGATTCCACTTCCTGTAAGAGTTCCGTTTTGCAGCCTGAAAGTGTCTGCTATAATTCCCATTGCGCTTTTTTTTCTTTCGTTGGGAAGGATTTTTATTTTGCAGGTTATTCCAAGTTTTTTGTCTTCGTCTGTGAGCGGAAGGGCAGGGCTAAGCCTTAATGCCGGCATAAAAATTGTGCCTTCTGAACCGATGCATTCCTTGATCGCGCTGATTACAGTTTCAGCTCCACCTTCAACATGACCAAAACTGCTTAAGCTGCTGTGAACTTCAAGACACATTCCTTCTTGCACGCCGTTTTTCCTAAGCGCATTTACGATAAAGCTCTTGTCCATTTTTTGCTCCGAGTGATTTTTTTTTGAATATCGAGTTTTAGGATTTCTTCAAATTTCTAGTCATTATCGGGCTTGACCCGATAATCTCTTGCAGTTTTTTTACCAAGATTGCCGTGTCAAGCGTGGCAATGACAGTAAATTTACAAAACTCGAAATTGAACTTACTAGAAAATTGTTCTGCGGATTCTACACTTTTTTTTTCATTAAGACAAGATGAATGTTCTTTATTTTCATTATGTTCTTGCTTTATAAAAAAAATTCTTCTATGCAAAAAGAATTAGGCTTTTTCTTTATTCCCCAAATCCAAGCATGATTCCGGCTCCTGCTGAAAAGCCGAGTATGTCGTTGAATGAAAGTTCGACTTTTGCAACAAGACTTGAAATGTTTAGAACAAGACCTAGCGAGAGTTTGTAGCTGAGAAAGAATGAGTCTGTAAAGTCATAAGTTTCTTTAGAATTTTCTATTTCCTCTTTTTTGTTTCCGTCGAATCCAACTCCTAAGCCGCCGCCAACGTAAGCCGCGAGGTTGCTATAGAGCCTTGGACCAAAGCATATTGAAAGCAGCCACGACTGAAGCTTTTCTTCATCTTCAAAGTTCCGCAAGTAGTCAATGCTGAATCCGCCGGCCGTTTCATCTATCAAGCTCAAAGCGTCAAATGAAAAGCCTATTCTGTCCGTGCTGAATTCTTTTTCTTCTACATCCTGATAAGGAGCGGTCGCTGAAACTCCGAAAATCCAGGGAAACTCATTATTGTAATTTCCGTAGTTAAAGTCGCTAGAACTTGAGCCAGAATAATCGTTGTAAGATGAAGAAGTTGAAGTGGAGGCAGGAGACGGATTCCATTCAGTCATTTTTGGAGGAAGGGGAAGACTTTTAAGAAAGTCAGGATATTCAAGGCAGAAGTCTTTGTCGGGGCGGCACTGAATTTCTTCTCCGTTGCTGACATAGCCGTAGACTACGTAGCCCAAATTGTCTGTCCAAGTCGGGTCAATCCAGAACCATACTCCGTCGTTGCGCATTACCCAAAGCCAGGCGTGGTTTGTTGCCCGCGTTCCGTTCTGCGCCTTGTGTGACTTTATATTTTTGTAGCTTGAATTTCCGTAAGTTCTAACAGGAATTCCGTTTTGAAATTTTGTTGCGTTTGAAGTTGAAGTTGGAACTGAAAGCTCGATGACGTTTGGATTTGAATTATTTCCGGCAAGAAAAAATTGACCTTTTCTCATTCCGTTTTTAATGTAAAGACTTTCGTTGTCTTTTATGTCCCAGTACGCAAATTCCGAATAGTCGAAACATACACCGTAAAACGTTATTGTGCGTGTCGTGTTCCCGGACATTTTCTTAAACCGCTCTGCCAGCAAATACGGTTTGTAGTAATCGAGAGGATCTTCACTCCAAGTTCCGCCCGCCTGCGTTGCCGAGTATTGCCCGATGCAAGCAGTCTGAACCGCCAAATCCTGAAGAATGCTGGTAAAGTCATCGGCATATACAGCTGCAATGGAAAAGAATGTAAGGAATAATATGTGCTGATAAAATTTCATGTGCGCTTAGTATACTGGGTTTTTAGAAAAAGGTATATTCATTGTTTTTGGGGAGAAAGTTTTTCATCAATATTAGTAGTTATTTATAACTATCTCGTGCAGCTTTAAACTCATCTGCCATTTTTTCTAGCTCTTCTATACCTTCTAGTTCTCTGCCAGAATATGATTGTCCGTGTTTTTTTAATAAAAGTTCACTTTCTGCTATACAATTGCTTGTTGCTAAATATGCCATGTTTGCAGCATTATATTTATTACCAACTGCATTAATTTTTCTTCCGTCATCCGTTGTTACATAATAACCTGGCTCACTAAAAAAGTAAAATTCTATTCTGGCATTTCTTATAACAAGCTGGATAATTTTTCCGTTTTTTCTATATTTTACACGACAGGCCCAATACCAATTTTCATCATCGAATGTAACATAATGTACTGCTAAATAAACAGGAGATGAAATCTTGGAAAACTCTGTTCCCACAAAACTCAATATATCTTTTTCTGTGAGATTTTCGTTTTCAGTACTTGCAATTGTTACCATTTTGCCTTCTTTGTCAAGCAGTCCAATTATTTCATCAAAATGGTTAATGTCTCTATGTTTAGAATTGGCAGTATTAGTAATTCCAGTGCTTTTCGTTGCAAGCGTGGTTGTATTTTTTGTGGAGGAGCGCTTTCTTCTATAAAAGTTTCTTCCATATCTGAATATGTAAGATTTTTATTTTCAGTACTTGCGATTGTCATCCACCCATCCTGTGCATAAATGTGTGAAAAAATGCAAAATAGAATTGCTATAACAAAAGTTTTCTTCTTCATCTTAAATTTCTCCTTTATGTTGTTTTTTTTGCTAAAAATTGTATCTTACGGGATTTTGTCCTCCAATGTATTCTGGAGGAAGGCACTTGCCATTGTATTTTGTGCGGACACTATCTGAAGCAAGGTCGAGGTCAAACACTTTGCGTGCTCCAAAGAAATGAGGATGCGCTGTGCCGTCATCAAATTCCTCGTGGCAGCCTGTTGCTATATAGACTTCTTGAACTATGCCTGAAATTACAGAAAAAACGTAGTCGGCAGACATTGCTTTGTTTTCTGAACATCTCCACCATTTCCGTGTGGCTTCAACAAGACTTCCTCTGCGTCTTACAACTTCATCATGTGTAAAAAACATTACAACACGTTCGTCAATGTCTTTGATTTGTTCCATAAAATTTTCCCCTTTATATATTTTTCATAAAAAAAAGCAGGAACATTACGGTGTGTGCAATATTCCTGCTGCATAGTAAAAATATTATTTTTTTGTACAGACCATAGTTGTAGTTTTCATTTTACAAACTGCTGTCGTAGAATCCTTGTTTTCCAGTGTGATAACCGATTTTGCTGGACCAACTTTAAAAGTCAGCTCGTAAGATTCTCCGATTTTCTTTAGCTTATATGGACATTCAGAAAATCCATACATCAGCTTTCCGTCAGCTGAAAATTCGAAAACATCTACTCCTTTGCATTCCCATGATGTTGACAAAAATGGGTTTTCCGGAGAGCCTGGCTCAATGGCCACGCCTTCCGACTTTGCAAATAAAGACACCGCGCATAAAAGTACTACAGCAAACATTGAAATACTTTTAAAACCTTTCATAAAAAACTCCTTTTATCGTGATAATTTTCCACGATACATTTAATATAAATGTAATAATACATCTAAATACAGTTATCGTCAACAAAATATACAGAAATATACATTTTATTTAGATGTACATAGTTTTAAAAACATTGCCATAGTATGTGTATGCAGACTTTGCGGCAACAGTTCATTCAGAATCTCAAATTTTTTAGGAAACAAAAGGGAATGCGCCAGCTTGACCTTGCGCTTGAAATCGGAAAAAGCTCAAACTACATAAACAGCATTGAAAACGGCAAGTATTTTCCTTCCCCGGAAACAATCGAAAACATTGCGCTTTCACTTGGAATTGAGCCAGTCCGCCTTTTTGGAAATTGTGAAGAATCAGAAAAAGAAAAAATCACCGAAACTGTTCTTAATATAGAAGAAACCCTCAAAATCGAAGTCCTTGAAAGCATTCAGAAGGCCTTTTCAAAGATAAAGAATGCTTGATTTTTTTTGTAATGGATTTGGTACTATATAGAAGAAAATCAAATTAGTGGTCGTTTTTACATTCCGAACAGATCCGCATGGCTTCCTGTGTCAACAAGCTCAAGAATCAGAATGTCGTTGAAGATTCTGTAAATTAAAAGCAAATCTGGCAGAATATGGCACTCTCGGTTGCCTTTAAGATTTCCTGCAAGCTCGTGGTCGCGGAACCGTTCTGGCAGTTTTTCGCCTCTTTGAAGCAAATCGACTGTTTCTGCAATCTTTCTGATTGAAGATTTATTGCGTTTTGCCATTAGTTTAAGGTGCTTCTTGAAGCGGTTAGTCTGCCGGAGACTGTATTTGTTTTCTGTTTCGCTCATGCATCGATTCCTAGCTCGTCAAGAATTTCCTGAAAATTGTCGTACGTCTTCGCGTCCGGGTCGTTCATAATCTGGTCGGCTTCCTCGCTGGCAAGTTCAATTTCGCTCTTGCGTCTCGTCCGCTGCGGCTTGAACGGCAGCCCGTTTTCCCTCACCGACTGCCTCAAAAACATATTGATTGCGCTCGAAAGCGAAAGCCCCAAATCGTTGTAAAGCTCCGTCGCCTGTTCCTTTAGCTCTTTGTCAACTCTAACATTCATTGCTACTGTGTTCATATTTACAATATATGTTAAAAAGTTGCATTTGTAAAGAAAAATGATTGCATTTATGGTTATTCAGTTTTTTCTAATAGACATACACAATATGCTTTTATTGCGTTGCCTTCTCCCACTGCGTCTTGCTTTTCGTTTGTCTTTGCTTTTACAAAAACTCTTTCTGATGCAGTTTCAAGGATGTTTGCAATTGAACTGATTATTTTTTCTCGCCAAGGAAGCAATTTGGGTTTTTCTGTTTCTACCACGCAGTCAAGATTTTCTAAAGTCCAGCCTGCTGATTTTACGTCTGCCCAGATTTTTTTTAGAAGTTCAGCGGAATCAGCGTTTTTCCATTTTGGATTTTCGCTTGGAAAGTATGAGCCTATATCTCCCATGCCGGAAGCTCCCAAAAGAGAGTCGCTGATTGCATGAAGCAGAACATCTCCGTCTGAATGCCCAAGTTCTCCTTTTTCCGCCGGGATTTCGACTCCGCCCAAAATAAATTTTCTGCCTTCAACAAGCTTGTGCAAGTCTGTTCCAATTCCTATGCGGATCATTTTTGTTTCCTTGGAAATATCCTGAATAAAAGTTATCTTCTTGTTTTTTTCGCTGCCTTCAACAACGTGAACTTTTTTTCCGCCTGTAAAATTTGGAAAAGCGTCCCAAACTTCTGTGTCGTCCGTGAACTCAAGTTTTTTTTGAAAAGCCGCTTTGTGGCATTCAATCAGCGGTTCAAGCAAAAATCCCTGCGGAGTTTGCACGGCTCCCAAATTTTTTCTTACAAGATGACGGCTGATTGTTCCATCCGGCGCAATTTCTTTTTGCGTGTCAACAGGCTGAACTGCCGGAACTGCCGCTCCAAACTCTTGCGTTTTAGAAATCACATCCTGAATTATTTTTTTTGAAACGAACGGACGCGCGCCGTCATGGATTAGGACAATTGAATTTTTATTTTTGATTTTACAAAGTGCCTTGAAAACTGATTCTTGCCTTGTAGCTCCGCCTTCTGCAAAAGTCAGCGTTGTGTTCTTTAAAAGGCTTTCTAATTCTGTGTCGGCAAGCAATGCGGTTTTTGCTTCCTGCTCGCCATCTTTTGGAATGGAAACTATGATTTTTGAAAAATCCGCGGCTTCAACAAAGGCACGGACTGATTCAGAAAGCACAGTTCCTTTTTTTAATGGAAGGTATTCTTTTTTTTTGCCAAGCCCCATTCGGCTGGAAGAGCCTGCGGCGGCTATGACAAGAACTTTATTAATCATCATCCTCGCTGTCAAAGTCTTCGGAATCTTTTTCGTTAGATGAAGTTTCTTCTTCAAACTCATCATCGTCTTCATCTTCGTCAGCAAAGGCTTGTTTCTTTTCAATCTTTAAACCGAGCGGCTCAAGTTTTTCGTGCAGCATGGCTTCAACTTCCTTGTCGGAAATTCCAAAGGCTTCTGCAATTTCGTCCTCAAGAAGTTTTTTTGCATTGTCGTAAAGTTTGCGCTCAAGAATCGGAAGTTCCTTTACTTTTGAGCGGTGGTAAAGACAGCGAACGATTGCCGCAATGTCGCCGATTGTGCCTTTTTTGAGCAGGTCAAGGTTCATTTGGTAGCGGAGTTTCCAGTCGGAAGTAGGAGGCTCAAAGTCGTCGCTGATTGAATTCAGTGCAGCCTGCGCTTCATCTTTTGAAACGATTGCGCGGATTCCTAAGTCCTTTGATTTTGATACAGGAACCATTACATTCATGTCGGAAACTTCAAGATAAATTTTGTAGTAATATGTCGGCTCGTTGTTGAAGTCTTTTTTGAAAATCTCTGTGATTTTTCCAACGCCCTGGCTTGGGTAAACAACTTTTTGGTTTACAGAAAATTCTGTCTTTGGTTTTGCCATAATGAAATTATTATAACACAGTTTCTTTAAAAATTCAACGCTGAAAAAAAATGAGTGAATCGAATGAAAATGAAATTATAATAGTCTTGAAAAGATTCCTCGAGTTTAAAAAAAAGATGCCGAGTTTTTCCTTGAAACTTGTTTTTTTTTCCGACTGACTTTTTGCTTCTATTATGCTATACTTTTCGAAAAATTCTTGGAAACAATGTCTGTAATTTTATAAGTTGTCATTGCCGGACTTGATCTGGCAATCTAATAAACTTTGTGTTGACAGATTTCCGGGCCAAGCCCGAAGATGATACGGCTTTAAATTGACGGCATTGCTTAATGGAGAACAAAATGAATTTAATAGAAGAATATAAGAAATTTCTTGAAGACGGAAAAACTGAACGCGAATGTGTCTCGCTTATAATTCAGCTTGCGGAAAAAAATGGATACAAAGATATTCAGAAAACTGACTCCTTAAAGCCGGGCGAAAAAGTCTATGTGTGCAAACGCAATAAAAGCATCGCGCTTTTTGAAATTGGCACAGGCTCCATTGAAAACGGAATGAATATTCTTGGAGCGCACATTGATTCTCCTCGCTTGGACGTAAAGCAGAATCCGCTTTATGAAAAAGATTTTCTTGTTTATTTGAACACGCATTATTATGGCGGAATAAAAAAATATCAGTGGGTTACTTTGCCGCTTGCCTTGCACGGAGTTGTCTGTTTAAAGGACGGTTCTACTGTAAAAATTTCAATTGGCGAAAAATCCGATGAGCCTGTTTTTTGCATTTCAGATATTCTTCCGCACCTTGCGCAAAAGCAAATGAAAGAAACAGCCGCTGATTTTATAGACGGAGAAAGTTTGGACTTAATCTGCGGAAGTGAAATTCTTTCAGCACAAAATGAAGATTCAGAGTCAAAGGAAAAAGACAAGGCAAAAAAACTTGTTCTGAATATTTTAAAGGAAAAGTACGGAATTGAAGAAAAAGATTTTAATTCTGCTGAACTTGAAGTTGTTCCGGCTGGAGCTCCAAGAGACTTGGGGTTTGACCGCAGTTTAATTTTGGCTTACGGACAAGACGACCGCTCTTGCGCTTACACTTCTGCACAGGCGATGGTGGACAGCAAGGCTTCTTCCAGAACAAACTGCTGCATTTGCGTTGACAAGGAAGAAATCGGAAGCTATGGCGCAACTGGAATGGGAAGCCATTTTATGGAGAACGCAGTTGCGGAAGTTGTTGCCCGGCTTGGTGAATATTCAGAGCTTTCTGTGCGCCGTTGTCTGAACAACAGCTGGATGCTTTCTAGCGATGTGAATTCAGCTTATGATCCAATGAATGCGAGTTTGTTCGACAAGGAAAATTCTTCGTTCCTCGGAGGCGGAATTGTTTTCCAAAAGTATACGGGTTCACGCGGAAAGTCCGGGGCAAGCGATGCTGATCCTGAATTTATTGCAAAGCTTAGAAATGTTCTTGATGCTGGAAATGTAAAATATCAGCTTGCAGAACTTGGCAAAGTTGACCAGGGCGGCGGCGGAACAATTGCGCATCTTGCCGCGAAATATGGAATGTATGTTCTTGATGCTGGCGTTGCGGTTTTGAGCATGCACGCTCCGTGGGAAATCACTTCAAAAGAAGATATTCAGCAGGCGTACAACGGCTACAAGCTTTTCTTGGGAATGAAATAATGTTTGACTATATTCTTTTTGATTTTGACGGAACTTTAATGGATACTTCAAAAGGCGTTTTCAATTCGTTTGACAAAGTTGTTGTCCATTACGATTTAAAAGTTGACCGCGCGGTCTACAGCACGATGATAGGTCCGCCTTTAAAAGAAAGTTTTTCCAAGATTCTCAGGCTTCCAGAAAATGAAATTCAAAACGCAATGCAAGTTTACAGAAGTTATTATTCTGAAAAAGGAATGTTCGAAGCGGAACTTTACAGCGGTGTTGTTGAGCTTATAAAAAATCTGCGCACTGCCGGAAAAAAAGTATTTGTTGCAACGAGCAAGCCAGAAGTTTATGCAAGTCAAATTCTTGAGCGCAAGGGAATCCTAGAACTTTTTGATTTTGTGGGCGGAAGCGACTTGGAAGAAAAATCCCGTGTTGAAAAATGCGATGTTGTAAAATATGTTTTGGAATCAAACGGAATTTCAGGCGAAAAAGAAAAATGCATTTTAATTGGCGACCGTCATTATGATGTGGACGGCGCGCATTCTGCCGGAATAAAGTGCGCGGGAATTCTTTGGGGCTTTGGAACAAGAAAAGAATTTGAAGAGTGCGGCGCGGATTTTATTTTTGAATCTACAAAAAATGTTGAAGCTTTTCTTATTCAAAAATAGTAAATTAAAAATGGAGGCAATTTATGTCTGAAAAAAAATACAACGTGGACAGTTTTAATTTGGATCACACAAAGGTTACAGCTCCTTTTGTGCGTTTGGCTTCTGAAAAAACTGGCAGAAAGGGCGACATTGTAAGCAAGTATGATGTTCGTTTTTGCCAGCCGAACAAGGAATTCATGCCGACTGGAGCGATTCACACTTTGGAGCATCTTGTTGCTGAATATATAAGAGATGAGCTTCCTCGAATTGTAATTGACTTTAGTCCTATGGGATGCAGAACCGGATTTTATCTTACAGTCTGGGGCGACCACGAGGAATCTTATATTGCCGAGCATCTTTGCAATGTTCTTGAAAAAGTTGCTGCTTGGAATAAAGAAATTCCTGGAAGCACAGAAATTGAGTGCGGAAACTTTAAGGACCATGACTTGGAAGGCGCAAAAAAACTTGCTGCCCGCTGGGTTAAGGAAATCAGAGAAAAAGGCTGGAATTGCTACAAAAATTTATCGTAGTTCAGATAAAAAAATAGTGTTAGAATGCGTCTTGGAAATTATAGTTTTCCGTGGTCTTTTTTATAAAAGTATTTTTCTAATTCGTTCATACTTTAGGAGTGTGCAACAAAAACTTTGTCTAAAATAGCGTCAAAGTTTTGTTCACAAGTTTGCGTTGCAAACTTCCTTTATCAAGTGCATATTCTCATTTCATTGCGAATATGCTTAAAAAGTCAAATCGAAAGTTAAAACTTTCTCATTGGCTTTTTATGGGAGAATTGATGAACCTGTTTCAAAAATTCAAGGAGACGTTCTTTTCTGTCTTCCCTATTATGGTGATTGTTCTTTTGCTTTCGGTCACCGTTGCTCCTTTAAGTCTTAACATAATTGTAAGGTTCATTGTAGGAGGAATTCTTGTTGTTGTCGGGCTTACATTTTTTCTGCTTGGCGTTGACATTGGAATTCTTCCTATAGGTGAGCGAAGCGGTGCAGCTCTTACAAGTAAAAAAAATCTTGTCTTGCTTCTTTCTGCTTCATTCTTGATTGGCGTTATGGTTACAATTGCCGAGCCTGATGTTCAAGTTCTTGCGGACCAGATAAAAAGCCTTTCTTCAAATGTAAATAAATGGGGTCTTGTTCTGGGCATTGCGGTTGGCGTAGGTTTCTTTATAACAATCGGACTTTGCAGAACAGTTTTTTCCCTTAAGCTTAGAACGGTCTTGATTATTTCATACATTGCGTTGTTTGCTCTTGCATTCATGTGCCCGAAAGAACTTCAGGGTGCGGCGTTTGATGCAGGAGGAGCGACAACAGGACCTATGACAGTTCCGTTTATCATGGCTCTTGGAATGGGTGTTGCTTCTGTGCGTCATGCAGGCTCTTCAAAGGAAGGCGGAACAAGCGACAGTTCATTTGGTCTTACAGGAATTGCAAGTGTTGGACCTGTCGCCGCAGTTTGTGTTTACGGAATGGTTTTGAATTTTTCTGGCGCAGGCGCATCTTCTCCAGCTTCTGGGTCGGCGGAATCTTCTGCTGACAATCTTCAGGAAGGGCTTTCAGTTTTTATTGAATATCTGCCGGAAGTTGTGCGTGAAGTTTTTATGTCGATGCTTCCGCTTATAATAATGTTTGCGGTTTTCCAGATTTTGCTTTTAAGGCTTCCTCCAGTTCAAATTAGAAAAGTTGCCCAAGGAATTTTGTATTGTTTTTTTGGACTTATTTTGTTCTTGGTTGGAGCGGACGGCGGATTTATGAGCGCAGGAAAAATGCTTGGCAGTGTTCTTGGACAGGCGGCCTTTTCCAACGGCGGAATTTGGGTTGCACTTATAATTATTGTTTCACTTTTGTTTGGGGCGATTACAGTTTGCGCAGAACCGGCGGTTTGGGTTCTTACCGAGCAGGTTGAAACAGCAACTGGCGGAAACATCAGAAGAAAAATTATCCTTGCGACTCTTTCGCTTGGAGTTGCGGCTTCAATCGCATTGTGCATGATCCGCATTTTGTATGGATTCAGCTTGTGGTACATTTTGATTCCAGGCTATGCCGTTGCGCTTCTTTTGACTTTTTTCAGCCCTCCGCTTTTTATGGGAATTGCTTTTGATTCCGGTGGAGTTGCCTCTGGACCTATGACTAGCACATTTATTCTTTCGTTTACAATTGGCGCGGCTTCTGCAAACGGAACTGATTCTGCCGCCGGAGCGTTCGGAGTTATTGCCCTTGTTGCCATGACTCCGCTGATTGCAATTCAGATTCTTGGAATAATTTTCAAACTGAAGACAAGAAAAAAGGAGGTTAAGCAATGAGCGCATTTTATCTTTTATTAGCTGAAGTTCCACAAAATAAAGCTGAGCTTGTTTCTGATTCTGCTGTAAAGGCTGGAAGTTTTGGCGGAACTGTTTTACGAGGAAAAGGAATTTCTTCAAGCGGAATTGCAGATGCTCTTGGGCTTGGTGCAAAAACAAAGGACATTGTTCTTATTCTTGTTGAACAGGAAAACAAAGAGAAAATTTTTTCAGCAATACAAGAAGCCTGCGAAAATGAAAAAAAAGATTTTGGTTACCTTTGCGCTTTGGAGTCGGACACAATGGTAAAAGCAGGAATTATAAAAGGAAAGGAAGGCGATGCTATGTCAGAAGGAAAACAGACTTTAATTTCGGTGATTTTGAATAAAGGTTATGCAGATGATGCGATGGCTGCGGCAAGAAAAGCTGGGGCTGGCGGTGGCACTGTTATAAATGCAAGAGGAACTGCGCGTGAGGACGATGCAAAATTTTTTGGAATGCACATTGTTCCAGAAAAAGAAATGCTTATGATTATTGTTGATTCCGAAAAAAAAGATTCAGTTCTTGATGCGGTAAAAAATCTTGCTTGCTTGCAGGAACCGGGAAGCGGAATTGTTTTCTGTTCAACTGTCAATTCTTTTTCAACTCTTGGGAAAAAATAATGGCAAATGAATTTGAAGTTGAAAATGTTTCTTTAGACGGCTGGAAAAAATATTTTAAAATTCAGCTTTTTAAGGAAATTGACAGCACAAATTCTGAACTTGTCCGCCGTGGAAATTCACTTCTGCCTCTTTTAAATGAAGACGGCTCTTTGACTGTAAATGGCGGAATCTTTAATAACACTCTTGTTGCAGCCGAATCCCAAACTTCTGGACATGGACGCTTGGGACGTTTTTTTTATTCTCCGTCTTTGACTGGAGCGTATTTCAGTTTTTCAGTTGTAAAAGAAGGCGGCATAAAAAATCCTGCGCTGTTTACGGTAAGTTCCGCTGTTGGAGTTTGCCGTGCCATAAAAAAATTGTTTGGGACAACCTGTTCAATAAAATGGGTGAACGATGTTTTTTGCGGCGGAAAAAAAGTCTGTGGAATTTTAACTGAAGGAATTGTAAACTCCTCAAAAGGAATTGTCGAAGCCGCTGTTGTTGGAATCGGCATAAATCTCGCTACTCAAAATGATTTTCCAAAAGAACTTCGAAAAAAAGCAGGCGGAATTTCCTCAGAAGAATTTTTGTCTGAAAAAAAAATAAACAGTCAAAAACTGATATTTTGCTGCATGGATGAAATAACCGCAATCTTAGCTTCTGGTGAAAATATCATTCCTGAATATAAAAAACTTTCTTGTTTGCTTGGCAAGGAACTGGATGTTTCGCCTGTGATTGGTCAGGAAAAATCATTTAAAGCAAAAGCCCTGGACATTACTGATGACGCAGGGCTTTTAGTTGAACTTGCCGACGGAACAAAAAAAATTCTTCATTCCGGCGAAGTTACACTTCATTCATTTTTAGGCTAGAATTTTTTTGCAAGCAAATTTTTCTGTGTTTCTGTATTGTACAAAGCCAAAACTTCAACTGCAAAATTATCTTCAAGGTCGCGCTTGTAATTCTGAATTTTAGAAATGTAATCAAGCGTAATCTGAGGTGTGCTGTTTTTTCTTACTTTGTTTGCTCCGGCATTGTACATTGCAAGAGCTGCGATTTCGTTTCCTGCTGTGTTCAGGCAGAATCTTAAATGCGAAAGTCCGTAATGCGCAGAAGTTTTCGGATCATAAAAATCAGATTCTTCTAGCTTTGGGAAACTTGTGTTGTTCAATTGAAAAAGTCCGCGGTCAATGCTTCCGTTTGTATTTTTGTGCATTGCCGTTACTTTGAAATTGCTTTCTGTATGGGCAAGAGCAAATGCAAGTGAAAGCGGAATATTGAATTCTTCTGCTGACTGAAGCACTGCCTGCGCAACTTCGCGGCTGTTTACAACTCTTGAGTAGTACCATTCAACTGCGGCTCTGCTTTGCGGCTGCTTGTAAAGAATAAGTCCGGCATCGTCTTTGTTTTTAGTTTCAATTACAAGTTCAGGATATTCTTTGTCAAAAATTGATTCGTAATTTACGCTTTGTTCCTGCAATGGTTCAGATTGCGCATTTTCTGAAGCCACAATATTTTCAGCGGACTTTTCCGCAGGAATAAAAATAAGAGTGAATACGCAAAGAGCTACAAAAAACAGGCTGAATGCTACAGTTCCTGAAACAAGTTTGATAAAGTAGTTGTGCTCATAATCCATGGTATATTCTCCATAAAAGTTGTTTTCCTTTCTGTAAAATTTAATAAATGCAAAGGATATGTTCAACTTTTTCTTTATTTTGACAAAAAATAAAAAAATGTTCAAGAGAATTTACTGAAAAACTTTTGAAACTGTTGCGCTATTTTGCAGATAGTGATGTTTTGTTGAAGCTAGAGACTGCGGTCTTAAAACTTTGCAATTTTTTCATCAGAAGCAATAAGCTTTTCATCCGAGCTAAAAAAAATGTAATGCCCGTGCTTTGCCTTTAATTCTGATATAAAAAATTCTGGGTCAACATTTTCTGGAACTGAAAAGCCTATTACGTTTTCGCAGTCTTTTATTCGCCTTGCGCAATGCTTGAAACTTGCCGTGAAGATTTCTTTTTCTTCTTGAGTTTCTGGAGTTTTTTCTGCGGAAGGAATTATTATTGCGAATGATTTTTTTTCTTCAAGTTTTTTTAGCCACTCTCTGAATTCTGCAAGAAATTCTTCATTTGCATTTTCTTCTGAGCCTGTGAGTTCTTGCGTAACATTTATAGAGTAAAGCGCGTTTTTGTCTGGCTCGGAATCATTTTTGCAGGATTTTCCTTCTATATACTTTGCATTTTTTGTGTCAAGCTCAGTTCCGTTTAAAAAATAAATTTTGTTTTTTTCTGAATAAAATTTCGCTTCGATTTTCATTTTCTACCTTTAAATTTGAATCCGTATTTTTTTTGCTTTTCTTTGTACAAAACTGAGTCGGCATATTCAAGCAGGGAATTTATGTCGTATCCGCTTTTTCCGCCGAATGGAGCTGAGCCTATGCTTATTGAAAGTGTAAACGGTTCTCCTGAATTTTTGTTGTATTCATCGCAATAAACTTGAAGCCTGTCTTTTAGCTTTGAAAAATTTTCCTGGTTGAGTCCTGCTGCGAGTATTGCAAATTCATCTCCGCCAAGACGCGCTATTGCATCTGAGGAGCGGAACGTTTTCTTTAAAAGCGCGGCTTCATTTTTTATGGCTCTGTCTCCTGCGGCGTGCCCATGCGTGTCGTTTATTTTTTTCAGCCCGTCAATGTCGCCAAAAAGAACCAGCCCGCTTTGTCCGCTGTTCATGGCTGTTTCAAGAATCCTTGAGCTTATGGAAATAAATCCGCGCCTGTTTAAAAGTCCTGTAAGTTCGTCCGTAACAGAAACTGCACAGATTTTGTTGTAGTCTTTTTCAAGTTTTTTAAGCTTGTTTTTTGCCTGGCTGAAAGTAACTGCGTTTGCAATGCTGGATGAAATCATTTTGCAAACCATTGAGTAAACGGAAGAATCGTAGTCGCCCGGTCTGTAAACTATGTATCCGTAAATCAGCGAATTGTTGAACAAAGTGCAAACATACATTCCGTCCATTGAAGAAAAAATTTCATCAGGGAGCATTTTTGATTTTGGATCAAAATAAATTTTTTCCGAATTGTGGCTGAGAATAAAATTGTTTTGCTTGTCAAATGCTGAAAAAATATAAGTCTTATCTGGAAACTTGAAGAAGTCAAAACGCTCGGTTGAAACTGGAGATTCAAAAAGGCATATTGCCGCCGCAGTTATTCCGTAAGAAATCAAGTCGCTGTTTATTCTTTGCCTTAGACTGTCTAATGTGATTTCGGCTTGCAAAGTTGAGTAGTGCTGAATAATCTGAATAAAATTATTTCTGTTCGCATACCATTTGTTCAGCCCAAAATCCATTATGTTTTTTACGGAAGCTTCAATTTTGTTTCCCTTGATTCCAATTCCAACGCCAGTTGTATCTTTTGGTGAAACGCATCCGCAAGTCTGCCTGAAAACTGGATAGGAACTTATGGCCTTTTTTATTGAAGTGTTTTCGCCGTTTATTATTTTGTACAAAAGCTTTGCTGCGGCTTCAGTTTGCTTTTCTACATTTTGGTTTATAGATGTAAGAGACGGAGTTACACAAGCTGCTCTGATTTCATCGTCGAATCCTGTAACTGTTACTTCCTGTGGAATTTTCACATCGTACATTTTCAGGACATCGAGGCAAGCAAAAGCCATTTCGTCATTTAGCGCGACAATTGCTTCAAAGTCAAATTTGCCATTTCTTTCTCTGTATTCTCTTAAAGCGGAAATCGCTGTGTCATAAGTGAATCCGCCGTAAATTTTTTTAAATTCATCGAATTCAATTTTGTATTTTTTTAAAGTCTGCCTAAAAGCGTTTTCACGTTCACGTGCTTCCTGCGATTCGCCTTCCAAAGTCATTAGCGCAAAATTCTTTTTTTTGTGCGTTAAAATTAAATGCTCTACAAGCTGGCACATGCTTCGTTTGCAGGAAATTGTTATACTTGGAATATCTTCAAATTCGCAGCCTACAGAAACAACCGGCAGCGGAGAAAATGACTTTAAGTACATCCGCAAATATTCAGTTGAAACATTGTTGAGCTGTGTGCAGGTTAAAAAAATCATTCCGTCAACATTGTTGGAATTTATGTGGGAAGCGATAGCAAGATTCTGATATTCATAGTTGAAATTTACGGCGTTCATTGTTCCGATTGGAAAGACAACAAGCTCCGCATTATGTTTTTTCAGGAAATTTTGCGCTCCTTCAACTGCGCGGTTTGTGTATTCTGTTTCAAGATAGTCAACTATGATTGCAATTCTCTTCCTTAGACGCATAACATTATAATTATAGCAGATAATATTTCTGTAGGCAATAAAGATTTTTTTTCTGCGAATTTTTGTTTGGTCAACTTTGAAATTTCCTTAAAAGTTGACTATCATTTTGTTTGACGTTATTATATCAGAATGAATGTAATCCTTGGTATTTCTGCTGCCGAAGGAATCGGAATTGGAAAAGCGTTTGTTCTTCCAGATGAGCAGGAACGAAAAATCCCCAAAAGAAAAATTTCAGCTCAGGAAGTTGACATTGAATGGCAAAGGTTGACTGACGCTTGCTCTCAAGTTCAAAAAGAATTTTCTGATTTTCTTTCGAGCGAGGATATTACAAAGGATCAGCGTGAAGTTCTTGAAACTTACCAGCTTATGCTTTCAGATCCTGTTTTTATGAAAGAGCTTCAGGATTTCTTTTCGAAAAAGCTGCTTAATATAGAATATTCTTTGGATTTTAAAGTCAGGGAATATGCGGATATGCTTCGTAACAGCCACAACGGATATTTGGCGGAGCGCGCACAGGACATTGAAGATGTTTTTAACCGTGTCCTTGATATTTTGCTTGACTATCATCCGTTTGACATTTGGCTTGTTCCTGACGGTGCAGTTATTATCGGCCGCTCTATGAAAACCAGCGACACAGTAATTCTTGGAAAACGGAAAATTGCCGGGCTTGCTCTTACAGAAGGAAGCAGCGCGTGCCACGTAGCCATTCTTGCAAAAAGCTACGGAATTCCTGTTGTTGTTGGAATTGAAGATGCGGCGAATCTTGCCCAAAATGGAGAAACAATTGTTGTTGATGGAAACATCGGTGAACTTATAATTCAGCCTGACGCGGCGACTTTGACAAGCGCAAATGCAAAAATTGTTTCCGAGCAAAAATATAGAGTCAACCTTCAGAAATTCAAGGATGTTCCTGCGGCAACTGAAGACGGAACTATTTTTAAACTTTATGCGAATATTGGAACTCCGGAAGAAGCTCAGCTTGCGTTGGATAATGGCGCAGACGGAATTGGACTTTTTAGAACAGAATTTCTTTTTATGAATTCCGCGCAAAAATTCAGCAAGCAGTCTTCGTCTTCTTACACAAATTCCATGAGCGAGGATGCGCAGTTTGAAGCCTACAAGCGTGTCCTGCAAATAATGGGTGACAAACCTGTTACTATAAGAACTCTTGATGCGGGCGGAGACAAGATTGTTGAAGGCTCTGATATTCCTGCCTTTTCTGAAAAAAATCCGCTGATGGGATTACGCGCAATAAGAATGTCTCTTTACTGTCCTTCTGTTTTTAGAACTCAGCTGCGGGCTTTGTATCGTGCGAGCGTCTACGGAAATTTGAGAATTATGCTTCCGCTGATTACTGATGTTTCTCAAGTTGAAACTGCGCTTGGAATTGCAAAAGGAATTCGCATTTCTCTAAAAGAAGACAACATTCCTTTTAATCCAGATGTTCCGATTGGAATAATGGTCGAAACTGCCGCAGCTGCAATTTGCGCGGACTGCCTTGCTCCTTACTCGAAGTTTTTTTCGCTTGGAACAAATGACTTGACCCAGTATGTTCTTGGCGTTGACCGTGAAAATCAAGCTGTGAATCCGCTGTACAATGAATTTAGCCTTGCCGTTTTGCGCATGATAAAAAATACAATTTTAAATGCTGAAAAATTCAACATTCCTCTTTCTGTCTGCGGAGAAATGGCAGGCAACAAAGAAAGCGCTGTTATTCTTGCCGGAATGGGCGTTAGAAATTTAAGCATGATTCCAAAGCAAATTCCAGTTATCAAGGAAATGCTTTCTCATTTTTCAATAAAGGAACTTGAGAATCTTTCGAACCGTTCAGTATTTTAAAATTCAGGAAATCAGATGAAAAAAAATAAAAAGAAAAAGCCGGATTTTTCAAAACCAAAGCCAGAAAAAAAAGATGTGCTTGAACTTCAGCAGGCAGAAGAAAAAAAAGATGAAGAAAATTCTTCTGTAAAAAAAGAAATTGAAAGCCGCAGAAAAGAACGCAGCCAGAAATTTTTCCCAGACAGAATATATAACAATCTTCCATTGATTGTAATTGCCGGTCGTCCTAATGTTGGAAAATCAACCTTGTTCAATGCTCTTACGCATACAAAGCGCGCCATCACAGATCCAACTCCCGGAGTTACGCGTGATCCTGTTGAAGGAACTTGCTTTTTGTCAGGGCTTCCAGTTCATCTTATGGATACGGGCGGATACAAACTTACTCGGAATTTTAAATCTCGTGAAAGTGAAATGGATGATCTTGTTGTGGAAAAAACTGTCAGCATGTTTCAGAAAGCAGATAGAATTCTTTTGCTTCTTGATGCGACTGAAATTAATTCCGAAGACGAAGAGCTTATTCATTTGCTTAGAAGTTATTCCGACAAATTGATTGTTGCCGTCAATAAAACCGAAGGCGGAAAAAATGAGCATCTTGCCTACAACTACATGAAGTATGGATTTAAAGACATTTCGCTTATTTCTGCATTTCATGGCGATGGTCTGAATGTTCTTCAGGAAAAAATGATTGAAGGACTTGATTTTTCAAAAGTAACTGAAGGCTCTGAAGAAGAGAAACCGATACGCATTGCTATTCTTGGAAAACCTAACGTTGGAAAATCAACTTTGAGCAATGCTCTTACCCATACGGAATCTTCTATTGTGAGTGACTACGCAGGAACAACTCGTGATGTTGTTGAAGGAAGTTTCCGTTATAATGGACGTGATATTCAGATTTTGGATACCGCCGGAATAAGGCGAAAATCCAAAGTCAAAGAAAATGTTGAATATTATTCCGTGAACCGCGCCATAAAAACATTGGATGAATGCGACATTGCTTTTATTATGGTTGATGCGGTTGAGGGGTTGGCGGAACAAGATAAAAAAATTACAGGGCTTGCTTTTGAAAGAGGTCGCGGTGTTATTTTTATTTTGAATAAATGGGATTTGCTTGAAGACCAGGGAAATAAAACTGTAAAGAAAACAAAAGAATGGATTCAGGCAATGTTTGGTCAGATGAACTGGGCTCCGATTATTCCGTTGAGCGCGAAAAACCATGACGGTATAAAAAATCTTATGGACACTGCGTTGGAAATTTATAGCCAGCTTACACGCAAAGTTGACACTGCATCTTTGAATGCAGCGTTAAAAGACTGGCTGTTTAAATATCCGCCGCCAGCAACAAAATCAATTCATTTTAAAATCCGCTACATGACTCAGACTAGCATTAATCCTGTAAATTTCTTGATTTTTGCAACCCGGCCAGACAATGTTCCTTTGACTTATGTTACTTACTTGAAAAATAGAATCCGCGAAGACTTGGGCTTTGATTACATTCCGGTTCAAATTGAAATGAAAGCCAGCCGTCAAAAGTGGCAGAACAGAACTGAACAAAATGAAAAGGAACGCTGATGGCGCAATACAGCATCGGGCAAGTTGAAAAAATTACCGGGGTTAAGTCGCACGTTTTGCGTTATTGGGAAGAAACTGTTCCAGGCTTTGCTCCGCGGAAAGATTATTCCGGCCGAAGAATTTATTCGCAGCGTGATGTGGAAATTGTTTTAAGGCTGAAATATCTAATTTATGTAAAAAAGTTTACGATAGAAGGCGCAAAAAATCAGATTATAGAAGATGCGGAAAATGTTCAGAACAATCCAGATGCTGTAATGGAAATTAGAAAAATTCGGGCGGATTTGAGCGAGCTTTTTTTTGAAATTCAAAAAGCCAAGAAGCAAGAGGAAAATTAATGGAAGATAAAATTCAACTTAAGTGGTACGAAAAACGGCAGGGAATAAAGCTTAAGGATAAAATAAAATCTGAACAGAGAAAAAAAGAATTTCTTGAAAAGCAGAATTCAAAGAAAAACAATGCTTCTGAAAAAAAACAGCTAAGTTCAAAAAGAATTCATTCTCTTCAAAAATCCAAATTTATAAAGCCGCTGGAAGATTTATTTTCTGCTGAAAAAATTCCAGAAGATGCAAAAAAAATAATTGAAGAATTTGACAAAGTTGTTGAGTCAACGCATCCGCTTAATTCCAAGCAGAAACTTTTGCTACCAAAGCAAATTCGTAGCCTTAGCCATTTTCTTACGGATGAACGTGGAGAGCGTCGGCTTGGCTATATGAATCAGACTGTTCTTTTGAGCGCGTATGTTCATTATTATACTTGGTGGAATCTTGTGCGGCTTGTTCGGCTTTTTTCAAATATTGATAAAAAGTTTTTTGATGTAAAAGATTCTTCTGTTTTTCTTGATCTTGGTTCTGGACCTCTTACTGTTCCTCTTGCGCTTTTTTTGTCTCGTCCTGAGCTTAGAAAAAAACATATTACTTTTTATTGCCTTGACATTTCACAGCAGGCTTTGGCTTTTGGTGAAAATATTTTTTTGTCAGTTGCCGCGCGTTTAAAATGCGAGCCGTGGAAAATTGTCCGTGTGAAAGGCGAGCTTGGTTCATCTGTAAGGGAAAAAGCGGATTTTATTATAAGCGCAAATCTTTTCAATGAGCTTTGTGATGATTTTAAGAATCCGCCGGATTTTCTTGCAAAAAAATATACAGAACAAATTCTTTCATATTTAAAATTTGAAAATGAAAATGCGCGGTATATTATTGTAGAGCCAGGCGATCCGCGTTCAGCGCGGCTTGTAAGTTTAATGCGTGACAGTTTTATGCGGCGCGGATTTTTTCCAGTTTCTCCTTGCACGCATTTTTGCCAGTGTCCCATGGATGGAAAAAAAGGTGGCAAATGGTGCAACTATGCTTTTAAAACAGATGACGCCCCCGCTGAACTAAAAAGGCTTTCTGAAAAATCCGAGCTTCCAAAGGAAAGGGCAGTACTTTCTTTTGTTGCGTTTCAAAAATCAAAAGACGGACAAATAAATGGATGCAACTGTTTTTCAGATGAAAGGCAAGAATTTATTTCAATGCGAATAACAAGCGAACTTATAAAACTTCCAGGCGGAAGAAGCGGATATTACGCTTGCTCAGAAAAAGGACTTTTGCTTGTTGTGACTTCACAGCAGTTTTTGAGCGGACAAAAAATCAGAGTGCTGAATCCGCAAAAAAAACTCCCGATTGATTCAAAATCAGGAGCTTATATTTTGGAACTTTAGTCTTTGTAAAGTTTTGCAAGTTTATCTTTGTAAATATCTGCAACCCTATAGCGCATCATTTCTTGCTTTGCGCTTAGTTCTACTCCAACCTCAAAAGGCTTGGTTATTACTGCGATTTTGTTTATGCGTTCAAAAGACTTGAATCCATTTTTTGCGCTGATTGACTCAAATACCTCGCCTTCAAGAAGTTTTTGAATCGCTTCAGTTTCTGCAAGTTCTTCATAGGAGCCAAAAGTGATTCCGTTTTCTGCTGCATAAGTTTCAATCGCATCTTGATCTGGCAAAATAAGCGCTACAAGATATTTTTGGTCGATTCCTTTTTCGTTTGTTCCGAATACAACAGAAGTTGAAATAAATCTGGATTCATTTATTTTAGCTTCAATTGGAAGCGGCTCAATATTTTCTCCGCCTTGAAGAACTATTGTGTCTTTTTTTCGTCCTCTAAGTTGAATCTCATTATTTACGGAAAGAATTGCAATGTCGCCAGTGTCAAACCAGCCGTCCACGGTCATAACTTTATCTGTTAAATCCGGGCGTTTATAGTAGCCTTGCATAACACAAGCGCCTTTTATCTGGAGAGTTCCTTTTTTGCATCTGCCAAGGATAATTCCGTCGTCGTCAACAACTCTTACTTCCATTCCGCGCAAAGGAGTTCCAACGTTTCCGAAAATAGGATCTGCAATCGGACGGACGCTTATAATAGGAGATGTTTCTGTAAGTCCGTAGCCTTCCTGAATGTTTACGCCGATTGCCCAGAAGAATGAGTCAACATTTTTAGGAAATGCTCCGCCGCCTGCAATTCCGGAGCGGAAATTTTTTCCGACCATCGCTTTGATTTTTCTAAAGACAAGCAGGTTTCCAAGAAGTTTTATCGGATAAAGAAGCAGCCACGGCCATACAAGAATTGGCCACCAAAAGCCAAGATAATCTGGACCGAACCGGGTGTTTTTTCTTCTTAGCTTTCTGTCAATTTTGCTCCACAATAATGCTTCCGCAACAAAAAATCTGAAGAGCGCAAATGCGATTCCGCCTGTTTTTCTCATTTTGCGCCAGATTCCGTCATAAACTGCTGACCAGACACGCGGAACTGCCGGCAAAAGATAAGGATCCAGTTTCTGCAAATCTTGAAGAAGAACGCTTCCAATCGGCTTGCTGTAGCAAAGAGTTCCGCCTTGAGCGATAATTACATATTCAACGGCCCTTTGGAAAGCATGCCATACGGGAAGAACAAGCAATGCGCGCTCCCCAGGATTTAAAAATATTCTCTCTGTAACTTCGTCAAGCTGGCATAGAATATTTCCGTGGCTTAGCATTACGCCTTTTGGAGTTCCTGTTGTTCCGCTTGTAAAAATTATTGTTGCAAGATCGTCTGGCTTTCCTTTTTCAAGCTCCTGTTCAACTGCGTCTGGATGCTGTTTGCGCCATTCATGTCCTGATTTCTGCAAATCCCTGAAGCAAAGGCAAGCAACGTTTTTCTTTTCGCACTCTGATTTTGTGTCCTCGGAAACTTCTTCAAAGGAAATTATTGTCTTGAGTGTTGGAATTGATTTTTTTATATTCAAAAGTTTTTTTACTTGTGTTTCGTTTTCAACAATTGTGATTTCAACTTCTGAAAAAGAAAGAATGTAAGCAAGATCTGTTTCTGTTGCATCAAGTCCGCGCGGTGTGTCTATTGCTCCGATTGAAAGAAGTCCGATGTCTGCCTGTTCCCATTCTTCGCGGTTGTCAGCGATGAGTCCGACTCTGTCCCCTCGTTTTACACCGATGTCCAAAAGCGCGCCGGCAAAGTCCATGGCATTTTCAAATAAATCGTGGTAATTTATTTCTTTGTATTCGCCTGACTTTGTTCTTGAAAGCTGCGCTGAAATTTCAGGCCACTGGATTGCGCTTTTTCTGACTAATTTTGGAAGTGTATCTCCGAATTTGTAATTCATATAGACCTGCTTGATTGTGTTTGATTTTTAGTAAGTTTAAGTGAAAAAAAAAAGAGTTACAATGAAAATTAAAGAAATTTGTATAAATTTTTTATAAAAAAGACAGAATTTTATAATAAATAGTCGCAATTTTATATGTGTTATTTCTTCAACAATGCTAATAAATCTTGTTTTTTTTCCGAAAATCAACGTATGCCATCAAAACAGAATCTTTACAAAAAGCCCGATTACTGGTCTCAAAAAGCTTTCAAGGAAGGCTATCCTGCAAGAAGCGTTTATAAGCTTCAGGAAATAGATGAAAAATTTGGAATGCTTAAAAAAAGTTCCATTGTTCTTGATTTGGGGGCAGCCCCGGGAAGCTGGACGGTCTGGCTTTTAAGAAATATAAAGCAGTCTGGAAAAGTTGTTTCCGTAGATTTGAATCCTCTTTCGAAAGATGTCAAGGCTGAAAATCTTGTTTTTTTTCAGGGCGATTTGCTTAGCGAGGAAATTCGGAATCTTATAAAAGCGCAGGGACCTTACGACTTGGTTGTTTGCGATGCTGCTCCTTTGACGACTGGAAACCGCACTATAGACACTTTGCGCTCAAAGGCGCTTGTTGAAATGGCAATTTGGTATGCGGGTGCAATGCTTAAGACTGGCGGAAATTTCTGTGTGAAAATTTTTCAGAACGGAGATCAGCAGAAACTTCTTATGAAAATGCGCGAAATTTTTACACAGGCAAAAGGTTTCAAGCCGGAAGCCTGCCGCACAGAATCTTTTGAAACTTATTTAATCGGTTTGAACAAAAAAATTTAGAGGCTGCTATGAAAAAAAATAAAATTGAGTTTTCAGATGATATGTGCTATAGTAAAACTCTAAAAATGAAATCATATTTAAAATTAACATTGACTTGCGCTTGTTCTATTGCAGGAATTGCGGCTTTTGTAACGGGAATTACATTTGGCGTTGTTCATTTTAAAAATTCAAGCGGTCAAGGCGGATTTGACTCAAATTCTTCATCTCATATTTCAAGTGAAATTTTTTCCGGCGAAGACATTCCTGTTCAGCCTGAATATAACGATAATGGGCTTTCATATATTTCATACCGCGTAAAAAAGGGCGACATGATTGGCTTTATTGCGGATGAATTCGGTGTTACTCAGGACACGATAATCAGCGTAAACAATATTCATGCTTCACGTTTGATTCAGATAGGTCAGTATTTAAAAATTCCTTCGCTGCCTGGAATTCTTTATACAGTAAGGGAAGATGGCGAAACTGTTGAGTCGATTTCAAAAAAATACAATGTTGACGCTCAAAAATGTTCTTCAGTAAACAACATTGGACTTTCTGAAAAACTTTCAGCTGGAAAATCGCTTTTTGTTCCTTATGCAGAGCTTGACTGGGTTACACGGCAGGAAATCAACGGGGACTTGTTCACAAAGCCGCTTAAGACACGCTTTTATTATTCTTCTATGTTCGGCTGGCGCACAAGTCCTTTTGATAGTTCAAAGAGAACGTTTCACGGCGGAATTGACATGGCCTGTGCGAAGGGAACTCCTATTTATGCGGCTCTTCCTGGAGTAGTTTCTGTTTGCGGAGATAATGCAGTATATGGAAAATATGTGATTGTTTCGCATCATTCTGGCTACAAAACTCTTTACGGACACATGAACGAAATTCTTGTAAGAAAAGGACAATTCGTTGACACAAATACAAAAGTAGGAAAGGTCGGAAGCACTGGAATGAGCACAGGTCCTCATTTGCATTTTACTGTTTACAAAAACGGTCGCTCAATAAATCCTGCGAATTTGTGGAAATAAGGTATTTTTTTTAGTTCGTTTGGATTTAAAAATTTCTTTAGCCAGCTTTTATATGCTGTAAGTTTATGCTGCTGTAATTCAGTTTACAAATATTTTATTAAATTATATAATTTGATTTATGGCAGATTTGCTTTCAGATATACAATTCAATGAATTTAGAAAACTCATTTACGATGCAAGCGGAATAACTTTTTCAGAGACAAACCGTTCGATTCTTGACAGCAGATTAAAGGAACGTCTGCGTGAAAAAAATCTAACAGATCCTCAGGAATATTACCGTTTGATAACTGGCAATAAAGAGGAATTTAAAGTTTTCCTTGACAGCATTACAACTAACCTTACAAGATTTTTTAGGAACCAGCCGCATTTTGATGCTCTTATAAATTACGTAATTCCTCATGTTATTGAAGATAAAAAACAAACTGTCGGGGATTTCAAAATCAGAATCTGGAGCGCGGGCTGTTCAACTGGCGAAGAACCTTACACTTTGGCGATGCTTTTAAAGGACAAGCTTCCGGCTCCTTATACATTTGAAATTATTGCTTCTGATATTTCTCTTAAATCCCTTATGACAGCGCAAAAAGGTTTTTACCCGGATTCACGCATTTCAGGAATTCCGCAGAACTACCTTGCTTCATATTTTACAAGAGTTGAAGGCGGCTATCAGGTTAAGCCAGAACTTATGAAGACAATCCGATTTGACTACCACAATTTGCGCTTTGATATGGGCGCAAGAAATTTTGACATTGTTTTTTGCCGAAATGTTCTTATTTACTTTGATGAGGCGGCGCAGAAAATAACAATCGACAATTTTTGGAAGTCAATGGCTCGTCATTCTTATCTTTTTATTGGACATTCTGAAAGCCTTTTTGGAATGGACACAAAATTTGAATTTTTAAAAACACCGTGGGCTTGCCTTTATCAGAAGAATGAAAAATAAGCCCGCATTTTTCCTGCGGAGATTTTGTGATGGACAATATTGAAGTACTTGTTTGCGATGATTCAGCGTTGATGCGAAATCTTATTTCAAGAATTGTAGACGAAACCGAAGGCATGAAAGTCTGCGGAACTGCAATGAACGGAAAATTCGCGCTTCAGAAGATTCCGTTTCTTAAGCCGGATTTGATTCTTCTTGATATAGAAATGCCTGAAATGACAGGCGTTCAGTTTTTGGAAGAGCGCAAAAAACGCGGCATGGACATTCCTGTTGTAATTCTTTCTTCTATAGCAACAAAAGGCGCGGCTGTAACAATGCAGTGCCTTGAGCTTGGTGCAAGTGATTTTATTACAAAACCTTCCGGCTCTGTTTCAAGCAATATCGCTTCAGTTTCAAGCGCGATTATTGAAAAAATTGCTTCTTACGGCGGAAGATATGCCCGCAAAAACGGGAAAAATATTCCATTAACAGAAACTTTTGTAAAGCAGGCAAAACTCCGTGAAGCAGAAGCCGCTGCAAAAAAAGAAGGCATCATAGATAAAATTGCTCCGGCGGCTCTATCGCAGGAAACTTTTTCGCCAGTTTTATTTACTTCAAAAAGAAAGGAACCGGACGTTATTGTTCCGCTTAGAGAGCCCGGCAGAATTGAAGTTGTTGCCATAGGAATTTCTACTGGCGGACCTAACGCTCTTAGAGAAGTTTTTGCGCATCTTGATCCTAAGTTTTCACGGCCAATACTTGTTGTTCAGCACATGCCGGCAGGTTTTACAAAGGAATTCGCCGCAAGCTTGGATAAAATTTGTCCGCTTTCAGTAAAAGAGGCGGAAGACAAAGATGAAATTCATCCTGGACAGATTTATATTGCTCCTGGAAACTTTCATATTGTTGTGGAAAAATCAACTTTGTGCAATGTAATTCGGCTTTCTAGCGCAGATCTTCGCAATGGGCACAGGCCTTCTGCAGACTGGCTTTTTGAATCCGTGGCGAAAATTTACCAGAACAGAGCGTTGGGCGTTATAATGACTGGAATGGGTCGCGATGGAGCTGCTCAGCTTGCGGAAATGAGAAAGCAGGGTGCTTGGACTTTGGGACAGGACGAAGAATCATCTGTTGTCTATGGAATGCCTCGTGTTGCCTATGAGCTTGGCGCTGTCCAAAAGCAAGTTTCGTTGGAAAGCATGGCAAACGAAATGAACACTCTTGTAAGAGAGCACGGAAAATAATTTGTCATCTTCGAGCCTTGAACTGAAGATCTGTTTAACTTTATAAAAGATTCCCTTGTCAAGCAAGAAAATGACAGTTGTAATTAAAAAAAATTGTTTTACCAGTGTCCCGAAGCTCCGCCGCCGCCAAAACTTCCGCCGCCGCCTTTTCTAAAGCTGTCTGAATTCCTTCTGCTGGAATTTCCTCCGCCAAAAATAAAAGGCAAAAGCCAAAGGTTTCTTCCGCGCCCAAATATTACAAAAATAAGCACTACAAAAAAGACAAAAGCAAGGACAGAAAAAAGACTTTCCTCTTCATCTTCTTCCGCAGAATTTTCCGCTTGAGGCTGGTTTTCTGTCATTGTTTCATCGCTTGCTAAAACAGAAGCAATGGCTTTAATTCCGCTTTCTATTCCTTCAAAATATTTTTCCTGCTTAAACAGCGGTGTTATTTTGTTGCGGATTATGCGCGCGCAAACTGCATCTGTAAGAATTCCTTCCGCGCCGTATCCAGTTTCAATTCTTACTTCGCGCTCTTTCATGGCGACTGTGAGCAGAACCCCGTTGTCAGTTCCTTTTTGACCGAGCTTGTATTGTTCCGCGTGTTTCATGCTGAATGATTCAATGTCTTCTTCGCCTAAATTTTTTACAACAATGACTGCAATCTGAATTCCTGTGCGCTCTTCTAAATTTGCAATGAAAGATTCAAGCTGACTTAGCTCCGATTTGGAAAAAATTCCTGCGTTGTCTAAAACCGGTTTATATATTCCGTCGGCTTCATTGCTAAAAGTTGCTTTGGTTTGTCCGCTCTTGCTTTTTGCTGAAAACGACAGAAACGCTACAATGAAAAATGTAAGAGCAAGAATCCAGATGAAATTTTTGTTCTGTTTGCTTTTGTCGAAAAAAGATGCGCTCATTTTTTAGCTTCCGAATTAAAACGAAACTTCCGGGGCTTTTGCGGCTTTTTCTTCTGAACGGAAATAAGCTTTCTTTGTAAAGCCGAACATTTTTGCTGTTAGAACGCCTGGGAATTTTTGAATTGCTTTGTTGTATTCACTTACTGCATCGTTGTATCTTTTGCGCTCCGTGGAAATTCTGTTTTCAATTCCTTCAAGCTGACTTTGCAAGTCAAGAAAATTTTCGTTCGCCTTGAGTTCCGGGTAGCTTTCTGTTAGAGCAAGAAGGCGCCCTATGCTTGCAGAAAAAGTGTTTTGTTCAGCCTGAAACTGAGCGAATTTTTCAGGATCGTCTGTTATGTCAACGTTTACAGTTCCGCCGAGTTTTGAGCGGGATTCTGCAATCTGTGTGAAAACACCTTCTTCATGCGAAGCGTAGCCTTTTACAGTTGCCACAAGATTCGGAACTAAGTCAGAGCGTTTCTGATATTGATTTTCTACGTTTGCCCACTGCTGCTCAACTGCTTCACGCTTGTCGATGAGTCCGTTGTATCCGCAGCTTGAAAATGCAAAAAGGCACAAAAAAAATGCCGCTAAAGTGTAAAAAGTTTTTCTCATAATATAGAAAACTACGCAAAAAACGCTTTTTGGTCAAGTTTGGTAATTTCTTTTATTCCTATATTGAATTTTTTACTATTTGAAAGTATCTTTATAAGAGCGTGTTTTACGCTTTTTTATTTCACGGTACGAGGTTTGCTATGGCAACAATGAAATATGATTTTTCAGTGGAAAACTTGGGAGAATGCAAAGTAAAGTCTCCTATTGAACTTTCTTTGGAGCACGGAAATTTCCGCGCAGCTTATGTTACAGACAATTCTTATGTTCGCCGCCAGGTGAATGTCTATAAAGGCGTTGAAGAGGATTGCGATGACAAAGCCAAGTTCATGGAAAAAGCAGGTCCTCGTGAATACATTTATTTTAATCCGGCTCACGTTACAGCTGGAATTTGCACTTGCGGAGGTCTTTGCCCTGGACTTAACGATGTAATCCGCGCTGTTGTCCGCTGTCTTTGGAACCGCTACGGTGTGCGCAGAATCAAGGGAATTCAATTTGGCTATAAAGGATTCTTTGCAGAGCAGGGATACGATACAATCGACCTTAACCCGGACAATGTTGATGCAATCCATAAAATCGGCGGAACTTTCCTTGGAACTTCACGCGGAGGCGGAGACAGAACTTCTGACATTGTAGATTCCATTGAGCGCATGGGAATCAACATGATGTTTATCATCGGTGGAGACGGAACCCAGAGAGGCGCGCTTGATATTGCAAACGAAATTGACCGTCGCGGACTTAAAATTTCAGTTGTGGGAATTCCAAAGACAGTTGACAACGACCTTCAGTTTATTGACCGCTCGTTCGGATTTGAAACTGCTGTTCAGAAAGCTACTCAGGCCGTAAATTCAATCCACATGGAAGCGCATTCTCAAATTAACGGAATTGGTCTTGTAAAGCTTATGGGACGCGAATCTGGATTTATTGCGACTGCGACTGCCCTTGCAAGCCACGAAGCTAATTTCTGCCTTATTCCGGAAGTTCCTTTTGACTTGGACGGACCGAACGGATTGCTTGCCCATCTTGAAGCACGTCTGAACGAACGTCATCACGCTGTAATTGTTGTTGCAGAAGGTGCTGGACAAGAGCTTTTGACTTCTACAAATCAGACTGACGCTTCTGGAAACAAAAAACTTGCGGACATCGGTGTTTACCTCCGCGACAGAATCACTGAATATTTCGCTTCAAAGAAAATCCATATCAATCTTAAGTACATTGATCCAGGATATGAAGTTCGCGCGGCTGTTACAACTGCTAATGATTCTATTTATTGTGAGCGTCTTGGAAACAATGCGGTTCATGCGGCCATGGCAGGAAAAACAAAGATTGTAATTGGACTTGTGCATGACAAATATGTTCACATTCCAATTTCAATGGCAACTTTGAAGAGAAACATTGTTGACCCGGAAAGCTCATTGTGGCGCGACTGTCTGGATGCTACTTTGCAGCCTGTATATATGGTGAACAATATCAACACTGTTGTAGAAAAACTTAAGAAAGATGCTGACGAGGCAGAAGCAAAAGCGCTCGCCCGCCTTGAAAAAGTCAACGGAATGAAAAACAGCTAAATTAAAATATTTTGCTGAATAAACGGGCTGCCTTGCCGAGATTGAAAAGTCTTGTGCGGCAGCTCATTTTTTTTGACTTGCATAGAATAATATGCTATAAATGAAGAAGATTTTGTTTTCAGAATCTAAGGAGAACTACTATGGTAAAGAAAACTAAACGGGTTGCTGCAATGGTATTTGCCTTTGCATTTGCGGCTTCAGGACTTTTTGCAAAGCCTCTTACTGTAAAAGGTGTAGACGGCGAAATTACAATCGATATTCCAGATGATGTTTATAATATGGTTTCTGGAAGAGTTGATGAAATTAACAATGCGTTGCGTGAAAACGGTGTTAAAAAAAGTCAGATATCTAATGCCGCTGACAAGGTAAATGAAGCCTATGTAAACATCAAAAAGTACATTCCGACAGACTCTCCATTTACTGTTGCAGAAAACGGACTTAACGACTTTTGCGATGACCTTGCGGATGTTATTCCGAACTCGCAGACTCAGCAGAATGTTTATGCGGAAGCTTGGATTGGAAAGATTTTCCCGGGATTTCACTTTGGCGCTGGTGTTAACGCCGGAGTTTCAGCCCTTGACGTTTCTACGCTTAAAGATGCTGCCCTTGCGCTTGGTGTTGATGACGTAAAAGATATAAACGACACTCTTGTTTTCCCGACAATTACTGTGGATGCGCGTCTTGGCGGAATAATTCTTCCGTTTGATATTGGCATTACTGCAATGTCAATTGACACTTCAAAAATAGGCGCAGTTGACGAAGCTATTGATCCTGTTGCAATCGACTTCTTTACTCTTGGAGCAGACATCCGCTATGCGATTTTTCAGGGTGGATTCATGCGTCCAAAATGGTCTGTTGGAGCCGGATTTTATTACACGAAAGGCGGTGTTGATGTAGACGATGACAGTGCAAAAGCTAGTCTTGACTTTAAGTCTACAACATTCATGGTAAACACACAGGCTTCTATCAAGGTGCTTTGCCTTGTTCCGTTTATTGGTGGACGCGCCTTGTTCTCAAAGACATCTGTTGACTGGAAGGTAAAGGCTGACTGGGCAAGCATTATTGCAGAAGAAAGTGATACTTATTACGATGGCGTTGCAGATGCGTTGACTTGGGGAATTCTTCCTAGCTCATTCAGTGGAAGCTCTTCTGGATTTTCTGTTTATCCACAGGTTTTTGGAGGAATCGGACTTGACCTTCTGTTCCTAAACCTTAGTGTAAGCGGAAGCTACGATATTGCATCAAAGATTCCTTCTGCGGCGGTCAGCGTGCGTGTTGCTTGGTAATATTTGAGTGCTGTTAAGTAGTTGTTTTTTAATTTGAAATAAAAATTAATAAATCACATAACAAGAAAGGCTGCCTGTTTTGGCAGCCTTTCTTAATGTTTTTTACGTCAGCATAATGACGTCTGGATTATCATTAGCTTGATAATATGCTTACCACTATAATGATAGACGGACTATCATTATACTGATACTGTGTTTTTCATTATAATGTATGAGAGCTGCACATTACGCTGTGTAACTCAGATACATTGCTATTTTTTCTGTTTCTTAAATGTCTGGATTCCTTCAATAACAAGAATTACTGCAAGAACTGCCATTGCCGCTGCGAATACAAGCTGGAACCAGTTTCCCCAGGCAAGAGCACCTTGCGCACCCTGAACCATTGCCGCAATCTTTTTGTATACAGTAAGAACAAGGCTTGTCAAAGTCGCCGCAAGCATAAATGCCATTGGAATAAAGAACATCTTGTTGTTTTTTCCTGCCTGACCGAGCCAAGCCGCAACCGCCATAAGCGCAAGTCCTGCTAAAAGCTGGTTTGCCGCTCCAAAAAGTCCCCAGATCTGGCTGAGCTTAAGTCCGCCAAGAACGCTTCCGATTACAACCATTGAGATTGTTCCAAAGAACGGATTTGCAAGAACTTTGCGGATTCCCTTTGCGTCTTTCCAAGAAAATTCTCCGTCTTTAAGGAAAAGCTCGCTGAACATAAATCGGCTCAATCTTGTTCCTGTGTCGAGCGAAGTAAGGGCGAATACAGAAACTGCAAGTGTAAGAAGAGCGTTTATTGTGTTGTAAATTCCGCTTCCTTCTTTGCCAAAAAGTGTTGCAATTCCAGCACCGAACGCCGCAGAAGGTGAACCGAATTTTCCTTGCTTCCATTGGCTCCAGATAACTCCTACAGAAATAAGGGCGATTATTCCAAGCGCGGATTCAATAAGCATTGAGCCGTATCCGATTGGCTTTGCGTTTTTTTCGTTGTCAAGTTGCTTTGAAGTTGTTCCTGTTGCAATCAGTGAGTGGAATCCAGAGCAGGCACCGCAAGCTACTGTTATAAAAAGCGTTGGGAAAAGGAATCCGGCCTGTGTCTTCCATCCTGTGAACGCTGGAATTGAAAATGCGATTGCAGAGCTTCCTTTAAATGCGTTGAATAAAATTCCTGCAAGGGCAACAAGCATCATGGCGTAAAGCAAAAAACTTGAAAGGTAGTCGCGCGGCTGAAGCATAATCCACACTGGAACAAGAGAAGCTACAGCTATGTAAACTCCGACAAAAACAATCCAGGCGTTGCGGCTCATTGCGAATCCAACATTAAGCCCGATTATTGTAACAATCACAATTCCAATTATTCCAAGGATTGTAGCCGGAAGTGTTTTTAGTCCGCATTTGTTTGTAATGATTCCGTAGATAACGGCAAGCACAATGAATAAAATTGAAATCATTGCGGTTGTCTGGTTGTTTGTCGGATTTGAAACAAAGCCGAACATTACAGGGCTTCCTGCCACAGTAAAGAATGTTCCTGCTACAACGTTTACAAACGAAGCGATTACAAGAATAAGAACAAGAAGCGCAAAAATAATAAAGAGTTTTTTTGCCTTTGCTCCCATCGTGTCGTTGATGATTTCGCCTACGGACTTTCCCTTGTGCCTTATAGATGCGAAAAGAGAGCCAAAGTCCTGGACTCCGCCGAAAAAAATGCCTCCGATTATGCACCACAAAAATACTGGAACCCATCCGAAAACCGCCGCCTGTATAGGTCCGTTGATTGGACCTGCTCCTGCGATAGAAGAGTAGTGGTGTCCCATAAGAACTGCCGGTTTTGCAGCCACGTAGTCAACTCCGTCTGGTGTTTCCTGCGCCGGTGTTTTTTTCGCCGGATCAATTCCCCATTGTTTTGCAAGCCACGAACCGTAAAAAACGTATCCGCAGAAAAGCAGAACAAGCGCCGCTAAAATAATCAGTAAAGCAGCCATCTCTTGTGCCTCCAAAAAAATATAAATGTGAATGAGTTTTGAAGCCCACTCAAAATTTGCTTAAAAGTTACAGCGGCATTTTAGAAAAAATACTGCGCAAATTTCTTCCGTGCCAGTTGAACCAAGTTTTTCTTTCTGAAAGATCGTAAACAATCAGACTGAAGCTGCTCCAGCCAAAAAATGAAAGCTTGTACGACTTGTGCAACTTGATTTTTTTTGCTTCCTTGGCTGCGTCTTTTTCAACTGAACTGGCAATGACAATCAGGCTTATGTCTGAATTTTTGTGACCGTAAAAAGGCTTTACTTTTGAAAGGCCGTCTGCCCAGGCCGAAATTGAAAGTTCCTTGAGTTTTTGCAATGAAAGTTTTTCTTCAAGCGCAAAGTAGACATATTCATTTGAATCCACCTCTGCAATTCTTGCCGACTTTGTTAAAAAATACTGTTCTTCGTGCGAATGGAATTCCGCAGTTGCGCAAAAAGTTCCGCATGGATTTTTTGAAACGTCGTAGTATTTTTTATATGAAAGCAAAACAGATTCAAGGCAGCTTTCTTTTGTCAATTCTGAAGCCTCGTTAAAGAAATTTCAGTATTTATTATATATCGGCTTGTAAAATGTTGCAACAAATTTTTGCTTTTTACTTTTCAAAACACTTAATATAGTTTAATATTATTTAAGTTTTTTCTTGATTTCTGGGGTTACAAATTAAAAAATCAAGAAACAGGGGTTGTTTATATGGAATACAATATTAAAAATGCTTATTGTAAACGTGTTTGGGATGACATTTCTGTACGCTATGCAGATCAGGGTCATTTTCTTCAGGCTGCTGGACTTGTTCTTGAAGCAATTTCTCCTGCGGTAGACAAAATGCCTGAGCTTGAGCAGTATGCTGTTCTTGAGCGTTTCGTTGAGCCAGAGAGAATTGTAATGTTCCGTGTTCCTTGGACTGACGATGCAGGAAAACCTCACGTAAACCGCGGATTCCGTGTTCAGTTTAACAGCGCAATTGGACCTTATAAAGGAGGCTTGCGTTTTTCTCCGGAAGTAGGACTTGATGTTTTGAAATTCCTCGGATTTGAGCAGGTTCTTAAGAATTCCCTTACAACTCTTCCAATGGGCGGCGGAAAAGGTGGTTCAGACTTTGATGGCCACGGAAAATCAGATGCTGAAATTATGAGATTCTGCCAGTCATTCATTACAGAGCTTTATCGTCATATTGGCGCAGACACAGACGTTCCAGCTGGAGACAAAGGTGTAGGCGGAAAAGAAGTTGCCTATATGTTCGGCCAGTACAAGAGAATTACAAACCAGTACACTGGAGTTCTTACAGGAAAAGGACTTTCATTCGGCGGTTCTCTTGCCCGCACAGAAGCTACAGGCTACGGACTTATTTACTTTGTTGAATGCATGCTTGCAAAAAAAGGCCAGGATTTCAAAGGAAAGACAGCTATTATTTCTGGAGACGGAAACGTTGCCCAGTACGCTGCTGAAAAACTTCTTCAGCTCGGTGGAAAGCCAATCACTTTGTCTGATTCAACTGGCTATATTCTTGATGAAGACGGAATCACTGCTGAAAAACTTGCCTATGTAAAAGAATTCCGCGCACGCAAAGAAAAAGTTGACGCTTATGTAAAGAAATTTCCTAACGCAAAATTCTTCAAAGGTGAAAAGCCTTGGGGCGTAAAAGCTGACCTTGCCTTGCCTTGCGCAACTCAGGATGAAATTTATCTTGAAGATGCAAAGAAACTTGTTGCAAACGGATGTATGCTCGTTGCAGAAGGCGCAAATATGCCTACACGTGCGGAAGCCATAAAGTATTTCCAGGAAAACAAAGTTATGTTCGCTCCTGGAAAAGCTGCAAACGCCGGCGGTGTTGCGGTATCCGGACTTGAAATGAGCCAGAACTCAGAGCGTCTTTCTTGGACATTTGAAGAAGTTGACTCTAAGCTTAAGCAGATTATGACAAACATCCACGACAACGCTTATGAAACTGCAAAAAAATACGCTACAGAAGGCGACTATGTTGCAGGCGCTAACATTGCAGGATTTGTAAAAGTTGCAAACGCAATGGTTGCCCAGGGATTGGTTTAATTTAACTGTCATTCCTGTGCTATGATACGGGAATCTGTTGCTGGTTTTTAGCTAGCTATTCAAAGGCTGCTCTTTAGGCTGAATTCATTTAGCTTAAAGGGCAGTTTTTTTTTGTTTAGAATTTGACAGCAAGACTTGCTTCATTTATATTGAAGTAAGGAAAGTAAGGAGATAAGATAAAAACAGCCGAAAATGGCGTCTGTTTTTATCTTTAAAAGTTTGCGTTGCAAACTTTCTTATCAACTGTTGTTTCTCACTTCGTTGCGAAACAACTTAAAAAGTCAATCCTAAAACTGAAGTTTTAATCTTGACTTTTTATGGGAGATTTTCTATGGAACTTGCAAAAGTAACATCAAAAGGTCAGATAACAATTCCTCTTATGATAAGAAATTTGCTTCAATTGAAAACTGGCGACAAAGTGTATTTTGAAGAAAAAAAAGGAAAAGTTTATATTGCAAATGCATCACAAATAGCTTTGGCGAATGCGCAAAATCAAATGCAGGGCGAAGCTGAAAAAGCAGGTTTTCAAACAGAAGAAGATGTTGTTGCCTACATTAAAGAATTAAGGAAAACTAGGTGAGAGTTTTTGTTGATACAAATGTCATAATCTCGGCAATGCTTTTTCCAAGCGGAAAAGTTGCAAGAGTTTTTTCTCATCTGCTTGAAAAACATACAGTTGTAATTTCTTCCTATACAAAAGAAGAATGTAATGAAGTCTTTGAAAGAAAATTCCCTGAAAAACTAAAACAGCTTGAAAACTTTTTTAACGGAATAAATTTTGAAGAATTTGCAACACCAAATAAAATTGATGTGAATAAATATCCAAAAATCAGAGATGTAAAAGATTTGCCAGTTCTTGCCTCTGCAATTTTGTCTGATTCGGATATTTTGTTGACTGGCGACAAGGATTTTGAAAATTTAAAAATCGATAAGCCTTTAATCTTTTCTCCTGCAAGATATTTTGAGCTGATAGATAAGTAAATTTTTACCTTCAGCAGTTTTTTAGAAAGGAAAAAGTTGCTTTTTTGCAGAGATTTTCAATTTCCTGCCAATTTTTTTCTTTTATGAAATTTTCGGGGCACATCCAGCTTCCGCCCACCGCGCCTACATTTTTACATAAAAGATAGCTTGAAAAATTTTCACCGTTTATTCCGCCTGTTGGAATGAAAACTGTTTGCGGAAAAGGTCCTGCCAGCGACTTTAGGAATTTTGTTCCGCCCATAACTTCCGCAGGGAAAAGCTTTAGGAAATTCAGGCCGGTTTCTATTGCCTGCTCAATTTCGCCCGGCGTGCATACTCCTGGAAAAAACGGAATTTCATGTTCAACGCACCATTTTACTGTTTTGGGATTGAATCCCGGGGAAACAAGAAAATCCGCTCCGGCATTTTGGGCTTTTTGCGCGAGGTTTGCGTTTATTACAGTTCCGGCTCCCACAAGAATATTCGGAAACTCTTTTTTTATTGATTCTATGCAGCCAGCGATTTTTTTTAGCCCGGTTTCGCCGTCGTTTGTTCTAAAGGTTATTTCAACAGCTTTCATTCCGCCGTTTGTAAGGGCGCGCACAAGTTCCATTGCATATTCTTTTTCCTGAATTTTTACGACCGGAATGATTTTTGCATTTTTGATTTTTTCTGCGGTTTGTTCAAACATGGAAATAAGTATTGCATAAAAAAAAAGAGGGCGCAAGAAAAACTTCTGGAAACGTTATTATTTTTGTAAGAAAATTACAAAGAATTTATAAAAAAAGTTTGACAAACCGAATTGACACGTGTATACTTTTTCGTGTTGAGCAACCGATTTTTCTTGTTTTATAAGAATTGTTGGTGTAAACTTTAAGCATTGCAGAACTTTTTGCTTTGCATTGTTTAATAAAATAATTTGGAAACGTTTTTATGGAAAGGTCCGCTTCTGTTGTTACAATTTCGGATATTGCCCAGGAACTTGGAGTTTCAAAGTCTACAGTGTCCCGAGTTATAAACTGCAAGGGGCGGATTGGCGCGGAAACCCGGCGGCGCGTAATGGAAAAAGTTCAGTCGTGCAACTATGTTCCTAATCCGATGGCAAAAGGACTTGTTTTGCGGCAGACTTTCAATATTGGCGTTGTTATTCCAAAAAATGAAGAGGACAATCCGTTTTTTCAGAATTGCCTTGTTGGAATTTCTGAATCTGTGTATAAGGCCGGCTATGACGCTTTGATTGTTGTTCAGAGCGGCGGAGATATTACTCCGTTAAGGCGGCTTGTTATAAATAGAAAGGTTGACGGCGTTATTTTGACTCGTCTTGAAGAAAAAGATGAATCCGTGGACTTTTTAAAAAGAGAAGGGATTCCATTTATTGCAATGGGCACACCCGGGGATGATGAGTTTTGCCATGTTGGAAGCGACCAGATTTCTGGCTGCTATGAAATGACAAAGTTTATGATAAGCCGCGGATGTGAAAAAGTTGCAGTTCTTGCGGGCGATAGCAAAAACAGCGTGAACACTTTTCGTTTTGAAGGATTTAAAAGAGGACTTGCTTCTTCTGGAATATCATTGGACGGCTGTGTCGTTCATTGGAATCTGGAATGCCAGAAAGATGTTTTTTCTGTTTTGCCAGATATTATGAAGGAAAACCCGCAGTGCCTTGTTTGCATGGATGACATTATCTGCGTCTATGTGCTTAAATGGCTCAAGCAGAATGACTATGAAGTGCCGGCTGACATTCAGGTGATTTCATTTTACGATAGCCAGGTTTTGGAGAACAATACGCCTCCAATTACGGCGTTGAATGTAAATGTTTCAAATCTTACAAAGAAGGCGGGAAATCTTCTTGTGGATATGATAGAAGGAAAAAAAGTTCCAAGCCACACAAAAGTTGGCTACGAGCTTAGAATAAGGGAATCTTTCCGCTGATTCGCGGTTGGAATATAAAAAGCTTCATTGTTTTATAATTAGGAGGACAAAATGAAGAAAGGTATTATTGCAGCTGTAGCTGTAGTATCTGCAGGTTTGCTCGCATTTACAGGATGCAGCAAGAAAGCTAAAAAGTCTGAAAAAATAACTCTTACTGTATGGGAGTCTCTTTTAGGACCAGATGAATTCATTAAACAGGCTGGAGCTAAATACACAGAGTCTCATCCGAATGTAGAAATCAAATTCGTAAACGTAGAACTTGGCGATTCAACAGGACAGATTGCCCTTGACGGACCAGCTGGAGTTGGCGCAGATCTTTTTGCTGCTCCACATGATAAGCTTGGCGAGCTTGTTAACGGCGGACACGTTGCTCCAACAGCAAACGCAGACGTTGTTGCAAAAGAAGTTCTTGGCGCTTGTTCAAAGGCTCTTACTTACGAAGGAAAAATGTACGGATACCCAGTAAGCGCAGAAACTTACGCTTTGTTCTACAACAAGGATCTTATTGCTGAAAAAGATGTTCCAAAGACTTGGGATGACCTTGCAAAATGGGCTATTGAATTCAACAAAAAGAATCCAGACAAGCGCGGATTTGTAATGGATGTAGGAAACGCATACTACTCAATTGTATTCACAACAGAAAACGGAAACCGCATCTTCGGTTCAACTGGAGCTGACACTTCTACAACATATCTTAACAACGATGATGCTGTAAACGGAATGAAATTCTTCCAGTCACTCAGAAACGCTCTTGATGTTCCTGCTGCTGACCTTTCAACTGGAGTTTGCGACGCTGCATTCCAGGGCGGACAGGCTGCAATGCACATTACTGGACCTTGGAACGTAAAGAACTTTGTTGACGCTAAATTGAACTTTGGTGTTGCGCCACTTCCTTCACTTCCTGGAGACACAGTTCCGGCAGCTTCATTCTCTGGAACACGCGCTATGTTTGTAAGCTCATACTCTGATCATCCGGAAGAAGCAGCTGACTTTGCTCAGTTCCTTATCAGCCCGGCTATGCAGCAGCTCAGATTTGACATCACAGGAGCTATGCCAGCAATCAATGTAAAAGTTTCAAGCGAATACATTGGCGGATTCCTCAACCAGCTTGACTATGCATTCCCAATGCCTTCTGTTCCACAGATGTCTGCTTTCTGGGATGCTCTTGGAAACGCTTCAAAGAACATTTGGAACGGTGCAGATGTTAAGAAAGAACTTGACGCTTGCAACGCTACAATCCTTGGAATGTAATTTAGCTTTCTTGCTATTGTAAACTAAGCCTATGGGCTGCCCAGAATTATCGAAAAGAATTTTTTGCGGCAGCCCTTTGTTTTCTTGCAAAATTTAAAAACAGTTTTATAAAAGACGGCATATTTTTGTCTGCCTTTTTAAGCACTTGTTGTGCGTTCCCACTGATTTAGGGTTTATCCAAACCGTAAAAACGGATGAGCCAAGGCCTTGAGCGTAAGCGTGCCTTGACCAGACGTATTCAATTGCGAGGTGTCTTATGCGGATAGAGTCCGATGGAAGTTCTGCAAAAAAGGTAAAAGTTGCATCTTTATGCTTCATGGGATTGTCCCATATTATTTACCTTAAACAATATGTCAAAGGCGCTCTTTTTGCTGCCCTTGAAGTTCTTTTTCTTGCTTTTCTGCCAGTTACCTGCGGAAAGATTTTTGATTTGATTACTCTTGGCGAACCTCAGCCTGATATTCCGGTTAAGCTTCGCAATAACTCTATGTTTATGCTTATCGACGGAATTCTTATTCTTTCGATAGTTGCTCTTTTTGTAGCGGCTTATGTAATTTCGGTAAGAAGCGCAAAAAAATCCTATGAAGAATACTGCAGGACTAAAAGATTCGTTTCTCAAAAGTCCTCTTTGGAAGAAGTTGGCAACAAGGCGTTCCCTATTACAGGTCTTGCTCCTTGTGTAGTTATGCTCCTTGTGTTTGTTGTTGTTCCGCTTCTTTTTAGCGTTGCGGTTGCTTTTACAAACTATTCTGCTCCTAACAACATTCCACCTAAAAATACTGTAGACTGGGTTGGCTTCCAGAACTTCAAGGCACTCCTTTTCGGCGGAACAAACTGGTCAGCTGGTTTTGCACGCATCGCAATCTGGACACTTGTATGGGCTGTGGCTTCAACTTTTACCTGCTACTTTGGCGGACTTTTGGTTGCCGTTCATTTGAATGAAAGCGGAATCAAAATAGCTCCAGTGTTCAGGTTTATATTTATCTTGCCTTATGCGGTTCCGGCTGTAATTACAATGATTTTGTGGCGCCAGATGCTCAACGGAACATTCGGAATTGTAAACAGAACTCTCATTGCCCTTGGAATTCTTGAGCAGGGAAGCACAATTCCTTGGCTTGGAGATGCTACGCTTGCAAAAATAATGTGTATTGTAATTAACCTTTGGGCTGGATTCGGCTATTTTATGATGCTTTCTATGGGAACGATGACAGCGATTTCCAAAGATTTGTACGAAGCTGCAAAGATTGACGGTGCAAACGGACCTCAGATTCTGCGCCACATTACAATGCCTCTTGTTCTTTATCAGACAATGCCTTTGATTATTATGAGCTTTACGCACAATATCAACAACTTCGGAATTATCTTCTTCTTAACAGGCGGAGATCCGACGGTTGCAGATTCCACAACCACAATGGCGGGTGGAACTGATATTCTTGTTACTTGGATTTACAAGCTTACAATTACAATGCTTAGATACAACTACGCTTCTGTTATTGCAGTGCTTATCTTCGTTGTTCTTGCGCCGTTTGCTATTTATCAGTTCAGAAATACCAAGGCTTATAAGGAAGGTGAAGTATGAGAAATTACCGTTCATTCAAGACAGTCAGCACAACTTTTTCTTATCTGATTTTTATACTGATTTCTCTTATTGTTTTTTATCCGCTTGTTTATGTTGTTGCCGCCGCTTTCGCTCCTGGAAACGGAATTGCAAACATGAATATTGTTCCTTTCAAGGACGGATTCACTCTCAAGCACTTTAAGTATCTGTTCTTTGAAACCCAGTACTGGCTGTGGTTTAAGAACACATTCATCATTGCTCTTTGGACAACGCTTCTTACTGTTGTGATTTCCTCATTGAGCGCTTATGTTTTTTCACGCTTTAAGTTCGTCTTTAAGCACACTCTTTTGATGAGCATGCTGATTCTTCAGATTTTCCCTTCATTTGTAGGAATGATTGCAATCTATGTAATCTTGAACCGTATCGGCGGACTTGACACTTTGTGGGGACTGGTGCTTGTTTACGTTGCAGGAGGAATTCCGTACAACACTTGGATGGTAAAAAGCTACATGGACACAGTAAGCAAGAACCTTGACGAAGCTGCAAGAATTGACGGTGCAAGCCACTTTAGAATTTTTGGAACAATCATTCTTCCTGTTACAAAGCCGATTATCACATTCTTGGGAATCTCAAGTTTTACAGGACCATGGATGGACTTTATCTTCCCGAAGATGGTTTTAAGAAGCCCTGAAAAACAAACACTTGCGCTAGGCTTGTTCTCTTTCGTTTCTGATAAAAAGAACGAGTTTACAAACTTCGCAGCAGGCTCTTTGGTAATCTGTATTCCGTTTGTAATCTTCTTCCTGTTCACACAGAAAGCAATGATGATGAGCATGGGAACAGCGGCTGTAAAAGAGTGACCCTCGAAAAAAAATAAAAAACTGTGAGCAAGAGCGAACAGTTTTTTATTTTTTAACCAATGTGCATTGAAATTTTCAAAATACTTGTGATTAAACATGAGCAAATATTTTGAAAATAACAAACGCAAGGCTTAATACCCCGAGAAAAAAAACGACTGTGAGCAAGAGCGAACAGTTTTTTATTTTTTAACCAATGTGCATTGAAATTTTCAAAATACTTGCGATTAAGCATGAGCAAATATTTTGAAAATAACAAACGCAAGGCTTAATGCCCCGAGAACCTGCTAAAGTAAAAAATCTTCTACATTGCTAAAGATTGTGATATTGCAATTTGAAATACAACTTTTTAGGAATATAATCCTGAATAGTAGGGGTGGTTGCAATTCATTCTGAAGGAATACTTCCTAAGAGGCTAAGAGAGTATTCCTAAGACCTGAAGTGAGTATTCCTAAGGGGCTTAGGAAGTATCGCTACGGCTCTTAGGAAGTATTCCTCAGCCTCTTAGGAAGTATCCCTTTTGTTTTTATGACAGAAAGTAAAAGTATCTTTTTTGTCATTCAGGGGCTTGAGACTATGTCATACTCCGGCTTGAATTTATGTCATTATC
>DKDI01000018.1:0-53775 GCA_002449305.1 Treponema sp. UBA6852
CAACCATTACTCCAGATGCAAATCCCAAAAGAAATTTCTGGACATTTTTATTTAAACTTTTCCCAAGAAAATAAACGCAGGCTGAGCCCAATGTGGTTCCAAGAAAAGGAATCAGAATTCCATAAAAAGTATTCATGCTCTGATTATAGATTTAAAGAAGCGCAGTTTCAATGTTCGGATTTCGGCTGGAATTTGACGGCATGACACCAATATGTTATATTAAATGAAAGGAAATGCCCGAATTTTGGGTTATCTCCACTAAATGCGATAATAGCCGCCGCAGTGGGTCAAACTTGGCGGCTATTTTTTACTCTACTTATTTTTTAGGTAAGCGAGAGCGGCAATAACTGTGCCTGCGACAGTAGCAATGCAACTAATAATTGCAGCAACTGCTAAAACAAGGTCTAAAGTCATGCCAGCCTCCCATAATCAAATTTCAGCATAAGCTGATTGAGTTTTGGGAGACAACCGCCTGTTCGTTGTAACATATTTTATTTTTACTGTATATATGTAGAGAATAAATATAAAATCTTTATTGCCTTTTTTAAATTCGTGAATATTCTTAAAACTTACTTTGTGTTGTCTTTTTGTAAAATAACAATAAATTACCGTGCATAACAGGAATTTACTTTGTAACTTATGCGGAAAATTCAGTATTATAAAAGCATGGGATGCTTGAAAAAGAAAATCTTTGTTTTGTTTTTTTCTATTGCCGCATTTGCATTTGCGGATGAAAATACTATTGAGCTTTCTCTTGAAGACGCAGTAAAAAGCGCGCTAAAAAATAATGTTTCTATAAAGCAAAGTGAAATCAATCTTGATGAAAAAAAACGCGAGTCCACTTATTCATGGAATTCTATAAGTCCGTCGATTTCTGGAACTGGACGCTATTCAAAAAATATTCCAAGTTCTTCTGATGACAAAGCCAGTCTTTCCGCAGGAATTTCTTTAAATGCAACTTTGTCGCCTTCTGTTTATACTTCTGCAAAAAACGCCGAGTTGAGCTACAGCCAGCAGCAGCTTTCGTATCAAAATGATTTGCGCTCTGTGGAACTTGATGTAAGAAAAAATTATTATTCTCTTCTTTATAAAATTGAAGAAATTTCGCTGAAAGAAAAAAGCCTTGAAACTTCAAAAAATCAATATGAATCAAATTTAGCAAAATACAAGCGCGGAACTTTATCAAGGCTTGATGTTTTGAGTGCGCAGGTTTCGTATCAGAATGATCAGCTTGAACTGAAATCTCTTAATGCGGAAATGGAAAATTCAATCGCTTCGTTTAAGCAGCTTGTGGGACTTCCGCAGAATGCCAAAATTTCACTTTCTGGCTCATTTGAAAATATTCTTAATCTAAAAAATATTTCAATTGAAGGAATGGATCTTAATTCATTCAGTATTGAATCTTTGCAAAAACAGATTGACAGCGCAAAAAATTCATTGCTTGCTTCTCGGTTCACAGCTTACGGTCCAAGCCTTTCAGCTTCTTATTCTTACAATTATTCTTCTATTGACGGCGGCTCAAATTGGGACGACAACGGAACTTTGAGTTTGCAGGCTTCGATTCCGCTGGACGGATTTCTTCCGTGGTCAAGCGGTTCTCTCAATGTTCAGTCAAAAAAAGATTCAGTAAAAAGTCTTGAGCTGGAGCTTGAAGATGCTAAAGTTTCGCTTGAAGTAAATATTTCAACTTTGATGAACAAAATAAATCAGTGCTTGGAAAATATTTCTCTTAGAAAAAGCAGCATTGAGCTTGCCCAGACAACTTACGAAATGACTTTGGAATCCTATAGCCACGGAACAAAAGATTTGCTTTCGCTTCAAACTGCTTCGGACAATCTTCTTTCCGCAAAAGTGAATTTAATTTCTGAGGCTTACAATTTGATATGTGCCGTTCTTGACTTGGAGAATGCGGCTGGAATTCCGTTTGGAACTTTGGAGAATTAATTATGAAAGTAAAAGCATCATTTATTGTTGTTTCTTTTGTGTGCGTGTGCATTTTGGCAGGAACTTTTTTTGCGATAAAATTTGCGCCAAAGAAAAATCCGTTTCCTCCAAAAGGCGGACTTCCACAGGAACAGGAAGCAGCGAGCATAAGAACTATGGTTGCTGCGCAAAAAACATTGCATGCTTATGTTGACACAAATGGAGAAATTGAGTGCGAAAGTTCTGTTGACTGCTATCCTGACATCGGCGGAAAAATTGCGAGAGTTTATGTTGCTCTTGGCGACACTGTAAAAAAAGGAGATGTTCTTGCGGAAGTTGATCCAAGCGAGCCGGGCGCATATTATGTGAACAGTTCCGTTTATGCTCCAATCAGCGGAATGATAACTTCTACGCCAAAAGAAATCGGAACTACAGTCGCGTCTTCCACAGCGATTACAACAATCGGCGATGTTTCCAATTTGCAGATCCGCGCAAAAGTTCCAGAGCGTTACGTTTCGTTTTTAAAGCGCGGACTAAAGGCAACGATAATTCTCGAAGCCTATCCTAATGAAACATTTTCTGCAACGGTAAAAAAAGTTTCGCCAGTGCTTGATTCTCAAAGCCGCACAAAAGAAATTCTTTTGTCGTTCAATAAAACTGATTCAAGAATAAACGCCGGAATGTTTGCAAAACTTACGCTTTTTACAGCTGACTATGCAGGAAATGTTGTGGTTCCGCTAAATTCAGTTGTTGAAAAAAACGGAAAAGACTGCGTGTTCATTTTTAACGAAGATGACAGCACAGTAAGTTTGCGCGAAGTGGAACTTGGAAATTCTGTGGACAATATGATTCAAGTTGTTTCTGGAATTTACGAAGGCGAAAAAGTTGTAGTTGAAGGTATGACTTCTGTTTCTGACGGAAGCAAAGTCCGCAATATATCAAGCGGTTTAAATGCGGAGTAAAAAATGGTCAGCGAAAAAACTCTTGAGCATCCAGTTCTTACACTGATGGTTTTCACGTTGCTTGGGCTTATGGGAATTTTCAGTCTGGGCAATACTTCGGTTTCTCTTATGCCGGATATTGATATGCCGTACCTGATGGTTTCTGCGACTTATGAAAATGCCGGTCCTGAATCCGTTGAAAAATCTGTTACGACTTTGATTGAAGATGCGCTTGTGAGCCTTAGCAATTTAAAGGAAATAACTTCGACATCTTCGGAAGGAAGAAGCAGTGTTTTTCTTGAATTCAATTACGGAACAAATCTTGATATTGCGACTAACGATGTGCGCGATAAACTCGACCGCATTACAAGAAGACTGCCAGACGATGTAACGCCTACAATTTTTAAAATGGATTCTGACAGCCAGCCAATTATGAGAATTGCAGTGCGCGGAAACCGTTCAGTTGATGAGCTTAAAAAAATTGCGGAAGATCAGGTTGTTGATATTCTTGAGCAGGCGCAAGGTGTTGGACAGGCGGAGTCGATGGGAGGAAGAACCCAGATTGTCCGTGTGGAGCTTGAGCAGAATAGGCTTCAGGCTTACAATCTTACTCTTTCTGAAGTTTCGTCTTCGCTTTCAAAGCAGAATCTTGAAATTGGCGGCGGAACAATCACAGAAGGCTCAATGGATTATTCCATCCGCACAACAGGCGAATACACAAGCATTGACCAGATAAACAATACTGTTATTACAACAAAGAACGGTTACGATGTAAAACTTAGCGATATTGGCCGCGCGTTCATGGGATACAAGGATGCAAGCAATGTTGTTTACATTAATGGACTTCCCGGTGTTTACGTTTCAATTACAAAGCAGTCTGGAGAAAATAGCGTTGCGGTTGCAAATGCTGTCTATGAAAAAATCAGCGAGCTTGAAAAAACTCTTCCTGCTGATATTTCGCTTGAAATAATCCGCGATGATACAGAAAGCATCCGCGATACATTGAATACGCTTTTTGATTCGGCGTGGCAGGGACTTTTGCTTGCGGTTGTAATTCTTTTTGTTTTCTTGTGCGCTATAAAAACCACGATTATCATTGCGATTTCTGTTCCGCTTTCAATTATAATAACAGTTCTGTGCATGAACTTTGCCGGAATTACATTGAACATGATGACGCTCACTGGCTTGATTCTTGGTGTTGGAATGGTTGTTGATGCTTCTGTTGTTATGATTGATAACATTTATTCTTACAGAATGAGAGGCGCAAAGCCAAATGTTGCCGCTGTTCTTGGAAGCTCGGAAATGATTCTTTCTGTTGTGTCAGGAAACCTTACAACAATCTGCGTATTTGTTCCGTTTCTTTTCTTTATGAAGGATTTGGGGTTTATGGGGCAGATGTTCAAGGGAATTATTTTTACAATTGTAATTGCTCTTGTAAGCAGTTTGTTTGTTGCGATTTTTCTTGTTCCGGTTTTGGCAGGACATTTTCTTCCAATTACAAACAGAAATGAAAAGCCTGTTAAGTCCCGCTTCTTTAAAGTTTTGTACGGAATATTCACAAAGTCGCAGGACATTGTTTCCCTTGGATATGAAAAGCTTCTAAAAAAAGCCTTGGACAGTCGCGGCGTTACTGTAGTTGTCTGCGTTACGGCTCTTGCTTTTTCTTTTATGCTGATTCCGACTTTGAGAATTCAGCTTATGACTGGCGGACACGACGACAGCGTTTCTGTAAAACTTGGACTTCCTGTTGGAACTTCGCTTGAAGAAACTACGGATGTTGTTTTAAAATTTGAGGAAATTGTAAAGAGTGAAATCAAAGGCTACAAAAATATAATTACAAGCATCGGCTCAAGCTGGAGAAGTTCAGGCTCGTACAATGGAACGATTCAAATTTCCCTGCCGAATTCGGATGAGCAGATTGACAATGACGAAACAATAAAGCAAAAACTCAGAAAGCATTTTACTGAATTTGCAGGAGTTGACTTTAGTTTTGGGCAGAGCCGACGCCAGCAGATGACAGGAGATGACATAGACGTTGTTCTTAGAAGCTCTAGTTTGGACAGCGCGCTTAATGTTGCAAAAAAAATTCAAGAAGTCATGGCAGCCATTCCAGACATAGGAGAATCTTCCGTTGATACAGACGAAGGGCTTCCGCAGGTTCAAGTTGAAATTGACCGGCAGCGCGCATATAGTTTTGGCGTGAATGTTGCCACTGTTGCAAATGAAATTCAGGCTAGCATAGAAGGAGTTTCTACAACGACTTATCGTGAAGATGGAGACGATTATACAGTTTATGTAATGCTCCGTCCGGAAGACAGACAGAAAGTTGTTGACCTTGAGCAGATTTATGTGAACGGCACAAACGGACGTGTGTGCGTTGCCAATTTTGCAAGAGCAGTAAAAGGCTATGGTCCTGTTACAATTAGCCGTGAAAACAGACGCCGCATTGTCCATGTTACTGCTGATATTGTTTCGGATGAAAATGCAAATGTTGTTGAAGAAAAAATCAAGGAAGGAATAAAAAATTCGTTTATTGTTCCTGACAACGTTTCTGTAAGCTACGAAGGTTCTTGGAAAGATGTAAAAGAGCAGACGGCAATTTTTGCAAAAATTATGATTATGGCAATTCTTCTTGTATTTGGTGTAATGGCGGCGACTTACGAAAGCTTTAAAGCTCCGTTTATAAATCTTATGACAATTCCGTTTCTTGCGATTGGTGTTATTCTTATTTATAAAATTACCGGGCAGTCGTTCAGCTTGCTTTCCGCAGTAGGACTTGTAATGCTCGTTGGAATTGTTGTAAACAACGGAATTATTTTGGTTGACTACACGAATCTTCTTGTGGAACGCGGAATGCCGTTAAAGGATGCTTGCTATAAAGCCGGATGCTCAAGGCTTAGGCCTGTCTTGATGACAACGCTTACAACAATTCTTGGAATGATTCCGATGTGTTTTGCTTCAAGCGGAAGCGCGGGAATGGTTCAGCCTATAAGCGTTGCAGTTGTAGGCGGACTTACAAGCTCCACATTTATAACGCTTTTCTTTATTCCTGTGCTTTACACTTTTGTAATGAAAAAAAAGAAAATGCAGCAGCCTGTTGTTCAACTTGCTTTGCCGGAGGAAAAATAAATGCAGCGTGTGGAAATAATTTCAAATAAATCTGTTGAAGACGATATTACTCAAGCTTTGGAAGAATACGTTCCTGATATTTTGTACACGAAGTTTCCGCTTGTTTATGGCCGCGGAGGAAATGACCGCAAGCTTGGAAATACAACTTGGCCTGAAAAAAATTTTGTGCTTGTAAGCTATGTTGAGGATGAAGATTTTCCAAAAGTGCAGGCTGTAATAAAGGCAATAAAGAAAAAATTTTCTGGTGAAGGAATAAAGCTTTTTGCAATAAAAGCAGAAGAGCCGCTTTAAATGAACGGTTTTCAATCTTGACGGTAAGGCGTAATTTTGGCATACTAGCTTACATTGTAATTTAAAGCGACTATATGCCGCAGATTGCTTTTGTAGTCTGCGGATTTTTTTTTGAATAGGAAGGCGTGCTATGAAATCAACAAAGTATATTTTTGTTACAGGTGGTGTTGTTTCTGGACTTGGAAAAGGAATTACAGCTGCATCTTTAGGACGTCTGCTCAAGTCGCGCGGACTTAAGGTTGCTTCACAAAAACTTGATCCGTACATCAATGTTGATCCTGGAACAATGAGTCCTTACCAGCACGGTGAAGTTTATGTTACAGATGACGGCGCGGAAACAGATCTTGATCTTGGACATTACGAGCGTTTCATTGATGAAGACTTGAATAAATTTTCAAACCTTACTTCTGGAAAAGTTTACTGGAACGTTCTCAACAAGGAACGCCGCGGAGAATATCTTGGCGAAACAGTTCAGGTTATTCCGCACATTACAAACGAAATAAAATCATTTATTTACAATGTTGGAAAAACTTCCGGCGCAGACATCGTTATTACAGAAGTCGGAGGAACAACAGGCGACATAGAAAGCCAGCCGTTCCTTGAAGCAATCCGCCAAGTTGGTCTTGAAGTTGGCAGTGAAAATTCGCTTTATATACATGTTACGCTTCTTCCGTTTCTTCATGGTTCTGATGAACATAAGACAAAGCCTACTCAGCATTCTGTAAAAGAACTCCAGGGGCTTGGAATTAAGCCGGACATTCTTGTTTTGCGCTGCGATGAAAAACTTGAAGAAAGCATTTTCCGCAAAGTCGCCATGTTCTGCAATGTAAAGCCAGACTGTGTTATTGAAAATCTTACGCTGCCAGTTTTGTATCAGGCTCCGATTATGCTTGAAAAACTTCACTTTTCAGACATTGTTTGCCGCGAGCTGAATCTTTCTGTTCCTCCTTGCGATTTAACTGAATGGAACAATATGCTTGAAAAAATTCAAAACCGCACAAAGAAAGTTACAATCGGTCTTGTCGGAAAATATGTTCAGCTCCATGATGCTTATCTTTCTGTTGCGGAAGCTTTGCAGCACGCAGGTTATGAACTTGGCTCTTATGTGAACATAAAATGGATTGACAGCGAGTCTATTTCAAAAGAAAACGTGGACGATATTCTTGGTGGATGCAACGGCGTGATTGTTCCTGGCGGATTCGGTTCGCGCGGAATTGAAGGAATGATTGCTTCCGCTGATTATTGCCGTGAGCATAATTTGCCTTATCTTGGAATTTGCCTTGGAATGCAGATTGCGGTTATTGCGTTTGCCCGTTCTGTCTGCGGATTTAAAGATGCCAATTCAGGTGAATTTGATGAAAACAGTGCGCACAAAGTAATTGACTTTTTGCCAGACCAAAGTGAATCCGTGAACAAAGGCGGAACTCTGCGTTTGGGTGCTTATCCATGCAAAATCAAAAAAGGCACTCAAATGTACAAGTGCTACAAGACAGAAGAAATTTCTGAGCGCCATCGCCACCGCTATGAGTTCAACAATGATTTTAGAAACGCTCTTGAAGATGCCGGCCTTACTTTAAGCGGAACTTCGCCAGACGGAAATATTATAGAAACTGTTGAATATGACAAGAACAATTTCTATGTTGGCGTTCAGTTTCATCCAGAATTCAAGAGCCGCCCGAATAAGGCGCACCCATTGTTCCTTGGACTTGTAGCCGCCGCCCTTGGCGAACAATAAAATTATAGGATTTGTCTTTTTGTCATTGCCGGGCTTGATCCGGCAATATTATTTAGGGTTTATCAAAACCCTAAAAACGGCTAAGTCAAGGTCTTGAGTGTAAGCGTACCTTGATTAGATGTATTCCCATAGGAGATTCCCGCATCAAGTGCGAGAATGACAGATAAGTTTTACTACCCTGTGTACTTCAGTTACCCGGCTTTTTTTTTTCAGGATATTTTACGAATCGTAGCGTTCTATTATTTCTTCAGCGACTTCACGCTTGCTTTGGCGGTTGTCCATTGAAAGTTTTTCTATGTGCCTATGGGCATCGCTTTCTGTCATATTCAGATTTTCGATTAAAAGCCATTTTGCTTTGTTTACAGTTCTTATGTCCTGCATTTTTTCTTGGAGCGTCTTGTTTTTTGCTTCCATTTTTTGCAGCCTGAACGACATAGCGGAAAGCATTTTTATTGCTGTAAAAAACATTTCAGGTGAATTAGGCTTGGGCAAAGTTACAATTCCCTGCTCTTCAACTTTGTACGAAGTTTCCTCATAAAGTTCGCTTTTTACAAGAAGCAAAATTCCAATGTTTAAATCAGCAAAACTTTCAGCAAACATAATTCCATGTTCGTCTGGAAGCGGCGAGTCCACAATCAGAATGTCAACAGGAAGCTCAAGTAAAAGCCTGCGCGCCTCTCCTCCAGAGGACGCATGGAAAACCGGGAAAAAATCACTTTTGGGTAGTATGCAAGAAATATTGTCGTGAAAACTTTGTGTTTCAGAGACAATTAGAACTTTTCTTCTGCCTTTTAAAGGAATCATTTTGCGTCCTTTTAAACTTTGAAGAATGAAGTGAAATCTGCGCTAAGATGCTTTTTTACAAACTCGCTGTTTTTAGCAAGTTCTACGGCTTCTCTTAGGCTTTCAGGCAGACGCTCAAGTTTTGAAGTTATTTCGGGACTTGCAGTTGAAAGGTTCATTTCAATTGGCTCGCAAAGCTTCATGTCTTTTTCAATTCCGTCAAGTCCGGCGTAAATTAAAAGCGAATATGCGATGTACGGATTTGCCATTGGGTCTGGGGAGCGGACTTCAAAACGCTTGTGGGAATTTATTGCGGACGGAACTCTAATAAGCTGAGTTCTGTTTTCGTGCGCCCAGCTTACATATTTTGGAGCTTTTCTTGAGCCGAGCCTCTCATAAGAATTTTCTGTTGGATTTAAGAAAGCTGTGATTTCCTTTATGTGCGCCATGATTCCCGCCATAAATGCGTTCTGAACTTCCTTGCCGGAATTTTCCTGCACAGAAATATTTATGTGGAATCCGTTGCCGCTTTCTTCTAGAAGAGGTTTTGGTGAAAAATCCGCATAAAGTCCGTTGCGCACAGCCACAGCTTTTACGACTGTTATAAAATTCATTGTGTTGTCTGCGGCGGCAAGAGCTTGTCCATAGCGGAAGTCAATTTCGTTTTGCCCTGGTCCTTCCTCGTGGTGAGAATTTTCCGGATGAAGATCCATTTGCTCCAAGGTCAGGCAGATTTCGCGGCGGATGTTTTCGCCCTTGTCTTCTGGAGCAACGTCCATGTAGCCTGCATTGTCAAAAGGAATTTTTGTTGGCTTGCCTTTTTCATCAGTCTGGAAAAGATAAAACTCGCATTCAGAGCCGAAGTTCACTTTTAGATTTTTTTCTTCTGCCTCTTTAACGGCCTTTTTTAAAATGTTGCGGCAGTCTTTTTCAAATGGAGTTCCATCGCTTTTTTTTATCTCGCAGAACATACGCACAACTTTTCCGGAAATTGACCGCCACGGAAGAACTGTGAGTGTTGAAGGAATTGGAAAAAGAAAAAGGTCGGAATGCGCTTCGTCTGTGAAGCCGTCAATCGAAGAACCATCAAATGCGATTCCTTCTTTGAATGCACGTTCAAGCTCGTCTGGAATAATTGCGGCGTTTTTTTGGTTTCCGAAAATATCACAGAATGCAAGGCGGATAAATTTGACATCTTCCATCTGAACAAATTCAATAACTTCTTCTTTTGTATAGGACATTTTTCCTCCAATTTTTATGCGACGATTTTTTTAGATTAATGGATTGCGGTTTTGCTGTCAATTATTTTTGGAAACTGGTATATTTTATAATAATTGAAGTAATAAATACATAGAAGAATATTGCCATGATTGCCACACGGATTAAGGGATTCTAACGAATCCCAATTTTAGCAAAATAAAATCAAAGGAAAAATTATGCTTGTTGATGGAGAAAAAACAAAAACACAAATCAAACTTTTTGGTGAACAGAAAGTCCGCACCGTCTGGGACAGCGAAAAGGAAGAATGGTATTTCAGCGTTGTTGATGTAGTTCAAATTCTTACAGACAGTAAAGACCCAAAACAATATATAAAGAAAATGCGTTTTCAGGATGAGCAGTTGAACCTTAACTGGGGTACAATTTGTACCCCAGTTAGGATGAAAGGAAAAGATGGAAAATCAAGAGAAATTCAGGCTGCTACATCTGAAGGCATTTTCCGCCTAATTCAGTCAATTCCTTCTCCCAAAGCAGAGCCGTTCAAATTGTGGATGGCGCAGGTCGCAAAGGAGCGGCTTGATGAAATACAAGACCCGGAGCAGGGAATTCAGCGGGCATTGCAGGAATACCGTGCATTGGGATATTCAGAAAACTGGATAAGTGTCGTTCGCTTTGCGAACTTACCGAGTTTTGCTACCGCAAAACTCGCGATATAGGGTTGTTAATGTGAAATTAATTTATATTACCGATGAATGGAAAAAGCACGGTCTAAAAGAAGGCGTCCAGTTTGCGACTCTTACGGATATAATTTATAAGACTTGGGCAGGAAAGACTGCAAAGGAATACAAGGAATTTAAAGGTCTAAAAAAAGAGAATCTTCGGGACAATATGACAAACAAGGAGCTTGTCCTAAATATGCTTGCCGAGCTTTCCACAAAAGAAATTTCAGAGTAAAAAAATCCGAAGAATTTTGGCGAGCATATACAAAATGCGGTGGACGGCGCAACAATTGCCAAAAACGCCAGAGTTGAACTTGAGCAAAAAACAGGCAAAAAAGTTGTAACTCCGCTGAACGCAAAAGACGGAATCGAACTTATCCAAGATACAAAGCTGTCAGTTTTGGAAGAGGATGAGGAAAGTAGATAATTAATTGGAGAGAAAAATAATATTGTTTATAAGGGTATATTTACTAAATTTGCTAAACGAATTAAAGTTTTCTATCAATAAGGATAGGAAAATTGAAAGTAAAAATTGATGTTGAAGCAAAAAAAGATGATTCTTCAAAAATTGACTGTTATAAAATTTCATTTCAGTTGGCTGGTGATATAGAAGTTTCAAAAAAACTTTATGAACCAGATATGAAAGAACTTTTGGATGATATTGTAGATGTTCTTGGATATAAGCCAATCATGGAAAAATTCAACTGCACTATAAAAGAAGCTCAAGAGATAAGAAAAAAGATTGATAGAGACTCTGACTGCAAAGACTGCGAGTTAAAATTAAAAGAATGCTACAGATGCTGTAATGTTTGTGAAAGTCCGCTTGAAAGAGATTTGCTAAAAGCTCTTGTAAAAAACAATATTGAAGTTGAACTTCAGCTTAGAATAAATAAAGACAATACAGTTTCTCATTTTCCAGAGCCTGTAGATCCAGAAAATATTTTGACAATTCCTGATTTTTATTTGGAATCAGATAACAAAAAAATCTGCATTTATACTGACGGGCATACTTATCATGAAAGAACTGAATATCAGGCTGTGCGAGACAGAAGCATTGACCGCGAACTTCAAAATTTAGGATATGTAGTTTTAAGATTTACAACTTCAGAAATTAGAAACGGCTTGTCAAAAGTAATAAAAGTTATAAAAAAATCAATTGGAATTACTGAAGAAAATAATTTTGATGTGTCGCTGAATAATATAAAAATAACAGAAGGAACTTGCATTAGATGCGGAGCAAAAATTTCATACGATTTAAAAAAACCGTTGTGTGATGACTGCTATCAGGTTTGGATGCAGTTTGGGAATATGGATTATACAGAACGATATTGCTGCAAATGCGGAAAAGAGTGTTATTCCACATCGTATGGAAGTCCGCTTTGCAAAAACTGCATTTAATTTCCTTGAAATTTCTTTTCAAAAACTCATTGACATTTTTTTGTGAATTAATTAGAGTAGTCCGTGTAAACATCAAAGGCGATGTGGCTGAGTGCTAAGTTTTCTTGGCGTTCAATCACATCGCCTTCTTTGTTTTATATTTATAATGGGGGTTAGCAAATGTCTACAAATGTACCAGAATTGTTTGGAAGCATGGTGTTCAATCAGAAAGTAATGAAAGAACGTCTGCCAAAGGAAACATTCAAGGCTTTGAAAAAAACTTTGGATGATGGCGAACCGCTTAAAATCGATGTAGCGAACCAGGTTGCTCACGCAATGAAAGAATGGGCAATTGAAAAGGGCGCAACACATTTTACACACTGGTTTCAGCCGCTCACAGGAATTACTGCGGAAAAGCATGACAGCTTTATCACTCCCCAGGATGACGGAACTGTTATCATGTCTTTCAGCGGAAAGGAGCTTGTAAAGGGGGAGCCGGATGCTTCTTCTTTCCCAAGCGGAGGTCGCCGTGCAACTTTTGAAGCCCGCGGTTACACTGTATGGGATCCAACTGCATATCCGTTTGTAAAGGAGCACACTCTTTGTATTCCTACAGCTTTCTGTTCTTACACAGGCGAAGCGTTGGACAAAAAGACTCCGCTCTTGCGTTCAATGGAAGCGCTTAACAAACAGGCTCTTAGAATTCTTAAGCTCTTCGGAAATGAAGACGCTACTCATGTTGCCACAACAGTAGGACCAGAGCAGGAATATTTTATTGTTGACCAAAAACTTTATAGCCAGCGCAAAGACCTCCGCATGACAGGACGCACTTTGTTTGGCGCAAAACCTTCAAAAGGCCAGGAAATGGACGACCAGTATTTTGCCGCCCTTAATCCTCGCATTGTTGAATACATGGAAGATTTGAATGATACTCTCTGGAAGTATGGAATTCTTTCAAAGACAGAACATAACGAAGTTGCTCCGGCTCAGCATGAAATGGCTCCAATCTTCACAACAACAAACCTTGCTGCCGACCAGAACCAGCTTACAATGGAAGTTATGAAGAAAGTTGCGCGCCGCCACGGTCTTGTTTGCCTTCTTCACGAAAAGCCTTTTGCAGGTCTTAACGGAAGCGGAAAGCACAACAACTGGTCTATGTCTACAAACCTTGGTGAAAACCTTCTTGAGCCAGGAAAAACTCCAGAGAAAAACGCGCAGTTCCTTTTGTTCCTTACAGCCGTAATTAAAGCTGTAGATGAAAATCAGGACTTGCTTAGAATTTCTGTTGCTTCTGCCGGAAACGATCACCGTCTTGGAGCAAATGAAGCGCCGCCAGCAATTATTTCAATGTATCTTGGCGATGAGCTTTATGCTGTTCTTGAATCTATAAAAGACGGAAAGCCTCTTGGCGAGCATGGAGCACAGAAGATGACAATTGGAGTTGACGTTCTTCCGCCAATTCCAAAAGATTCAACTGACCGCAACAGAACTTCTCCATTTGCTTTCACTGGAAACAAATTTGAATTCCGTTCATGCGGTTCTTCACTTTCAATTTCTGGTCCGAACACAACATTGGATTCAATCGTTGCATATACTCTCAAGGAATTTGCAGATGAGCTTGAAAAGGCAACTGACTTTGACACTGCTCTTGCTGAGCTTATCAAGCGTGAAGTTACAAAGCACTGGAGAGTTATCTTCAACGGAAACGGCTACGATTCAAGCTGGGTTGATGAAGCTGAAAAACGCGGACTTTTGAATCTTCGCACTCTTCCTGATGCAATGGCTCACTACCTTGATTCCAAGAACGTCAAGCTCTTTACAGAAATGGGTGTTTATACAGATGTTGAAATGAACAGCCACTATGAAATCAAGCTTGAAAAATATGCACAGATTCTGAACATTGAAGTCCAGACAATGCTTGAGATGATTAGCAAAGATATTCTTCCTGCTGCATTCAAGTACATGGACGCAGTAAGCAAGACTGCCATTGACCTCAAATCTGTTGTTCCGGGTGCAAAGGCAAGTGCGCAGGCAGAACTTCTTTCTAAGCTGGACACTCTTGTAAACAGCTTGGCAGAAAAAGCTGCAAAACTTGACAAGCTCCACGAAGCTGCCCAGAATGCCGGCGACTGCATGAAAATTGCCCGCGCTTATGTTGACACAGTTATTCCTGCAATGACAGAAGCCCGCGCTGTAGCTGACGAAATTGAGCCTTTGCTTGGAGAAGACTACAAGCCATTCCCAAGCTACGAGGATTTGCTCTTTAGAGTGTAAGTTTATTGAATAGCATTTTGACTCCTTAAAAATACACTTTTCCCCGGTATGGTTTTTCTGTGCCGGGGATTCTTGTTTTAAATTTCCACGCTTTTGTGCTATAATTTTACGCATGAAATTCAAAAAGCCGCTGGTTTCTGTTTGTATTCCGGTTTATGGAACGGAAAATGTTTTAAGAAAATGTCTTGATTCTGTGGCTATGCAGGATTTTGCGGAAAAGGAAATTGTTGTTGTAAGCGATGCTTCGTGCGCAGTCAATGAAAAAGGCGAGGATGCAAAAAAAATCGTAAAAAAATTTGCCAAGGAAACAAAAGTTCCAGTTGTGTTTAAGGAGCATTTGAACAATCTTGGAATTCTTGAAACCCGGCGCGACTTGCTTTCGTTTTCCAGCGGAGATTTTATTTTTTACTTGGACAGCGATGACTACTTGGAAGGAAACAACGCAATTTCATTTTTATACAATGAAGCGCAGCGAACAAATGCTGACATAGTAAATTCCACAGCTATTGCAGTTACAGAAAATCCTGAAAAAAATTCAGCGCAGCAAGAACATCTTCAGAAAAAAATAGGCAAGATAACTTTGGGCGAGATTTTGGAAAATCAGATTGCGGAAGACTGCTTTGTAAACTGCAAGCACTGCGGATTTTTATGGGGCAAGCTTATAAAAAGGTCTTTGATGGAAAAAGCGTTTTCTTTTATTCCGTTTACAGAATGCACCATGGCGGAAGATCTTTGCCTTTACTTTTTTGTTTCGATTTTTGCAAAAAAATATTTTGGAGTTCAGGAACGTTTTTATAGATATTCTGTAGATTCAGGAATTTCAAGCGCGCAAACAATTACGGACATTGGACGGTGGCAACGTGTGTGTTCTGCGGCATCGGCTTTTGTTCCAATTGTGCAGTTTATACAGTCGCCAGAAGGAAATTGTCTTAGCACTTCTTTAGTTGAAAGCATGAAGGCTGCTTGCAATAATTTTGTGGCGAACAATTTAAAGCAGCTTGAACAGCGTGTTGCGCCGGAACTAAAAGAGCAGGCATACAGTCTTCTTTGCGAATATTGGGGCGAAGACTACGTAAAAACAATTGAGCGAGCAATAGAAGTGCAAAAATAAATTTTATAAAAAATATATTGACATTTTTTTTTCAGAATGATAAAACTAGAACATCAGTTGACAACGGAGTCACAGATTGCCTTGGGCAGTTTGTGGCTTTTTTTGTTTTAAACTGAATAACTTGTGAAAAGCGACAATGGTGTCGGTTAAGAGATTCCGATGTGGAATTCTCTTGTCGGTATCACTGTCGCTTTTTTATTTTCATTACCGTCTTTTTAGACAAGGGGTTTTTATGGAAGATGTAATGCAAGCTGTTCAAAGCGTCTCCAAGGATTTATGGGGCGTGTGGTTCTTGCTTGGTGCTGCCTTGGTATTCTGGATGCAGGCAGGATTCGCAATGGTTGAAACCGGTTTTACTCGTGCTAAAAATACCGGCAACATTATTATGAAAAACCTGATGGACTTCTGTATTGGTACAGTTGTTTTCATCCTTATTGGTTTTGGTCTTTTCCTTGGTGAAAATATGCTTTTTGGTTTTATGGGAAAACCTAACTGGCAGATATTTACAGACTATGCAAACTTTGACTGGTCTGGCTTTGTGTTCAACCTTGTATTCTGCGCTACAACAGCGACAATTGTTTCTGGCGCAATGGCAGAACGCACAAAGTTTCTTTCATACTGCGTTTATTCAGCTGTAATTTCAGCAGTAATTTATCCGATTGAAGCTCACTGGACTTGGGGCGGCGGTTGGCTTGCTCAGCTTGGATTCCACGACTTTGCAGGTTCAAACTGTATTCACATGGTTGGCGGTATCTGCGCTTTGATTGGAGCTGCAATGGTAGGTCCTCGTATTGGAAAGTTTACAAAGAACGCTGATGGTTCTACAAAGGTAAATGCTTTCCCAGGACACAACATTCCGATTGGCGCGCTTGGTGTGTTCATCTTGTGGTTGGGTTGGTACGGATTCAACGGTGCGGCTGCAACTTCTGTTCCGCAGCTTGGAAGCATCTTTGTTGCTACAACAATTGCTCCGGCTCTTGCAACCGTTACTTGTATGATTTTTACTTGGATAAAATTCGGCAAGCCTGATGTTTCAATGTGCTTGAACGCTTCTTTGGCTGGTCTTGTTGCAATCACAGCTCCTTGTGATGTTGCGGATGCTTTGGGCGCTTCAATCATCGGTATTGTTGCAGGTCTTTTGGTTGTATTTGGTGTTTGGTTCTTGGACAACAAGCTCCGTGTAGATGACCCTGTTGGTGCTGTTGCTGTTCACTGCTTAAACGGTATTTGGGGAACAATTGCGGTTGGTCTTTTTGCAAGCCCTTCAGTTCCTGGATATTCACTTGCAAACAAAGCAGGCGAGCAGATTTCAGGACTTTTCTACGGCGGCGGACTTGAATGTCTTGGGCTTCAGCTTCTTGGAATGGTCTGCACAATCGCATGGACTGTTGTAACAATTACGATTTTGTTCTTTGTAATCAAGAAGATTTTTGGATTGCGTGTATCTGCGGAAGAGGAAATCATCGGTCTTGACAAGCTTGAGCATGGTCTTGATTCAGGTTATGCAGGATTTATGACACCTTACAGCACAGAAGAAATTGCCGAAGCTGCTGAAGCTGGCGTTGCAATTCCAATGCATGAAGCTGTTCCAGTTGTTGCTCCTGCCACAACTCCTTCTTCTAAGGATGCTGCGGTTCACAAGGTTGTAATTATAACACGCCAGAACAAGTTCAACGCACTTAAAGTTGCCATGAACTCCATTGGTGTAACTGGAATGACAGTTATAAATGTTATGGGATGCGGAATGCAGAAGGGAGCAAGCGAATACTACCGTGGTGTTCCAGTTGAAATCAATTTACTGCCAAAAATCAAGGTAGAGATTGTTGTTTCAAAAGTTCCTGTAGCAACTGTTGTAGAAAGCGCAAAGAAAGCCTTGTATACAGGACACATCGGAGACGGAAAGATTTTCGTTTACCCTGTTGAAAATGTAATCAAAGTTCGCACTGGTGAATCTGGATACGATGCTCTTCAGGATGAAGAGTAGCGTTTAGCTGAATAAGGCAGGCTTGGAGAATGAGGAACGCTCCAAGTCTGTCTTAGTTTTAAATGTAAAATCCGCGGAGAAATCCGCAGGTTATATGCCGGTCGTTTGCTGTATTTGTAACCCCGCAGCAGGCGGCCGGTTTCCTTTTGGAGGGAAGAAAACCCTCTACTTCGAAAGCGGGGTCTTCTTCCCTCCAAACCTCCCTTCTTTCCCAGCATCGCTTAGGGCTGTCGCCCTAAGAACCCACTGTTTTGCACTTACTTATAAAAAGTATCATTGTCGGACTAGAACCCTGTGATATTTCTGAAAGAAGTCCGATTGATAATCTGTTGTAAATTTACAAGATTGCCGTTTCCTGTACGGCAATTACAAAGGCTATTCCCAGGCTTGGGTATAAACCGTGCCGTTTATTGTGCCGCCGTTGCAGTAGATGTTTGCGCCGGCATTATTTTTTGTTGTAGTATTGCCGCTCATGTACTTGTTTATGTAACTTTCTATGTCTATGGCAGAACCGCTTGCATCTTTTAGGAACAGGTTTGCATCTGACTGTTCAATTAAAATAGCTCCGCCATAACCGTAAGCGTCGTTGCTGCTTGTTAAAGTTACGCTGTTGTTTTCAAATTTTGTGTTCTGTAAAACGAGCGAGCCTGTTTTTATGCTGATTGCGCCTCCGCCAAGTTTTTGGAATTCACCGTTTGTTGTGTCTTCACTTCCTGGATTATTACCACCAGCCTTATTGCCTGTGAATGCGCTGTCTGTGATTTTTATACTTCCGCCTTGGCTAAATATCGCTCCGCCTCTTCTTGCATAATATCCGCCGTTAGAAGTGCACGTATTGCTGTCAAATGTTGAGCTTTCAATTTCAAGAATTCCTGTGTTATTGTTCATTATTGCACTGCCTCTGTTTGCTGTGTTGCCTTTAAATGTTGTGTTGGTTATATGACATGAACCAGAATTTTCTATTGCTGCGGCGTTTGCCATTAAATTTTCATCGCCATTGTTTTCAAAATTGCATGAAACAACTTCCACTTGCGCTCCGTTATCTATGCGTATACATTCTGAATAGCCTACGTTACCGCTACCTGTGCTTTTGTTATTATAAAAAGTGCAGTTTTCAAGAAGAAGTTTTCCGCCGCTTTTTACATATATAAGACTTGTGTCTCGGTATGAAACAGACATATTGTTTATAAGGCATTGCTTTAAAATTACTGTAGCTCCGTCATCTACATAAATTAAAGTTCCGTCAAGTGTAGAAGTAGTTCCAACTGTGCTTGAAGCCGTAAATGTAAGATTGTTTATTTCAAGAATTGTGGAGCTGCCGGTTACATTGAAAAGTTTTATCTGGCCGCCTTCTGTTGTAAGAGTTTTGTTGTCGTCTGTGCTTGACTGAACTTTTCCGCCGTTGCCTCTTATAATTTTTGTGCCGGAAGTTATGTTTGTAAGCTGATTGTTATTTGCAGATGTGGCTTGATTTGTACTTACAGAAGAAGCTGCGTCCATAAAAATATATGTGTTTCCCTCTGATTCGCAGGCTGTTTTTAATTCTTCTGAATCTGAAATATTGTAGATTTGGCAGTCTTCTTTCTTTAATTTTACTTGGCAATCGGCATCTTGTCCTGCTGTTACTTTTGCTTCTTCTGTTCCAAAATACAAAAGAACATCTTTGCTAGACATCCAGCCTTCTGCTTCTACTGTGTATGTGGCAGGTTCAAGTTCGTCAAATACAATTGCCCCCCCCCGTGTCGGCGGAATCCTTAGTTATGGATTTTTCATTTATAATTTTTTCACCTAGCAAAAGCCTTACCGTGAATGAATCAACATCGTCATGCCCTGATGAATAAACTTCCCGTGAAGAACTAGGCAGAACAACACGAACAGAACCGCCTTCGCTTCCTTGCGACATATTCATGCAGGAAACAAGTGCAAGCAAAAATGCTGGTAAAATTGAAAACATAAGTTTTTTCATAATTTCCCCTATAAAAAAGTTGTGAAAATGACCTTTTATTATTCTATATCAAATACCTGCTGATTTCCACTTTTTGCAGAAAATTCTTTAAATTTTTAGTTATTTTATGCTAAAAGATTCCTGTGGCGTAGCACAGGAATGACAAGTGTGGCGTACTGAAAAGTTTTTTATTAATACTGTAAAAGCCAGTCTGATAAAAGCATAATTTTTATGCCGTCAATAGTTCCAACGTCCATTTTATCTGTTGTAAGAACATACTTTGGAAAATTGTCTTTTATTTCTTTTAAGTTTTCAATTTCCCGCTCATCATTATCAGGCAAATTTCTGCAAACTTGTATATAGATTTTTTCATTATTTTTGATTCCAACAAAATCAATTTCTTTGTTTCCGTCCTTGCCGATATAAACATTGTATTTTCGGCGAATAAGCTCAAGATAAACAATGTTTTCAAGCATAGAAGCAACAGATTTTGGATTGTATCCTAGAATGCAGTATTTTAGAGCAGAATCAGCAAGATAGTATTTTTCTTGTGTTTTTAGTATGCTTTTTCCTTGAATGTCATAGCGGCTGCACTTGTAAATTATAAATGCTTTTTGCAGATATTCAAGGTAATTATAAACAGATTCTACATTTACGCTGCGGTTCTGGCTCTTTAAAAATTTCACAATTGAATTTGCTGAAAAATTCTTTCCTACATTTTCAAAAACAAATTTTACAATTCTGTCAAAAAGTTCTTTGTTGGAAATTGCATGGCGAACGACAATATCATGGTCTACTACGGAAAGATAAATGCCTTCTACAATCTGATAGCATGTTTTTTCATCAAAATTATTTTTTGCAATAAGCGGAAATCCGCCGAATCGTATAAAATTATCAAAAGCATCATCGATTTTATCTTTATCAGTAATATTTTTAAATTCAAGATACTCAGAAAAAGAAAGCGGCAAAATATGGATAAGAACGTATCGTCCAGAAAGATAAGTTGAAATTTCAGAGGAAAGAAGCTTTGAATTTGAGCCGGCTACATAAATATCCACATTCTTGTTTTCTAAAAGCGAGTTTATAACTTTTTCCCAGCCATCAATAACTTGAACTTCATCAAGAAGAAGATAGCATTTTTTATCTTTTGGCATTTTTTGCAGAATATCTTGATACATTTCATTTGCCGTTGCAACAGATGAAAAATCCATATCTGAATAGGAAATAGAAACAATTTGTTTTTCTTCTATCCCGCTTTTTTGCAAAAGGCTTTTATACAAGGACAATATAGATGATTTTCCACATCTGCGGATTCCTGAAAGAATTTTTACAAGAGGGATGTCTTTGTATTTTTTAAGTTCTTCCAAATATTCTTTTCTTAAAAACAATTGGTTTTCAGGCATATTCATAAAAAAAGAATATCACGGAATTCAATCTTTTTCCATAGTTTTTACTGAGTTTAAATAAAAACTGTGTGAATTTATAAAGTTTTTACTGAAATACAATAAAAAGTTTGTATTTACTTTGCTTTTCTATTTCCCAAAAATGAAAAAATATTAAAAATGGGAAATGAAAATGGTTTTCTGTTTCTCAAAATTGAAAAATTGTTGATTTTGGGAAATAGACAGAGTATAATTCAAGCATGAAACTGGTGGAAAGAAAAGAATATTTGGATTTGCTTAAGGAATCTGTTCAAACGCCTGACATAAAAGTAATAACTGGCATAAGGCGTTCTGGAAAATCTAAACTTATGGAAACTTTTATTGAGTACGTAAAAAATTCTGTAAAAAATGCGAATATTATCCATATAAATTTTAATGACATAAGTTTTGAAAATCTTACAGAATATCATGCGTTGAATTCCTATGTGCAGGAAAAATTTGATTCAAACTGTGAAAATTTTCTTTTTATTGATGAAATTCAGCTTTGCGAAGGCTTTGAAAAAACAATCAATTCGCTTCATGATTCAGAAAAGTTTCATATTTATATAACTGGCTCAAATGCGTTTTTGCTTTCTAGTGATTTGGCGACGCTTTTTACAGGCAGAACTTATGAAATTCCTGTTTTTCCTTTTTCTTTTAAAGAATATTGTAAATATTTTAAGGGGCTTGAAAAAAATCAAGCTTTTGACAATTTTGGTAGGGAAGGAGGCATGGCAGGTTCTTTTGTTTATCCTTCTGAAAAATCAAAATATAATTATATTAGAGAAGTTTTTGATACTTTGATTGTCCGAGATATAAAGCAAAAATATAAAATTAAAAACATTGCCTTGCTTGAAAAGCTGAATGATTTTTTGCTTGATAATATTTCATGTAAAGTTTCTGCCCGAAGCCTTGCAAATTCTCTTGCTTCAAATCAGGAGAAAACAAACAACAAGACAATAAGTGCGTATTTGAGCTATTTATGCAATGCCTTTGCTTTTTATAAAATTCGCCGTTATGATATACGCGGAAAAAAATATTTGTCCAGTCAAGATAAATATTACCTTGCAGATCATTCGTTTAAATATGCAAAATTGGGAACAAAAAATTTTGATTATGGCAGAATATATGAAAATATTGTTGCAATAGAATTGCTGCGGCGCGGCTATGAAATTTATACAGGCGTGCTTTATAAGAAAGAAATTGATTTTGTTGCAATTAAACGCAATGAAAAGATTTATATTCAGGTAAGTGATGATATTTCAGGCGAAGAAACCTTTAAAAGAGAAACAGTTCCGCTTTTAGGTATAAAAGACGCATATCCTAAGCTGATTATTGCAAGAACAAGGCATGATGAATATTCCTACGAGGGAATTCGCATTGTTGATATTGTAAACTGGCTTAGCGAATAGTATTTTTGCAGAATTGGCTTTGCAAGGGGTGCTGACATGTACACGCAAGGGGGCCTTGCAAGCATTTGTTAGGGGGTGTTGCAAGCATACGATAGTAGGGCTAGCGTGTGCTTGCTTATGTACTGAAAATTATTCGTCTGCTTCTGTTGCACCGGTGTAACCTTCTGTGGAAAATCCGATTGTTGTATTTATATATGCTGCAACGAATGAAATGCTATTTAAGTCAACAATAGAACTTGAGTCTATGGCAAACTTGTAAAGGTCTACTTTTACAACCCTATCATGCTTAAAGAATCCGCCTGTTTGTTGTTTATCGTAATCTGGAAGCATAAGATTTGCACCGCTGTCTGCAATTACAAGTTCCTTGGGCTTTATAGCAACGAAGCGACGAGGACCATAGAAATGCGAGTTTCGTTGTGAATATTTGGGTATATATAAATTTAACCCATTTTTGAAATTATCTAAAAATTCTATGGCGCTTTTATTTAATGTAGATGAATTTATAAGAGCATTTGAGGCTGAGCCTTTTGTGTAAATAGTTCTTGCGGATTCAGTCCAGCCAGTTTTTGCAGAGATTTTAAATCCATTTGAGGTTGGTTCAAGGCGCACTATAGCTCCGCGGCTATAAAGTGTTTTTGTATTTTCGCTTGTTAAATAGGCATCTTCAACATATTCTTCGCCAGTTTGAGAAACCAGCACGTAAACATAGCCGTCGTAATGAATAAGTATGTCCGTTATTTGTCCGTCTGTGCCCATGTCTTGTGTGGACATAGGCAAGTCTGACGTTGTTATTGTAAAGCCGTCATCATTGCTTCCTTCAATTACACCTCTGATAAGATTTGATGCGCCATTGTCAAGTGGACTTGCAATATATATGTCATTCCCGCTTATCGCAAACGCTGTGATTTCTCCAGGGTAATAAGTAGGGATTTCTGTTTTTTCGCTGAATGTTTCGTCATATTCCAACTTGTTAATGTCTTTTGCAAAGTAATACTCATTTGAACTAGACATTGCTCCAATCCAAAGGCTGTCGTTTACAGGGTCATAGTAAAGGCTGTCTGCAAATTTTTTAGATGCGCCTTCTATTGTAACTATATACCTAACATCGTTTGTATTGTTTTTATATATATTAAATGCAAGTCCTGTGCCAGACGCATTAATATCTATATAGTATTTATCTCCATTTATATCTTCAAAAGCATCGTCTGGACTCATTGATATAGTTGTGGTTGAAGAAACATTATCAAAGAATTCTGCACTAGATGAAGAACCAGAACTTGCTCTTAGCACATAATAATTCGAGCTGAATACTTTTCCGTTGTTGCCTGCTAGAATAAGAGTGATTGAGCAGTCTGTGGTTTCGCCGGCTGTAACTTTTACTTCTTTGCTGTTGCGGGAAAGAAATGTTCCGTCCTGCTGTCTTGCTGTAACAACTATTTTGTATGTTCCGGGTTCCAGCTCATCAAATACAAAGTCGCCCCCCCCGGTGGATTCAGATGATTTAGTGTCAAGCGTTTTGTCGCCCTGCATAAGGCTTACTTCGTACAGAGGATTGTCTTTTGAAAGTGTAATAGAACCGCGTGAACCGCTTTCTGGCAAGGCAACACGGATTGCGCCTTCTTTTCCGTTTGAGCCGCTCATGTTCATGCAGGAAGCAAATGCAAGCATCAGCGGAAATAATGCAAGCGAAAGTTTTTTTGTATTCATAAAAATCCTCCTTGTTTTTCTGTATCGAATATTTGTTCAATCTATGCTATTATTTTATTGAGTTTATGGGGAAAAATCCAGTGAAAAAAAAATGGCTATGAATTTATTTTTTCATTCAGGGATTCAAGAGTTTCAAAAATGATTTTTTTATTTATATTTAGCTGCTGCGCCATTAAAGCAAAATCATCTTTGTTGATTTTTTCCAAGTCGTAATGTGTGCCGATTTTCATTGACATTTTCTTGGTCAAAGACGGAAATGATTTTGTAGAAACCACATCGTAAATTGGAGAAAGCCTCGCATTTCCTTTTTGGTCATAGAGAATTGAATAGTTTTTTGCATGGGCATCGCAGTTTCCAATAATGTAGTTAAAAAGAATTTCAGTTATAAAAGCTCGCAAATCAATAATCGGCATAACGGAATGAAGTTTCAGCAAGTCATAAATTTCTTTGATTCCAGGTCCGCCGTCAGACTGATATTTATTTTCCGGCATAATTCCAAGAGCTTGGCACATATCTTCCTGATGAAGTCTTGTGATTTTTCCGTTTTTTATAATGCGGTCGTATCGCTGGACTATAAAGACATCTTTTCCTGCGATTTTTTCAAGCTTTGATTCTGGCACATTTAAGCCGCATTTTTTTGCAAGCTGCATACAGTCATATTCATTTTGCGCTAATGAGGAAAGGCTTCCTTCTCGTGTTGGTTTTAAAATATGAGTTGAAGGCGCGCCATTTAAAGGCAAATACCACTGGTTTTCAAAAAATGCCAATGAAAGCTTTTCCTGTGCGCCAGCAAGAGAAAGCCTAAGCTTGTCATCAGCCTTTAAAAAAGGTCTTTGGGGAATATTCAAAATGAACTCTTCTAGCCGTTCAGCTGAAAGTTTTTCGTAGTTTGAACTGTTTAGTTCGTATTCAGTTTTAAGATTCTTTGGATTAAAATCATCATCTGCAATTGTTATAAATCCTGCGCATTCCTGACCTAAAGATGCAAGAAGTTTTATGTCGCTGAGTTCTGAAATATGTAGATAATTGGCAACTCGTTTTCTTGTAAATTCTTCTGGAAGTAGTCCTGAAAAAAACGGAAGGCATTCTTTCTGAGAAAATTCTTCTTTTTTAAGCGGAAGTGAAAGTGAAATTGCTTTTGAATCTGGAAGTGAAAGATATTCTTCCATATATTGGAATGCAATTCCTCTATTTTCTGTTGTGAATAATTCGCCGCATTTTTTTTCTCCAAAATAAACATTCAGCTTCATTTGTTATCCTCGCGGTTTGTTAAAGAAATGTTTATTCCAAGGATTTGAAGGCAATTTATTACTTTGCCAATGTGAAGAGTTTCTTTGCCGTTTTCAAGCTCGGAAAAAAATCGGTTTCCTACATTGCACATTGCGGCGCATTCAGATTGAGTTAAGTTTAAGGATTTTCTGCGTTTTTTTACAGCTTCTGAAATATCGGCAATAGAGTTTATTATCATATAAATAAGTATAACATTCCCGAACGGTAAAATCTACGATTTTTGGGTACATTTAAATTTATTTATTACCGTTCGGGAATATTTCTAGCAAAGAAAAATTGATAATGACATTAGAATATAAAACTGCTATTATTTTATTGAGTTTATGGGGAAAAATCCAGTGAAAAAAAATGGTTTTGTGCTAAAGGCGGCAGTTCCGCTTGCTGTTCTTTTTGCGGCGGGAATTGTATTTCTTGTGCGCATTGTTTCTGGCATTTCTATTCATGGCGCAGAACTTGAAGGTGAAGACAGAAACTACCATATTCTTGTTGTTGGGCAGGCGGACAGTTCTGTTTTTCTTAACCAGATTTTTGAAGGCGCAAAAAGCTTAAGTCAGGACTATAGCGCGCTGGTGGAATTAAAATCCCCGGACTCCCTTGCAGAAAATATTTCGCTTCAGTCTTTAATTGATTACGGTTCGTTTGTAAATGCGGACGGAATTATTGCTTATGTAAGTTCTTCCGCTTCTGTCTTTAAATCTGTAAACCGCATAGACGGCACAGAAATTCCAGTTATAACAATCGGGCATTATATTGCAGAAAATCCGCAGATTTCTTTTATCGGAAGCAACTATTCAAACCTTGGGCGCAGAATTGGCATTGAATCCGAAGAACTTTTTGAGCCAAGCGGAAAAGCATATATTGTTATAAGCGGAATTTCAGGTAGCCCCAACCACAGCAATCTTTTGAACAGCCTCATGGATTATTACAAAGCCAGGGGAATTTCAAATTTTGAAGTGTTTGACAAATCGCTTAAGGAAAATAGAAAAAGCGTGGAAGAAGTTCTCCTTTATGGAAAAACCGACTGTTGCGCTGTTGTCTGCCTTACAGAAGAAGACACGATTATGGTTCTTCAGCTTGTTGCGGCTTCTTCTGCTTCTGGGCGCATAAAAATTTTAGGCTATGGCGAAAATGAAACTGTAGCCATGTACCTTGAAAAAGGAATTCTTTCCAAGCTTGTTTCGTTCAATCTTAACAAAATTGGAAGAACAGCAATGACAGAACTTTTTGAATACAGAAACAAAGGCTATGCAAATAGCTACATTACAGCTGATCTCCAAGTAAGGAGCGCAGAAAAAAAATGAAGCTTACGGAAAACAAAAGTCTTCGATGGAAAATCATGGCAAGCATAATTGCAGCCTTCCTTATAATGAGCGCGAGTCTTGCGCTTACAATGCTTATGGAGCATTATGTTTTAAAATCCGTGGGCGAATCTTACAAGTCAAATTCCGAGCTGAATGTGTTTGCAAACGATTTGGCGCGGCTTGAAAATTCGCTTGAGCTTTACATTGAATACAGAACGTTTGAAAGCATTGACGCTTATTATGCAAGTTCAGCCAGAGTGGAAGACCTTTGCGATGCGATGCAAGATTCTCCGTCTACAAATGAAGTGCGCCAAAAAGAATATGTTGTGAATCAGTTTGCGCAGTCTTTTCTATATTATAGTTCAAAGGCAGTTGCGGAACGAAGAGCAAACAGCACAAGCGGAAATTTTTATTTGCAGAGTCTTGAATGCTACAGGTTTCTTTTGGAAGAAATTCAAAAACTCAACATTCTATATATGCAGAACAACGCCGAGTTTTATGCCGCGGACAGGAACAATATAAATCTGCTTTTTAAAGTGTATGCTGTTTTTTTTGCGCTTTTCTTTGTTTTTATTCTTGCCCTGCTGAATTTTCTTATAGGAAAAATTACACGTCCTCTTGCAGAAATTTCTTCGGTTGCGCTCCGTGTGGCTCAGCAGGATTTTGATGTTCCGCTTTTTAACAAGAAGTCGCATGATGAAATTGGAAATATTTGCCGTGCCTTTGACAGAATGATAATCAGCATAAGAGAATACATAGACAAAATTTGGGAAAAGGCAAGGACAGAAAACGAGCTTAGGGAACGTCAAATGGAAATGCAGGCTCTTTATGCGGATGCCCAGCTTAAGGCGTTTCAAAGTCAGATAAATCCGCATTTTTTGTTTAACACGCTGAATACCGGGGCGCAGCTTGCAATGATGGAAGGCGCGGACAAAACTTGTTTTTTTATTGAGCAGACTTCGGATTTTTTTAGATACAACATTGCGCAAAAAGAAGACGCTTCAATTGATGATGAGCTTGGACTTGTGGACAGTTTTGTTTACATTATGAAAGTGCGGTTTGGAAAAAGGCTTGAGTTTGTAAAAAATATTCCCGAGCACCACAAATTTTCCCAGAGGCTTCCTGCAATGACCTTGCAGCCGCTGGTTGAAAACTGCATTCAGCATGGCTTGCAAAATTCCATGGGCAAGGTTTTTCTTTCTGTAAAAGAGGCTGACGGCTTTGTTGAAATTCTTGTTGGCGACAACGGAAGCAAATTCGACTGTGGCGTGCGTGAAGAAATTTTAAAGGCTGCAAGAAGCGGCGGAATAAAATCTCTTGCCGCAAAGAAAAATTCTTTGGGGGATAAAACCGGAGAACATACTGGTATTGGGCTTATAAATGTTTTTTCGCGGCTTAGGATTTATTTTCACCGTGATGATGTTTTTGATATTTTTTCTGAAGACGATTCAGAAATGAAGTTTTTAATCAGGATTCCAAATGTATAATATTTTAACTTGTGATGACGAGCAGATTGTGATTGACTCGCTTCAGTTTATAATTAAAAAGAATTTTGAAGGGCAGGTGAATTTGTTTTCCGCGTTGTCAGGAAGCGATGCTGTTTCTGTTGTAAGCCGGGAAAAAATCGACATAATTTTCATGGACATAAATATGCCGGGAATGAGCGGACTTGATGCAATCAGCTGCATAAAAAGCCTTAAACCTTCCGCAGTGATTATTGTCTTGAGCGCGTTTGATAAATTTCAGTATGCGCAGGAAGCCATGAACATTGGCGCGTACAAATATATTACAAAGCCCGTGAACCGCAACATTGTGATTCAGACTGTGCGAAATGCAATGAATCTTGTTGATGAGCGCAACGGAACAACTTCTGGAAATCTGGAACTTCAGAAAAAACTTGATATTGTTTACCCGATGATTGAAAGCGATTTTATTTACTCGTGTATTTTCAGCAAGGCAAAGAACGAAGATTTTCAAAGCTATCTTGACTATTTTAATATGAAAGTTAATGAATATTTTTTTGCCTGCATAGAAGTTCCCGGTTCAGAAAAAAATATATACGAAGCTTGCTCTAAAGTCAGAAAAATTGTTTCGCAAAAATTCAAGTGCTTGACCGGTTCGTTTATGACAAACAGAATAGCTGTTTTTGTTTCTATGGAAAAATCTGCGGAAGGTTTGCAAGATGATTTTCATTCTGCGGTCAAGGAAATATTTACGCTTTTGTCTTTAGAAATCGGACAGAAAATTCGGGCTGGAATAAGCAATTCTTGCGGCAAGCTTGAAGAAGTTTCGGAGTGCTGCAAAGATGCGATTCAAGCCTTGAACAGAACTTCGCCGGACGGAGAGCTGTTGTTTGCGGATGAGCTTTTGAATTTTTCTAGCGGAGATGAAAAAATTCAGGAACTGCACGAGCGTATTTTGAATCGCTTAAAATTAGGAGATGCTGCCGGAGTTCAGTTTTTGGCAGAGCATTATATTGGTGAACTTTTCGAGCAGAATTTTTCACTGGAAAAAATAAAAGGAAATATTTTTGAAGTTTTGATTGAAGCAAAAAATTCTGCAAAGTCCGCAAGTTCTTCATGGAAAAATGCCGCATTTGAAAATCTTTTTTCTGACTTGAGCAAAACTGATTCAAAGGCGGAACTTTTGATTTTTTTTAAGAACAGGCTTTCTGAATGCGCGGCTTTTATTTGCAGCTCAAAAGATGAAAAAGAAAATCCGCTTGTAAAAAAAGTTTTTGGATATATTCAAGAACACATTGCAGAAAATTTTTCGCTTGATGACGCATCTTCTTTTGCGGGCGTAAGTTCTTTTTATTTGAGCAAACTTTTTAAAGAGGAAACAGGCGAAACTTTTATAAACTATGTGACAGACAAGCGGCTGGAAAAAGGCCGGCTCATGCTTTGCGAAACTGAGCTTTCTATAAAGGAAATTTCTGCGGAAATTGGCTACAACGACCAGAATTACTTCAGCAGAATTTTTAAAAACAAGTTCGGAATTTCGCCTACTGATTTTAGAAACACAAATAGAAAACCGGAGTCCTTATGAAAAAACTTTTTTTAGTTTCGACAATCTTTATTTTATTTGTATTTGCCGGCTGCGCAAAAAACAAAAGAAATTTTTCTGTTCAGAAGCAGAATTCTTTTGTAGATGAGAAAAAAACAACAATCGGATTTTCTATAGACACGCTTGCAATTGAGCGGTGGCAGAGAGACCTAGATGTTTTTATGGCGCGCGCAAGAGATTTTGATGCGGACGTTATTGTTCAGAATGCAGGCAACAATGTTGAGGTTCAGAAAAAACAACTCATGTATCTTTTGGATAAAAACGTGGATGTGATTGTTGTTCTTGCGAAAGTTGCAGATTCTTTAAAAGATGAAATTGAAAAAATTCGGGCAAAAAATATTCCTGTCATTGCCTATGACCGCCTGATTTTGAACACAAAAATTGATTTGTATATTACGATTGATTCCGGGCAAGTGGGCGTGATTATGGGAAAAGAACTTCAGCGTATTGCGCCTTTGCGTAATTGGCTTTGCATACTTGGACCACAAGAAGATTACAACATGAAAATGCTTTTGCGTGGGCTTGGCGGAACTATAAAAACTTCCTTGCCGATTATAAATGAAATTTTTTATACGCAGGACTGGAACTATGATTTGTCTCGGCAGAAAATGCTTGATGTTATTACAAGCGGAAAAATTCCGGGCGCGATTATCTGCGGAAACGATGCGGTTGCTGACAGCGTGATTTCTGTTTTGCAGACTTATTATCCAGACAAGCATATTCCGATTTGCGGACAAGACGCTGACATTGCAGCTTGTCAAAACATTGTGCGCGGGCTTCAGGATTTTACAGTTTACAAGCCGATTGTGGAGCTTGCTAGAACCGCCGCTGAAATTTCTGTGAGGGTTGCGCGCGGAGAAAAAATTCAGTCGCTTTCTGATTTAAAATCAATTGACAACAACTTTGCAGAAATTCCTGCGATTCTTTTAGATCCTGTCTTAGTTACAAAAAACAATATTGACAACATTATAATTGATTCTGGCTTTCACACTTATGGTGAAGTTTACATGGAATAGTTTTATAGATATAATTATCGCAAAAAGGAAAATTTGGGGTTCAAATGAAAGTTGTTACAAAAGCTGAACTTGATGAATGTTTTGATTATATAAATAAATGCCGCGCAGAAGTTGCAAAGCGTGTTGTTGGCCAAAAAGATGTTGTAGACGGAATTATCACAGCTCTTATTGCGGGCGGACACGTTCTTCTTGAAGGTGTTCCGGGGCTTGCAAAGACATTGGCGGTAAAAACTTTTGCGGATGTTTCAGGACTTGAATATAAAAGAATTCAGTTTACGCCTGATCTTCTTCCTGCTGATGTTAGCGGAACACTGATTTATGAGCAGGGCACTGGAAAGTTTTCTGTTAGAAAAGGACCTGTGTTTTCAAATCTTGTTCTTGCGGATGAAATAAATCGTGCGCCTGCAAAAGTTCAGTCTGCATTGCTTGAAGCCATGGCGGAGCATCAGGTTACAATTGGCGAAACTACTTACAAGCTGAACGAACCTTTTTTTGTTCTTGCCACACAGAATCCAATTGAGCAGGAGGGAACTTACAGTTTGCCAGAAGCCGAGCTTGACCGTTTCTTGCTAAAACTTCTTATTTCGTATCCTACGCCGGAAGAAGAAATTTCAATTATAAAATCTGAAGGCAGGGCTAATGAAATTCCTGTGAACAAAGTTTTTTCCGCAGCTGCTCTTCAAAAATGCCGGGACGCTGTGGATGCTGTTACTGTTGCTGACAAAATGCTTGCCTACATAGTTTCAATTGTAAATTTTACAAGAGCCGATGTCGCGTTAAAAATGAACCGCCGCAATGACATTCAGCGTTACATTTCATTTGGTGTTTCTCCACGCGCTGGAATTGCTCTTTTAAGATGCGCAAAAGTCCACGCTCTTTTTGAAAACAGAAGCTTTGTTCTTGCGGAAGATGTTCAGGCAGTTGCAAAGCCGGTTTTAAGACACAGGTTAGTTTTAAACTATGAAGCCGCTGCGGACAATATTTCTGCGGACAGTTTGATTTCAAAAATCATAGATTTGATGCCTGTTCCATGAAAAACGACATAAGCCGCCGTGCTTCTCTTTTGCATTTATCTTCTCTTTCTCTTGCTGAAAAAATGAAAAGCGGCTCATTCCGTTCTCTTTACCGTGGACGTGGAATTGAATTCAGCGGAGTCCGTGAATATCTTCGTGGCGATGATGTGCGCGCAATTGACTGGAATGTTACGGCAAGAATGGGAAAGCCATTTGTAAAAATTTTTGAAGAAGAACGTGAGCTTGATGTTTTTATAGTTGCCGACGCTTCTCTTTCCATGTGCGTGGGAACAAGCCAGCAGACAAAACTTGAAAAAGCAATGGAGTGCGCTTCTCTTTTGACGCTTGCTTCATTTTATAATTCTAGTCCTGTTGGCGCAGTTGTTTTTGACGGTGAACTGGAATTCTTTTGTTCTCCAAAATCTGGAAAAAAACATTCGCTTATGCTTTTGTCCCATTTTGAACTTGATAGAAAAAAACAAAAGCCAGGTTCTGTTCTTGACAGCGCGCTTAGAGGAGCAGAAAAACTTTTAAAGAAAAGAAGTCTTGTGTTTGTTATTTCTGATTTTAGGGCTGCGGAATGGCAGGCTTCTTTTGCGCGTCTTTGCCAGAAAAATGATGTCATTGCAATAAAGATAGTTGATTCTTCTGATGACAATATTCCTTCCGTTGGCTCTGTTCTTTTTGCGGATCCAGAAACAGGATACGAAGCTGTTCTTCCGACTTCAAGCCAGAAATTTATCCGTGGCTGGAGAGAAGAAAATGAGCAGCGCAATGAAAACTGGTTTAAAGACTGCGCGCGCCACGGAGGAATTTCTTTGTTTATAAGCACTGTTCAAGATCCTGCTGCAGAACTTATAAAATTTTTCAGCAGCAGGCACAGACATTCATTTTAGGAAAATTGCATGAAGAAAAATCTTTGCTTTATTTTTGGCTTGTGCTTTTTTATTCAGTTTTTTGCTGCGCAGAATTCAAATGAAAATACAGCGGCTTTTGGAACGCAAGTTATGGTTCCGCGCGATGTTTTTATTGGCGACAGCGGACAGATTCAGTATTCGTTCAGAACGCCTGTAGATTTTTTTTCTTTTGCGGATTCCTCAATGATAAAAGATGAAGTTCTTTCGCTTAATCTTTCTTCAAAAGAGCTTTTGGAAAATCCAGATGACTGCCTTGTTACAAAATCTGTTCTTGTAAGAAACGGCGTAAACTACAATCTTTGCATAACGATAATTCCGTGGAAAACTGGAACAATAAAGTTTAAAGAATTCAATTTGGAAAAATTTTGCCGCGGACAAAAAAAGAATGAAGTAGAAAGCGTTGATTTTAAAATTCAACTTGCGCCGGTTACAATTCTTTCACTTGTAGAAAAGCTCGAGGTAAAAAATTTAAAGTCTCCGCAAGCTCCTCTTTTGCTTCCTAATACAAATTATTTTTTGTGGATTGCGCTTTTTTTAGTTGCTGGATTTTTTTCATTGTCTTGCATTGTTCTTATAAGGCTTCCGCATATTTTAAAAAAACTGAAATTCTTAAAAGAGCAGTTTGAACTTTACAGAAATGCAAAGCGGACAAAGAAAAAACTTTCCGCGCTTTTAAAAAAGAAAATTGACGATAAGGACTTTTGCGAAAAATGGCAGCTTGCAATGCGCGAATACTTGGAGTTTAGATTTGCAGTTTCATTTTGTTCTGTGCCCGGAAAAAATGTCGGTGCAAAAATATTTGATATAACGAGCGGACTTGTAGGTGAAAAAGTTTGTGAAGCGATAGAATCTCTTTCGTGTTTTTTTGTGCGCACAGACTACATTCGGTTTGCAAGCGGTTCAATTGATTCTAAACTTTTACCAGCGGAAACTCACCAGGCTTTGTTTGTTAAGAATGAAAAAAAGTCAATGATTGTGGAAACTTGCAAGATAATTGATTTGCTCGAAAAAGGAGAAAGTAATAAAAACTTTGCCTAAAATAGCGTCAAAGTTTTTATTCACAAAGTTTGCGTTGCAAACTTTCTTATCAAATGCAATTTCTGCTAGAAAATTGCACTAAAAAGTCAAATCGAAAGTTGAAACTTTCTCATTGGCTTTTTATAGGAGAAAAAAGTGTTTGAATTTGAAAATCCTCCGGCATTTTTTCTTTTACTTTTAATTCCGGTGCTTTATATTTTGCGTTATATGAAAATTTTTTCACGGCTTTCTTTACCTTTGAATTTAAGCGACTGGAATGGAAGCAATTTTAAGTGGAAGGGAAGTGCAAGAAAGTTTCTTTCTGCTTTCGGAAGAGCACTTTGTGTTTTGTTTTATATTTGCCTTGTTTTTGCTTATGCAGATCCTGTTTTTCATCTTCAGCAAAAAGTTTATTCTTCAAAAGGCTCTTCGGTTGTTTTTGTCTTAGATGTAAGCCCTTCAATGGCAGCAAAAGATATTGGTTCGTTGAGCCGTCTTGAAGCTGCAAAAAATTCCATAGTTTCCATGGCGGAAATGAATGGCGGCTCAGAGCTTGGTCTTGTTGTAATGGCTGAAAATTCCGCTGTCTTAGTTCCTCCAACAATGGACAGAAAATTCTTTTTGAACCGGCTTAAAACGGTAAGCGTTGGAGAACTTGGAGACGGAACTGCAATTGGAACTGGTCTTAGCTGCGCAATTTATCATCTTGAAAAATCAAGGTCGCCAAAAAAAAGCATTGTTCTTATTACTGACGGAGAAAATAATTCAGGCGCGGTTCATCCTCACACAGCGGCTCGTCTTGCTGTGAGCAAAGACATTTCGCTTTACATTCTTGGTGTGGGAACAAGGGGAGTTGTGCCAATTGATTACGTGGATCCCAAGTCAAATAAAGTTTATTCAGGTTATCTTGAATCGAAATTTGATACATCTTCAATTGCGCGTATTGCATCAGAGGGAAATGGAAAATTTTTTGAGATTGAATCTCTTTCCGCATTGTCGCAAGCAGTTTCTTCAATTTCAAAAAATGAAAATGTTGCGCAAAGTTATTACATAAAGAATCAAGATATATTTTATTACAGACAGTTCTTGATTGCCGCAGTTATTTTGGCTTGTCTTGCCTGGATTGTGCGCAGATTGCTTTTGCAGGAGACTTTATGAATTTTTCTGTTAAAAGTCCATTTTCGTTTTATCTTTTTATTCCTCTTGTTTTTGCGTTTGTGTTTGTTGTAGCGCGGTATCTTCGTTTAAGAAAAAATATATGCGGAAAAGTTTTTGAATTTAAAAACGGCTCTTTTAGAATTGCAGTTTGTTTTTGGAGCAGAACTTTTTTTAGATTTTTAAGCGGAATTTGTGTTGTTCTTGCACTTGCAGGAATTTCATTTGGAACAGATTCTGTGCCTGTTCAGAAAAATGGAAAAGCCGTATCTCTTGTGTTTGATATTTCTTATAGCATGGAGGCAAAAGATGCGCCCGGCGGAATTTCAAGACTTCAGGCAGTTTCTAGTTATGCAAGCGAACTTTTGGGCAGAATGAACGGATGCGCTGTTTCTGCTGTTCTGGCAAAAGGAGACGGAATTACTGCTGTTCCGCTTACAGAAGATTTTCAGAGTGTAAGAAGTTTAATAGAAAATCTTTCACCTTTGCTTATGACTTCCGAGGGAACAAGTCTTGGCAACGGGATAAAGGCCGCGCTTTCTTCTTTCCCTGAGCAGTCTTCGGCGGCTTCGTTTATCTGGCTTTTTACTGATTGTGAGGAAACAGACAGCAGCCTTCAGTCTTCTCTTTCTGAATGTTTAAAAGCTGGAATTCCAGTTGTGATTATCGGATTCGGCTCTGAACGTGAAAGTGAAATTTTTGCAGGAGACGGAATTACAAAAGTAAAAACAGCTTTAAGATCTGGTAGCGTTGAAAAAATGATTTTATCTTTAAAAGAAAAATTTGTTTCTGCCAAAAGAAATAGCTCTGCGCCTTCTGTTGCTTACATCGATGCTTCGGAAGTGGGGTCTGCTGCTGCTATTTTAAAAATGCTTGATTTTAATGGTTCGTTGCCGTCAGTTTCTTATGAAGTTCAGAGTACTCAGCGTTACGGACTTTTTATTTCACTTGCAATTTTATTTTTCCTTGCTTCAATTCTTTTTGGTGAACTTGATATTGCAGGCGGAAAGAAAAAATTGATTTCATCTGTTTCCGTAGCCTCTCTTGTTTTTTTGTTCACAGGATGTTCGCCTCGTTTTAATGACGGCATAAGAATTTTTGAAGGAAAACTCGATTGGTCTAAACAGGATTATCAAAATGCAGTCGGAGATTTTTTGGAAACAGCTTCAAATGCACAAGCCCGTGGAGATTTTTTTGTTGAGCAGTATGCGGTATTTGGGCTTGGCTCAACTTATCTTATGCAAGGTGAAACTGACGCTGCGTTAAAAAGATTTTCGCAAGTGTATGAAAATGCTCCAGATAAAATTAAGTTTGCAATTCTTTATAACTCTGGAATAATTGCGCATCGCAACGGAGATTATAAATCGGCAACTGATTTTTTCAAAAAAGCTATTTTAATAGACAGCACCAGCATAAATGCAAAAATCAACCTTGAGCTTTCTTTAAGAGAAAATTCGGAACATTCAAGAGATTCTGCTCAGGAGCTTGTGCCTTTGTCGGAAAATAAAGAAGAACAAAATATTCAAAATGCGCTTTATTCTATAATTCGGGAGGATGAAAGACAGCAATGGAAAAATATGCAAAAAGATTCAGAACGGACTTCCCGCGATTACTAATTTTTGTCTTGCTTGTTATGCAGGCATTTTCTGTTTTTGCAAAGCCAGTTTCATGGAATTATCTATGGAGCTTGCGGTTCAGGCAAAATCAGGAAACTTTATTTACAGAAACCGACAATTCATTTTATGTTGAAATTGAAGGCGTTACTCCAGATAGCATTCAGCTTGCGGTAAATTCCCTTCCGCATAATGTAAGTTTTGTTTCGTCAAAAAAAGAAACTGTTATGATAAAAAGCGGAAATGGACAGAACGAAAAATATTCAGCAGGAACAAGAATTACAATCTGGATGAAATTTTTAAAAACTGGATTTTATAAAATCAGCCCGATTGATCTTGTTATAAACGGAAGCTTCTATCAAATTCCATTTAATCCTGTTGAAGTTTTTGAAAATCCAAGATTTATAAATCCGCAGATTTCAGTTTCTTTTAACAATCTTAATATTCCTTCAAAACGAAAAATTGCTGAAGCTTATGAAGGACAGCACATTGTTTTTACAGTGAATGTGAAATACGCAAATTCTGTAAAAAATATTTCTTGGAATATTCCGGAAGATTCTGTATTTAAAAAACTGAGGGAATTTAATTTTTCTGGCGAAGATTCTTTTTCCACGGAATTCAAGCCTGTTGCTGTGTTTGACTGGCAGCCTTTAAAAGCTGGAAACTGGACTCTTCCTGAAATTTTTGTTACAGCAGTTTCATACAATGGAACAATTAGCGACATAAAAACTCCGCCTATTGCATTTAAGATTAATGAAAAAAAATTAACGGACAGCAAGCCAAAGCAAGAAAGTCCTTTTGCCTACGCTTTTATAGAGCCTTCAAATTTTGATAAAAATGTTTCCAAGCCGGAAGCTAAAAATTATGACATTTTGAATTTGATTGAGCTTCATAAAAAGGAACGTCATTCAATTCCGTTTTTTAATTCAGCATTTAAAGAAAGAAGGCAGATAGAGCTTTCTGTTGGACTTTCTCCATCTGGAATTGAACCGAGTGTTGTTTTCTTTGCTATGATGTTTTGCGCAGCTTTTATTTTGCTGATGGTTTCAGTTTTGCTTTTTATTTTCAAGCGGAAAAAAACTTGTGCAATTTTTGTTTCTTTATTTGTAACATTCGCAGTTTTTTTGTCGATATATGGATACCATTTATTTGCTTCCCGCGGAATTTATGCAGGCGGAACAATGAGTCCAATTCCAGAAAAAACAGCTCCAACTGGTGTAACCATTCAGGCTGGAAGCGTTGTTTCTATAATAAGAACTGCGGGCGGCTGGATGTACATAAGGCACAATGATACTTACGGCTGGGTTTTGTCTGAAAATGTTTATTTAATAAAATAAGTTCGGAGGGAAAAAGAAATGGACTTTGGTGATATTTTGTCGCAATGGGATTCCATTCAAAAGAAGCCTGCTCAAAAAAATAAAGGACCTCAAGTTTGCCGTAAAAAGGCAAATGCTCCCACAAAAGAAGAAAAAGAAGCCGCGCGCCAAGGTTATTCCTATGAGCAGATTATGGAGCAAGATAACAAGAAACGCATAAATCCTATGGAACTTTGGCTTAGGCGATATGGCACAGTAGACAAAGACAAGGCGTTTGAAGAAAACGAGCGTCAGGAAAAATTGAATGATATAAATTATTTAAAGATGCTTGCTCCGGAAGCTACGATAGATTTGCATCAGCTTACAAGAGAAGAAGCTTGGGATAAACTTAAGATTTTTGTTGACAGCTGCTATATTCGAAAGCTCAAGAAAATTCTTATTATCCACGGAAAAGGAAACCACAGCCATGGAACAGATCCAGTTCTTGGACAGGTTGTGCGCCTTTTTATTGAGCAGGACAAGCGGCTTGGAACTTCTGGACATCCAGACAGAAATCATGGTGGTTCTGGAGCAACTTGGGTAATAATAAAAAATTAGATTTTTTTCAATTGATTTATTTATTGGATTTTAGTAAGTTTAGTTTTAAGAGTTGTTTGCTGATATGGAAAATTTGTATAAAGTTTTGAATGTTGAAAAAAATGCTTCTGCAGAAGAAATTAAAAAAGCCTATAGAAATTTAGCATTTAAATTTCATCCAGACAGAAATCCGGGCGATAAATTCGCGGAAGAAAAGTTTAAAAAGATAAACGAAGCTTATTCAGTTTTAGGTGATGAAACAAAACGCCGCCAGTATGACCAATACAACATGAACGGCTTTTCTGAAAATTTTCAGCAGAATAGCGGATTTTATCAAGGCGACCCTTTTGCAGATTTTTTCAATAACAGAAATTATCAATACACTTACACTTATTCTTCAAAAAATTCAGAGAGCAAAAAAAGTTTTTCTGTAATAGGATTTTTCTTAAGCATAGTTCAAATTTTGTTCTGCTTCTTGGGATTTACCACAGTTGGCAGGTGGAGCTTTTTGCTTGGCATTTTATTTTTTATCGGATTTGTCAACGGAATAAAATCAGCGGCAGGAAATTTAAAATGGATTCTTGCGGAATAAAAAAAAGTGAAAGGAAATTTTAATGGAAAATAATTCAGGCATTGTTGTTTATACTGATGGCGGCTGCCGCGGAAATCCTGGATGCGGAGGCTGGGGCTGCGTTATCATTGACGGCGAAAAAGAATATAAATTTTCAGGCGGAGAAAAACTTACAACAAACAACCGCATGGAACTTATGGCGGCAATCAGCGCGCTCAATGCAATTGCTAAAAATGCGCTTTGGAAAAATCAGCATATTTCAGTTTATTCAGATAGCCAGTATGTAAAAAACGGAATAACTTCTTGGATTCAAAACTGGAAAAAAAACGGCTGGAAAACTTCCGCAAAGAAACCTGTTCTTAACAAAGATTTATGGATTCAACTTGATTCAGTTTACAATCTTCTTGATATCGAATGGAAGTGGGTTAAAGGACATGCGGGTATAAAGTATAATGAAATTTGCGACGAACTTTGCAATATGGAAATGGATAAGCAAAGTTAAAAAATTGTTTGCAAGCAATATTTTTACTGTAAAGAGAATATTTTTTACTCTATAAAAATATAATCATTGAAATAAACCGCTCGAATTTGTCCCATTACAAGATTTTCGTTTATTTTTTTAAGCAGTTCTTCCTTTATTAAATTTTCTCCTTTTGACCGGATTTGGCTGAAAGTGAACGAAGAAAAATAATTTGTGAAAATCGACTTTATCTGCCGTTCCTTTAATGAAAGCTCTTCAAACAAAGCCTTGTCTTCTGCAGGGTACGAAAACCATGGGGAAACAACGATTACAACTTGCTCGTCTTTTTCTGAAATTTGTTTTGCAAAAATTCGCAACTGTCCAATGTCCGTGAATGCGTCCATGCTTTTTTCTTTTCCGGCGTTCATGTTTGTGATTTTCTTTGGACTTGGATCTGATTTTCTGTATGCGCTCGCAGGATTTTCTTTTGTGAATATATAAAATGCAATTGTAACAATTATTATTGTAAGAAGAATTACGCCTGCAAATGAAAAAAGAAATTTGTTCAGTTTATTCAGATTCATACAATAAATTCCTTTAGCAAAGAAAGTGTTCTTGTTGTTGCGCTCCCGTTTTCATCGAATGTTCCAGGAATTCTTGCAGTCAACTCGATGAAATTTTCAAGCCACTCTTCTTTTTCAATTGTTCCATTTTTTCTTGCAAGTTCAACCAAGTCAGCTTTTTCCATTGGGATTTTGAATTTCCGCTCTGTGCCAAGAAGATTTTCTGTAAGAACTGAAATTATTTCTTCAAATCCGAGCTCTGTTTTTGCGCTTGCATGAATTGCGTTTGGAAAAGCTTTGTTCAACTGGGATACAGTGATAAAATTTTCTTTTACAAGATCGAATTTGTTCAAGATAACGGCTTGCGGAATTTTTTCAGCGTGAATTTCTTTCAGAACTTTCTGCACTTGTTGATATTGTTTTTCGCAATCAGGATCGGAAGAATCAACCACGATCAAAAGAAAGTCAGAAAGAGAAGTTTCTTCCAGCGTGGATTTAAATGCATCGATTAAAGTATGCGGAAGATTTGAAATAAATCCAACAGTGTCTGTCATTAAAACAGACGAGGCTTCCGAAAGTGCGAATTTTCTTGTGGTTGGATCTAGCGTTGCAAAAAGTTTGTTTTCTACAAGAACATCTGCCCCGGTAAGCGCATTGAGCAAACTTGATTTTCCGGCGTTTGTGTAGCCAACCAAAGAGCAAGTTGCGGCTGCGGTTCGTTCCCTTTGCTTTCGTTGGATGTTTCTGTTTATTGCTACTTGCGCAAGTTCTTTTTTTATCTGAACGATTTTATCTTCAATTTGACGGCGATCAAGTTCTAGCTGAGTTTCGCCGCTTCCTTTGTTTCCGAATGAGCCGCCTCTTTGCCGCGCCATGTCTCCGTAGGTGTGGCTTAGTCTTGGAAGTGAATATTGGAGTTTTGCAAGTTCTACCTGAAGGCTTGCTTCTTTTGTCTGTGCACGTGAATCAAAAATTCTTATTATTACTTCGTTTCTGTCAAAGACCGGAATACTGGCAAGCTTTTCCCAGTTGCGCTGCTTGGACGGATCTATTTCCCAGTCAAAAATTATGCAGTCCGCAAAAACTTCTTTTGCCTTGTCCACAATTTCCTGAGCTTTTCCTGTGCCCATTCCGTAGGCTGGAGTCGGCTCTATGCGTGTAAGCACAATTGTGCCTGCAATTTCCATGTCCAGCGTTTGCACTAGACTTTGCAGTTCCTTTGGCTCTGGATTTCCGTTTTTCTTATCTGGCGCGCCGACTAAAAGGCATTTTACTTTTTGTTCTTGCTCTTGCTGAATTTCAATCATAAAATTTATTATACATTTTAAAATAAACAAATGAAAGTGCGGCTTAAATTTTGCATTATGCTAACTTTTTGCTTGATTTTTCTTTGGAATTTTCAGAAAATAAATGTGCTAAACTTTTTTATCCTTATGTCGAAAATTTATAAGTTCAGGACTCTAAAAGAAAATGTCGGAATTTGAAAAAGAACAAAAAATCTGTAATCCTTCCTCTTCTTCTTCGGAGCATGGACTTATGAAAAAAGCTCTTGAAATTACAAAGACAAACAAGACTTGCACTTCGGGACTTCTTTCAAAAATTACAAAATCATCATTAAGGACAAAAAATATGACTAAGGCAATTGTTGAGCAGAACGGAATCTTTACAATAAAAGAAAATCTTGAAACTTCATCGGTAAAACAAGATCCCGGCTTAAAGGCTTTAGTTGATTCTGTTTTAAAATAAATTTTATGGGCGAAGTCCGTCTACAATAAATTCTTTTGGAAGGCGGGCGGGCGCATTGTTTTTTACAGAAGCCCAAGTTACATCAGCTTCCGCACAAATGTGTCCGTCTTCTTTCTTTATAGTCTGATGAAAAGTTCCGCTTACAGCTCCAAGTTTTACAGGAGTTGTTTCTATTGTCAGATTATCATCAAGAAATGCTGAATTCTTGTAGAAAATATCAATGTGCGTTACGTAAAGATAGTAGCCAGCTTCTACAATTCCCTTGTAGTTGAATCCAATTTGGTGCAGATAATCCATGCGCGCTGTTTCAAGATAATTTAAATAAACTGCATTGTTTACATGGCTGTAACTGTCGCATTCGTAAGAGCGGACTGTAAGATTTGTTGTGTAAGTCATAGATGCTCCGTGGTTTTTAAGCGTCTTCGTTTACTTCAATATGGAAATTCTGCATAAGGGAAACAAAAGAAAAAATTTCCTTGTATACGCCGATGCACATTTGCTTGAGCTTTCCTTCCGCAAAATGATCTATGTCTTTCCAGTTTCTTATTAAAGTTGGGTGCGGCTTTATGCAGTCCTCAAGAACCATTTTAAGATTTCTTCCATAAGTGATGAAAAGATTTACAGAACCAAGAATGATTCTTGCTGCGGAAGTATTTACGAAATTCAGTGTTGAATGAATTATGTTTCTTGATTCCTTGTCGCGTTCTGTTCGCGGAAGATGAGTTTTCATTTTTAAGCCAAGATCAACACTGTCATCAAGACTGTTGTCAAGTGCTATGATTTTGTCTGCGTTTTCAATAAGCTGATGGAAAGCTTCGCTCATTGGGGTTGCTAGCTGCTGGCTTGCCCATTCACCGCGGACAAGAAGAATGTCAGAAAGTTCCTTTACATCTTTTTTTACATAATCGAGAATAAATTTCTTTAAGTATGCAAGAGGCTCGCAATATTCAAACCTTCCAATTTCCTTGCGTTCAAAAGGCGCGCTCCCTGCTTCTGTATAAAATTTTAGTTTTTCTATTTGAGTTGTTCCAAAAATTTGGTTCAGAAGAACTTCTATTTTTCCTTCCGTCTGCTTTTCTTTTAGAGCAGATAAAGTATTTTCCGCCTGTTTTTTTACTTCCGTGATAAAATCGTCAACGATGTACAAATCTTTTGTTGTGTAAACTTCATTGTAAGATGGATCTTCGGAAATAAGCTGAATGAGCATTTCAATAATTTTGTTTTCTTTTAAATAGCGGATTCTTGCAAGGATTTTTTTCCAAACGCCAAGAGAAACCGGATCTGCGCCCTTTACTTTTTTTATCAGCTTGAAAACTTCGTCCCAAGAAGAATCAAACTGAATCGACCAAGCGACATCCATGAAATTTTTCAAGTCTTCAAGAACATAAGTTCCGCTTATAGGCATAAATCTTGGCGGATTTGAAAAGTTGTGCTCTTTAAGCGAACTGTCGAATTTTTTGAGCATAAAGAAATAATCGAACTGCACGAAATTTACAAAGCCCATGAGTTTTGTATAAACGCCATCGATTGCAGAAATTTTGTTGCTGTCGAATTCTGCGGAAAAGGCGTCCACATAAAGTTTTGTTTGCTCAAAAACTTCTTTTAGCGGCTTTTTCTTTGCGGCGTCTATAATTGCAAGTTCCGAAATGTTCCCTAGCGATTCAAGCTGTTTGTCCGAAAGAGAATTGTCAATTACAATCCGTTTAAATGCTTTTGGATTTATAGACTGAAGCATTGCCTGCGCTGGTGAAATTGCTTTATATATTTCGTAAAAGAATTTTGCAAAGCTTGAATCTATTTCATTAGAAGAAGTCTTGTAAAAATGATATTTGGTCTTAGAAAGGCTTTTTGCAATGTTTTTTAAGGCACGTTTTTTTGCGGCCTCTGGACTGTTTCCTCCAAAGAATGAATTAAGCAAGTCCTTAAAAAAATTTCGATTCCCCATGCGGAAAATATACCTAAATAAACGAGCTTATTCAAGGCGGTTATCTTGCAATGACAAACTTAAAGAAAACTTGTATACTGAAAAAATGACAGAATTATTAGCTCCTGCGGGAAATATTGAAGCGCTTGATGCTGCTATAGGCGAAGGCGCGGATGCAGTTTACATGGGTTTGAAGAGTTTTAATGCAAGACTTAGATCTTCAAATTTTGCATGGAATCAGTTTGAGGCTGCTGTTCAAAGCGTGCACCGGCTTGGCAAAAAAATTTATGTAACTGTAAATACTGTTTGTGAAGAAAACGAAACAGAGCGTCTTTATAGATTTCTTTCATATTTAAATAAAATTGGACCGGACGGAATAATTGTTCAGGATTATGGCGTAATCAGAATGTGCCAGGAATTTTTTCCGGACTTGGAGCTTCATGCGTCAACACAGATGAATGTGGAAAGCGCGGCTGCTGCAAATCTTTTGTGCAAGCAGGGCGTAAAGCGTGTTGTTGTTGCGCGTGAGCTTGGACTTGAGGAAATCCGTGCAATAAAGGCAAAAACAAATGCCGAGCTTGAAATGTTTGTCCATGGCGCGCTTTGTGTGAGTGAATCAGGGCTTTGCCTTTTTTCAAGCTATCTTGGTGGAAAATCAGCTAACCGTGGAGTCTGCACTCAAGCTTGCCGTAGAATTTATTCAGCTGAAATTCCTGGAACTGTTGCAAACGGATATTATTTTTCTCCTTGCGACTTGGAACTTATTTCCCATGTTCCAGAACTTATGGAAGCGGGCGTTGACAGCTTTAAAATTGAAGGCAGAATGAAAAGCGCAGAATATGTTGGAGCTGTAACCGCCGCCTACCGTTATGTAATGGATCATTGGCGTGAAGATAAAAAAGGTTCTATTGCAGAAGGCAAGCGAATTTTAAGTACAGATTTTGCGCGTTCAAAAACCGATTATTGGTATGGCTTTAAATCCGTAGAGGAAGGTGTTGATTCAGCTGGCGAAAAAATTTTGAATCCAAAGCAGGCTGGAGGAACTGGAATTTTCCTTGGAAAAATAAATCAGACAAGACCTGCCTCCGCTTCTGAAAAAGAACAATACGCATCTTCTTTGGAAAAGAAACAGGAATTTTCTATTCAAATGGCAACAATTTCTGGAGGCGACTACAACCCGGATCCGGGAGACAGCATTCGTCTGCATAAAAAAGATGACACAGGCCGCGAAAGCCACAAAATCCGCGTTCTTTCCGAGGACGTAAAAGGTTCAAGGTGGATTGACATTCCTTCTGGATTTTCCAAGGGAGACAGCGTTTACCTTTTGCAGACAAAATCCATGTCCAAGCGTTATAAAAGAGTTCTTCCGTCTGACCTTTCAAAATTTAGAAAACAGCCCGGCCCTGAACGCTTGCCGATTTTGGATCTTACTCCGCTTGCAAAAAATGAGCTTAGCTGGTTTCCGGAAGGACTTTATATTCAGGTTTCGACTGTGGCGGATGCGCATATTGTTTCTTCTCTTCATCCGGTGCGGCTTATAATTGAACTTAATTCCGAAACAACTTATGATCTTCTGAACAAAGATTCGCCTGCAAAACCGTTGCTTCCGTACAGTAAAAAAATGACTGTGATTTCGCTTGATCCGTTCTTTGCTGAAGGAAAATCAGAAGAATTTGAAAACATTGTTTTAGTTCTTGTGGAAAAAGGATATTCAACTTTTATTGTAAACAACATTGCGCATATAAATATTCTGAAAAAATACAAGGTAAATTTGATTGCCGGTCCTTATCTTTACACTTTTAACCGCTGGGCCGTAAGCTTCCTTGAAAACAGCAATATTATGGCGTTGCAGTCTCCTGCAGAAAATTCTGAAAAAAACCTTGAAACTGTTTTTGAAAACTCTTTGGAGCGTTCACGTGTTCTTCTTAGCGTTTTCTCTTATCCAGTTTTGTTCCGAATGAGATTCAAGCTGCCGGGCGATTATGATTTTACTTATTTCAGCGACAAAGAAGGCATGGGATTTAAAGTGAATTCAACGCCGGACGGTTCGTTTGTAATGCCGGAATATCCGTTCAGTCTTTTGGACAAAATGGAAACTTTAAAAAGCAAAGGCTGGACACATCAGCTTATAGACTTTTCAAAGACAAAAATTTTAAAGAGCGACATAAAAAACCTTGTTTCAATTATACAGAAACATGATTTTATAGAAGGAGCTTCCAGATTTAATTGGAAAAATGGATTTTACAACCCAGAAAAAATGGAAGCTTATCAGGCGGCTCAGGCTAGAAATGCCCAGACTGCAAAAGACAATAAGAAGCGAAAATAATCATTGAAAAAGAATGTCATTCCCCGATTCTGTCGGGGAATCCGCTATAATTTGCACATGGATTGTCAGATTATCGGGTCAAGCCCGATAATGATATTAGAATTCCAAATCATCTTCTAGCGGCTCACAAAATTCATCGGGCGCAGCTTCAAGAGATTCTTCTTTTGATTTTTTTCCAGATGTTTTTTTAGGAGCTGGAAGAGCTTTTTCTTCAGCTTTTTTGGGAATCGGCTTAAAATCAACGTGCTCGGCGATTATTTCTATGATGCTGCGTTTTTTTCCGTCTTCGGTTTGCATTGTTGTCTGCTTGAGTCTTCCGACTACACGGATTCCTCTTCCTTTTGGGCACCATTTTTCGCAAAGTTCAGCGGTTTGTCCGAATGTCGCGACATCAAAGTACGAAACTTCATCAACGTAGTTTCCGTCGCTGGCTTTGTACTTTCTGTTTACGGCAATTGGAATCCGGCAGAATGAAGCTCCGTTTTTGCAGTTTTTTCTTTCTGGCTGGCGTACAACATTTCCTTCCAGAATAATTTGATTCAAGGCATTCATAAAATCCTCCATAAAAATAAAATAATTTTTCCGAAGCTTTTTGCTTTCGTGATTTCAATTAAATTTATTTCCGTTTTTTTACAAAAAATGCTTTCCTTCAAAAATAAATTTCAGAAATTTCCTTTAAATAAAAACACCTGCTACATTTGCGTTATTTGTTTACTCTTGTTGTTTTTCCATATATAATATGCGGCATGGCTACGACCTCGAATATTTTGACACTTTTAAAATTCAATTGTTCCAAGCAAAAAACAGATATGCTTGAATACGGACAGTTCGCAGACTATGTTCACAGATATGCTCAGCATCACATTGAAGAAAATTCCGCGCTTGAAAGTTATTGCTCAAGCGATTACAAAGCTGTGCTTGAAGCTGAAATAAACGGTCTTGTGGCTGACCGTCAGGTTGTAATCAGTTCTATAAGAAATAAAGACTATATTTTTGTTGTTCCATATTTTATTGAAAAATACAACGGCTTGTTTAATCAGATTGAAGCTAATATTTCGATTCCGTTTCCAAGCATAAATGATATGCCGAAAATTGTTCCGATTGATGTTGTTACAAAAAAACAGGCTGATGAAATTATTTACGGACGCTTAGACAAAGAAGAAATTAACGACAGAACTCTTTACTGCATCGTTTTTTCAAAGACAGTTCCTTCTCTTATTTATCCGTCTTCTTTTCCAATTGCAAATCTTATAAACCTTGCGCTGAAAAAACTTCAGGAGCTTATGCACAAGGAAGAATCGCATGATTATTTTTTAAAGAAGCTTTCAATTTCAAATCCCGGAAAAGAGCTTTCTATAAAAACATTTTTCAATCAGTTTTGCGCAAATCCATCAACGGTTCTTGATATTTTAAAGAACACAGGCGACAATTTTTATTACTGGAGCCAGCTCTGTTATTTTATAAAGCAGGATTACACAAAACTCAAAGATTTTGCGCCGGAAGACATTACGATTTTGCAGTCAGTTGCCATAATTGAAATTGCAACTTCTTATTATAAATCAAAGGCTGCAGAAAAATTGCAGGCGCAGGCGGCGTTTGAGCAACTGGATATTCTTATGAAAAATCCTCCATATTATTACAATTTAAATGACATCAGAAAAATGAAGGATAAAACTGGAATTCCGCTTTTGGGCCAGTACAAAGAAGAGCAGCTGATGAATCATTTAAAGGCGAAGACTCAGGAATCTATTGGAAACCAGATGCCGGAGCTTTTGATTTTTAAGGTTAACGATGGAAACGGATATTATATTTTCAAGGAACGCGTCATTCCTCTTATAATCAGGCTTGCAAACGATGTGCGCATTTTGGTGCGTGAGGCTCTTATAAAAAGCTGGTACAACAATCTTAAGGAATATGAGCTTCTGCCTGAAATGAAAGAAAATGCAGCTTTTGAAAGATGTCTTGAGCGAGAAGTTTCTTCTATTGAGCCTGTGCTTTCGGCCCTTTTGAATGCTTCATTTTTGCCGGTTGTCGCTTTTGAAGACCAGACTCCGGGACATATAACCTTGTTCAGAAATGATTCTCTTATTTCTTACAGCGAACTTCTTATGCTTAGCAGGCAGGAACTTCTTGCAGATGCAAAGTTAAAATTGCCGTTCTGGTACGCAATGCCGATTGTTTCATTTATAATGAAGCTTTTGTTTAAAAAGCCTAAGCCAAAAGCAAGAAAAGAAGCTTCCGCAGCTTTAAAAATTCAAAATGAACTAAAAGAAAAAGAAAGCGAAATTTTAAAACGCCGCGATGAAGATGACAGCATAGATCCAAAAAATACAAGGCGCAGAGAACTAAGAAAACTTGCTGTTGAAATTGAAAAAGAATTTGTTCCGGAAAGCAGCACTTTGGACCGTGAACTAAAAGGCTATATGCACGAATGGAATGACAGAATCGGAAAGCAGAATTACGAAAATCTTGGCGAGGATGTCAATTCTTTAATCCGCGATTATTTCAGAAAAGTTTTGCGTACTTTAAAAGCTGACACTTTCAATGCGGAGCGAATTCGGCGTCTTGCGGAATCTTTGGTTGACACTCCAAGCATGATGAAAATAAAAAATCATCCGGCTTTAAAAAGATACGTTGAGCTTTACATCATAAAGATTGTAAAAAATTTGCCTTCAAACTAAAATAGAGTTGGTTATGGATAGCGGCAGTTGTTATCAACGTAGATTAGAAAAAATTACGGCAGTTTCTGTTTTGCTTGCATAGAATTTTGGGAGCTGCCTTTTAGCGGGGATTTGCTATGATTACATATTGGCAGCAGGAAAACGGAAAACTTGTAAGCAAGGAAAAAGAAGAGCTTGTCCCGGAAATGAACACTTGGGTTGATGCAAGATCTGTTACAAGAGACGACATCCGCGAGCTTGAAGAAACTTACGGAATCGATTCTGAAAACATGCTTGATATTCTTGACCCGGACGAACTTTCCCGAATTGAACGGAATGATGACACTGGATATACTTTTACAATTATAAAGCTTCCTGTTTTTTCTCCGGGAGACGATGTAAGCTATTTTACAGCTCCGTTGGGAATAATTACATTCGACAAATTTTTTATAACAATTTGCTGGACTGACTGCGAGGTTCTAAAAGATTTTGCCGCAAACAGAATCAAAGAGCTTTCACTTAACGATTTTCCGGCTTTTACGATTCGCTTTATGTCTCGCGCAGATCTTACGTTTTTGCGCTACTTGAAAGAACTTAACCGGCGCGCCACAACAATTCAAAATGAAATGCTACGCTCTGTTCAGAACCATGAATTGATTCAGCTTTTAAACATTCAAAAATCGCTTGTGTTTTTTACAACATCTCTAAAAAGCAACCAGATGCTTTTGGAAAAACTCCGCAAGACAAAAATTATCAAGTTGGATGAAGAAGATCAGGACTGGATTGATGACGTTGAAATTGACAACAAGCAGGCTTTGGACATGGCTGGAACTTACACGAATATTATGGCAGGAATGAACGATGCCTTTGCTTCGGTTTTGTCGAACAATTTGAATATCGTTATGAAAACAATGACCGCCTGGAACCTTGTGCTTATGCTTCCGACTTTGGTAACAAGCTATTTTGGAATAAATGTTCCTCTTCCTTGGGCGACTTCAAAATGGATTGGCGCTGTTGCGATTGCGGGACTTTGCGTTTTTACTTCCGTGTTTGGATATTTTATGTTTATGAAACGCCGTCTTACTCCGTCTGTTGAAGCAAGAAAAAGAATTTCATTTAAAGCCCGGCGCGCGGAACGAAAGCAAAGACGCTACATAAAAAAACAGGAAAAAATAGCGGAGAAAAGAAAATGAAATTTACAAAAATTTTTGCATTGATTTTTTTTGCAGCGGCACAGATTTTTGCGCAGGAATCTTCAGAGAATTTTTTTAATGATATTGATTTTGTTGAATTCGCTTCTTCAAGAAAAAAAATTGAATATATAATTGGAGAAAATTCCCAGTCGGTAACTGCAAAGAGAAGAGTTTTTCCATTCAAGATTAACCGCTACGAAACAACTTACAACCTTTGGTACAAAGTGCGATTGTGGGCAGAAGAAAACGGATATGTTTTTGCGAATCCCGGGCAGGAAGGTTCTTCTGGTTCAAGAGGAAAAGCTCCGACTCAGATGAACTGCTATGAGCCTGTTACAAATATAAATTGGTACGATGCCGTTGTCTGGTGCAATGCGTTCAGCGAGATGGATGGAAAAGTTCCCTGCTATTTTTACGACGGACAGATTTTAAAAGACGCCACAGATACAGCTTCGTGCGACTTGTCGGAATGCAACTGGAAAAGCAATGGCTACAGGCTTCCGACTGAAACCGAATGGGAATATGCGGCAAGAAAAACTTCTAGCGGACTGCAATCTGGAGCTTTGGCTAGCGGACAAGTTGATTCAAACGGAAAAGACGATTCTTCTGTTCCAGTTGAAGAAGTCGCCTGGTATTTTGAAAATTCAAATGGAACGAAACGAGTTGGAACAGCCGGAACTCCATTTTCTACAAGCGCACCTCCAAGCCCTTCAAGCGGAAATCCAAATGGAGCCGGAATTTTTGACATGAGCGGAAACGTGATTGAATTTTGCTGGGATTGGGAAGCTCCTTATGAAGCCTATGATTTGTCCAAAAGATACTCAGGTCCAAAATATGGCGCGGAACGTGTTATGCGCGGCGGAAGCTGGAATGAATACACGCTTTTTGTTTCGGCAGGAGACCGCTACTCTTACGATCCAAATGAAGCCTACAATTTTTTTGGATTCAGAATTGCAGCTAGCGTAAAATGAATTTTCAAAATTACAAAGAACTTTTGATTTCTTCACTTTCACAGAATTACAAAATTGATTCTTTTTACCTTGGCGAAGAATACGATATTGCAGGAACGCTTTCAAAAAACGATGACGGCTTTGAGCAGAAAGAAGCGTGCTTAGTTTCGTTTTGCAATGATGAAAATTTTGTTTTGTCCGAACTTCAAAGATTGCCTGAAATAACACTTTCCGGCGCAGACGGTTTTTCAAGAAACAGGCGTTCTGTTGTTTTGCGCGTTTTTGTAATGCAGGACGTTTCGTTTGAACTTGCAAAAAAAATCAGGGCGTTCAATTTCAGCAGGGCAAAAAAAAGTCAGTTTTGGAGCTATGTGGAAAGCCAGGTTGTTCTTGTGGACTTGAAAAATTGCTGCACATATTCAAATCTTTCTGGAGAAGAAAAAAGAAAGTTATTCAAGTTCACGGAAAATTAAAACGCGAAAATCGGCGCAGAACCCGCAATTGAAAATTATTGCAAGATAAACTACAATATTTTTTCATGGAAACACGTAACATTTTTGAAAACATTTCTTGTATCGACCACAGATATTCATTGTCAGAGGCCGAAGTTTTTAACGGTCTTTCTAAGTATATTTCAGAGGAAGCCTCAATCCGTTCATGTGCAAAATGCGAGGCTGCCCTTGTAAAAAGCCATTTAAAATTGCGCGGAAAACTCACAGATGAAATTGCGCAGAATCTTGATAAAGTCGCTTCGGAAATTGATCCTGCTGAAGTTTATGCGGAAGAGGAAAAAACAAAGCACAATATCCGCGCGCTTGTAAACGTTATGAAGACAAAAGTTTCTGCGGAAATCGGTCCTTTGGTTCACCTTGGAGCAACCAGCGTTGATATTCTTGACACAGCTCTTTCATGCAGAATGAGAGATGTTACAAAAAATGTTGTTCTTCCTGAGCTTAAAAAACTTGAAAAACATCTTTGCGCTATTGCAGATCGCGATGCAGAAGTTCCGCAAGTTGGACGCACTCACGGACAGCACGCAGTTCCTATTACTTTTGGCTGGAGCGTTGCAGAATTTGTAAGCCGCCTTGGAAAATCGATTTTGCGCATAGAAGAACTTTCGAATCAGCTTGTAGGCAAACTTGCAGGACCTGTCGGATCTTACAACGGACCTTCGATGATTGTAAAAGACCCGGAAGAACTTGAACGTGTCTATGTTGAATTTCTTGGACTTTCTGCCAGCGAATATTCAAATCAGCTTGTTGAGCCGGAATATCTTTTGCGCCTCCTATTGGAAATGAATGTTGCGTTTGGAATTATTGCGAATCTTGCAGATGATCTTCGCAACCTTCAGCGTTCAGAAATTGGAGAAGTTTTTGAATATTTTGCTTCTACTCAAGTCGGTTCAAGCACAATGCCGCAAAAAAGAAATCCGTGGAATAGCGAGCACGTAAAATCTCTTTGGAAGGCAATGTGTCCGCGTGTTATTACATTTTACATGGATCAGATTTCAGAGCATCAGCGCGACCTTACAAATTCCGCAAGCCAAAGATTTATGGCAGATTATGTTGCAGGATTTACAATGGCGGTTGCAAGAATGAACAGCGTTGTTTCGGGTCTTCAGGCTGACAAAGAAACAATGGCGCGCAATCTTGAAAATGCCGGCGGAAAAGTAAAAGGCGGAGTTCTTGCCGAGCCTGCTTATATTTTGCTTGGCGAAGCTGGAATCAATGACGGCCACGAGGTTATCCGCAAGATTACTTTGGAAGCTGAAAAATCTGGAAAAACATTCTTTGAAGTTCTAAAGACTCATAAAGAAGCATTTGAAAAAATAACTGCTCAGCTTGAAAAACTCGGAGTGGAAAATCCAGAAAATTTCTTTGAGCATCCGGCGAACTATTGCGGACTTGCTGCAAAAAAATCCCGCAGGCTTGCAAAGAAATACGAAAAACTAATGGACTGATTTTAGCTTATGCAAAAATACACGGCGGCTTTGGTTGGCTTGGGCAGAATCGGTTACAGCCTTGGACTTGACAAAAAACGCGAGCAGCCCGCCAGTCACACAATGGCACTTTTGAACAATCCTCGGATAAATTTGATTGCCGGTTGCGACACTGATTCCATTGCGCTTTCAAAATGGCAGGACGCAAATAAAAAAGCCGTTGGATATTCAGACAGCGCGAATCTTTATGCAAGATGTCGCCCAGACATTGTTACGGTCGCCGTGAATGAAAATGCCCATTTAAAGGAAGCAGTTGAAGCAATCCACGCAAAGCCGAAACTTGTAATTTTGGAAAAGCCAGTTGCGCTCAATCTTTCGGAAGCGGAAAAAATTCAGCAGGCTGCAAAAGAATTCCAAGTGCCGGTTCTTGTAAACCACGAGCGGCGTTTTGCGGAAGATTTTAAATTGGCAAAAAGCTACATGAAAAAAATCGGAGAGATTCAAAGCATACGGGCAGAACTTTGCTCAAGCCTTTGTGTTTATAATCCGGCGGAAGAAAAAACTGGAGCCTACAGTCTTATCCACGATGGAACGCATTTGGTTGATGCGGTTTTGTTTTTTCTTGAAGATGATTTGCCTTCAACGCTGAAAAAAATATCTTTGGAAAATCCCTCTGAAAAAAAAGTCGGACTTCTTAGCCGCGCTTCAGGATTAAACAATTCTGAAAAAAAAATCAAAACGGTAAATTCGCTTCTTAGATTTCCTATTGTTACTGGCGTTTTCCATGATGAAGAAAAAAATGTCCGGCAATTCAGCGCGCATTATTCAACTTCAAAATGCCCTGATGTTACGATTGGAATAAGCGGGCGTTCACGTTTCTTTGGATTTGAAATTTCCATTACGGGAACAGAAGGCCGAGTCTGCATTGGAAACGGATATTTAAAATTGTATCACCGGGAAAAATCTTCTCTCTACAGCGGATTCTATTCACTTTTAAATGACCGTTCCGAAAGTCTGCCGAAAAAAACTTTCTACTTTTCAAATATGATTCAAAATGCCGTTGATTTTTTAGACGGAAAAGCAAACTTGCGTTCAACTCTTCAGACTGGAATAAATGCGCTTTCAGTTCTTGAAGAAATAAAAGAAATAATTAAATAGCCCAAACTTCGAGTTTTGATAAGAACAGTAATTTA